>CAZBZV010000143.1:0-1508 GCA_964496505.1 uncultured Ignavibacteria bacterium | reverse complement strand
ACTCCTCTGAAAATAAATGTTAAGCAGCGGTCTCAAGTGGTTCCAAAGCGACTTTGAAGCCAAGCTTTTCAAGCCGCTTGACCAACTGCTGTTGAACGGTATCTTTCTTGCGTTGGTCAAAATAAGTCGCGCCCAAATCAACGTATTCGGTGCCGCGCTCAGTCAAGTGATAAGCAATCACCAAAATGGAATGCGCTACCGCGACCGCCGCACGCTTTTTGCCCCGTCGAGCGGATAAGCGCCGATATTGAGCGGCCAGATAGTTATCCTTACTGCGCCCTGCGGCGTGAGCGGCTTGGACTAAGGCCGCTTTGAGGTAGCGATTGGCTTTGTTGGTGCGCGATGAATGATTGCGTCCAGCACTTTCGTTTTTGCCGGGGACCAAACCCGCCCATGCGGCGGCATGACCGGCAGTGGGAAACCGGTTCATATCAATCCCCAATTCGGCGATGATGACCTGTGCCGTTTTACGGTCTACTCCCGGAATCGTATCCAACCGTGCAATCAAGTTGTCCTGATCAAAAGGGCGCATGAGTTGGTCAAGCTCCTGTTCAACTTCTTCCAGCAGCGCATTCAACTCATCAATATGGCGCAAGTGCCAACTTAACATCCGGCGATGGCTGTCTTTCACATAGCCGGTCAGCGCGCGTTCCAACTCATCGATCTTGCTGCGCATCCGGCCTTTGGCTAACTCCGCCAAGGCTTCAGGATCATCTTTCCCGGCGATCAGCGCGGCCAGCATCTCACGACCGGATACACCCATAATGTCGGTCGCGACGGAACTCAGCTTCAGATTGGCATCTTCCAACACCTTATGCACTCGGTTCACCTCGCGCACCCGTTCCTGGATCAAGTGCGTACGATAACGCACCACCTCGCGCATCTCGCGTTGGGCCGGTTCAGGCACAAAACTCGCCTTGAGCAGGCCATGTTGCAGCAATTCTGCGATCCATTGTGCATCCTTAACATCCGTCTTGCGTCCCGGCACAAACTTGATGTGTTTGGCATTCACCAGCAACACCTCAAACGTTTCTTCCAGGATGTTGAAGACTGGCTTCCAGTACACCCCCGTGCTTTCCATCGCCACATGACTCACGTTGGCTTCGGCTAACCAGTCATGGAGCCTTAGCAAGTCATCCGTCATTGTTCCAAACGTACGAATATCCACTTGCCATTCGCGGTCTTGGGCCGGCACAATTCGGCACGCCACCACGGTCTTCTTGTGCACATCCAACCCGGCACATCGTTCATGAACTACACGCATGACCCTATCTCCATACTCAGCCCGTTAGTCATGTCCGATGCTGGGAACCTCGCCTTGGTTGAGGTATCTCCTCTGCGTGCTCTTCCTGACGGAAGGCGACATCTTTATGTGCTTCTGAGGTTCCTGAGTCCAACTCTCCCTCGGATTCGCAATACCAGAAAAATACCGACTTCACAGCATCTCGACGACCTTATTTTCATCTCTTTGATGTGTCGCCGCTAGCGGCGGCATGGGGAACTCTCCA
>CAZBZV010000142.1:884-1511 GCA_964496505.1 uncultured Ignavibacteria bacterium | reverse complement strand
GTTGAATTTCAGGGCCTGTGTCCTCGCCTTTTATCTGCGACATATTGTAACTTCTCTGTTCTTTCGTCATTATGTCGGACACACCATGTGGTGTGACCGGACATTAAAAACAACGGGTCTTCCGGGGGTCTTCAGATTAGTTCAGATGTTTGGAAATTTCAAGAGCTGCGGCAGGATTTCCGGCCTCACGGTGACGTCGTTGCCAGGTTACGCTATACCTTGTTTCGGAGGCATACTTGTTTAAATCCTAAATAGTTATCTTTCCGGGTGCCGGTTTGGGCGAAATGAATTCAAAGGACGCGGGCTTTGATGCTTCCAAGGATTTTAAGAGGGTTTTGCGTAAGCTGGGGCACATTTGTGAGGACTTGGTCTTGATGCTGCCCACCTACTTCTTTGCGTTCGTTCCGATTTTCATCGTTGGCAGCTTCTACTTTTCAGAGCAGCTGCTACTGATAGTTCCCAAGGCGGCCCAGGCGGACGTCACGAAAATCAGTGAGTTCATAAACCAGAGATGGAAATTGTCGCTCCTTACGATTTTCGTCTCCTATCACTTGGCAAGGAAGCGCATGCAGCAAAAGGGACAAGGCTACAAGACCACGCCGGGGAAAATATTTGGGGACTTGTTTG
>CAZBZV010000142.1:0-874 GCA_964496505.1 uncultured Ignavibacteria bacterium | reverse complement strand
GTTTGATAAGTTGTCCGCGAAAGTTCCGCAGTATGTCCCGTTGATTGCGCTGTTGCTGATTCTTACGTCGCTGTATTATCCAGAGGGCATGATGAAGTTGGCACCTTCGGCTGCCGAAGGGGACTTTGTGAAGCTTTCAGAGTTGATTCAGGACAACTGGTTCCTGGCCGCCCTCTTGTCTTTGTTCTCCTACCATCTTCTTGAGCGGGGCAGTTTCGACCTCGGCGGAATACAGCGCAAGGTGGTGAGCTTGGAATGGCGGTCCGGCATAACATGGTTTCTGGTTGCGGTGTTGAGTGCAAGTTTCCAGGACAAGTTCGCGGGCCTGTCCGAAGTACTCAATTGGATCAACATAATTGCCTGGGTCGTGTTTACCTACTACCTCTACCGCAACGTCTTTAGACTGGTAAACTCTCTGGACATGTCGAACGACTTGGTGTACTGGTTGACCCGAATAGCTGCTGTAATTTTGTTATACATCAGCTGGGCCTTCGGATTTGCCGCACTTATGACAGCTTCGTTCGCGAAGCTTGACCCGTTCTCAATAGGGTTGCTCATAGTCATAGCTGGTTCCGGGCTGCTTGGTGTATTTGCTCTTTTCAGGACCAATCGGAGATACACCCACATTTACGTGAATAGATGAACCGTTATATGACCTTCTTGTGTTGGAGAATCATCTGTTTTTTAGGGTCGTGTTCCCTGAAGGATATGGTCAGGGAATCGCAGACAACCTCTTTCTTTTTCTCAGACTTGAGCTTGTATACCAATAGGCGAACGATTTGCGAGTCATCTTCAAATAGGTAAGGCTTTTCATTGGACTTTTTGAGAGCGTCCAGGACCAGCTTCGCGATGTTGTCAACGTCCTGTTGCTCCA
>CAZBZV010000141.1:0-1519 GCA_964496505.1 uncultured Ignavibacteria bacterium | reverse complement strand
GAAGTTGGCACCGCTTCGCGCGCGGCCCGTTGGGCACTGCGGCTAAACGATTTGGAGGACGTGCGGGGGGCACGATCGGCAGTCAACGACTGCTGTGCCGCTCTTTGACAATTTGATTCCACAAACAAAGGCCGCGGAACGTCGTTCCGCCCGCCGGCCATGACTCGCCCATGGCCGACGGGCCCTGCCGGCGGGGAGAAGACGCGAAAAGCTTCTCCTCTTCTCCCGTTCTTCTTTTCCGGAGAGCATCGTGCACGGAAGCGTGTCTGTCAACGCGTTTCGTTCACGGCCCTAACAAAACGGGGACTGGCTCCCGGCCATTTCCAAGCACGTTCCGGAAAAGGACCATGCGAGGGTGCCTGTCCCCGTTAGGGCCGCTTCAACGAGGAGTCTCTGATGAGTATCACCGACACCGAACCGCAACACCTGGAAGGACTCCCCGATTTGATCCCCGCTCGGATGCTCAACGAATTCGCTTATTGCCCGCGGCTGGCTTACCTGGAGTGGGTCCAGGGCGAGTTTGCCGACAACCTGGAGACCCACGAAGGGCGGTTCAGCCACCGCACGGTCGACCGGCCGTCGCGGCGCGAGGTCCCCGGGCCGGACGAGGATTCCGGCGATGACGGCGCCCCCGGCGTCGAGCCGATCCATACGCGGTCGCTGATGCTTTCGGCGCCCGTGGAGGGTTTTATTGCCAAGATGGACCTGGTCGACATCTCGTCGGCCGAGGCCGTGCCGGTCGACTACAAGCGGGGCCGCGTGCCCGATGTGCCCGGTGGCGCGTGGGAGCCGGAGCAGGTGCAGCTCTGCGTGCAGGGGCTGATCCTGCGGGAAAACGGCTATCACTGCGAGGCGGGCATCCTCTATTATGCCCAATCGCGCCGGCGGGTGACCGTGCCGCTGGACGACGCGCTGATCGAGCGAACCCGCGAGTTGGTCCGGCAGATGCGCCGGATGGCGGCCGAGGGAGTGATGCCGCCCCCCTTGGAAGACAGCCCGAAGTGCCCGCGATGCTCGCTGGTGGGCATCTGCCTGCCCGACGAGACGTCGCTGTTGCAGCATGCCGACCGCGGCGCCAAGCCGCCGGTCCGGCGCCTGATGCCCGCCCGCGACGACGCCCAGCCGGTCTACTTGCAGGAGCAAGGCACTACGCTGGGCAAGAGCGGCGACCAGCTCGTGGTGAAGTCGCGGCAGCAGGTGCTCCAGAAGGTCCGCATGATCGACGTGTCGCAGGTGAGCCTGTTCGGCAACGTGCAGGTGACGGCGCAGGCCCTGCGGGAGATCACCGCGGCGGGGATCCCCGTTTGCCATTTCTCTTACGGCGGCTGGTTCCACGCGGTGACCGTGGGCATGGCCCACAAGAACGTCGAGTTGCGCCTTGCGCAGTTCCGGACCGCCACCGATCCGGCGCGCTCGCTGGCGCTGGCCCGCCAGTTCGTCGCGGGCAAGATCCGCAACTGCCGCACCCTGGTCCGCCGGCACAGCGAGAGCGACGGGCGGCTGATGCTCGCGCAGCTCG
>CAZBZV010000140.1:0-1536 GCA_964496505.1 uncultured Ignavibacteria bacterium | reverse complement strand
CACGGTAAGAGCGTCGCCCATCTGATCCTTTAAGGCGCGTTCGGTCTGGCCCGCGAGGGCGTCGCGATCCACAAGAAACAGGGCGCGCTGGATCAGGCCGAGTGACCAGAGTTTCGCAATGATGCCGGCGGCGGTGATGGTCTTGCCCGTGCCGGTCGCCATTTGCAGATACATCCGCTTTCGCCCCGCCTGCACGGCGGAAAGGACTTGCGAGACGGCGACGCGCTGATAGTCGCGCAAGTTGCCGAGCAGAATGTCCGCCTGGGGGCGGAAGAGTTCGTTGAACTCACTCGGCGTGGGGAACTGCTTGATGCGTTCGGGGAGCGTGTTGGCCTTGAGGTTCTGGCGCAAATACATCGCGCCGTCGCTGGCGAAGAGCAAAGGCACGTCGTGGCCGGTGTTGCGATTGTAGGCGCGGGCGTAGCCCTTGGCCTGTTCGAGGGCGGCCCAAAGGTCGCGGCCCGGCTTCTTGGCTTCGAGGATGGCGGCGGGCTTGCCGTCATGCAGGAAAACGCGGTCGGCCTCTTCGCCGTCGAGGTGGTCGCGCCAGTGCTTCCGGGTAATGGTAAAATCAGTGATGTTCCAACCGCGTTCGCGGAGGTGTTCCTCGATGAGAACTTCAGCATCACCTTCACTCATCTTGAGCATTTCTCAAATTTAGACATTTCTATTGGATCTGTTCAATGTTGAATATTTTATTTGTTCTTACCATACTAATTTTGAACTAAAATGTAGCACCTCCTCAATCCGAATAGGCTCCCGATCCCCGTTTTTGAGGGGTTCCAAGGCCAAAATGGCCTCTTGGATGGACGGCGCGAGGTTGCGGAGGGACATGATGCGGGTGATCTGCGACAAATTTACCCCGGCCAGCCGCGCTAAATCCGCATAGGACTTGATGTGGCCCTCATGGAGGAGCCGCTCAAACTTGATGGCGAGGGCCATGAGTTGGGTGATGCGGGGAAGGCGCGTGGGCTTATTTTCGGGCTTCACAGCCGGGGATTCGCCGGTTTCCAGCTTTTTCCTGCCCCGGCGGCCGTTGGCGAAATAGACTTTAAATTCAACCCTCATTCAATTTCAAACCATTGGGCCGGAATGAGATGCCCAGCGTCTCGCCGTTGTAGTCCACCTTCTCAACCAAAAGCCGGAGCACCCGCGCCCGCTCGTTGACGGACAAAGCGTCCCAGACCGAGTCGAACTGGGCCAACGCCGCGACCACTTCCTCGTCAGCCAGCCGCTTTCCCTCCAGTTCCACCAACTCCAACCGCACAACCTTCAACCGCTCCCCCGCCCTCTCAGTCTGGCCATTCAAGTCCGCGAGTTGCGGCGCGTTCTTGCCGTTGCCCTTGGAAAGCAATTTCTTGATGTCCTCCGCATACTGCTTCAAAGCCCTCTCCAACTCCCCTCTCTCCCGTTCCAGCGCCCTACCCTCTTTCTCCTGTTGTGCCTTCACCTCCCGCAGTGTTGCCCTTACCAACTTCGAGTCTTTGCCGATGGCGCGGATTTTCTCGATAACAAACCGCTCGATCTCCCCCGCCG
>CAZBZV010000139.1:0-1667 GCA_964496505.1 uncultured Ignavibacteria bacterium | reverse complement strand
TTAAGATTGTAGGATACACCTTTTGCCTTTTTTACACACTATTAAAGATATTACCAAAGCCGGCCATAGGATTTGTCTTTTACCGTCTATTTAAAATATCTCGACTTTGACATTGAGGTATTTTTTGGGATTGCGGCGGATATCCTCGATTATCGCCTCCACCGAACGTATCGCCTTCTTCATATCCTGATACATAGTCTCATCCTCATTCAGAAGCCCCAGGGTACCCTTGCCATCTTCAATATCCCTTAAAAATCCCGAAATCGACGAGGTGATTACCTCGAGCGAATCGGCCAGCCGGTTCAGTGAGGATGAGGCTTTGGCGAAATTGCTCAAAGTGGTATCGATTTTCGTGCTGGTTGTATCTATAATAGCGCCAAGCTTATTGGTAGCGTCTTCTATATTTGTAAATGTCTTCTTAATCGAACCCCTGTTATCAAGGAAGAAATCATTGAGTTTCATCGAAAGGTCGTTTAGTGATGATGCCAGGTCGACCAGATTTTCGAGATTTTTCTCGGAGGCCACTGTGCGCTTTATATCGGCCAGGATTTTACGAACATCCTCGATTGTCTGTCCGAAAAGGCCGATCAGCTCGGCGGTGCCCGGATCGGTTTCACCCTCCTGGACTTTGGATATATCCAAAGGCTCGCCTGATTTTCCCGGCTCGATATAGATGAAGCGTTCACCCATCAAGCCGTAGTTCTGCACTATAAAACGCGCATCGGTATGAAGAAAAGCGTCAGCCTCAATGACCAGTTCAGCCATAACGCCGGTCCGTTCCAGATCAACGCTTGACACTTTTCCCTTGGTCACGCCGGATACGGTTACCGGATCGCCGCGTTTAAGGCCGCCGACATTCTCGAAGATTACCTTGATATATTTATGCTCC
The DNA here is from genome assembly GCA_964496505.1 of uncultured Ignavibacteria bacterium. Taxonomy (GTDB): domain Bacteria; phylum Zixibacteria; class MSB-5A5; order JAABVY01; family JAABVY01; genus JAABVY01. The sequence continues at coordinate 778 of CAZBZV010000139.1, read as the reverse complement.
TGCCGGAACTGAAATCCCTGGAGCCATAAAATCGTCGCCACAAACAGAATGCCGCCGAGTATGACGGCGATCCCGACTTTTAACTCTACTGCCTTCTTTGCCATATTTATACCTATATATTAAATCGACATCCGGAAATATTATTATACTTATTCTTAAAAACATGTTTCAATAATATTTGTTTGCCGGAATATAACATTTTTTATTGTCAAAGGAAGGATTATCGAACTTGACATGCCCCCGGGCATATATTAACTAAGCCTAACATTTGGCGGAAACCTCTTCATTAAGGGAGTCTGGTGGACATTTATAACGCTCTTTTTGTCTCGGCGGTACTGACATTCGCTTTCGCCTGCATACTTTGGGGACTGAGGATATTCAAGATATTTCTGGTCGTACTGGGACTCTGGGCCGGTTTTGTGGTCGGACTTTTCATGGGCGAGGTTTTCGTGGGCACCTCCGGCCCGCTTCTAATCTACGGTTTGGCGGGGGCGGTAGTGTTCGCGCTTCTGGCATGGCCTCTACAAAAGCTTTTTGTTTTCTCAGGGGTGGGGCTTTTGGTGGGGTTTCTGGTTTTTGCCATGGTTATGTCGCGCGGGGGCGATCCCGAGTCTGGCCTGATTGCCGGAGCAACCATGTTCGTGGTAGCCGGATTTGTGGCGGTTTTGATTTACGACTATTTCGTAATAGTCATGATGGCTCTGGTCAGCGCCTATGCAATAATCAATATATCCTACCTTCCCAATGAATTCCGTCAGCTCTTCGAGATACTGGCAAC
>CAZBZV010000138.1:0-1684 GCA_964496505.1 uncultured Ignavibacteria bacterium | reverse complement strand
CGCTATAGATAATAATAAAAGGTTACCCAAATCCTAGTCTCTCCATTTGGTTCCGTATTGCTGCTGAACAGCATACAGCTTTGATATTCTTCGATCAATTTCTTTCTTAAATACCATCGGATTTAGCTTCTCGTGCTCTATCCGTAGCTTCTCTTTGGTTACTTCATCAACCTCTGGGTGTTCCAGTAGTCTCTGATATGGAGTCTTGGCTTTTTTCTCGTATGTCCGTTGATACTTTGATTTGATTTTCTTTTTACCTGTCATTCTCCGCACGGCCACAAAGTGCAGCAGGTACGGCGTCAGTACGTCATACACTTCGTTTAACGAATCAATCGCCTCTATACAGTCCAGGCGGATGTAGCCGATGTACCGGCGCACTACGTGGCCGTTGCGTTCTTCCACGTACATGTTGTCATTCTTCTTGTTTGACCGTGAGCGTGAAAGATCAATATTCTCGGTCTTGCACCAATCCTTGAGAAACCAGTTAATGAACTCTGATCCGGAATCCGGATGCAATCCCCGCAGAGAGACGGGAGAGCGCTTGGCGATGACGCTTATGGTCTCCTTCGTAGCTCGCTCTCCTTTGTTGAACTGAGCTCTGGGAATACTGAAGTATGTGGCCGCGTCAGTGTAATTAGTGGTCATTACGGCATCTCCGTACGCGGAATTGCTATGCCGCACCGTATCAATCTGTCCCCAGCCAGGCGGCTTGTCGTGCCAGGGACCGGTAAAGATAGGTATGATGTGTTTGAGGTGGGAAGGCTTGGTTGCCGAAAGACCTTTCCGCCTCTTTCTGGCTTTCATGAATGTTCCCACTCTGTTTTTCATCGTGCCTTCGCTCATCGTCCGCAGAAGCGCCGTAGCTTCTTTTCCATGTTTCCACATTCCGTCTCGCATGAGGATATCGATGTATTCAGGCGTGACAGGATGTAGCAGTTCTCCGCACACCTCCCCGCCTGTTTCCCAGACAGTTTTCAGAGCTGCGGTTACGGAAGGGCCGTAGATTGTACGGCGGCCTCTTTTGCTAGGCGGGGGAGTACCCTTTTTCTGCAAGCGGTTGAACTTACGATTAGCTGCTTTGCGGTGCATGCCTGTCACAAAACAGACATGGGTTAAAATCACCCCTTTTTCTTTCCTTGTCGCCTTAAGATATTTCTCAAGGTGCTCTTCGAATATATTGTTTTTGGTTGCCATATTCATATGCGAATACGGTAACCCTATTTATTATCTATCCGGAGCTAGTTGGGTAACATTATTTATTATCTAGAACGTACGGTATCGTCAAATATGAAATCGTGATAAATTTCATCGGAGAGAATGTGTACTCCCGTTTTCTTTGCGACCCGTACAATACCCTTGATTGTTTTCCGGCTATATACGACCCCTGTCGGATTATTTGGACTGTTTACTATAATTAGTTTCGTCTTGTCGGTAATTGATCTTTCAAGTAGATCAATGTCTGGCTGAAAATCATCCTTTGTTTTTTGCATAATACACTTGCCGCCAAACATTCTTACTATTTCTGGATATGCGATAAAGTATGGCTCAAAGATAACCACTTCATCATCGGGACTGACAAGGGAAGCTATGGTCATAAAAATGGCCGACGTTGTACCAGAAGTTACTATTATCTCGTTATCCGCACGATTGACGTTTCTTTTTCGTAAATACCTTGAAATGGCTT
>CAZBZV010000137.1:0-1760 GCA_964496505.1 uncultured Ignavibacteria bacterium | reverse complement strand
TGACGATGCTATTGGCCAGTCGGCGATACCATTGGATGCGCACCTGCCTGGAAGCGAATGGGAGGGCAGCCTCCCTAAGGAAACCTACGATCTTCCTTATCGTGCCTTGGTACCCCAGGAGGTGGATAATCTGTTGGTCGCAGGGCGATGTATCTCTATGGATCATCGCGCTTTGGCCGGTCTGCGCAAGATTCCTATTTGCATGGTTCTTGGGCAGGCAGCGGGCACGGCGGCTGCACTCTCAGCTGAGGAGGATATGACTCCTCGCAAGCTCGATGTCAGGGAATTGCAGCGCACTCTTATCTCTCAGGATGTACTCCTGAGAGACGATTTGAGAGAGGGGTTGATGTGAAAATTCAGAGTATCGAAACCTTTACTAAAGCTCAACGTTTGAGTGTCGTGCGTGTACGCACGGAAGATGGTAGCGAGGGAGTCGGTCAGATCGCTCCTTCTAACGCTGACATTTCGGCGACTGTACTCCATCGCCAGATAGCACCTTATGCTCTCGGGAGGGACATCGACGATCTGGAAACGCTTGTTAAAGGGGTTATGGAAGAAACGTACAAGTTCCCAGGTTCATACGTCTGCCGGGCTCTGGCTGGCCTGGATACCGCGTTGTGGGACCTAAGGGGAAAGCGAGAAGGTAAGAGCGTATGCGAGTTGCTGGGTGGTCAACCCCGGCCTTTTCCAGTTTATGGGTCCAGTACGCGGAGGGATATCACCCCAGAGGATGAAGCCGAGCGGATGGTCCGCTTGCGAGACAGCCATGGATTTCGCGCCTTCAAGGTACGAGTGGGAAAAAGGGTCGGGCACGACGAGGATCAGTGGCCAGGTCGTACAGAAACCCTGGTACCGATGGTGCGCAAGGCAATTGGCGATGACATCTCCCTGCTAGTAGATGCTAATAGCTGTTATACCCCGGCCGAGGCTATCCGAGTGGGAAAACAGTTACTTCAGCCACAGAACGTCTGTCACTTCGAGGAACCCTGTCCCTACTGGAAGATCGAATGGACGGCCCAGGTGACCGAGGCGCTGGATGTGCCGGTGGCCGGGGGTGAACAGGATAACTTCTTACCCCAATGGGAACGTATCGTGGATATGCCTGCTGTAGATATTGCGCAGCCGGACGTTTGCTATATCGGCGGGCTGACACGAGCGCTAGAAGTGGCGAATATGACGGATCGGGCCGGGTTGCCAGTTGTGCCACACTCATCGAATCATTCTTTCGTAACCATCTTTTCTCTACATATGATGGGGGCCATTTCCAATGCTGGCCCATACGTGGAATTTTCCATCGAGCCGCAGAATTGGATGGGAGGTCTATATTCACCCAGCTTGACTGTAGAAGATGGGCGCGTGATGATTCCGAATGCTCCTGGCTGGGGTGTGGAAGTCAACTCAAGCTGGCTGGCCAAAGCCAATCGCCAGGTAAGCTCGCTAGAGTAAAGATCCTCCTGATGACGTTTTAGGGGGCATTACAGATTTTGATCTGGAAGTCACCTACTGTGCGACACAAAGAGCGCATTTCGCACCTCTTCCTGGGGGTATGTATTGTCTTCAATTGGTTTATCATCCTGGGGACGTGGGTGGTGAAGCGTGGCTTCAGGCCGTTGATCGACCGTAAAGACCGCCGAGGCAAGAGCTATTTTCGTTTGGGCTGGGACTGGCTTAAGCGTTGCCGACGTCTCAATAAGCCATTGAGATTGCATTTCAGACCTTATCCGTGAAAGTGATAGGCGGCTAGAATTCAGGGTAATGTC
>CAZBZV010000136.1:0-1840 GCA_964496505.1 uncultured Ignavibacteria bacterium | reverse complement strand
TCGCGGCCTCCTGCGTGACAGGCAGGCGTTCTAACCAAACTGAACTACAACCCCGTTTGAAAAAAATATTGGTCAATTCAAAGAACAATAAACCCGCAAATCGCGGAAATCATAATTTATCGTTATACGCCGTTTTGTCAACATGTTTTTGGCATTAAATCAGCGATTTTCGCTGTTATCAAAATAGATATTTGCGGGATTACACTTGATTTGTTTTAATTCTAATAGAAATATTGGATGACAATAAAATATGGGCGATACAGGAGTCGAACCTGTGACCTCCTGCTTGTAAGGCAGGCGCTCTAAACCAGCTGAGCTAATCGCCCGAATCTTATGAGGATGCCTCGGTCTCAGGTGGACTTTGGGACCCGGACTCAGGTTGGGGCTCGGGTTCAGGTTCTTTGCGTCCCTTAACAAGAATCGCAATTGGAATCAACACACAGTAACCGACCACCAGAAGAACCGGCGCAATCGTAATATCACCCATCCAGAGAGCGATAAAGCCCAGCACCAAAACGATAATCGCCGCGCCGAAGATGATATAATTCTTCTGTCCGAACGGAAAATCGGCTATGTCCTTCTGCTTTTTGCGTGGCCTTCTGGGCTTGACCTCGGAGCTTTTAGCCTTAACCTGTTTGGCCTTGACTTTATATTTTTTCTTAGCCATAGATTTGAGAATTTAGGTTTTTTGCATCAAATGTCAAGCTAAATCAATTAGCATGATTCACGGATTCGCTGTTTAATATTACACGATAATAAGCTATTGTTCCGCAAAAAGAAAAACCCCGGACGTTCGATCCGGGGTGACACTGAAATATATTAGCTTTAAGGCTAGCCGCCGTAAATACCGCAGTTTCCGGCCTCTCCGGTTTTATATTTGCAGTAAGCAGGTTCGATTTCAATCCACCATGATGGAAATACCGGGTTCTCCCACCAAACCTCATCCATCTCGAATTCACCAATCAGGCTGATACTGTTAGATCCGCTTTTGAAGTACCAGAAGTGATTGTATATGCATCCCGACGGGCAGTCGCCCCAGCCGTCCCTGACCAGGATTGCAATTTTGCCATCCACTATCCATGGATATATATTGGGATAATCGCCGCCGTAACCATTCGCATTGGCGTATCTTACACCCTCCAGACCGGCATACAAGTCGCTTAAAAAGTAGGGATTAATCTGATCTTCAAAAACCAGTTTGGCCCAGTTAAATTTTTCCTCTATTATGATATCTGATACTCTGTATTTTTCATTTAGTTCATCCCAATTATCATACTCCCCGTAAATTACCTCGCCCATAACCTCAGGGTAAAATGTAACACGTAGTTGCTTCGGTACTGCGGAATATATGAAGTTAATGTTAACTTCCGGAATCTCCTCACCGTACTTATCACGCAATTCCGCCAGTTTCTCCTGGAGATCGAGGGTCAGATCCTCTGGATAAATCGGCTCATCAGAAATCCAGATTGCCGCCAGCTTGGCCTCATCGGTAAGACTAACAATGTGGCCCTGTCCTCCCTCACTGGAATTTGGCGGTTTCGATGAGCATGCGAGCAGAAAGGCCAGCGCACATAAAGGCATTAGCATTTTTCTCAATATCATATTTCCCTCCCTGTCGAGGGTATCTAATTCAGATTAGCATCTAAGATAAAAATATATTATCGAGTCCATAAGTCAACTATAATTATCTTCGGTTTCGTGCTTGCAATATTACGACGATAGTAGCCGATATTTGTCAAAAATAAATAGTCAAAAATATCTATATATGATCTCGGGCAAAAAAGTAGGAGAAGTCTGGGAGACTTCTCCTTGACCACACACCCGCAATGGACTGCTATCT
>CAZBZV010000135.1:0-1846 GCA_964496505.1 uncultured Ignavibacteria bacterium | reverse complement strand
TCTTCTTATAAGCCTTCTTCATAGCCTTTTTAGCTTCTAACGTCGCAATCCTCTCCTCAACCTCAACCAATCTCTCAGAATAGCTGTTAATCCTATTCTGATAGATTTTTGTTTCCAGCTTATGTTCATTCAAATACATCTTCTGCGTCTCTTTAATAAGCTCAACTAATCTCTTTTTTTCTGTCTCTAGTTTTTTAATCTCTCCCTTAAAAAATTTCAACAGATTGCTTTTCTTGCTTTCATACTCAATATTCTTCTTGATAATATTGCTTAACCTCTTCTCATACTGCATCATGCTTTCTGCATACTCATCCATGCTCAGCTTTCCTTCTTCAAAACATTCTCTTTGTACTTGTTTAACTAAACCAATCAAGATCTTTTCCTCATTCTTCAAACTCTTTAATTTATGCTTAATAAAGCTTAACTTCAACCTCAAAGTTACAAACAATGTAATAAATCCTAAAGCCATCGCTACAATCAATATCTTAATCCAGTTGTTCTTTACAAAGGCCCAGAAATTAAACTTTCCTACTGTTTCAAGAGCAAATGTCATAAGAGCATCATTTGCTCTTTTCAAAGCAGTAGCAAACTCTTCTCTTGACAAAGCAGCCTTTGACAAATAGATTAATCTTCCTGTCATCGGTGTCTCCAGACCTCTGTATTCAGCATCAGCTATCTTCCCTTCTACATCTCCAATCGTTTTTTGCGCTTTGAGAGCAGCTTCCTTGCTCTCAAATACCTCTTCATAAATCTGAATAACTCCTTTGTAATCCTTAGCCTTAAACTTCTCCAAAGCTAACTCATACATGTTGCTTAACTCTTTGGTGTTTAGACCAGAAGCATTAATTTCTTTTATCAGTTCTAAAGAATTATTAAGCATTCTTTGTGCTTCTTCTGTCTCTATTTCAAGAATAACCAAATTAACAGCTCTGCTTTCTTTCATATTGGTTATTCTTCTTATTGTTAGATTATTCTCTACAACGCTTTCATCGATTATACCATTTATAGTGAAGTTTAATTCAAATATCCCTTGTGTAAAATACTTAGGAGCTTCAATATAGATCGTAATGGTTTTGCTTCCATCGGGCTTAATTCTGTTTATGGTTGAAGGAGAAGCTCTCAAATACTGTGAAAAGAATCCTTCTATGTCAATCTCAATATCTTCCAATGCATAGGTTTCATACGGGTTTTCAATAAGCATTTTAAACTTCTGTTCTTTACCTCTTACCAATTCATATGTTTCCTCTGTTTGGAACAGCTTTTCTTTCTGTTCTATAGATAATCCTTTATTTCCACTAGAAGCTCCGCCTCCAGAACCGCCTCCAGAACCAGTATTCCCATTACCATTATCCGAACTTACACAGTCAGGATCTGCATCCTCTCCGCATGCCTCCACACATATTGAATCAGAGTAAGCGTAGCATTCAAATGTTATTTCAATGGTTTCATTCAGCAGTGTTGTATTCCCTGAGTTCACAATCATTGTTGTATTCCCAGAGTCATTCTGATAACCGCTTGCATAGATGGTTATGTTATAGGTTCCTGGAGACATTCCTGCAAGATTACTAGAATCTAAATCTAAAGTTAGATTGCTGTACTGTCTTCCAGAGGTGTTCAGCTTAGAGTAATTATTTGTTAGATTTCCAGTGATTCTTGCTTCGATTGCTGACGGCATAGTCCAGTTAAACGTTACATTATATGCAGTAGTGTTATCTGCATTACCCGAATCAAAACCAAGATTTCTAATATACGCATCCAAAGAATAGTTCCCAACAGCAAGGTCAATATCTGCAGTAGGATAATAGTCAATACTCTGATATAGTAATGGGTTAGGAGGCGAGATTAT
>CAZBZV010000134.1:0-1916 GCA_964496505.1 uncultured Ignavibacteria bacterium | reverse complement strand
TTGTGATACAGTTTCTCCAGGGATATCTCACGACAAAGGAGGAACAAGATGACTCAGTTGCACAAACGCTTCACAGACGACCAGGTCAAAGTGCTGCTCAATGGATACTGCCAAGGACTACTGAACAGGACGGAGGTGCAAGAGATGCTTGCCGTTGGCAAGACGCGTTTCTTCGCCTTGGTCAAGGAGTATCGGAAGAACCCGGACACCTTCTCGGTTCGATATGAGAGGACCTCGCCCGGCAGGCTGCCGGGCGCCGTTGAGGCTGAGATCAAGCGGGAGCTGTTGCGCGAGAAGGCCATCGTTGACGACAGACGCCTCCCCATCTCCGGCTACAACTACTCGGCACTGCGCGATCGTCTCCTCAAGAAGAACATCAAGGTATCTGTGAACACGATCATCGACCGAGCCAAGCGCTTAGACTGCTACAAAGCCCGCAAGAAGCGAAAGGTCCACGACCGCGAGGTCTTGACGGCCTCCATCGGAGCTCTCGTCCAACACGACTCGTCGGTGCATCTTTGGTCCCCCTTCGCCCAAGAGAAATGGACCCTGATCACCTCCATTGACGACTTCAGCCGCAAGATCCTCTTCGCTGATTTCGTGCCCAAGGACACCACCTGGGCCCATATCCAAGCGGCTCAAGCCCTCATGCAGTCCTACGGCATCCCCCTGCGCTACTACGTCGACTCCTTGCGCGTCTTCCGCTTCGTTCAGGGGAGGGACAGCGTCTGGCGCAAACATGTCCTCCAGACCGACGATGTTCAGACTCAGTGGGGCAAAGTGATGCGCGTCTTGGGCGTGGACGTGACTTACGCTCTCTCTCCCCAGGCCAAAGGTAAGGTCGAGAGGCCCTACCAATGGCTCCAAGATCGCATCGTTCGAACTTGTGCCCTCGACAACATCTCCGCACTGGAAGATGTTCGCTCCGTCCTCCACGAAGAGGTAGATCGCTACAACCACCGCCAAGTCCACTCCACAACCAAAGAGATCCCCGACATCCGCTTCCGCAAGGCCCAAGCCACTGGCAACAGCCTATTCCGCCCCTTCTCTCTGCCCAAGCCTTATACTTCACCGAAAGACGTCTTCTGCTTACGTGAAACCCGCGTCGTCAACAGCTACCGACGCATCTCCTTGTTCAACCATACCATTGAGGTTCCCAACGTCGAACTCCATGAAGAGGTTGAGATCCACCTGGTCCCCAATCCACCCAAACAGCTCATGGAGATCCGCATCTGGTCGCACAACAAAATGGCCCATTCAGTGGCTCTTCCGTTGCACGAATTCAGAGTTCACCTTTGAACTGAAAATCACACCAGACGAGTTCACTTTTCAGTTGCTCCCAACATGCTTTCTGATCTTCCACTCATTGCTACACGTCAGTGGATCATCCCTCCGCCCGCGACTGCGTCGAGGGCTCACCCTGCAGCCGCAGATTGGAGCTCGCGCTTCGCCCTCGCCGAATTCGACACCGTGGCATCTCGGCGATGATAACTGGGCCGCATGTGTGTCAAGCGACAAGTAGACGGGATCTCCGGAACACGTGCACAACTTGGCGGGAATACGCACCAACCTCTCGAGGCATTGAAGTCAGCATGAACGGTATGGGGAGCTGGTACGACAATTAGCCGGTGGAGAGTTTCTTTGGCACCTTGAAGACCGAATGGGTTCACCACCGTGTCTCCGGCACCCGAAACGCGGCGAGAGCCGAAATCTTCTACTACATCGCGGCTTTCTACAACCGACGGCGGCTGCACTCGTCTCTCGGCTACATGAGCCCTGCTGACTACGAGTCGCTCCATCATCAAGGTGATGGCCTTTCTCAACCCATTGTCCACCCTACTGGGGGAGGCTCCCGTGGCTGGGAACAAGTGGACGGCATGCATCGGAATCGATGGTCGGCATGGCCCGGATTATGC
>CAZBZV010000133.1:0-1950 GCA_964496505.1 uncultured Ignavibacteria bacterium | reverse complement strand
CATCCCCATCACATTAAAGGTGTTTTTGAGGAAGGTTTGTGGTCTGAAAGCGAAAGAGAGCTGGAAGAGTTTGATAAAACCAAATACCAAGAACTCTTAAAGCAAGACAAAGTTGTTGCCGTAGGCGAGATAGGGCTTGATTATTACGATAAAACCATTACCGATTCCGCTAAGACTCTTCAGAAAGAAGTTTTTAGAAAGCAATTGGATTTAGCTAACGAAGTTAACAAACCTGTAATTATTCATTGTCGCAAAGCGTATGATGATTTAATTGAAATACTTGAGGGCTATCAAGAAATTAAAGCCGTGGTTCATTCTTTTGAGGGCAGAAATTCTCAAGCGCAGAAACTTTTAGCTATGGGTTTTTATTTGGGTTTTAACGGTATGATTACCTATAATCCGGGCTTGGAAAAAGCGGTCCAAAACACTCCTTTGGATAGAATTTTACTTGAAACCGATTGTCCTTTTTTGTCGCCGGTCCCTTATCGCGGTCAAAGAAACGAGCCGAAATACGTGAAATATGTAGCCGAGAAGATTGCCGAGATCAAGCAACTGGAAACAGATCAAATAGCCGAGCAAACTACAAAAAACGCCAGGGACTTATTCAAGTTCTAATTTCCAACTTCTATTTTTTCGGCTTTCGCATAGCCGAAAATAACCGAAAATAACCGAAGAAACGCTTTAAAATCAACTTCTAAACCCGACACACTATGTTTGTCGGGTTTATTTTTAGGGTTTTCGGCTTTCCCATAGCCGAATATATTATTGTTGGTTTCTTTGCCGAATGTGTGTGTGGACAATACCTGCCCTTCTTGAAAATAGGCGGAAAGTTTAGTATAGTAGGGACAGAATACAAATCTACGAATGTTATGTTAAAATAAAATATAAAAGAATATAACAAATTTTATCAATGCAAAATTCAAAATCTAAATTTATAAAAATAGGTGGTGCGGGAATAGCGGGTCTTACTTCCGCTATAGTTTTAGCTAGGGCGGGTTATGATGTGGAGGTTTCTGAAAGGAACGAAGAAGTGGGCAAAAGATTTAACGGAGATTTTCAGGGATTAATGAATTGGGGTTTTAAGCAAGATGCGCTTTCTTTTATGAAAGAGAGGGGCGTTGGCATTGATTTTTGGAACAAACCGTTAAAGCAACTGGACTGTTTTGGTCCCAAAGATTATTCTAAAAAATTTGATATTGATAAACCCTATGTTTATTTGATAAAAAGAGGTTCGGAAGAAAATTGCTTGGATAGTTTTTTAAAAAAGAGAGCGCTTGAGGAGGGTATTGATATTAAGTTTAATACTCCTGTAAATCCTTCCGAGGTTGATATAGTCGCTACCGGCCCTAATTTTGATAACGTGACAGATGGAATGGTGTTAGGTTATACTTTTAAATCTAATTCCGGCGATATCTATGCAATGGCTTTTAATGATAAGCTGGCCTATAACGGCTATTCTTATTTCTTTATGGTTAATGGTTACGGAACAGTTGCTACTTGTATTTTTGGGAACTACGAAAAACTTCCAAAATATTTGGAAAGAACTAAGAATTTTTTTCAGGACAAATACTCTTTTAAGGTGAGAGATTCCGAAAAATTTAGCGGAACCGGTAATTTTTTTCTTTCGGATTTCAATGGAAATAAGGAAAAAGGGTTATACGTAGGAGAAGCTGGAGGTTTTCAGGATTTTCTGTTCGGTTTTGGTATGAGATATGCTATGATAACCGGTAATTTAGCTGCAAGAAGTATTATCGAAAATAAGAAATATGAGGATCTTTGGCGGAAAGAGTTAAGCGATTTTCTAAAAACTTCGGTAGTTAACCGTTTCTGGTTCTCTTTTTTAAGAGGTTTGAGCTATAAAATGTTTATTAAAAAAATAGCTAAAGAGGAAGAGCCCCTTACTTTTTTTGATTCCATCTATAAGCCTAATTTGTTATCGAGGGCTACATA
>CAZBZV010000132.1:0-1974 GCA_964496505.1 uncultured Ignavibacteria bacterium | reverse complement strand
TAGTGAGCGTTCTTCAATGGAAAACTTCCACTAAGAAATGTGTTATCGGTTAAATAGTAAGGTCAAGCATCTGATTCCCTTGGACGCCAATTAACCATTTTGGCCCATTCTTCTGCTGCAAAATAGATCAGATCAACTGCTGGATCCTTAACATCAGGATAGGTATCAGGATCTGCAAGATTCTCAACTAAACGCCTTTTCAATTCAGCGTATGACCCGGCTACCGACGGATGCGTTCTGAGGAAATCTCTGAAGAGTATTGGATAACGTTGATTATTGCGGTTTTTCACCCGAACATGAATATTGGTTTTCCTTTTGCCTTCTGGCTCTTTGAAAAACCATTTTTCCCATTCACTCTGAGTGGAATTAAGATTAGCTGGACGATGATCATGGCTCACGGTTGGTGAGTGAATATACACGGTTCTACTCATCGCCTCTTTGATTTGACTGTCTAGTGATGCCACAGTAACTTGGATATCAATTACATCTTTGGCAGCCAGACCAGGTACCGAAGTGGACCCGATATGATCAATCCGAATAGCAAGGCCTCCAAGACTATTTCGAAGTTTGGATGAGATAGCTTGAAATTCAGCAGGCCACCGTTCTTGATATGGAATTATCTCAATCATAATTACAGTGCTCACTAACGTAAAAGCTTCACGGAGTGTCCTGTAAGGGAACGAAGCATCCTGCCAGGTGACCGCAAAACGGTCACCCGGACACCTGCCGCCGGTTTGGCAATTCTGGATCAGGAGACCTAGAACCTGATAATGCCTAATGCGTAGCTGACTCCCGACGTAGACGATCAGGTACAGTGGGGGTTATACGGCAGAGTGGTCTATCCTGGGGGAACACCTGAATCATCCACAACCCAGTCTGACCATTCACTGGAAACTCCGTTCTCATTTACGACACGAACTGACCAGCGAAATACATTCCCACAATCAACAGGCATCTCATAACTGGTCTTCTCGATAGGACCAAATTCTTTGGCTTCCTTAAACTGCCCGCCGGATTCTTCATAAGCAAGTCGTAAATAGTAGGCTTTGACACCGGATGCGGATCGAACCTTTTCCCAGCTCAATTCTTTAGTGTTCCAGCATTCCTCATCCTCCTTTATGATTGGATTAGGCGCCGGTGGAGAAGCCTGAGGCTGACATGCTGACAGCATTAGTAGACTTGATAGGAAAAAGAGTAAGAATAACCCGCTTATTACCCTATTCTTTTTCATTTTGACCTCCAACCCCCTTCTACGGGAAACCTATGGCTGGCAAGGGTTTTGCTTTTACCTCCTTGGCAAAAATGCCGTATAACGCCAAAGCTCAGCCGCCGGCAGCCCGCGCCAGCGTGATGCCGGTCGGTTGCGGCACCTTGTTGGGCGACATAGCCTCAATTTTGCGCCTGCTGCAACACCCAACCGTTTCCGTCTGGATCCGAGAAAGTCGCATAGCGCCCCCAAGGCGCATCTTGAATTTCTGAGATATCGAGGCTTCGCTTAATGAGTTCGTTTCGGGTAGTTTCAATATCCAGGGTATCTAGAACTAAGCCATGAAGACTGCCCGGTGGCATAGCGTCGAACCACGTTACAAGCGTGATGGACGTCTCCCCGTGGATTGGGCGCATTTGAACCCAGCGTTGATCCAGTCCTATTGGATTGTCGCGGATAATCTCGAAACCGAATATCTCCCCGTAGAAAGATTTTGCACGAGCTTGATCTGAAACCGGGATGGACAAGATATCAATTCTCCGAATGCTCATTTTCACCTGCCTCTTGGTATTGACGCTTATCGTAAAAGCTTCACGGAGTGCCCTGCAAGGGAGCGAATCATCCTGCCAGGTGACCGTTTTGCGGTCACCCGGGCACCTGCCGCCGGGTGGGGCGCATGATGGTTATTTAATTGATACCGATTGTTTCCAATAAATCGCCGCTGTCCTCCGCCGCAGGCGGTCCCATGCAGCGGGGGTTAGATGCCT
>CAZBZV010000131.1:0-1981 GCA_964496505.1 uncultured Ignavibacteria bacterium | reverse complement strand
ATAATAAAAATTCCTCATCTGAGGCATGGGTCATGCCATAACTCGCGCGTATCTTCTTAATTGAGCCTTCCTGGGCCTTAATCTCCTTATTTCTTTCATATTTTTCAGAAAGGACTCTGGCATTTGGATGACTAAGAAATCGGTCGTAAATGTCAGGATCCATCCATGGGACCCCTGCATCTTCCCAGCCCCAGACACCTAATGCGATTTCAATCATGGAATCAAGTATCTCCTTGTACCGTTCTCCTGTGGCGACATTAATGGCGGCCTGAGACACGACAAACTGGGACATTGGCGTAATCATAATAGGATGTCCGAGATCCGAAATAATCTGCACCACTTCATCCAACACTTCATCAAGCTTGTCTGCAATGCCCAATTGCCTTAATTGCTCTCTTAAATTTGAGATTACGCCGCCGGGCACTTGATGCAAGTAGACGCCATGATCATATTCCAGAGGAACCCCTTCAGGCAGATTTTCCAGTTTTCCAATGATTCTCAGGCGCCTTTCAACTTCCTTGAGAGCCTCCACATCGGTAATATTATGTTCTATACCAAGCACCTTGGCATTATGCATGGCATTAAAAATCGACACATGAGAAGATCCAGAGGCTAACGGCGGAATACAGGTATGAATGCCATCAATCCCGAGTTGCATTGCCTCAACCACCACGCGCCCCTGATTTGTACTCATACCATGAGTGTGAAGATCTATCGGTACGCCCTTGGCCTCCTTTTGGATGGCCGGGAGAAGCGTTTTTATGCGTTCAACCGTCAAGAGACCGCCCGCATCCTTAAGCCAGAGAGCATCGGGCTCATACTCCATAAGTCTCTTAGTAAGGTTGGCATAATACTCGTCAGTGGTTCGGGGAGATGGGTAATAGCAAATGCATGGCTGAAAGTCTAAGCCCATGTTTTTACCCATTGGCACAACCCATGGAAAATGACGGTCGAGCTCATTTCTAGTATTCGACATATAAAAAAAGCGGCTTGCCCCAGTGGCTCTGAATGCTGTTTCATAATACAATCTCACTACTGATCGAGGCTGTGCTTCTTCTTCCATCAAATCCAAACAATCCATTATCACTTCATTTTTTTTTGTTTTTTTTATTCTATCCCCTAATATATGTGCAATTTTCCACGGATCATCTTTCAAAAAGCGAACCGACATTTTCGCATTAATGGCATTCACCGGTAATTCAATATAGCTATAGCTGCCCTTGTCAAGTTCATCGACGACAGCATCAAATACACCATATGTCGCTTTCATTGCCCATACACTTTGCACCCCATCGCGAAGGGTTGTATCATAAAACTGTACTTTCTTCTTTTCACTCATAGATCTCTTTCCTTATAATTTTGGGATTCAGCAATATAAAGCCAGAATAATTAAAATTTTGAGAATCTGTTCGTTAAAGTGCATCTATGATTAGCTGTGCAATCTATTTCATTATTTTCCATGCCCCCTAAAATCGAAACGATAATAATTTTAAGGTTAATCAAATTGTATAGAGAATGTGAGATGATTTAAGTAAGTATTACATTATTAAAATGTTGTCAATAAAAATATAGTGGTATCGATCCGGATAGAGAGCTACCGGGCCAATAAATATCAGCTTTGCCTGATAACAGCCCGTGATTAAGCAGGCAATAACCACCCCTAAAAGGGGTGGTTATTGACTACCGCCGGTGGTATTGCCGATGGGTATGGATTTGTCGGCGCACTTGCCATGGGAGCCTCTGGGGTTTATATGGGGACTGGTTTCATGCCACCAGAGAATTTCCCATATCTGATAAAGTCAAGCTGAGGATTTTAAATCAGCAAATCACCGACAGGGCTTACCTTCAGAAAATATTGCAGATGAGACATGGCGCCATGCATTCCCTTGCATCAGGTGTTATTGAATCGATACCCACGGTTAAAGAATATTTGGCAAAGCCGCAGATACCGTTCTTCGATCGCCTTCGGATCCCGCCACTG
>CAZBZV010000130.1:0-2025 GCA_964496505.1 uncultured Ignavibacteria bacterium | reverse complement strand
ACCAGAAGCCCGCGTCCTGCAGCGCCGCGCCGACGCGGAAGATGTTGTGATAGGAGCCGATCACCCAGATCGCGCCGTCCGGCTTCAGCACGCGGCGCACATGCCGCAGCCAGTCGCGCGTGAAGCGATCATAGGCCGCGAGATCGTCGAACCGGTCCCAATCCTGATGGACGCCGTCGACGCGCGTGTTGTTCGGGCGCAGCAGTTCGCCCTCGAGCTGGAGGTTGTAGGGCGGGTCGGCGAAGATCAGATCGACACTGGCTGCGGGGAGGCGCGCCAGCGCGCGCAGGCAGTCATCATGGATGATCTGATCGAGGACCGGCGCGAGGGACTCGCGGCAGTCGGCGGGCGAGGAAGACGAACCACAAACACGCATGAACGCACTCAACGCTGACAAAAAAGGTTACTGGGGACTGTTCGCCCGGCGGCCTAGACCAAATCAGCGGACCGCCCCCATTCTAATCACAAGCAAGCGCGGTGATGGTTAACAACCGGCGAAAAAACTCCTCGGTACCACTCTTCCCCGGATGCTGGATATTCGAGTAGGCTGCCAGTAAAAGTTAGCAGTTTTCTCACTTGTAGACATGGACGGCAATTGGTTGGGGCTGTCGGCGTGCCCGCCTTAGGACACAGTGTGATCATCCGGGCTTGCCCTAGCTTTCAAAAGTACTCTAAACGAAGTTTGCTTGGAGCGGCTAATCAATGGAGGTTGTGGCTTGACAACGGGGGAGCCCCAAAAAAAAGTTAGAATCCGCGAGCCCAAAGATGCTTTCACCAGTCAAATTGACTGGGAGACAGTGACAGAAAAAGAGCTCGAAGACCGTGCGAGCGTTTTTTCATTTGAGATATCGACTTTGAAACGGCGCTTGGGCGGGAACTCAAATTGGTCCAAAATTATAGTAGCACACATATATGTCGACCACATTTTGACTCAAACCCTTACGGAAAACATGCAAAATCCGTCCGCAATTAATAAGAACAGACGTAAATACGTCCTAGACAAACTTGAAATGTGTGAAGCTATGGGATGGATTGATACAGCGGACGCGGTTATTATCAAAAAGCTGAACACTAAGAGAATACCTATTGGTTTTAATCGTTTTTCTTGATATCAAACGTCAAAATGTACTGCGTCAGCAGTATCTTGGGGAATTACGGCGTCGAAAGTTACACCAAGCGATGCTGAATGCACGCAAGGTTCTCGAAGAAATTTATGGTTCCGATGAATGAATTCTGATCCTAATAATATTTAAACATTCTGTTCCGGCTACGACGGATTACGCGTTTCTGTTGCCCGAGCAATACCGCGAATACCCGTCCGGTCGTCGGTACTTTGCTACCGACCTACTCCGCCGCCGCGCGGGCCGGCTCCGCATGTCCCGGGAACTGGCGCTGATACGCCCTTATCATCTGGTTGCGGAACGCCAGCGTCAGCACCACCAGCGCCCAGGCCAGCCCGTGGCTGATGAGGATCAGCATCGTCCGGTCGCCGTAATCCACGGTCTGCATTAGCGCGGCGGTGTCCGGCACGCGCGCGATCGCCTCGGGGAAGTTGGCCAGCAGATCGCGCCGCAGACTGTCCAGCAGCGCGTAGGTATCCATCAGCGCCTTGCCGTTGACCGCGGCGAAAAAGGTGTAGGCGATCAGCGCGATGAACCGCTCGATGGCCAGCAGCGGCCGGCGCATGAAGAACAGCAGCCAGAAGATGCCCAGATGCACGCCGATATACATCTGCCACAAGCTGTCAATCTTGCTGCTGATCATCACCAGCGTCTGGAAATGCTCGGAAAAATCCATCTATCCCCCCACCCGGCAAACGCTTAAAGCATCGCCGGAAACACCCGGTCGGGCGGCGCGTGCCCGTCCATGAACGTCTTGATGTTGATGATGACCTTCTCGCCCATGTCGATCCGGCCCTCTATCGTGGCCGACCCCATATGCGGCAGCGCGACGACGCGGCGGTTGTTCAGAAGGCGCGGGTTGATCGCCGGCTCATGCTCGAACACGTCCAGCCCCGCCCCGGCG
>CAZBZV010000129.1:674-2073 GCA_964496505.1 uncultured Ignavibacteria bacterium | reverse complement strand
TGGAACTGGTAGGTAATTCAGTTGCTATTTCCTAAATATTTTTCTAACCAATGTAATCCAATTATGGTATTTAGGGAGATCCACTTCGGCTAATTCCAATGGTGAACTACCGTTTCTTCCGGGGAATTTACTGGAATGAATTTGGTGAAATCGGTAATCTATCAATATTAATTTAAACCACCGTTCTATATTTAATTCTTTTTTAAATCCCTTCATTAACCTGATTCTCCTTTTGATAATATGATTAAACCCCTCCAAGACATTGTTGTAGGGACTCATTTCAGGATTATCAAAATGAGTTAAAAGCAAATGAAAGTTACGCCTGAGAACACCAACTATCTTTTTCAGTCTTTCGTTCTCGTGATGTTCTTGGGCGTACCTTTTCAAATCATTTAATGCCTGTATGGCATCGTCCTTGGACGAGGCAAACAAAACTTTTTCTATTTTATGTTTAATTATTTTGTTTATGCCTTTGGCACGGACAAATGGAATAATTTGATTGGATCTTGTATATTTGTGGAATACGCACAACTGGAGAGGAATGTCGGAATATCTTTCTCTGATTATTTTAAGCAAACCCAATTCCCCGTCTGAATAAAATCCTTTAGCATTAGACAAAATATTTGGTTCGGATTTAGTAATAGAGTCAAATAATTCAGAGTAGCTATTATAGTTTTCATCAGTAGCGATTAAGTAATCAACCAAGTCTATAGTAACGACGTCAAAACAGATAATCAGAACCCTTTCTTCTCCTGCGTATTTAAACCACATGCCGTCAAAGGCATAATACCCTGATCGAGCCGGCTTGAGTTTTGCTGTTAACTCAGTAATACTGGGCAGGATATCCGCTAAGTCTTCTAAATGTTTTAAAACCAAATCCTTGGATAGGTAGTCTTTTTCAAAATATGATCTGACTATTTCCACAGTGTTATACAAAGACAAGGAGCGGAGATAAACAAAACCTATCCAATTAAGCATTTTAGGGGTTATTTGTTTGTCCATCATATCATCCGGTTTATTATACCAAACACGTAAACAGTTATGACAACGGAATCTCTGATATTTTTTGATTTGGACGCCACGTTTTGTAAGGATCTGTAATTTTGCTTTCCCAAACTTTTTAATTGAAAGCAAGGAAGAGCACCTGGGACATAAATTTTTTTTGGCATAATTTAGACAAAAATTAATTAAAATGACTGTGACAATTCTATTTTAACTAATTTTTGCCTAAATTAACAGATAAATTGGGATTGGTAGCAACCGAATTGCCTACCAGTTCCTAAAATTCAATTCAAATTTCAAATTTCGAATTAAAAATTGAAGCATTATGTCTTATAACGATAAAGTAATGCAATACTTTAAAGAGCCGAAGAATTACGGCAAAATGGAAAATCCCGAC
>CAZBZV010000129.1:0-664 GCA_964496505.1 uncultured Ignavibacteria bacterium | reverse complement strand
TTGCCTACCAGTTCCGTATAGCCAACAGGTCCTTTGGCGACTTTAAATTTCATCCCTCGTTTTCTCGCCTCAGCTATGAAGCAAGCCGAGCGCATTTGAATTTCGGAAAGCAGAAAATCATCCCGCATCTTTATTAAGCTAATTGACAAAAAAGTTTTTTCAAGCACAATATCAAAAAAAGATTCAATTCTTTTTGGCAACCTTAAACGTGGCATTATTGAACTTATTATTTCGTCAACCCATGTCTGGACGTGATAAGCGAAGGGCAAGCCGCAATCTTTACAATGTTTTTTGAGCATAATTATTTGATTAGCTTGTCGGCAGAAACGCCGAGAGCCTTTGCTACTTTTTGAACCGTAACAAGCGAGGGATTTCTTACCCCTCTTTCCAGCCCGCTGATATAGCTTCTGTGAACGCCAAGAGTCTTTGCAACATCGCCTTGCGACAATTTTTTACTCAGGCGTATTTTGCGGAGATTTTTACCAAAATTGATAACTTCTTTTTGCATAAATGCTTATCCACTTGCTTTTATCTTATCAATTGTTATATGATTGGTCTATATAGAGAGCAATTATGTTACAATGTAAATGTTGCATATTTTCGATAGTTTGTAGCCCGCCCGATCCCCAAAGCGAGGACGGCTCGGCAGGAGGGGGTTGGGGGG
>CAZBZV010000128.1:0-2317 GCA_964496505.1 uncultured Ignavibacteria bacterium | reverse complement strand
TGGACCGGGGCGGTGCCCAAAAGGCCATGAAAGTTGTGGTCACGGAATGCGGCATAAAAAAAAAGTCTCAGTTCACTCCCTTCGCCACTATGCCGAGTACCGGACTATGCTGAGTTGATGAATTGAATCCGCAATAGATAAGCATTTATCCTTTTGTAAACTCGGCATATTATTTATGTCTTTTCCTAAAGAAACCCTAATCAAAGGAGAAGACATCATGAGCGAATTATTTGCAAATCCCAACCATCATCAAGACATAGACAAAGGCCCTTTGGACTGCATTATACCCGACTATGCGGTCCTGTTGTCTCAACAAGGTTACTCCAAACAATCCGCCCATCTCCAGCTTCGTTTCCTCAATGATATGAACCGATGGCTCGACCAACAAGGGATACCGGTTACAGATCTCACTGAGCAGACGATCCACCGGTATATGAAATCTCGTCATCATCGGTTCCGTCCAAGGCGTGATGACGCCGCGATATTGAACAAACTTGTGCACCTGTTGCAGGATCACTGCCTCTTACCAATGGAAGTTACACGGCTCCCTGATAATTCATGCAAGCGCCTCGAAAATGACTATGACCGTTACCTGTCTGAAGAGCGCGGACTCTCTGTTGCCACCCGAACCAACTATCGAATTTTCATTCAAAAATTTATGTCAACGCAGTTCGGCGATAATCACCCTTGTTTCGCCAATTTGAGCGCTGACGATGTTATCCGATTCATACGGCACCAAGCTGAAGGTCTAAAACCCAAAAGTGCCGGCCTGATGGTCACCGCAATGCGCTCCTTCTTTCGCTATTTGCGCTACCGAGGAGATATTACAATAGATTTGGCAGCCTGTATACCAAGCATTGCGAACTGGCAGTCCTCTACACTGCCGAAATTTCTTCGACCTGAGCAGGTTCAGCAGATCTTGAACCAGTGTGACCGTCGGACAGCTCATGGGCGTCGTAACTTTGCGATCCTCCTGTTACTTGCCCGGCTGGGCTTGAGGGCTTGCGAAATCGTCAGTCTCACCTTGGATGATATCCGTTGGCAAGCCGGCGAAATCAGCATACAAGGAAAAGGGAATCGATTAGCCCTGCTGCCTCTGCCGCCGGATGTCGGACAGGCCATTGCTGATTACCTTAAGAAGGATCGACCGACTTGTTCCACCCGACGTGTTTTTATCTGCATGAGGGCTCCTCGCCGGGGCTTTGCCAATTCCATAGCGATTTCAACCATTGTCGCCCGTACCCTTAAAAAGGCAGGAATCGATCCCGCACATACCGGCGCCCATTTGTTTCGTCACACCCTCGCCACCGAGATGTTGCGCCAAGGGGCTGCTCTTGTCGATATTGCCCTGTTGATGCGGCACAGCAGTATCAACACAACCACTCTTTATGCCAAAGTTGACCTGGTAGCCCTGCGACCTCTGGCTCAATCCTGGCCGGGAGGTGTCAAATGACCTGCCTTCGAAAAGCTGTGGAAGACTATCTGACGATGCGTCGATCGCTTGGATTCAAGTTACAGGATATGGGGTATAACCTCCACCATTTTGTATCCTTCATGGAGAAACAAGGGGCCTCCATTATTACCGTCGATTTGGCTCTTCGCTGGGCACAACAACCTAAGGGCGTCACACCCGCACACTGGGCGACTCGCCTCAGTTTTGTTCGCAGTTTTGCACGTTACTGGAGCGCTATCGATCCCCGAACTGAAATTCCGCCCATGGGTCTCTTGCCTTTCCGCACCAAGCGGTCGCTACCGTACATTTACTCCGATGAGGAGATTGAACAACTTTTAAATGCAGCAAAGAATCTTCCTCCATTAACAAGTCTGCGCCCCTGGACATATTACACGCTCTTTGGCTTGGTATCTGTTACCGGGATGCGGATCACAGAGGTCATTCACCTTGAGCGTGACGACGTCGATCTCGATCAGAAGCTCTTGACCGTCCGGCTGACAAAGTTCGGCAAGTTCAGACTGATTCCATTGCACCCTTCTACTGTGAAAAACCTCAAGCAATATCTTCGGCGCCGCGATCAACTTCACCTCCGATCCACCGTATCCCGATTTTTCTTGTCCAATCGAGGAAGACCGCTCACCGACTGCATGGCCAGGTGGACTTTCGTCAAAATTTCTCGCCAGATCGGCCTCAGAAAAGCCGGAGATAGCAGCGGCCCACGCATTCATGACCTCCGCCACCGCTTTGCGGTGAACACGCTGCTTAACTGGTACCGAGCCGGTGTTGATGTCGAACAGCGCTTGCCGGTTCTATCCACCTATCTGGGACATGCCCATGTAACCGATACCTATTGGTATCTGTCCG
>CAZBZV010000127.1:1996-2380 GCA_964496505.1 uncultured Ignavibacteria bacterium | reverse complement strand
CGACGAGGGAACGACGCTGTTGGTTGACTACGGGCGCCCCCAAGGCAGCATCGGCGAACACTTGGCCGGCCATGCTGCCTATTTGGGTAAAAGATGGCTCCTGTTCCACGCCGAGGAAGTCGCCCGGCGGTTCTACGCCGGTCGGCTCCATAGGGCGGCATAGAACCCCGCCGTCGTCCGGCTGCGCTGCGTTTTGCTTGACAGCATGGTCGCGCCGGTTAAAGTGAGGGCGGGTTTTCTAGTTTGTGAACTCACATGTGTACTTTTTTCTTGGGGGTGTCTAATGAAGATGGAAGGCCGTAAATCCGAGGGTGGTTTCACCCTGGTGGAGCTACTGGTCGTGATCGCTATTATCGGGATCTTGATTGCTCTGTTGCTTCCCGC
>CAZBZV010000127.1:0-1986 GCA_964496505.1 uncultured Ignavibacteria bacterium | reverse complement strand
GCAGTCCAGGCGGCCCGCGAAGCTGCCCGGCGCAGCCAATGTAGCAATAATCTGAAACAGATCGGCTTGGGGCTGCACAACTATCACGACACGCACAAGACCTTTCCGCCCGGCTTTATTGACGGCCATGGCTGGATCGTCAACACGTATCTGCTTCCGTTCATGGAACAGGAGAATCTGCACGAGCAGTTGGATACGACCCACTTCATGGATTTGAGCGATCCGAATAAGTTGAGTTTGGCAGGGTGCAATCCAATTGTGCGCCGCGGATTTCCCGCATTTTCCCGGCATGGATGGCCGTTGGTAATCCGCGTTCAGGCCTTGATACTCATCGCCTGGGGTTCCCATTTCCAGTCGGTTCGCCGATCGTAGCGGAGGTGTTGTCGCATCGCTTGCACTCGTTCGTCCCAGCGTTTGGAAATGACCTGCGCTCGTACCTGCAGCAGTTCTTCCGCATGCTCTTCACGCCAAAACATCCCGTTGTTCTTCAGACGAAGGTTGATCACTCGGCGGATGCTACTCTCGATCGCCCCGCTGCCCATGGGAAGACCCAGTCTGCGAAAGGTCGGATACTGCAAGCGTCCTGCCTCGCCGTGCTTTCGCAAGTAAGCGATCTCGGTGGCTGTTTTCTCGTTCTCCGCGCCCAACTCGGCTAACCCGCTCAACTCCTCCACCACACGTCGCCATTGCCCGTTGCGGAGCAGCTTGCGATGCTCGCGGTATAACGGCATCCGCTCCTGATCCTTCAGCCCCATGGCCGCCAAGGCTAACGAAATATGGTGGACAGCATGGCAGCAGTCCAAAACTTCATGGACCCGCACCCCTTCCAGCTTGGCCAGCCGGACGATCGTCGGAAGTCGGTCCCAAATCCACGGCGCGCCGTCGGCAACAAAGGTAATACTCGCCGCCCGCGCAGCCCCCAGCCGGTGCAGGTGCATGGCAATCAGTTCTGCCATCGCATCCGGCCCTAAGAACGTCCCTTCCATCGTCGCTTGCGATTTCTTCTCCATCCGGCCGTGCTCATCATGAACGAAAATCGTTACCAGCTTCGGCTCACGCCATTCGGCATCAAACGTCTGCCGCGGGCGCTTCTTGGAACGCCCCGGAGCGTTCTCCACCGGTAGCCCCTCTTCGTCCGTCTTTTCCACCTCCTTGGCCGCTGGACGCAATTCTCCCCGAATTTTCGCGCGTCCGCCGTCGATCTGGACGCTGATGCATTTACCCTCCAACTCGGTCCCGGCCGGCAGTTCCCCCGACCGCCACTGCATCAGTTCGTGGGTCCGCAGGGCTAACATTCCGCGGCCGCACTGGTACGTGATCCGGCCAATCGCCTTGACGTCCATCTGCAAGCCGTCGCGGGCCAGTTCCTCTTGCGCGAACTGCAACGAAGGACACAAGGCTGCCTGGCGACTCACCCGGCTTTCCAAAGCCGGCGAGCAGCCTTTGCCAAACCCAAACTGCGTCAGTTCGATGTGCAGTCCCGGCACGTTCTCTTCCCCCTTGCGAAACAACCTGCGACGCGGCTCGCAGTACAACGAAGTTATCCACACCAGCAAGCCGCCGAGTAGGCGAATCCGCAGGGGCCGCATCCGGCCGCCGGCCAGCGGAAAGCGGTAGTTCCGCCGCGTCTGTTCACAAGCTTCTTCGAACTCTGATTGCTTCATGACCAGGGCGATCAAGCCCGCCACCACCAAGTCGGCACCGCGATGAAAACTATCTCGCACTTCGTGCTCCAACTCGGCCAGCCGAGAAGGATCCTCGCCCAACCGCCGTTTCCAGTCGGGCATCGCCCCGATCAACTCGCCATAAAATCGTCCAGCCATCTCTTCCGGAGAAACGACCGGCGGTGCATCTGGTC
Organism: uncultured Ignavibacteria bacterium; assembly: GCA_964496505.1. GTDB lineage: Bacteria > Zixibacteria > MSB-5A5 > JAABVY01 > JAABVY01 > JAABVY01. Next base: position 128 of record CAZBZV010000127.1, on the reverse strand, counting down.
CATCCATGCGTAGTTCTCCCATTGGCGTCGCCTCCTTGCGATCGAGAAATGCCCCGCCGGACAAGCTATCCCATAGGCACTGTCTCCAAAAGACCGATTCCCGCCGTTCACGCGCTACTCATGGACTG
>CAZBZV010000126.1:0-2510 GCA_964496505.1 uncultured Ignavibacteria bacterium | reverse complement strand
TGACCTTCGGGTTATGAGCCCGACGAGCTACCAGACTGCTCCACCCCGCATCGAACGTGCAAATATAAACCTTTATTATAGGCCTGTCAAGGAATACAAAGCCTATTTTAGATTTTTGTTAAGAGTACATCTGTGTCTTTTCCTAAATCCATGAAATACAAAACATTCAACCATTTCCTGTCGGCTCTTATGCGCAAAGAACTTGGTATCCGACAGCAGATTTACTATAATAGCAAATGATCATAGAAGTATGTGTACATAACATCCCGGGCAGGGTTCCATAGACGGAGTGTCGGACTCGGATGTATTACAAAATCAAAGACTTTCATCATATCCCAGGAAAAAACTGCGTGACCACCGCTATCAGAAATATACTCAACTACTACCATATACTCCTATCCGAGGAATTAATCCTGGGGCTTGCCGGAGGACTGGGATTCTACTATGTCGAGCTGCCCGGTTTTCCGAACCCGTTTATCGGCGGCAACTCCTCCAATATGATCGGACGATTCTGCCGCAACATGGATCTCGATCTTTTTGAACTGCGCAAGGATGATTCTGAGGCGGCACATAAGGCCATGGTCGGCAAAATTCTTTCGGATATACCGGTAATTATCAAGATCGATCTGTTTCATCTCGACTATTTTAAAAGTAAGTTTCATTTCTCCGGACATCGGATTATACCGGTCGCGATCGATGATGATTATGTTTATGTTGCCGATACCGGATTTCGGAGTATCAAGAAGACCTCGATCGAGAATTTCAAAAAGGGACGTACCTCCGAGTACGGTCCCAAGCCGCCGGGGAATCTTCAGCTTTTTATCAACAAGCCCGAGAAAGATCTTCCGATTCTGGATAATCTCTGGGCTATTATCAGACGCAACGCCCGCCAGATGCTAAACTCCCCCAAAGGCAACGGCCTGGAGTCGGTTGAGAAGTATGCCTCCAATGCCGAAAGGTTCACCAATCCCGAATACTTTCTGATCCAGATCGAGAAGGCCGGCACGGGGGGCGCATTGGGACGGTTGATGTACCGCGACTTTTTGAGCGAGGCCAATTTGTACCGTCCGCATAAGAAACTTCTCGAGGCTTATAAGCTCTATGCCGAGGTAGTGGAGATTTATGAAGCGATAGTGCAGGAGCTCAAGAAGGCAAACATGCCGGATTTAAAGGACCCGCTTGGTCAGGTGCTGGATTATGAGAGAGACGCCGCCGAGATTCTGGCGGGATTATAAAACATTTGCGGCAAAGAAATGTCATTCTGAGCGAAGCGAAGAATCTGTTTGATTCGTTAATAGATTCTTCGGTCACTGCGTTTCCTCAGAATGACGGCACCCCGCGGTACCCCACATGAAAGGGCTTGTTGAAAAAAATGCTTATTGTAGCGCAGGGTCTTGCCACCCGATGTAATCGGGGGTGTGACCCTGCGCCCTTTTGATTAACAGGAGCATGCGTTGGGTCACAATCCCGTCTTTGACGGAATCAAGACCCAACGCTACAGAATTGGGGTTTATCAACAAGCCCGAAAATGTGGGTTCAGGCGATCATCCCGCTATGTCCGATTCAAAAAAATAGAACTGTTCTATCAAGTGGGCGACAGGTTCCACAACCTGGCGCTGATCTGTCGGGTTAGGGAACCCGACAGCACATTTTCAGTCGATCATTCTTTCTGCGATGGGATTGCCCCCACATCTAAAGATGCGCCCCCAATCTAAAACCTTTTGATTACATCCATAAAAAAATCTATATTCTAAATCAGAATATTAATAACCGAAGGAGTATATCATGAAGCGTGAAATAGTATCGACCGATAAAGCGCCCGCCGCTATCGGGCCTTACAGCCAGGCTGTTAAATGCGAATGTTCCGGATTCGTATTCTGCTCGGGTCAGATTCCGATTCATCCGGAAAGCGGAAAGGTAATCGAAGGAGGGATCGCTGAACAGACCCGTCAGTCGCTGGAAAATCTGAAAGCGGTACTCAATGAGGCCGGACTCGGATTCGAGAATGTGGTCAAGACCACTGTGTATCTCGATGATATGGATGACTTCGTTTCTATGAACGAAATCTACGAGGACTATTTCAAATCCGACCCGCCTGCCCGCGCGGCCTTCGAGGTGGCATGTCTTCCCAAAAATGTCAAAGTGGAAATCGAAGCAGTCGCCTGTTATTGATAATCTGATTTAATGACCGGGTGGCCTGTTCAAACTGTGTTTGGACAGGTTTACCTGATCTAAATATAGCATGCCCAAAGCCAGTTTGGGCATGCCACCCAGCCGTATTTATTCAATCATCCCTTACAGGGATGGCCTGCTCAAATCAGGGTGGATAGTAGGGCAGGTTCCCCGCGAACCTGCCGTCATTAACACATTGGGTGCCCCATCCCCTTCAAGGGTGGGTTGATAAACCACGGGGTATTGCTGAAAAATGCTTTTAAACTGTCATTCTGAGGGAACGCAGCGACCGAAGAATCTCTCACGAATCTAACAGATTCTTCGCTGCGCTCAGAATG
>CAZBZV010000125.1:0-2610 GCA_964496505.1 uncultured Ignavibacteria bacterium | reverse complement strand
TGCATCCGGATTATATAGATGCGTTTGAACAGGTCAAGGTATTGGAAAAACGAGAGATCTTAAAGACCTTGTCCAGGGCCATGAGGGAGCTCTTGGACAAGGAACTTCCTCAGGATTATCCAGGGCTGCTGGCGTATGACAGCTACTGGTATGCAAAAAAAGGAGCTGCCCGAGCCTTTGGATCAGGACTTTCTGCAGGCCATGCAGGAGGTGCTGTCTGGGCTTAGCAAGGTGGAGGTCAGTCTGGACAGTCTGCACCAAGCCCTGGTATCCGGCGGATCTCCTGTCACTCCCACGGAAATGAAGAAGCGTTTTGAATCCTATCTGGAACAGCTGCTCAGAGGCAAAGAACCGGATAAGGTAAGGATTGTTTTGGAAGGATAAGGGCGTATGGAACCAAACCGGCAAAAGCTGCTGAAGCTGATCCGTCAGGGCGAAGGAATCGATATTGAGTTCAAAACCTGCCGCAATCAGCTTACTCGGGATGTTTATGAAACCGTATGCGCATTTCTCAATCGATACGGAGGCACACTGCTGATTGGTGTCGGGGATTCAGGCGATATATGCGGCATAGCCCCGGAAGCCGCAGCTCAGCTTAAAAAGGATTTTGTCACAGCCATTAACAATCCCCAGAAAATCACACCGCCAACCTACCTCTCCATTGACGAGGTTAAAATAGATGACAAGCACATACTGCACATCTTCGTTCCGGAAAGCTCCCAGGTACATCGCTGCAACGGCCGCATCTTTGACCGCAATGAGGACGGGGATCTGGATATAACCGACAACACCGCTCAAGTGGCGCATCTGTATCAGCGCAAACAGGCCACCTACACCGAAAACAAAGTCTATCCCAATATTCAGGTCAAAGACCTCCGCCCGGATTTAATCGAAAAAAGCCGCAGATATGTGCGGATCAACAAAAACAACCATCCATGGGCGGATATGGATGATCTCGAACTGCTCAAAAGCGCGCAGCTCTATCTTTCTAATCCGCATACCGGAGAACAGGGCGTCACGCTTGCCGGTGTTCTGCTGTTTGGCACAGATCAACTGATCCTGTCCGTATGTCCCGCCCACAGAACCGATCTGATCCTGCGCAAAGTAAATGTGGACCGCTACGATGACCGGGACCTGGTCCGCACCAACCTGATTGACAGCTATGACCGGATTCTGGCCTTTGTCCAAAAACACCTGCCGGATCCGTTCTACCTGGAGGGCACAGAAAGAAAAAGCCTGCGGGATGCCATTTTCCGGGAAGTTGCATCAAACATGCTCATACACCGGGAATACACCAACGCCACTCCGGCCCGGTTGATCATCGAATACGGCCAGGTTAACACCTACAACGCCAATCGCCCCCACGGGTTTGGCCGGCTTGACCCGGAAGCCTTTACCCCCTATCCGAAAAACCCTGTCATCGGTGCTTTTTTCCGGGAAATTGACCGGGCCGACGAGCTGGGCTCCGGCATGCGCAACATGATGAAATACGGCAGAAAATACGGCGGCGAGGATCCCCAGCTTATCGAGGGGGATATTTTCCGCATGATCATCAGTGTGCCGGAATTCGGTGCTGTGGAAAAGCCCGGCGCAGCCAGGGGAAAACAGGGCAAAATCCATGATGAGGCCCATGATGAGGTCCATGACGCCCCCGAAGTCACCCCTGAAGTCACCCCCGAAGTCACCCCTGAAGTCAAAAGCCTGATAAGTGTGCTGCAGGGAGATATGACGAGAAAAGAGATAATGACTGCTCTCGGTCTCAAAGATCAGAAGCACTTCAGGCAACGCTACCAAAAGCCAGGCATTGCCCTGGGCATAATCGAAATGACAATTCCCGATAAACCCAAAAGCAGCAAACAAAAATACCGTCTGACTTCCAAAGGAAAAAAGGTTCTGGAGAATAGATATGATGGAACAAGGCAAAATGTTTAAAACCCGATTTGTGTCCGGCGGATCTCCTGTTACTCCCGCGGAAATGAAGAAGCGTTTCGAGTCCTACCTAGATCAGCTGCTCAGAGGCAAACAGGGCATGCAGCCTGTCATCGAAGAAGTTCAGATAAAGAATGTTCTCCGGCTGCACCCCGTCTGTTTGCAGCTGTTTTATGATCTGGAACAGATATGTTGATTTTCCGCAGCGGCGAACCCCGATGCATACACTGGCCTTGCCCGGCACCGCCTCCAGCTTCAGCCGTCTGGAAGTCCCAGTTTCCAGCTGAAGCTCCTGAAAATCGAGCATTATCTCTTGCAGGACTTGCTTCACGTTCTCAGCTCCAGGGTTAATTTTGAAAAATGGAAATATATATTACCAGTTTGGTATTTATCTGGCAAGGATTATTTCCATCTTTGTCCTTGATCAGAAAATCCAGCCGGACAAGTTTGCGCTTGCAAGCGGCATAATTTGCTTGAAAAATCAATCCCCTTTCACACATCTACCCCTTGCAAGCAAGTCAAGAACGTGACACATTGCAGTGCACAACCACCTGGAGATCTTAAGATATGAATGGAATAAATTCTGTGGCCAGCACAATAGCGAAAGCTATAATTGTTCAGGCAGAGGTCACAGACGATACTTTGAAAGTTGATCTGGAAGATGGCCGGACCATTTCAGTA
>CAZBZV010000124.1:0-2645 GCA_964496505.1 uncultured Ignavibacteria bacterium | reverse complement strand
GTATTTGCCTGTACCAATCCACCCTTCGTGGAAAAATCGGAGGCGTTATTTTGAAGGGTTTGCATATGCCCTGACAAATATGCCCCGCAACAATCAAAGGAGTTATCGGTAAGTGAATAATTTTAACTTGCTTATCCATGGCCTCACCGATTTTGCTGACCAGTGCTTCTATCGACAGGTATTCTTCGTCTGCGATGATATAGGTTTGCCCGGATCCGACTTCATCCTCCATGCACAGCAGGAAAGCATCGACCAAGTTATCTATGTAAACAGGATGATAGTATGTTTTTCCGTTCCCGAACATAGGAAAATAGCCTTTCATAACCCACTTATACAGCATTAAGAACCTACCGGGGTCCCCGGGGCCGTAGATTGCCGTAGGCCGTATAATTGTGAATTTGATCCCCTTATCCTGATATTCTTTTACTACCAGTTCCCCCTCGTATTTAGTCTGCTGATAGTAATCTTCGGGAGCAATCGATGCGTTCTCATCCCCCGGCGGATTGGCGACGTGTCCGTGCACACCCTGGGTGCTGCAATATATCACCTTTCTGACATTATGCCTGACTGCCGCCTCCATCACGTGTCTTGTCCCGTTTACGTTGACATCGTAATAGAAGCTGTCGGGCTCATCCAGTTCACGAAACGCCGCTGCAAGATGAAAAATGATCTGCACCCCATCGGTCGAACGCTCAACAAGCTCTTTATTCGTTATGCTTCCGAGTATGATCTCCGCACCCGCCTCTTTTAACTCTTCGTATCGAATTCCTTTTTTGTAATCCAGGGACCGTACCTGATGCCCCTCTGCGAGAAGTTTCAAAACGAGCGCAGAACCTGTAAAACCATTACCGCCAGTTACAAGAATTTTCATGATCGCACCTGTCTTTGTTGGTCATCAATTATGATTGCGTGTTAATTTATGTCTCTTTTGTCTGTTTTGCCATAGCCCCGGAAATGCTGTTCCAATCTTTCCCTTTCCATATATTTTCTCTCTTGGTCCCAATTAAATAAATCACATAATGCAGGCGCCACATTTAACGCTCTCGATGGATTATCGCCTAAACTCGCACGACGGATAACGAGATCGTCAATATGAATTGCAGATTCTTCCCGGATCAGACCGAGCATTTCATTCTTCCATTCGATATCATTCGGGGCCGGGACCCAATCGAAATCATAAACTCCTGCCGCTGCCGTTGCATCCGCAGGAGGCGGATACCTGTGGTAAACATCCTTCTGGAATCTTACCTCGGGATATATTTTACGGATTACCTTTTCCGCCGCTTTCCTGGCTGTTGTGAATTTAATACCGGATATGCTGTAAAACCCCTTCGGGCCTCCCCTATCTGCATGGCTGATGAAAACATCCCGCTTGGAAAAATCGGTGCCCTTTTCCACCTTCGCCGATTGCAGACCTGAAAAAACATGGAGGATATCGGATTCTCCGAGATCGATGCCGGGCAAGGCGCGATTCAGATCGGCACAGAAATGCTGCAATTGAGTCGATGTGGGCCCCGGGTTTTCATTTGAATGAGCCCAGGGAGCCTGCCCGGTTCCGGCAAAAACCTTTTCTTTCCAAGGGACGACAAAATATGTGTGCCCCGCAGGTCCGGGAGGGGAGACGGCAACTGCATGCGGGCTGATAGATTTACGATCAAACAAAACATTCCAGGCAAGCATGCTGTGAAAAAGCGACGGCTCGTCACGATCGAAAGCCGCTGCCAGTTCCCGGCACCAAGGTCCTGCGGCATTAACGATACGGGTTCCCATGAATTCGTATCTTAGGCCGGTCTCCTCGTCACGGGCTATAACACCGCGCGCGACCCCATTGGTTTGAATAAGCTTCACCGCACGAACATAATTCAGCGCATGAAGACCGTATTCACACCCCCACCGCAAAGCCCCCACCAATACCCTTTGGGTGTCTGGAATGAAGCCGTCATACCACATCGCCCCGCCCTTCAGGCCCTGATTTCGAAAATACCGGCACTGATTTCGAGTCTCTGCAGCATTCAGCAACCGGCCATCGGGAATTACCAGAGCTTCTTTCACCCCCTTGTTTCTTGCAGCGGTCAGAAAATTGTAAGCCCTTAAGGCTGGCCCGAGAATAAAAGGATGTCGCAGCCCTTTACCATATAACGGCATAAGGCAGGAAAGAGGCCTGGTCAGCTCAGGAAAGAACCGAAAATACCAGGCGCGTTCGTTGGCGGAGTCATAAAGCCTTTGCAAATCAAGATTCTGCAAATATCTGAATCCCCCGTGGAGAACGCGCAAACTGTTTAACTTGTGGAAGCGCCGAAATCAGATTTCTCGATCAACAGTGTTTTCATATTTATAAGGCTGGCTGACAACGCCAGCATAACGCCATGAATGCCGCCGCCAATAACAATAAGATCAAATTGTTCCTGCGAGGCCGCCTCTATATTTCGCTTTATGCCTGCCACAATCTTTACCTTATTAAAGCCTTTCGCCACTTCTTCTTGAATATCTGCATCAGGATTTGATTTCTTATAAAGCGAAAGCCGGATTCCAATCTGCCATACAGGTAAATCGAGTTCGTTTTTGCGCGCAACAACCGATGGATGTCTGAAGCCGGGTTTTCAAAAGATATTGTTTCCGGCAGTACGAATCCGAATCTGCCAATT
>CAZBZV010000123.1:0-2657 GCA_964496505.1 uncultured Ignavibacteria bacterium | reverse complement strand
AACAATCATAGAGCCAAGCGATATCGCTTTAGCAGATAACGGTGACGTTTTCATTACCGATGCAGGCGGACAATATGCAGGCGGGCAATACCGTGTGTTAAAATATCAGCATCGATAGCTGTTGCGGAAATGAGAACGGCTTTGCGGAAAAGCCGTTCTCACCAACCCGGAGAAAGTGGCCAACCCCTCGCCGCCGTCCTCCCCCTCTGCTGGCATTTCTCACGCCCATCTTCTACAGTTTACAAATAGGTAATCATTGAATTCAGATCAATTTCGCCGATTTTGGCTATTTTGAATACCGCAATTGGCGAAATGTAGTGCCACGATATTTGGTTCGCATTTACTAATTACTTGCTATTATGTGGAAATGTAGTTATATTATGTGATGGAACAGTAAGGCGCAATATGTTTATCAGATTAAAAAAGCGTGACGACAAGATTTATCTCCAAGTTGTTGAGAGCAGAAGGGAAGGTCCGAAGGTCAGACAGATTGTCCACATGACCATCGGACGCCTCGATATTCTTAAAAAGACAGGCCGTCTTGATTCTCTCTTACGTTCCGGTCTGCGATTTTCGGATCGGCTCGCCGTACTTGATGCCCATAGTAAGGGGGATTGTCTTGAAACCTCGACCAGGCGGATTGGCGCCGTCCTGTTATTCGAGCGTCTCTGGGAGCGTTTTGGGATTAAACAGATTTTATCGGGTTTGACATCAGGCCGGCGGTTTCGATTTTCCCTTGAGCGTGCTATTTTCATCACCGTGCTACACCGTCTGGTTTCACCGGGTAGCGATCGTGCTTGTGAACGGTGGATGGGGGATTATAAGATAGCCGGAATGGAAAAGCTGTCGCTTCATCAGTTTTATCGTGCGATGGGTTTTTTAGGTGAGCCTGTAAAGGGGAAAGACAAGGAGACGCGGCAGTACGGCAAAACTGAAGCACCTCGCTGCAACAAGGACATCGTGGAAGAAGCTTTTTTTGCCAGTCGTCGTGATTTGTTCACGGACATGGACCTGGTGTTTTTTGATACGACGTCCATCCACTTCGAGGGCGAGGGGGGTGAAAGTCTTGGTCAGCATGGTCACTCCAAGAGCCACCGCCCCGATTTGAAACAGATGGTTGTCGGGATGGTGCTGGACAGCGACGGCAATCCTGTTTGCAGCGAGTTGTTGCCGGGTAATACATCGGACATGAAGACGCTGATTCCCGTGGCCAGACGGCTCAAGGAGCGCTTCGGCATCAGCCGTGTTTGCATTGTTGCGGACCGCGGCATGATCAGCCAGGATACGATGAAACGGATTGCCGCGTTAGGCTGGCAGTATATTCTGGGTGTCCGGATGCGCAAATGCACAGAGGTGAAGGAGGAAGTGTTGACACGCGGCGGCCGCTTTCAAGAGGTTTATGCGAAAAGACGGCAATCAAAAGACCCTTCTCCTCTCAAGGTCAAAGAAGTCAAGGTAGGTGACTGTCGCTATGTTGTCTGCCACAATGAGGAACAGGCCACCAAAGACCGGCATGACCGGGAGGCCATTATTGCTTCTCTCAAGGAGAAACTGAAACAGGGCGACAAAACCCTGGTTGGCAACAAGGGTTATAAGCGCTATCTGAAGACGGTCCGGGCCGGTCATTTCGAGATAGACGAGACCAGGGTGAAATCAGCATCCCGTTTTGACGGCAAATGGGTACTCACGACAAATACCCAGCTGACCGCCGTTGAGTTGGCACTGAAATATAAGCAGCTTTGGATGGTGGAGGATATTTTCAGGACGATGAAGTCTATTCTCTCAACCCGACCGATTTACCATAAATGCGATGATACCATTCGCGGTCATGTATTCTGCTCATTTCTGGCGCTGGTACTTCGCAAAAACCTCCAAGATCTCATTGCCGAAAAAGGCTGGCAATTGGAATGGGCGGATATTGTAGAGGATGTGGACAAGTTACAGGAAATGGAACTGCTTTTTGAAAACAAGACGTTTATCCTGCGAACCGAGGTAAAGGGTTGTGCCGGAAAGGTATTTCAGGCTGCTAACATACCACTTCCACCAGTTTTGAAGGAGAAAAAGTGTGGCACTACACCCGTGCCAACCCTGTAAGTCCCTGATAATAAAGAGACCCCATTTTCAAACTGTAGAAGATGGGCTTGGATTGAGCCTGCCGGAAAGAATGACAAAACGAATTTTGTAGTGAAGAAATTCCGAAAAAAAGTGTGTTTTTACACTGAAATCGAAGTTTACACCCTAAAAGTGTCGAACTTGGGCTAGTATCTTCGGCGATTGGTCTCCTATTTCTGAAGCACCAGTTTTCTGACAAAGGTCTTTTGCCCTGCCCGTATCCGGGCGATGTAGAGGCCCGAGGGCATGGCCTCAGCCTTCCAGGTATATCGGCCCGATTCCATCGACGCCCGGTGGACCAGGCGGCCGTGGGGATCGTAGATGGCGAGATGTGGGGGCGAGACAATAAACCCTGTGCTTCCCTGGTTTTGTCTCGCCCGTACACTCGCCACGGTTATCCCCACGGCCGGATTGAACGGGTTCGGCGTTGCGGTAACGCCCGCGCCGGCGTCCGCTTCCCTTTCCGCTTTCTCTTCAACACTGGGCGGTACATAGGGTTTATAACGGTAGGCCCAGACCTGCGCGTGATAGCTGACCATTTTCAC
>CAZBZV010000122.1:0-2757 GCA_964496505.1 uncultured Ignavibacteria bacterium | reverse complement strand
GTAGAAAGGGACTAATATATTCAGCTTTTTCTCCAGAAATTTTTACATTTGCAAGTACAAATCGGCTCAGACTATCTATGCCGCTCATAAGTGTCGGAGCATCCCCTTCATGGGTGGCATCAAGGTGCAACACATATCCGCCGTTCATTTGCATTTTCATGCGGATTTCCGGGGTTGCTTGAGCATGCCCCAGAGCCAGATAAAAGATAAATTTACGCCCCAGATAATCGATTTCAGATAAGCTCAGTCTTACATTTTTAAACAGCAGTTCTGTTTGGACTTTTTCAAGACTCAGGTGGCGCTGATATAAAGCCCGGCCAACAAATACAAGCACATCAAAGGTTACATTGCTATGACTTTTGACTAGGCTAAGCAAGGATTCGGATGTAAAAACCTGGCAACATTGTGGACATTCAAGTACGGTCTCATGAGCAATAAAAGGTCCGATCATGCTCAGTACTTTTTTGCACCTTGTTTTTTTGACCTTCAGAGTATGGCCACATGAGCAGTTTTGGTTTTCAGGGCGAAAATGCACAATAGGCGGTTTTGGAAACAAGGCTGCTGGCGATACTTCCTGAAACAAAAGCTTGCAACTGTGCTTCAAGGCCTTTAGTGCCTCTGCTGCGCAGTTTGCAGAGTTTTTTTTAGATCGTGGTGCTCGAAGAGCCTTTCTACTTGCGTAGACTCGATGTTTATTCCGGTGGTATTTTGTAAGGCTTCGGCTAACTGCTGAAAAGTTGATTGCGGCTTTCGTATAAACTCCGCCAGGACCAATACGGCTATTTCGGCTGGAAGCATGACCGGAGGACATTTCAGACTGGACATGGCCTGACGTTGATTGCCTGCTATTCTTGGATCCCAGGCAAAGTAGACGAAAGAGCGCCCCACCTTTTCCCGTTGAATTTGCCCTCGCCGGCATAACTGTACCAGGACAGTGTGGAGTCGACAAAGAAGCTTTTCTCCCAGGTCTTCTGATGTCATTCCAGCAGGGCTTTTGGTTATCAACCTGATCAGGGTCTTGTTCAGATTGCCGTCCCTGGAGAAACCTATGTCGTCTGAGAACCACAATCCGTCTTGGTTGAACTTGGGGATATGATGAAGAGTGTACCACTTGCCGTTGTGGGAGAAACTCCTGTGATACCCGATTTTGCTTAAAAACCTTCGTACTGAGATGACTGAATAATTGAGATTTTTTGCCAGAGTTTCGATCTGCCAGCATACTTGAGCTGTAAACAAGGATGCTATCTTTTCTTTTGGCAGAGTACTGGAAGACATGTCGGCCTCCTGATAAAGTATTGCATATAATTCCAAAGCAACTGGGTATATGCAATACGTTATCAAAAGTTTGGCCAACTGACAATTCCATTTCTGAGGTACTCCTGATTAGTTTTTAAGTTAAATATCCAATATTTATAGATATATAAATAGCTACTTATTATTTTAAGTCAAAAATATCTGTTGGGTACATTTTGAAAATTTTGATAAAGTATAGCATACTCGACTTTATAACATATTGAAATTTAAGAATCCAACTGAATTTTGCAATCATAGAAAAATTTTTTAAGCCAGCTAAGCCGTATTTTTAGAGACGACGAACAAGAACAAGGAGAATTCAATCTGGACTTTAAGGCGATCCCCCATTGGGGAGACGATAGTGTCCTTGAAAAAAATTGGTCCGGATCACGATCGAAGTCACTGAAGAGTATCCTTTCCTTGATTGTCCAAGAGCCTGTGACAGGCAATTTAGCTTATACCAATGCCGAAATAAAACATAGTGAACAGAAAGAGGCCGTTTTTGATTTTGTCGATTTTTGGAAATCAGGTCGTGGAACGGCTCCTAAGATGTTGATTTTTGATTCAAAGTTTACTACATATAAAAATCTCAACAAGTTAAATCAAAGCAAAGATAATATAAAGTTCCTAACTCTTCGTAGGCGAGGGAAAAATATCATTGAACAAGCTGAATCTCTTCCTGAAAAAGAATGGCAAAAACTCAGCATTGAACGTGCAAAAGGTAAATACCAAACCATAAAGGTGCATGACGGAACATGTCCTTTGACCGGATATGAAGGAAACGTCCGCCAGGTTATCCTAAAAGATCATGGCCGTGAAAAGCCAACATTTTTGATAAGCAACGATTTCGAACTAGATACACGTGATATTGTCAAAAAATACGCCAGCCGCTGGCTGGTAGAACAAGAAATTGCAGAACAAATTGTCTTTTTCAGTCTTAATAATCCTTCATCATCAATCGTTGTAAAAGTTGACTTCGATCTAACACTTTCTCTTCTGGCACATAATTTGTATAAGATGTTGTCAAATCATCTGCCTGGATTTGAGAATTGTACTGTTGCAACAATCAGTAGAAAATTTCTCGAAAACGGAGCACAAATAAAAATAAGTGGGAAAGAACTCAATGTAGGCTTCAAAAAGAAAACTCATTTACCCATACTTTTTAATGTTCCCTGGATGCAAAGCTCGACTTACATTCCTTGGCTTGATTTAAACATTTCCTATCACCAAGGAACGATCTCATAAGGTACCACATTTATCGGAATGAAAATCCATGTTAATAAAATTTTACTTAGTTGTACATTCTTCGAGAATTCTTTGTGCAATTTTTTCATCATCGTTATAATGCCCACCACTTACACCTAAACCACCAATAATATCATTATTATATGAAATTGGTACTCCGCCTGTTAATGGGATTATATTGGGCTGTAGTGGTATAGTGTTTAATACTTGTGAATCTTT
>CAZBZV010000121.1:0-2819 GCA_964496505.1 uncultured Ignavibacteria bacterium | reverse complement strand
AAAAGTGTTACCCATGTGATCGGTCTTTTCTGTTACCTATGTCTTGTTCGTACACAGCCGACTTACCGCCGGGAAGGGGTTCCCGGCGGCACATTTTAGAATTAGCGGCGCATGCGGACATACGCCGCGCACAATTTATTCTATTCTTCGGCCGTGATCTTTTCGAGGCGCTGGATGTGGCGGCCGCCTTCGAAGTCGGTCGTTAAAAATGTCTCCACTATCTCGAGCGCATCAACATCCGGGACATACTTCGAGGCCAATGACAGCACGTTGGCATCGTTATGTAAACGAGTCAGCTCGGCCATCTCGGCATTCAAGCATAGTCCCGCGCGCACGCCCTTGACTTTATTGGCAGCCATAATCATGCCATTGCCGGTCCAGCAGATATTGATACCGTAGTCGGCCTGACCGTCAGCCACAGCATGAGCGACCTTCAAGCCGTAATCCGGAAAGTCGCATGATTCCTCGGAGTCGGTGCCGAAGTCGATAACCTCGTCATGCCGTTCAATCAGGAAACGCTTGATCTGTTCCTTCAGGGGATAGCCCTTATGATCCGCACCCATGGCAATCTTCATAGGCTACGCCGTCACTCCCGCTTCCTTTTGTACAAAGGTCAGCCATCCGTGAGAATCGTTACCCTTGACCACAACATCAAAGAAAGCGTTCTGAAGCTTCTCGGTAATCGGACCGCGTTCGCCGGGACCGATTTTGATTCCGTCGATTTTGGCAATTGGCGTAATCTCGGCCGCCGAGCCTGTAAAGAAGACCTCGTCGGCAAGGTAAAGCGCCTCGCGCGGAATATTCTCCTCCTTGACCGGGATCGACATCTCATCGGCCAGACGAATTACCGTACGGCGTGTGATACCGGCCAGAATCGAGGCGCAGAAGGGCGGTGTAATCAGGGTGCCGTTTCTGACGATGAAGATATTCTCGCCCGAGCCTTCGGAAACGAAGCCCTCGACATCAAGTCCGATACCTTCGACATAGCCATGCGCGATAGCTTCCATTTTAATAAGCTGTCCGCCCAGATAATTGGCGCCGGACTTGGCCATGGCCGGAAGTGTGTTGGGAGCGGGACGGTTCCATGAGGACACGCAGACCTCGACGCCTTTTTCCAGCGCCTCCGGTCCCAGGTATTTGCCCCATTTCCAGACCGCAATGGCAACATCAATCGGACAATCGCCCGGAAATACGCCAAGAGAGTGATAACCGCGGTAGGCAATCGGCCTGATATAACATTCCTCGAGCTTGTTGATCTTAATCAGCTCGATAATTGCATCATTGATCTGCTCTGGAGCGAACGGTATCTCCATACGGCAGATTTTGGCGGAGTTAAAAAGCCTGTCGGTATGTTCCTGGAGGCGGAATATTGCCGCGCCCTTATCGGTTTTATAGCAGCGGGCGCCCTCAAAAACAACCGAGCCGTAATGAAGGCCGTGGGAGAGCACATGAATCTTGGCGTCATCCCAGTTTACCAGCTCGCCATTCATCCAAATCTTGTCTACTTTATCCATAGGCAGTCTCCTTATTTTTGCAGATCTTTCAAAAGCTCCCGAGCAATTACGATTCTCTGTACCTCCGATGTGCCCTCGCCTATTTCGCACAGCTTCATATCGCGGAAATAGCGAGAGGCAGGATAATCCTCGGAGATACCGTCAAAGCCGAGAATCTGTATCGCAGTTGCGGTACAGTAATTGGCCACCTCGGAAGCATAAAGCTTGCACATTGCAGAATACTTCGTATATGGAATCTTGTTATCTTTCATCCAGGCAGTCTTGTAGATCAAAAGACGCGCGGCCTCGACCTGGGTACCCATATCGGCCAGCTTGAACTGAATTGCCTGGCTGCGATTTAACGGTTTGCCGTCTTCGCCCGGATGGCTGTCCGCATATCGCAGAGCCAGCTCCATAGACGCCTGGGCAAGGCCCAAAGCCATAGCGCCAATAGAAATCCTTCCGCCGTCGAGGGTAATCATGAACTGCTTGAAGCCGACGCCCTCATCGCCCAGCCGCTGGGATTGGCCGATCTTCAGATCGTCAAAATGCAGATAGGCGGTGTTCGAACCGCGGCATCCGCACTTATTCTCTTCCTTACCGACCGAGAAACCCTCCCAGCCTTTCTCGAGAATAAATGATGATATACCCTTAACACCGCCCTCATCGCTGGTGCGGGCAGTTACGATGGCATAATCGCAGACCTCGGCGGAGGTGATCCAGCATTTGGTGCCGTTCAGGACATAACTGCCGTTATCCTTTTCGGCACGGCTCTTGGTACCTCCGGCATCGGACCCAGCCTCCGGTTCGGTTAAACCGAATGCAATCAGGCTGCCTTTGGCGCCATTGGGAAGATACTTCTTGCGCTGCTCTTCGTTGCCGAAGGCATAGATCGGAAATGTTCCCAGGGAATTATGTGCGGCAAAGGTCAGGCCGGTCGAACCGCAGACACGTGAGATCTCCTCTACAAGGATGGCATACTCGACTGTGGACATTCCCAGTCCGCCATACTCCTTCGGAACAATCGATCCCCACCAGCCTTTATTGTTTATTATCTGATGGATTTCCTTCGAGTAGTACTGCTCCCTGTCAACTTTGGGTGCAAGAGGAGCGATTTTCTCCTCGACATAATTCCGGATCTCCATCCTGAAGTCTTTATACTTAATGTCAAAATCCATAATCAGCCTTTCAATAGACTACGCGAAATCACGATTCTTTGAGCTTCGGAGGTACCCTCGTAAATCTCGGTAACTCGGGCATCACGGAAATAGCGTTCAACGGCATATTCCTTGACATAGCCGTAGCCGCCGTGAATCTGCACCGCTT
>CAZBZV010000120.1:0-2864 GCA_964496505.1 uncultured Ignavibacteria bacterium | reverse complement strand
TTAGTTACTTCGTTGCCTGAATTGATTGTCACGATTTCCGCGATTAGACAGGGGGCATTTACGCTTGCGGTCGGAAACATTATTGGTGGAAACGCCTATAATGTAATCGAGGTACCTCTTGCTGATTTGTTTTATCGGCGGTCGGTTTATCATGAGATTTCCGATAAGCAGAACTTTTTAATGCTACTTGTTGTTCTCATGGTCTCAGTTTTTTTACTTGGTTCATTGTATCGTCAGCAGCGAGGCATGGGAAACATCGGTTTTGAGGGGGTCTTGATAATTGTTGCGTATATTTCAGGTATGACTCTCTTAATAGGGACATGAGTCTATATGGGGTGAGGACCTAAACTAGCCTTCGCGTTTGGCCCCGAAACCAGTTCTGATACTAAGGCACGTTTGGTTCAATAGCTGATAAGCGATTTCTCCGAACGTGATCGGGCCGGTTATGTCTCCGGTCTTCTTTCCTTCTAGCTCGGAATAAAGATAGTTCAGAATGCAGTTGCAGGAAAAGAGTATCCGATTGTCTTTTTCCTTGCGCATATTTTGCTCAAATAAGGAAACATAATCCGAAATTGGAGCGGCATGTTTGTACGAAACATTTTTAAATACGGGGGCGTAAAACGTTACTTCGTCTTCTCGTATTTCTTGAACTGAGACGTTTACTTTGACCCCGCAGTAATCAGCGACGAGGGGAAGCTTGGTGTCAAGGTTCTTCTCGCGTATATACTCTGCGAAACTCCGCTCTCTTCCATTTACTAAGACCTTCGAAGCTGAAAACCCAGTCTTGTTGAATTGCAATGTGTCACTTCTGCCCATTTCGAAGATATTGACTAAATCAATGGGCTCATCGTGTTTTCGAGTGGGTACTTTTTCATGAATTTAGAGTTCCGGCAGCATGCACGTGAGCACCTTCAGGCGCAGGTACTCTTCGTCGCGTAGCCCGTAGGCTCTCCGTTGGATGACTCTTACTTTGTTGTTAAGACCCTCGACAAATCCTAATGCGACCTTATTCTCTGCCTCGCAGTACGCCGCTATTCCGTCCCAGTGCTTGTCGATCATCCGAGCGAATTTTTCGTAGGGTTTCAGCCGCTGCCACTTGAGCTGGTTGCGCCAGTTGTCGAAGAACCTCCGTGCCCACCCCTCGCGGTTATAGCCCCAAAGTTGGCCAAAGGACTCCTTGAGCAGGTAGGCTGTGTTGAGTCGCTTATTGGCCGCCAGAAGCATCTTGAGACCCTTGCGCGCCTCGGGCTTGAGATTTTCCCGATGCGAGAGCAGCGCGAACTTCTGACCCTTGATGAAGTTCCGATCTCGTCCGGTGAGCCGCGCGTACTCCTGCTTACGTATCTTGTCGAGAGCCTCGCCCAGATGCCGGATGATGTGAAATTTGTCGAACAGTATCGCGGCGCCTGGGGCATTCTTCTTTGTCGACTTTCGAAACGCAGGCCACATATCCATGACTGCCATCTCAATCTTTTTTGAGCGTTTTTTCCCGAGAAAAGCGAAGAATTCGTCCATGCTCTCCTCCCTGCGGTCTTTACCTCCGAACCAGATCGCGCGGCCCCTCTCCAGGTCACTTACGATAATCCGATACTCATGACGCTTTTTGATCGAGATCTCATCAATTCCAATTATCCGGGGCAATGGCTTTCCGGCTTGCTTGAGCTGTTCCTCCATGTACCTCTTGTCCAGCTCTTTGACCGTATGCCAGTCGAGCATGTGTTCTTTAGCTACATCCTGGATGGTTTGAGTCCGGCACTTGGCCCCGATAGTATAACCAAACCGCTTACTGCAAAAAGGACTGTCAAGCAGCCACTCCAGACCTTCGCGTCTCACCTTGCCGCACTTCCGGCATTTGACGCGACGGAGGTCCACTTCGAGGTAGATCCGGTAGTCACCACATGACAGATCGCGAATCTGACGCGTCCGCTTGTCGTACCAACCGCTGTGAATTGTCCCGCAGGTCCCGCAGATAGTTTTTTTGAGCGGCGATTAAGCCGAATAACGCGGGACCATCGATCACCGAATCGGCCCTTAAGCTCACGAACGGGAGTGAAACCAGGAAATCGGTAAGCGTCGTACAGTGTCTTCTTCTTGGGCGTAATGGACATCCCGACATAATCGCCAAGAAGTCGACGTAGTCAATCTTAAACAACACAGCCTAAAATGGCTCTGAAATGATCAAAACCGTCTAAAGTTACCCACTCAGGAACGCGAAGACCCACTTAAGATTTAAACTAGGCAAGTGTGTAAGGTGGTACGTATGAAGAAACTCATAACAGTGGCATGCGCTTTAATGCTAACCGGTTGTTTTGGCATTTTGCCTACGGCTAATAATCCAGACCTTGCAACGACGCCATTAGGACCTTGTGCCGCTCTAGGTGGCGATACCGATGGCGATGGGGTTTGCAACGATAACGACAATTGTCCACTTCATGCAAACGCCACCCAAATCGATACCGATGGTGATGCAATAGGCGATGCTTGCGACTGGAACTGGAAGGAGTTTGCCGTTCACATCGAGAGGCATGCATGCGCAATAGATGAAAGCGATGCTTTATACTGTTGGGGATATAATTCAGACGGTCAGATAGGAAATGGTCAAACCGGTACAATAGTGAGGACAGCTCATAAGCTTGGCGGTGCATGGAGCAAGGTGAGTGTTGGAAAATTACATAGCTGTGGGTTAAAGCCCGACGGTACCCTTTGGTGCTGGGGCGATAATCAATATGGCCAACTTGGCAATGGTACCACCGTAGATAGTAGTACGCCTGTTCAGGTTGGTAGTGCTAGCGATTGGCAAAGTGTTAGTTTGGGAGCTTTGCACTCGTGCGCTTTGAATTCTAACGATACGCTTTATTGTTGGG
>CAZBZV010000119.1:0-3384 GCA_964496505.1 uncultured Ignavibacteria bacterium | reverse complement strand
GGACTGTTACCTATGTGCCCGGTTTAATGTGTTACCTATGTGTCCGGTTCATACCTGTAAAGATAGAAGAAACTGATACTTTGAAATTCAAGTTTATTTATGCTGGAGACCAGAGGATTGCTTTTTATGATCAGGAAGGAGAATTGCACTTTTACTTGAATGATCATTTAGGAACTCCGAGAGTTGTAATCAGGGAATCGGACAGCTCTATGGTGGATAAATTCTGGCATTTTGCTTATGGCTGGAGAGAAGATATCCAGGACAGCACAGCACAGCAATTTAGATATACCGGCCAGGAATGGGATGAAGATTTCCATATTGACCTTTTCTATTTCGGCGCAAGGTATTATCATCCAAAATTCATGCGTTTTAGATCCGTAGATCCTATGAGGCACAAATACCCAAGCTGGAGTCCGTATGTCTACGCTCTTGATAATCCTCTGAAGTTCGTTGATCCGGATGGCCGTTCAACCTATATTAATGAGGAGGGTGTAGTTCAACGAGCTGAAGACGACGAGGACACAAATATTTATTTAACTGTCGCTGATGATGAGGGCAATGAATCTTATAAAGTAATAGGGAAAACATGGTATCCGGATGAATTTATTAATCCAGAAACAGGAGAGGCAGATGGTAGATTAATGAGGGATGAATCATGGGATGAAATACTCTCCACTCTTCATCATGACGCAATGTCCATGGGTAATGAAATATCAATTGGATTGAATTCAATGAGTGGGCATCATTTTGATATAAAGAGTAGAAAAGAATATTCACCATATGGTGCTTATACTGGGAAAATGTATAATGGAAAATATATGTCGGCTAGATCCGCAGGCAATTTTTTAGCGGGCTTGAATGCGGCAGGTATTGGAACTAGCTTTGAGAAATTTGCTTGCGTGTCGGGAGCTATACATAATAAGGATTGGGTGGAACTTAGTATAGCCACAATAACTGGTACAAACAAGTATTCAACGGAACCATATTACGGTGAAATAGAATATGCTTTTCGCTTCATGTTAAAAGGATATTTCCAATATACCCATTAGGAGAAATGATATGAAAAAGAAGATATTAATTTCCATTCTAATATTGATACTAATATTATCGGTAATCTATGGAAAGAGTGCTCTCAATTATCTTAGATTTATAATTGCCGCAAGACCTGATTTTACAAAGATTGAATTCTATTCGGATAAATATGATGAAGCGATATATCTAAAAAAGCAAGTTTGGGGCTTGACAGGAGACCATCAAATAATTGTAATTTCTGAATCGCCTAAAGCAAAATTCAATGATGCTATTCAGAAGGATTACAGATATAATGGATTGTCGCCTTTTTATTACAGTTTTAAACACGATACTCTAACTGTATATGTTAGGAAAATTTCTCAAGTTCCTCAGGATTTTCATTCAAATATAGTAGTAGTGCAAAATGAATTAAATAACGTTGAGATGCATGATCTAATGGAAAAGTACAATGAGTTGGGATTGAAGGAATTCTCACGATAATATAAATCAAACAAAGCCAATCAAGTTTCGAATTAACATTTATTTAGATATACTGGCCAGGAATGGGATGAAGTTATTTATGTTGGGAGTTTAAGCCGGTGAAAGAACAGGAAAAACCAAATATGAAACATTGTAAAGAGTACAAAATGCAGCCTATGTATAGGATATTGTCCTTCTTGTTCTTACCAATCACCATTCTATTTGCTTATTTGGTTATATCAAGCGGTGAAATTTATAATCCTTTCCTTTCACTCCCGATGTTTGGGAGCTTGGTGGTAGCCATTTTAGGTGTATGGGAGGCATATAAGTATAATATTCGATTGAATTCCGACCATATTGAAGTTAGTTCCATACTTGGGCAAAGAAGGCTATTATTTAAAGATATAGATGTAGTCAAAATATATTCCGAATTTGGTTCAGTGAAACTAATTTCGAATTCCATAAATATAACACTAAAAAGCTTTACAAAAAATCATAATAAGATAAAGA
Organism: uncultured Ignavibacteria bacterium; assembly: GCA_964496505.1. GTDB lineage: Bacteria > Zixibacteria > MSB-5A5 > JAABVY01 > JAABVY01 > JAABVY01. The sequence continues at coordinate 1,383 of CAZBZV010000119.1, read as the reverse complement.
TCTATGCTATTAACAAGGCCATTGAAGCAAATCCAAATTTAAAAATAATAGGTGATCTAAGGAGCTATAAAAAGGTAGCTAATAAGTTAGGTAATTCCGAATTATAATGGAATGGGCCGTACATTTTTATCCCGCCTAATCTTGTGGGCGGAGACCATTTCACCTGCTATATTGCTCTTGAAATCTGACATAGCAGTATGACCGGAGTTTCCCACATTTCATGCGGGGTACCGGCGTGCGATTTCTAGTTGGGTTGGATCTGGCTTGTACTCAGTTCTTACATGTGGAATAAAAAAGCTTTTTGGTTGGCTATAAATATGACTGAACAGAATCCCAAACAAAAAAGGAAAATCGACAAGGGAATAATAATCGGTTTTGTGGTTGGTGCAATTACCGCAATAATTGGCTCATTTGTTTATTCGTTTTTTATGCAGGATTAAAAAGCCCTTTTGCTGATTGAGTAAGAAGTCCCGAGATTATTTCCATTCAGAGCGTGGCGCATGCAAGATGCGCCGCGCTTTTTAATATGACTCCATAAAAAATGATAAAGGAAAAGCCATAAAACCGGCTTACTGCGTAATTACGCAGTTGCGTAATGGGGGTGTTACGCAACTGTTATCCTTTTGGTATATATTATGTTACCGCTATTTTGGGCGATTTTTGCTGCGTAATCGCGTAATCTCCTCACTATCCTCTCAAAGGTCTCAATCCACAAATATTCAAGTCTAACTTGTTGTGAGATATAAGAGTTGAAAATCTCATAACGGTGTTGTTCAATATCGGCACATCTGTTGCAATAATATATACCCGGTTCTGACAGCTGAAAACCTTCTATACTCCTATCCCATTGGATGGCTTGTGGTTGTCGGTAATCATAATCGACGCGGGCTGGCTCTGCGTAAACGGCAATTACGCAGCAGTTCAGCTTCACTTAACGCTCCTTTCATGAGGCAAGGCGGCGGTACGGGTTCGGTTTAATGCTTGAGGTTGGGGCAATGCTGCTGCCGGACCCGTCTCCGCCGATTTGAAGGCGGCTGGATGAACCCGGGATGTCTGATTCCGGTCATTCCGAGGCAGTCCTGACCTGTGGTTGGGGACGACCGAAGAATCTCTCACGAATCAAACAGATTCCTCGCTTTGCTCAGAATGACATTTCGGTCAAAGATCAATAAGGGAGGTGATGAGATATGATTGTATAAAGAAACTAAACATAATATATACGCAAGCGTCGATTATACGGCAGTCACATTTCGATTCGGTCAAAAGCAGAAATCATCGGGGGAGTTTTCGGGACACGCACCTAAAGGGCCGCATCATATCCCCCCACCGATTGCCGCAGACGAAAATCAAGCTGACAAACATAGGAGGTAATTATGTCAGGAA
>CAZBZV010000118.1:0-3637 GCA_964496505.1 uncultured Ignavibacteria bacterium | reverse complement strand
GCGCGGGAGGCAGCGTTCTCCGGCCCCGGCAAGTTCTGGGGCGTCATGAGGAAGGTACCGAAGGGCGGCGCGCTGCACCCCGCCGACGAGGACATCAACCGGATCATCGCCATAGTGCGGGCGCGGGTCGAGCATCCCTGTAGAGTGATTAAGCGGCAGTTCAGGTATCTCAAGACCCGCTATCGCGGCCTCGCCAAGAACCGGGCGCAGCTCTTGACCCTGTTCGCCCTCGGCAACCAGTTCCTCGTCCGAGAGAGGCTGCTCGCATGAGGCGAAGTCTGTCCTTGGACGCCCATACCCGGAAAACGCCGACATCTCCAGCCGACGCGCCCTCGTCAGACCGCCTCTGGCCGAAAACCGGCGAAGCCGAAGCGGTAGTTCAGACGATCCTTAAGTAGACTCATGGGATTTTCGCAGGATCGTCATGGATAAGTTATGTCGTAGTATATCGGACGTGCTTTATGCTTCAAAGTCGCTGATTGGGCGCCAACCATTTCTTGGCACGATACTGCTTGCATCCGACCCGCGATTGGCAAAACGATCAAGCGAGATTGTAATTGAAGGATTCCCAAGATCGGGAAACTCTTCAACGGTTGAAAGGTTTCGTATGGCACAGAGCAGGAACGTAAAAATTGCGCACCATCTCCACCATCCGCTGCAAGTCAAGCTGGCAAAGAAATTCGACACTCCCTGCCTTATTTTGTTTCGCGAACCAGAAGAGGCAGTTATTTCCTTAAAAGTTCTTGGTTGTGAATGGTTTTTGAGGTCTGGAAAGGGGGCACAGGAGATGCATGCTTCTTTTGGTGCTCTTTACAAATCTTGGTATGACTACTATTCAGCCGTGATTAAAAGCCACGAGCATGTAGTACTTGCCGACTTGGAAACTAGCAAAAGAAATTTGGATGAGATAATTTGCGTTATCAACAAGCGTTGGCAAAAAAGCTTCATATCAGAGACCGGCGACTTGGATCCTCGGCAACGTGGATGGCACGCGATGCCTTCCGACGTTCGCAAGCCATTACAGCAACTGGCGAGGCAAGCATTGAGACAAGACATCGAGAGAGATGTGAACTTGCGTCGCCGCATCGAAAAATGCCAATCCCTGTACGAACAATTGTTAAGACTTAGGGACATACGCCCCGATTAGGCGTTTAGAAGGCACTCTCAATGCCTCGCGATATTATCAACCGAATCGCCCGCATCACATCCATAAAGATTATTCTACAATGCGTTCAGCTTGCCGGAGCCATTTTTGTTATTCGTCTTTTGTCGATCGGAGAATATGGACTTTATGTGGCACTGGTCGCATATTCAACACTCACTGCGGACATAAGCCTTCGAGGATTGCCAAATGCCATTGTCTCGATAGCAGGACGCGCTCGTGATCAAGAGCACCTGATCCGATCAACTACTTTCGAAGCGGGGCGAATTGCCGTCAGATTCTTTCGCATCGTCGCACCAGTCGTGATAGCTGCTTTCCTTTTCGGAATATGCGATCAGACCAGTTCAACTAATATGGTAATTCTTGCTATCCTTTCCATGATCATCGCCGCGTTGATCATTTTTAGAAAAATTGCAGAAGCGGCGCTGGTAACTGAGCGCAGAGGTGGCGTGGCAATTTCCCTCCAACTCGTATCAGAAGTCTTTAGATTGATTTGCCTTTTTTCGCTGTCGTTAGTTGAAGTTGACTTGTGGTGGGTACTGGTGGTTTTGGTCCTTTCGCATGCTTTAAACCTATTATTAACCGTGCTGTGCGTCGGTCGGGTGAAAGTTTTCGTGTCCGACTCTGAGAGAGAGGAGGTCCTTCGTTCACAGACGGCACCGTTAGTGCCGGGAATCATTTTCGCTAGCGTTCAGAGCCAGCTGCTTATTTTTCTTGCAAGTTTCCTATCAAGTGCCAACGGATTGGCTGAAGTTGCCGTGGCATCAAGGTTTGCCTTCTTTTTCGCATTCCTGGGAGCATTATCGAATTATCTTATATTGCCGAGGCTCTCAGTAAATACTTCTAATAAGGTGTTTCTTTTGAGTGTCATTAAGTGGCTATTGCTTTACTGTTCAATTTGCCTGCTAATAGTTCTGTCGGTTTACTACACCTTTGACTTGCTATTGGTCGTAATCGGCGAGGAGTACCAATCAGTGGAGGGTATGCTTCTCTTTATCCTTAGTATGCATGCTCTCAATGCGATATCGACATTGCTTTGGACGGTCCAAGTAGCGCGAAAGTGGATATGGAGATGGTTGCCTTACGTAAGTATCCCGTTTATACTTAGTGGGCAATTCATCATGCTTATTGTTTTGGATCTTTCCGATACAAGAGGCATGATTATCTTTGGCTTCTTCACTGCTCTGGCTGTAGTCTTCTTACGCGTTGGTATGCTTGCCTATGGTCAGTTCCTTTCCCATAAAACTGATTAGGCGCTTGAGGAGTATTTATGACTGGCTCAGTTGTTTTGCTTGCACCTCTCTTATCGCGTGCTTCGGGAGGGTTGGCTGCTTCGGTTCCGAGTTTAGCTTGGCACTTGCATGAGTTAAGTGTGAACGTTACAGTTCTTGGTGTCGAGGACTGGCGGCATATACCTGATGCAGATGTGTGGGGACCAGAGGTGCGGGCGCATCGCGCGTGGTTTCCAAGAAGTTTTCTTTTTGCCCCAGGTATCGACAAAAGCTTACATGAACTTCGGGCCGATATCGTTGATGTGCAAGGAATTTGGACTTATCCATCACTTGCAAATTGGCGAAATTTCCTTCGAACGAACGCACCTTATATCGTAACCCCGCGGGGTATGCTCGATCCATGGGCTTTGAAGCGTTCGAGTTTCAAAAAAAGTCTTGTTCGCATTGCGTTTGAAGGTAATCACCTCAAAAATGCTGCTTGCATTCGGGCAACTTCAGAAATGGAAGCGGAAAATATTCGTCATTTCGGTCTCCGCAACCCTATTGCGGTGGTACCAAACGGGGTGGACATTCCTTTGCATTCAGGGCAATTAAAAATTGAGAAGAAAAATCAGATTCTCTTCTTGAGTCGCATGCATCCAAAAAAGGGAGTTGAGCTTCTATTGCATTCTTGGCAAAGGTTGCAGAACGAATTTCTGGACTGGGAGTTGGTGATCGCTGGGCCTGACGAAGTCGGGTATTCAAAACAGATGAAAGAGCTTGCGCAGAAGTTAAACCTAGCCCGGATTGTATGGGTTGGGGGAGTGTATGGAGAGCAGAAGGAGATTCTGTATCGACAAGCAAGACTATTTGTTTTGCCGACACATTCAGAGAATTTTGGATTGGTGATTGCGGAAGCTCTTTCTTATGGTCTACCAGTCATAACTACTAAGAATGCGCCTTGGCAAGGTCTGAAAAACCATTCTTGTGGTTGGTGGGTTGAATTGGATGTTTCTGAAATAGAGGGGTCGATGAGAAGTGCGCTATCGATGGATAGAAACGCTTTGGTCGAGATGGGCATGCGCGGCAGAGCGTGGGTGCAGAATGAATATGGTCTCAGTTCGGTTGCGGAGCGAATGAGCGCTGTTTACAATTGGTTGTCACTTGGAGAGGATTGCCCAAGTTTTGTCTATTTGTAAAGGATCCTCGTCGACGGGGTGCAGCGCACCGCCCTTCGGCGCCTTCCTCATGACGCCCCAGAACT
>CAZBZV010000117.1:0-3738 GCA_964496505.1 uncultured Ignavibacteria bacterium | reverse complement strand
CGGGCAGCCAGGTGTGGAACGGGAACATGGGTACCTTGATAGCGAATGCCAGCCCGAAGGCCGCAAAGAGCCACATCTGCGTCGAAACAGGAAGAGTTACGCAGAATCGAGTCAGTTCCATGATGCTGAATGTTGTCCCGCCCGATTTGAAGTAGATAAACAGTATTGCCACCAACATCAACAGCGAGCCGAGCATGGTGAACAGGACAAACTTTATAGTAGCGTATATCTTTCTGGGACCGCCCCAGATACCGATCAGGAAATACATCGGGATCAGCATAACTTCCCAGAATACATAGAACAGGAAGAGGTCCATAGAGACAAACACTCCCAGCATGCCTGTCTGTAGTATCAGAAGCGAAACCATGTATCCTTTGAGGCGGTCTTTGACAGCAGTCCAGGATGACCATACAGCGAGCCATCCAAGGAAGGTTGTTAGTATAACCAGCCAGAGAGAGATGCCGTCAATTCCGACGGCGTATTGTATGCCGAAATGGCTAATCCACGGCACATTGTATACGAATTGGAATCCGCTCTCGGCCGCATCGAAATTGAAATAGATGTACAGCGAGAGCACAAAATCTATGAATGTCACCGCCCAGGCGATAATTTTGATCATGCTGTGGTTTTCCTTGCCAGTCAGCCAGATCAAAATCACGCCCAGTATGGGCAGGAATGTTAGAATTGTCAGTATCGAGCTATCCATTTTACCTCAACACCACATAAGCCAAAAATACAACTACGCCCAGCACAAAGATCAGAAGATAATTCCGCAGAAAGCCTGTCTGGATTTTTCTTCCGCCGGATGAGAATGATTTAATCATATATGCCAGGCCGTTGGCGAAACCGTCGATAACTACGACGTCAAATACTTTCCAGAAGAAAAATGAGAGCCCCACCAGAGGCTTGACAACCGCGCCCTGATAGAACTCGTCAACGAAATATTTATTATAGACAACCTTGTGCAGGCCGGAGAATTTTTCTCTTAAATTGGTTGCTATTTCAGGCTTCTTTCTATACAGCGTGTAGGCCGCGAAGATAGAGATCAGCACCAGTACCACACTGGCAGCCATGAGGATATATTCCATCGTGAAGCCCTCGGGATGATGCCCGTGCGCCATAATCTCCTCGCCCTGGGCAAAAACCGGATGCAGGAAGTGTTCGAACCAGGCGCCTCCCCCCAATGCGGGAGGTATGCCTACCCATCCGCCTACCACAGCCAGAAATGCCAGAATCATCAACGGCACGGTCATGGATTTAGGCGATTCATGGATTTGATGCTGGACATCCTCCGGCGCACGATTCTTCCCGTAGAATGTCAGGTATATCAGCCGGAACATATAGAAGGCGGTGATACCGGCAGTTACCAGTCCGATGATCCAGAAGATAATTCCGCCGTAATCGGATGAAAACGATTTCCAGAGGATTTCGTCTTTTGAGAAGAAGCCTGAGAAAAGCGGAATACCGGAGATCGCCAGAGTTGCCAATAACATTGTTATAAATGTAACCGGCATCTTCGACTTTAGACCGCCCATCTGGCGCATATCCTGAATCTCACTCATACCATGAATAACAGAACCTGCCGCCAGGAACAGGAGCGCCTTGAAGAAGGCGTGAGTCATCAGGTGAAATATCCCCGCTCCGAACGCGGCTACACCGCATGCCAGGAACATATATCCCAACTGAGATACGGTAGAATAGGCCAGCACGCGCTTAATATCGTTTTGTGCCACGCCCATTGTCGCGGCAAAAAATGCCGTGGCGGCTCCTATGATTGCCACCAGCATCAGAGTATCCGGCGCCAATAAATAAAGCACATTGCAGCGTGCGACCATATACACACCCGCGGTTACCATCGTAGCGGCATGTATCAATGCGCTGACCGGAGTGGGGCCTTCCATAGCATCGGGAAGCCATACATACAGCGGTATCTGCGCCGATTTACCGGTTGCGCCTATAAATAAGAATATCGTAATCAATGTAAACGTGCCCATACCCAGGCCGAGGACATCTTTGAGAACCACATCTTCCCCGCCGGAGCCGTGCATGGACTGGAAGAATCCGAAGGCCGAATCGAAGACCTCATGGAAGTTCAGCGAGCCGAAAGTCCAGAAGATCAGCATAATACCCAGAAGGAAGCCGAAATCGCCGATACGGTTGACTATAAAGGCCTTCATACCGGCATTGGCCGCAGACTGGCGTGTGTACCAGAAACCGATCAAAAGATATGAGCAGAGCCCAACTCCCTCCCATCCGACAAAAAGCAGAAGGAAGTTATTGGCCAGAACCAGAAGCAGCATCGAGCCGGTGAAGAGATTCATGTATGTGAAGAATCGGGCGTATTCCTTGTCGTGTGCCATGTATCCGATTGAATAAACATGAATCAGGAAACCGACTCCGCTTACCACCAATGCCATAACGGCTGATAATGGATCAAAAAGAAATCCGATTTCGATATCCAGTGCGCCGGACGGAATCCACTTGAACAGGCTGTAGATTTCATGATAGCGATGATGCGGATCGAACTGTAGAAGCTCGAAGAAGGCTATGACCGACATAATCAGGGATATGAATACGGTCCCGCAGGCGATTAGCGATACAACCGGCCGTGGGAATTTCTTGCCGAAAAGGCCGTTAATCAGAAATCCCAACAGGGGCATTGCAACTATGAGCCAGATATAATCAAGCATATTCCACAGCTACCACTTCATGACATTAAAGTCATCGAGATTAATAGAATCCTTATTTCTAAATAATGCAATAATAATAGCAAGTCCCACCGCTGCCTCGGCTGCGGCCACGGCCATGACTATAAACACGAAGACATGGCCGCTGGGGTCGGCAAACTGCCGCGCGAATGTAATAAGCGCCAGATTGGCGGCATTGAGCATAAGCTCGATCGACATAAACACGATTATTATATTGCGGGAGATAACCACCCCGGAAACACCGATGGTGAATATGATCCCGCTTAATATCAGATAATATTCCAGAGGTACCATATTATTTCTCTTCCTCCTCTGCCCTGCGTTTTCCAAGCACGACCGCGCCGATAATTGCGACGATCAATAGAATCGATGTCAGCTCGAACGGGAAAACATATTTGGTGAAGAGGGTTGTGGCCACCTGCTCGACATTGCCGAACTCGGCGCCCGCTCTGTCCACACTTTCGCTTTGACCAACGCCGCGGGAAATCATAATTATAAGCTCGGCCACAAGTACGATACCGAATATCCGCGTCAGCCAGCTTTGTAGGGGATGCTTTTCCGGTCCGAAATCATCGCGCCTCAGATTCAGGAGCATGATAACGAACAAAAACAGCACCATAATCGCTCCGGCATAAACCACGATCTGGAGTATCGCCACAAAAAGAGCGGAAAGCTGGATGTAAAGTATAGCCTGAGCCACGAAGGCCATGATCAGGTAGATCACAGAGGCCACAGGATTCTTTTGTGAGATTACCAGCAAGGCGCAGATAATTGCGACAAATGCACTGGCAAAAAATATCACATACTCCAAAACTACCCTACCGCTTTTTCATTTAATAGTTCAGTACACATCCGGACGTTTGGTCTTTCGAATAAATTTTATGGGCGATGGCTTCTTGCGCGGCCACGGCACCAGCAAATCCTCTTTGGTGTAAATAAATTTATCCCGGTGATCTGCGGAGAACTCGTATTCCTTACCCAGAAAGATCGCTTCCTCCGGGCAGGCCTCCTCGCAGTAGCCGCAGAAGAT
>CAZBZV010000116.1:0-4051 GCA_964496505.1 uncultured Ignavibacteria bacterium | reverse complement strand
TTCCCCCAAGGAAAAGAGGAAATGCCCTGCGGTCCGGTTGCATCAGTATCGCTAGTGGTTTGAGCGAATAGCGGGCAGATGGTGCCGACCAGCATGCTAGACAGGCATATACCAGTTAAACACATGGTTTTGATACGACGCTGGCAGTTATCAATGTGCATGTTTACCTCTCTGTTTGTTTCTGGTTCTTGATTTCACCGCGTACGTGAGGAGAACTGATGTGATGGCCAAGCCAGCCAGCGCAGTCGCTATCCACAACCAAGGGAAACCTTCGGGTTCGGCTTCAGGTTCGGGTATCGGTGGGACTTGTCGCGTTTGTGTTATAGCCAGATTCCTTTTCGGTTGAATCGCAGCCACGTCATGCTTGGATTGTGGCGATGGTTTATATAGCTCTTCAACGGCCTTGCACTCTTTGCAGTATTCATGCCATTCTTCTTCACTTTCCATAGCATGATATGCATTTTTCATGGCGACCTGAATACGATTGGCCATCTGCTCCTTGAAGTTCTCGATTTGACGAGTGCGCTCCTGTTGTGACAATATTACTGGGTATCCACCCATCACCGGCCGAACCCTTTGAATCGGGTACACCTGACTTGTATTCGCCTGTTCACGCATGCTAACCAGCCATTCATAATAGCTGGCATGGGTATGATCCATCATGGCCATTGTACTTTTGATACCAACATTAGCGCGCGCATAATAGTTACCGTAGGCTTGCGCTGCTTTGCTGAAGTACTCATGAAGCTTTGACTTGACAAAGGATTCCCCAAGGTTCCGATTTGCCTTCGATCCATACAGGGTGCCCATGATGTAGTACGCTTCCGGCACAAAGATATGGTGTGGATGTCGATCGATAAATTTCTGGAATTTATCGATTGCCACACTTCGTTTTCGTGTTTCCCATTGATCAAAGTACTTTATGGCCTCTTGTAACTCAGGTGGAACCGGATGTTCCGGATCATATTGATTATACTTAGGAATACCTTCCATCGTGATGGGACTGGACGGCTCGGTCCGGCCGTATACAAACCCGGGGGCATATGCCATCGTTGACATGGCATACCAGAGGACTATCACAAAATAATGCGCGGATTGCTTTGTCGGTTTCATAACTCTCTTGCTGTCAAGTCATCAAGTGCCAGCCGATCAATCCGTCACGAACGCAGGAAGTCCGCACCCCACAGAGATCGTGCCGTCGGATTCGGAAGAGATCTCTGCCCACGATTCGGGGTCGCCGAATTCCTCTTCGCAGAGAATATGGCTCTTAAAGTCGTACGAGCCCCGCACTTGGTTGGAGCCTTCCTGCACCGATCGCGTGACCGAGGTGCCGGATATGGTGTAGTCGCTCATGTCAATGGCGAAACCGCCTTCATACCATGTTGTCACGGGATACCAAGTGACTCCATTGGTTTCCCAAGTTGTCGAGGAGGTTGATTGCCATTGCGTGACATAGTGGCTACTCAATTCCTTGACCGCATCCACACCTTCAATTACAGTGGAGCCCCCGAGTCCGGCATTCACGCAGCAAATACCGCTTCCCTGGAAATCGGCGACAAGGTCTACCGCCGCCGCGACGTAATCACCCGCCCCAGGGATAAAACCACCCGCGGTTCCGGCAATGTCCAGGATGGCGCTGATAGCCGCCTGTTCTTCAGGGGTGGTGTCGGAGCTGGCGAAAGTATCCACATCCAGTTCGCCGGATACTTCAATAGTGGGTGTAAACTCGACATTGCCGCGAATTTGGGCAAGATAATCACTCCCGGAAGTCCCGGCGACTGCAGCCCACTGAATTGTATCGCTGGATAGATTGTCGCTGCTGCCCTCTTCTTCCGGATCGGACCAGTAGTAGGTATCGCACTTATCAACTTCCAGAACAGAAGCGGTACTTGCTTCCGCCTGCATTGAAATTGAGTCAGCTTGATTGTCATTATTTCTCAAATCTTCCCAGATGGTATCCGTGTTGGTATTGACCGTTATTACGACACCAACCATAAACGTGGTGAGAGTTTCCGAAAATTCAATGGTCTCATCGTCGTCATCGCCTGTCCAGATATCGTTTTCGCTGCCATGGACCGGCATATCGGTGTCGACGAGTTTGCACTTGAGGACGATGTCGTCGGAAACGGTATCATCGGGTGTGAAAGTCGTGGCAAAACCATACACAGGATCACAATCGCCTCCATGGGTGACAAACCATTGCGTCTCGTCCTCATACAGTCCGACGTCATCCGGCTGCCAATCACTCCAGCTTCCATCGGGATTCTGTATGCGGTATTCATCGACTTCAGAGGTGCTGGAAAGCTCAAAATCACCGGTTTGAGGATTATGTGTCGTCGGATTGTCGTAGTGAAAGACCGTCCTGGCAACGACCTGGCCTTCAGGGCGAGTTTGTGTGATGGAAATGGACGGGCTTATTGGATCAGCCGGGCGCCATTCTTTTCTTGTGCTTGGCTCACCACCGCCTTCCGTGGCGAAAAGCCATCCCGTGCTCGTCAAAGCAAACAGGATTGCGGTGGGTATCAGCAGGAATGTCATAATGCGGTTGGATGATCCGTTTTTCATGTGAGTTTCCCCTTTGATGCTGGTGTTGTGATTCTTTTTCATTGTGATGCTCCTATATGTGTGATTAGTCTGGGTCTTTGTCATTGATTTGTTGCAGGTAGCGTGTGACGAGAAGTCTTCCACAGCCCATGCAGCTATAGCTTCGTTGATCCCATCTACTGGTAATTTCAATCTTATCCCCTTTCAACTGGTAGGTGTATAACAATCCTATCTCCCGACACCATGGTTATTTAAGAGTAACATAGAAACGACGCATTGCCGCCGCGGGAATGGTTATCCCCAGTTGAGGAATATCTCTTTGCAGAAACGTTCTTATAAAGCCGTCTCGCCATGCAAAACCGTCATCATTGCTTCTTGCCAGGTAGGAACGGGGGAAGCCGCCTCGCAGCCACAACTTCCTGCTTGCATCGCCGCCCACTTCGGATACATCAAATCCGGCAAGGTCGATGAATTCAATTCGGCCGGCCAGTGATTCAGAAACATTCTTCATGATGTCCGGCGACGCGCTGCCGAGAATAAGGAACCGGCACTTATTATCTTTTTTGTCCACGATAACCCGCAGGGCCGCAAACAACTCGGGAAGAACCTGTATTTCATCGATGACCACAAGCCCCGATAATGTTGCCAGCATCATTTCGGGGTTTTGAAGTCTGCGAAGATCGGCCTGGCTTTCGAGATCGAAATATGTGTGCTTTTTGTTTTTGCACACCATTGTTGCCAGCGTGGTTTTGCCGCACTGTCTGGGACCCAGAATCGCCGCCACCGGAGATCGCTTTAATGCCCTCCTGACCATTTTGACATAGTTTGAGCGCTCGATCCTCCTTGTAGATTACCTTGAATATTCGGAATGTCAATACGAATATTCAATAAATACGTTGGACCGATGAAAATCACTGGTAAATATTTGAGACCCAACTGGAGAAAGTCAAGAAACAGCACGTCATGGGACGCCAGGCACTGAAGAAGAGCTATGGAGAGAACCTGTTCTCGCTGAAGCAGAAGTTTCAGGAAGCCGGCAATCTGGAACCGCTACTGATTGTTGTGGAGGAACAGGAGCGTTTTGCGGGAGAACAGACTGTGGATCGTGTAGCTGAGGTAACGCCAGACTACCTTCAGAGAATCCAAGACCATTACGTCAGACGCTCCGCTGAGCTCGACCTAGCTCGGTCGAGAACATGTCTTGAAATTTGATTCAATGAAGAACTGGTAAGAATTTCAATCCTATCTCCCGTCACCAACTGGTAAGAACTGGTAAGAATTTCAATCCTATCTCCCGTCACCAACTGAATTGATTGATAATGGAATAAACGGATTATTAGTTGAACCAAATAATGCTAAAAAACTTGCAGAAGCAATAATAAAACTTAAAAATAATAAAGAATTTGTAGATAAAATAAGAAAAAAAGGTAGAAAAAAGGTTATGGAAAAATTGTAACATTTCAGCCATATGCAGCAAACAATTTAGGGTAACTCGGGCAATTCGCCG
>CAZBZV010000115.1:0-4244 GCA_964496505.1 uncultured Ignavibacteria bacterium | reverse complement strand
CAGTATAACAGGTGCGTAACACCCCCATTACGCAACTGCGTAATTACGCAGTAAGCCGATTTTGCCTGTCAAAGATATAATTCTGCCCGATATGGACAGTGGATATGGTATGAGATAAGCAGGTATTAAAAAGTATATTTTCTGATCCAGTTGCGGACTGTACCGTCGCTGACTCCCAGGCGTCGGGCGGTCTCGCGGCGGTTCCATTTGGTATCCTCGAGAGTGCTCATGAATAATTCGCGGCTGTCCTGCTCGACATGCTGCTCGACTATTTCAAGCATCTCCCGGATATCACCTTTCGCCAGCACCCAGATTCGCTTCAACTCCGCACGAAGCTCGCGCACATTACCCGGCCAGCGCTGCTTTGCCAGCAGGCGGCAGGTTTCCTCGATTTCCTGATTGTACTCGCCGTTTTCGGGAAATCCCTCCAGCGACTTCATGAAATGCAGTGCCAGATCGGGCACATCATCGGCGCGATCATTCAAAGGCGGCAGATGAACATGCGACTCCCTGATGCGGTGGTAGAAATCACTGCGGAAACGATTTCGCTCGAGTTCCTTTTCCATGTCATGATTGGTAGCACAGATCAGACGGAAATCTACCTTTTTGATTTTGTTTTCCCCGAGCCTTCTCACACGATGTGTTTCCAGCACCTCCAGAAGCTTGGCCTGGAAAACAAGGCTGGCATCGACGATTTCGTTTAAATACAGCGTACCATCCGAGGCCATCTCGATCAATCCCTGACGTGCATGGTGCGCGCCTGTGAATGCTCCTTTGGCATACCCGAACAGCTCGGCCTCGACCATATCATTGGGTATCGCGGCGCAATTTACCATCACGAACGGCCCTTCGCGTCGGCTGTGATGATGGATATACTGTGCCAGAAGATCCTTGCCGGTTCCTGTATCCCCGGTCAGCAGCACGCTGATATTATGCGGCGCAAGCTGCTCGGCCTGCGCGACTATCTCACGCATACGCGCATTTTTGGCGATAAATACCGGCGCGGAATCATCATCCTTATCCTGAACCAGCCAGGTCGACTGCCCGGTGCGGAGGCTCTTGCTGATTTCGTCGATCTCCTTCAGACGCCTGCTTACACCCATCTCGCTGAAAAGAGCATGGGCGCTGGAAAGATAACTGAGCTGCTCATCTTTTTCGAATGCGGGCGACTTTCCGCAGGCTAAACATGTCTGCGCCAGCTCGTAGCGGGCGCCTATTCTGCGCAGAAGTTCCGAGGAGCGGCTGAAGTAGTCGCGTGCTTTTGCACTGTCTTTTTTCGCGGCATGAATCTGCCCGTAGGCGCGCCACAACGCTCCCAGCTCTATTTTTTCATTAATTTTCCTAATTGCCTTCTCGGCCTTAACTGCTGTTTTCTCAGCAAGATCGATATCGCCCAGAGCGATGTAGACATCTGTCAGCATGCGGTTGGTTTGGGCAACCGCCGAGGCTGTCGGCTCGGGCATATCCAGTACCCGTCGATAGTATTCAACAGCTTCGGAGTAATTACCCTGGAAATATTCATTCAATCCCAGGTACTCGAGACAGACCGCTATATCACGAGCAGCCCTGTGTTCGCTAAATATATCTTTTGCCTTGTTGAGGTATGATGCTGCTTTGGCATAATCCAGTTTGAAAGTACAGAGTAAACCGCGAAGCTGCCGGAGATGGCCTCTGGAATAGGTATCCAAAGATTTTTCTTTCATTGAATCAAAAATATCTGCGGCCTCATTGAAATCACCAGAAAGAATCATGACCCTTGCCATATTTCTTCTAATAATATTAAGACTTTTGTCAGCATCCGATATTCTTGCACAAATTGACTCTTCCTGTCTCAATACTTCAATACTTCTTCGGAGATTGCCCAATATACAATGAATATTAGCCATGTTGCCCAATGGATGTAAAATCTCATCATATTTTCTAATTCGTTTGTAAAAAACATACGATTCATTAAAAGTCTCCAGAGCATCGGTCATTTGTCCCATTTTCATCCTGACACAACCAAGAACATTTTTAATCCGGGCATACAACAAATGATCACTTGTATTTGCAAGTAGATAGAGGGCGGTCTTTAATTTATAACATGCCTTTTTGTATTCACCAGTGCGCCAGTAACAAGCACCCCATTTATAATATAAATCTGCTATTTCCATCAATGACAGTTCAGATTTGGTGGACTTGAAAAAATCTTCTAATCTCTCTAATGCCTGATTAAAATTCTTAGAATCCACTAAATCAGAAATCTCTTTTTGATATATTGCTTTTTCCATCATACTACCCTATCATTTAAATTCATTTTCCCAGCCAATATCATCCCCATCATCCCGATCACTTATTTTGTTATCCGGATTGGGATTTGTGCTGGATTTGATGATGTTGTCGTCGCCGTTGTCCGGGCAGGGATCGAAGGGAAGAATTATCGGTGTCCAGGGTATATTCAGCTTCAATCCGAAGAAAAAGTCGAATTTGTAATTGATTCTGTCGGTCTTTTCGGGGACTTTATGGCTCTTATCAATCGCGGTTGGGGCTTGCGATTTAACAGCCTCGGGTTTGGCAGCTTTGACATCATCTGCTTTGAGCGCTGACACTCCCACCAGCATAAATGCAAAGCAGACCAGCATTATAACAATAAAAGACTTTTTCACTTTTGTGCTCCTTTATATGAGGTCTGTGAAAGGGGATAATCAGATGCAATATCAATCCGATGAAATACCACCGTTTATTTAAACACTATCCCCCGGCGAAATATTTATCTTTATCCCATAGATGACTGGCAAAGATGCATCGAATATCTATGATTCTTACATTATTAATAAAATCCACAACCCCAAAAGTCAATAGTTTTTTAAAAAATCTGGCAAAAAATGACTATTCAATTTAACAGCCCGGAGTAAAAAAAGCGCGGCGCACATTACATGCGCCACGCTCTGAATGGAAATAATCCGTGGACTTCTTACTAAGTTTGGAAAAAGGTTTTTTAATCCTGTATGAAAAAAGAGTAGATTATTGAGCCAATTATTGCGGTAATGGCACCAACTATCATACCGATTATTATTCCCTTGTCGATTTTCTTTTTTTCTTTTGGATTCTGTTCAGTCATATTTATAGCCAACCAAAAAGTTTCTTTATTCCACATTTAGATTACAGGATTTCAATTTGAACACCAAATGAAATAATCCAGCCTCTAAACCGGTCCAAACGGCGATCATTGTCATAGATCCACTCAATACTTTCATCAGTGTCTCCATGCACATCATCAATACCAAATTCATTCCAGTCAGGAGTAAATCTATATCCAGCCTCTATAAAAAGGCTGAATATTCCCTCAAGATGAATATTAATTCCTCCCAATAGATCATAGAATATACCACCACCGTTTCCATTAATTCCTACCGAATATTCTGTACTATCTGGCGGATCCAGAATATGGCTTGTCTTTAAACTGCCGTGACAGTATCCAATGTTCCCGCCTATATAAGGTTGGACATAACCATCCAATTCCAGCCTTAGACCAATGCTGTAGAAATTCAAATTAGCTCTAAGGCCCTTTTGCCATCGAATCCATGAAAAATGGATACTGTCTTCGAGCTCGATTTTTAAGTGCTGATACTTCAGGCTCAATGAGAATGCAAACCTTTCTGAGATCGGTGATGATAACCAGATCTCAGGATTGAGTATCATCTCATGCCGCAGAGTTCTATTAAAATCAGGAATTATCCCATTCTGGATATCTTCCCATTCTTCCTGGGTAAAGGTCTTAAAGAAGAACTTGTCCTCCCAGCCTTCATTCCAGAAAACATCACCAGACCCTCGGATCAGTAATTGTAGGTCCAGTGCAGATGCTGGAATAGAGAGAACTAATATCAATAAGATGGTTTTCTTTAACATTTTTCAGACATCCCTTTCCGGAAGTTACTTCATCATCTGCATTTTTCTGACTTGTGCACATTTGTACCCCACCTATCAGGTGGGCGAAGAATAATTCACCTGCTATGTTGCTCTTCAGAATCAGACATAGCGAGATGACCGAATTATACCCACATTTTCATGTGGGGTACCGTGTTCAGTCATATTTATAGCCAACCAAAAAGCTTTTAATCCTGTATGAATAATACATAGATCAGAGAGAAGACAATTCCGGTAATGAAGCCAACCACCAAACCGATTATTGCTCCCCTCTCCACTTTCCTTTTTTGTTTGGGATTCTGTTCTGTCATATTTATAGCCAACCAAAAAGCTTTGTT
>CAZBZV010000114.1:0-4522 GCA_964496505.1 uncultured Ignavibacteria bacterium | reverse complement strand
ATCGGAGTATTTTACACACCTCTTTCTGAACCTCGGCGCATTCTTCGGCCAGAATAACTAGCCTTTCTCTTTGAAGTTCCTCTACATCGTACATACTATTTTTCAACCTCTTCGTTTGGCCAATCAGGCCATTGATCCCAACCTAAAGCCTCCTCTGCCCTTTCTCTGACAGAAGATGACCACGTATGATGAGCAGCATAAGACAGGGCCTCTTCTAACTGCTCAATTCGCTGCCCCATGATGATGCCCAACAATGCGAGGTCACGATCTTTAGTTTCTGGTAAAGCTTTCTCTGCCTTACGAACAAGTCCAGAATCTTCTGCGGCCGCTACGGTTTTGTATCCTAGCTCCGCCCACCGCCTAAAATCATCTACTGTCATTTCCGACATATTAGTTATCCCGAATTGTTGGAAGCGTCTTGATCAAATCTCTTTAGCTATGCCACAGCTTAACATTTTCTTACGATAAACACAAGACCTACTTAGTGTAGAACCTTCAGGAACACGGTTTTCAGTTCGCCAAGTTTGAGAATCTCCTCGCGAGGATATAACACCAACCAAACATTTTCCTTGATCACAGCCATACACCGAATGAACAACACCCGTTTGGTCAACAACTTCGTCCTCTATGACCATAAATTTATGTGCTAGGAAACCGTACAGGCAAAATGCCAAAACGGAAACTATCAATGTAGGGATAAGTCTCATCGCTGTCTGGTAACCCAGGCGTTGATCTTAGCTCGCTGATCAGGTGTTAGCTCATCGATTTCTGGTCGGGTGGTGCTACATAAATATTCCGTATTCAATTCTGGCACTACGCGAAGAACCTCCAAGCTTGCCTCACAATCCTCGATTGTGGAATAAGGTGTGCTGGAGGTCATAATGACCGCGCCCAAAACTTTCATTACCATATAGATCATAATTTCACTCCTTTACTATTACCCATAAAAAAATGTATGCGAACATTATAAGCGCTCGGTCAAACACATCAAGGGTTTCCAATTGGAACATCCAAGTTACATCCCAAACTACAAACGCACCAAAGAAGTACAACATTATAGCTGCTACAATGGCGCTCAGAAAAAAATTCATCATGAGGATTTCCTTTTGCTCCTTTCGCCATATTTTCTGGCAAGAATCTTGCTAAACTTCCTCTTCTCGGAAGGACTGTCCGAGCGCCTCTTAGCTGTTCGGACTGCCCACCGATCGGCAACGTGACTTGCCGCATAAGCATCTGGCTTCAATTTTGGATCAAAGCCTAGAGTGCCTAGAATGTAACCTTTAGCTTCGCGCACAATGACGGAGCTGGCAAACCTAGTGTCCGTGTTAATGTCCAGATGAATTTCCAACGGACGATTCTCTAGTACATCTGAAATTTCCATCGCCGCCGCGGCAGCATCAAAAACTTCAGCCATGAGTCTCACGCGCATTTGACCATAGTGACGTTCGGTTCGAAAAGCCTTGAACAGTTTAGCACCCTTCGAGGAACCTAGGTGAAGAATAATCACAGTGACAAACATCACCATTTGTACACCCTTCTCGGTGTACACTTTGGAATCAGCACCGACGTAGATGGCAGAATCGCTAGGTGAATCAGCGATCTGTTGCTTAATGTCATCGTAATCAAATGGTCGGCTGTACATAATATAATCCTTGTTTGTTCATTAAACGCCTTTGTTCAAGGACCAGGAACAAAGGAAAATAATGAACAGGCTTAATCAGTAGTCGTTTGCCACTAGACGCGCTCCCGTCTTCTCGGCAAACTCTTTAGCAAAGATCAACGCATCACGAAAGGTTTTAGCAGGAGTACGACCCAGACCCTGAGTGTAATTGCCTCGGTAATCGGTAATACCCCAAGTAAAACCATCATTGACCACGTTCCAGTCACTTCGCTTGCCGTAAGGCAACGTAGAATAGAAGGAAATTTTTTCACCTGTCTCTGCATTCCGTAGATATCGATACTCAACAACTTGAATTGTTTTCATTTTTCCTCCTAGTTTACTTCTATTTGAAAAGATGCGCAATAGCTACTAAAATTGTAGCCACTGAGGCTATTACTAAAGCGATGAACACCAAGCTTAACATAAGAACAAATCCAATCCAAAGAGGCATTGTCACAATCCACCAAGACCAGGTCACAGTACCAGTCAGTTTTAGTGCCAGAAAAACCACAAACAAAAAGAACAATCCTGGCGAGGTGTTTATAACAACCTCTTGACTCTTTGTGTTACTCATTGATTTTCTCCTTGGCGAAGGCTTCCTTCAGCGCCTCCCACTCGGCGTGAGTCAATCGAATGCTGTCAATTTCAACGCTGTTACCCGAGGTAAACTTCTGCTCAATTTGTTCAATAATATCCATGATTCTCACTAATTTATTTTAGAGGGCTTCGGACATCCACTCTTCAAAGGAGGTAACGTCACAGCCAAAGGAACCGTTCCAATCGTCGCGCCCTTCAAAGAGCGGAAAGATTTCGTGGGCTCCCCACTTACCAGTCTCGGCGTTTACGCGGCCTTGATCGAAGTCAACCATCACTTTGTTCTTTTTGACCAGTGACCCAACAGCACCCTTGATAGTGGCCTGTTTCTCACCAAGCTCGGTGGCGATTTCAGCGACAGTTGTAGAGTAATCTTCATAACAGATGGACAAAATGGAATTGAACACTCGCGTCTCAAGTTCGGTATAGGACATTACACGCTCTCCTTCTCAATCAACAAAACCATTATCTCATGATTAAGGGGGAGTGTCAAGCGATGTAACTTATTGATTTGTATAGAAAACTACGCCCGTCTTCATGGCGTAGTCCTTTCATTCGTGGCTTCTCTCCGCTGCGGCGATGGCTGCCTTGTGCGCTGAATCTACGCGTTTAATTAATGTCGGTAGATCAACCCCCAACCCGTCTGCAATTTGCATAAGCGTTTTCCGCAGCCGCTCGTTCTCTGCCTCCAGCTTTAGCTCTTTGGCCGTTTTCGCTGCCGTGAGATTGCTGTACTCCAAGTAGAGCTTATCTAGTGTCGTGGTATCACTCATCCTTTTCCCCCTCCGCTGCGGCGAGGCGTTTGGTCTCTTTGTAAAGCCTTTTAAAATCTCGCTTAGCGTGAAGGGTGCTGTGAAACTCATCCGCAGCTACATAGGTGTGTACGGGCCACGCTTCGAGTATTGGTACCTCGTCCAAGAAATATGCTTCTCGGCCGTCCGTATGGAGTGTGCAGGTACACCGCTTTCCTACCTCGTCAAACGTCCAATCGTCCCCCAGTATCGCGGTGATCGCTTGTCTTAGTTCTTTATCCAGCTGCTGCACCATGGACTTAGAGACTACTTGGGTGATGCTTTGCTTAAGATTCATTTCGCTTCTCCATACCGTTTTCCAAAACTTCCCTCGGCGGCGGTGGCTGCGTCAACAGCTTCGCGCCAGTCGTCATACTTTGGGGTCACCAGCCAGCCCTTTAAACCTTGATCCAACATGCCCCACTTCACGTTTTCGTCGGTGTCGATTTCACACTCAAGACAAGTGAGCATCTCTCTTTGCAGCCACTCTAACCGCTGGCTGTCAGCCTCTAGCGCATCCCGCTCTGCCTCTAGCTTTTGGATGTATGCAAGGGCCTCCATGGCCACCGACACATCATCGTGTTTTCCTCGCCCAAGGGCGCGGAGGTTCTTTTTCAAGGCGTCACTCATCGTGTACAACCCTCTGCTTTTTTGGCAGACTTTTGCGCATAAATGTTGGGCTCTACCGGCCAGTAGTAGTCGCAGTAACTTCGGTCATCAGGGCTACCCATGATGTAGCTTTGCCGCAGATCGTTGGGTGGCGCGACATACCGCCAGCAAGTGTTCGCGGAAGGGCAGGCTTCGTTGAGGCACATAGCTATGTCAGGCATTCTTCTCCCCCTCCGCTGCGGCGATGGCTTTAGCAGCCCTTGTTGCTGTCCCAACACACATCATGCGGCCTGTTATCCAAGTCATCCGCCAAGCGGCGGAGTATGTCGCTCGTTTTCATCGCCCGTCCCTCCACATCGGAGCCTGACGCTTAAAAGCGAACGTCCCGATCGGCCGACGCCACGACGTCGGCGGCCACCACCAGATCAACCAAAGCCAGGTGATGCTTGCTGGAGGGTGGTACGCCGCGATTACGTAGTGTCTTGCCTTTTCGGTGCCACATGTGCCGCGGCGAAAAAGAAATAATCCGTTTCGGAATCTCATCACTCTGTCTCCCTCGCTGCCAATTTTCGCTCTAGCCACTCGACCGCGTACAGGTACATATCCCCCTGCTCGCGGTCGCCTTTGTAGTCTTTCCCCCAGTGGGCTTTCGCTTCTTCGATAGAAAAATCCCGACACCCGACGCGGATACGCCAGCCGGTGTCAGTATAAATTGCGTGAGCAAAGCTATGTCCTCGCATGTCCTGCACGGGAAGGAGCAAAATCCCCTCGGCACCGCTCAGATCGGCCCAGAGCAGATTGGCCCCGCTTAGGTCGGCCCAGCGCAGATTGGCTTCGTGCAGGTTGGCGGCGTGCAGGTTGGCCCTCT
>CAZBZV010000113.1:0-4796 GCA_964496505.1 uncultured Ignavibacteria bacterium | reverse complement strand
ACCAGATTTGCCACTGTTTGATGCTGATATGATTTTGCAAAGAATCCATAGGTAAAGAAGGCATTGACTGATATGACAGCTAAAACGGCAACGGCCGCGGCATACAGCCACATCGCCGATACCGAGAACTGCAGCGATTTCCCGCCGCTTGCGGGAACGATGATTATGGAATATTTTTTACCGGTCATATACTTACCCGGGTACTGCCTTCCTGGCTATGTTCTGTCAATAAAATTTTGGTAATGATATGCTAACACAATTTCGTTGTCAAGCACAAATTCGAATTCTTATGTCCATCATTTAATTACATAGAATTCGTTCTTCAAAATCTTATTGACCACAGACACGAATTTCTCTGTGTTCAGCGTCTGCAAAGAATACAGATGCCAATAGGTCTTTTTTGGCATCTTGTAATTGTCTTTCTTTTTCTTACCCACTCTAAGGACCCTTCCTGCCGAAACGCTGGAATAGCCCTCATTTCAACACTTCGGCATTTTTGAATATATCTTTATTCGTACATTATTAAGAAGCATGCATAATGCCGGATGCCTGTTCAG
The DNA here is from genome assembly GCA_964496505.1 of uncultured Ignavibacteria bacterium. GTDB lineage: Bacteria > Zixibacteria > MSB-5A5 > JAABVY01 > JAABVY01 > JAABVY01. The sequence goes on along the minus strand of CAZBZV010000113.1, from coordinate 4,239 downwards.
ATTTTGAACAGTGACGGCTCTTCTATTTCATTGTTCTGCAATAGCTTGTAAAGGGCGATATTGCGGGGCCGGATGGCCTGAAAAAATCTTCGCTTTTTTTATAGGAAGAAGCCCATAATTTTATGGAAAAAAACGAATTCCCGACTGTTATATTAAAGGAGGCAGAAAGCAGCATCAGATTGATTCTTGGTCGTATAACTTCTTGACTGACAATAAATCAATGCGATCAGCATTGTATTTTCTGCTTTTATCGGCTATAATCCGGTTTGTAAGCATTCCAGGGATTGGATTAAGATTTTAATTGTATAACCAATTGATAATAATTATTATAAAGCAAATTTTTCGGGAGTGAGATGCCGGGTAAGACGAAACGTAAAGAACCGAATCCGCCGGATGAGGAGCTGATTCGAAAGGCTTTAAGCGGTGAGCAGGATGCTTACCAGGCGCTTTTGCAGCGTTATCAGAAGACGGTTTTTCATATAGTAGTTAAGATAATCCGCAACAGCGATGACGCTCAGGATCTGGTGCAGGAGACCTTTATGCGGGCTTTCAATACGCTGGAAAGCTATCGCTCGGAATATCGTTTTTCCACCTGGCTCTGTAAAATTGCCGCCAACTGCTCGATCGACTATTTGCGCAAGAAAAAGATCAAGGCTTACTCCATGGACAAGCCCTATCAGACCAAAAACGGCACTGTGGAGGTCGAATTGGAGGACAAGGGCGCCAATCCCGAGGAGCATTTTCTGCGCAAACAGCGGATTATGTCAATTGAGGAAGCTATCAAAGGGCTTCCGCCTAAATACAAGCAGGTAATTGTGTACCGTCACCATGACGATAAATCGTATGAGGAAATCTCGCGGATCATGGGAATTCCGATCGGCACGGTCAAAGCGCGGATATTTAGAGCGCGCGAACTTTTGAAAAAGAAGCTTAAAATGGCATAAGGCTAAAGAAACATCATCTTCCGTTATTCGTTTGCTTTAGTGCAGGATAAATTTTAATGATAGACATGAATATCAAAAGACTAATCATTCTCGTTTTCGTTTCGATGCTGGTGTTCACATCCGGAACATATGCCTTTGAAGAGGAGGACCTGGTTCAGGATTCTCTGGGCATCGCTGATACGCTGCGCAAGGCAATCGAGATCGATATATCTCAGGAACGAATCGAGATTGACTATGATGACGGTTCGGATACATTGATACTGCGTACCATCGAACGCGGCAGCGGGGGCAAGGTCTTTTCGGCAGGAAATGATATTATCACAATCGGCAAGGACGAGTTGATCGATGTGATCGATTCGGTCAGGGGAGAGGTGGTTATTCTCGGCGGTGATCTTGAGATTCGCGGCTATGTCAAGGGTGATATTATGGTCGCCTTTGGGGACATACATATCAGGTCCGGCGCCAATATCGAAGGCGACATCGCCTGCCTTGGAACGGTAACTCTCGATTCTGCCACGCAGGTCTGGGGCAATATAGCCTCTTTGGAATTTAATCGTCCTTATGATGAAACCTTGTATGATTTCAAGGGGCGCTACGAAAGAATCAACCTGGATTTGGGAGAAGTTGAGTTTGTCGGACCTCCCGCCATGCTGGGAATGGTAATTTTCCTGGTTGTAATCTTGCTCATAGTGGCGAGCATAACAGCTATTATGCCGCGCCCGGTGGCGCGAATTCGCACCCAGATTCAGGAGGGCTTTATAAAGTGTTTTCTGGTGGGACTCCTTTTGACCATAGCGCTCTTTCCGATCTGGATACTGATTTTGATCAGCATAATTGGAATCCCGGTGGCGCTTCTGGTATATCCCTTCGCTGTAATTGCAGCCTTCGCAATCGGCGCCATCGGGTTTACCCAGTTTGCAGGATTCCAACTGGGAGCTCGTACAACCCTTCGTTATCCCGGATTCGTAAGAACCACTCTTGCCGGGGCGATTCTTCTGGGGAGTCCCCTGATTCTCTCGGCATTCTTTGCCTTCATAAATATCTGGCCCCTGGCATGGATTCTGCAAATTCTCTTCTGGTCGGAACAATTTATCATGTTTACTGCCGGATTGGGAGGAGTATTCTTCTCGCGCTTCGGCACTCGTCCCAAAAAAGTTCGTCTCGACCCAAAATACGGTGATGTCGAGCCGCGCGGCATGGAAGGCCTCGAGCCTGAAATCGATAGTTAGCTATTGCCAATCATAAAATCCCCGCAACATTTTCGCATACCCTTCGTAGACTGAGTTAAATTTACATTGAAAACCTTTCTCACGCTACGGGAGGACATTATGCGGAAAGCTGTTGTAATAATTCTGACCATATTCGCCTTTGGCTCCGGCCTTATGGCGGCCAGCGATAATCAGGTATATACCAAAACCATTGAATTTGACGGCGAGAAATTCCTCAATGTCGAAATGGATTTCGGCATGGCCGAACTGAAACTGGCCCGCGGAACAGGTGATTATATCGCTAAAATCAGGGGCGAATACGATGCCGAGCTTTTCGATGTAACCGTTAATTACGAGAAAAAAGACGGGGTTGGAAATCTGTTTTTGAAGATTGACGAGAAAAAGAAATCCTTCACATTTGATGACAGCAAGTCAGAAAACAACTGGGAGATTCTGCTGGGCGATATGGTTCCGATGGAGCTTATGATCGACGCCGGTATGTGCGAGGCTGATTTCGATTTCAGCGGCCTGGAGATTACGGGAATTAACATGGATATCGGCATGGCTTCGGGCTCGATTATTTTCACTCAACCCAACAAGGGAAGGATCAAGGATTTTGTTATCGACGCCGGTAAGAGCTCGTTTGAATGCTATGGTTTCGGTAATGCCAATTTCGAGAATCTCGTTATTGATGCCGGGATGGCCTCGTTTGATCTGGATTTCTCCGGCAAGCTGGCTTTTGACGGCAAGGTGGAGCTTGATGCCGGTATGAGTTCGGCAACTATCAGGCTTAATCCCAGTATGGGCACGAAAATTCTGTACACCGAGGACTGGACCTCGAGTGTGGATATGCCCAGTGGGTTCGTGAAAGTGAGAGGCGGCGAATATCAGACTGTGGACTATGACAGCCGGAAGGGACATCTTGATTTTGATATAGATATTAGTATGGGCTCTGTGGACTTCGAACTGGCCGAGAGCTTATAGCAATCACTTTTTGCAACTTTCTTACCTGAGTGCTGAAGTCCGGTTTGGGGCTTCAGCATTTTTATTTATATTTACCCTTGAAATCAAACTTCCCGCGCATTATTTATGTTAGTGTTCAAAAAAGAGGGAGTTATGTTTTGGCAGTAGAGAATATCGGACCGAAAGAAAGCCGCAAACGCCTTGCCTTCGGCATAGGCATGTTTATAATTACCGTCTTCCTGCTTATAATTACGATTGCAATCGACCTCAGCCGCTGGTGGCGGTTGTTTTTGTTTATACCGTTTATGATGTCCACAGTCGGATTCTTTCAATACAGGGAGAAGACCTGAGTGGCCTTGGCCGCGCAGGGTGCGCGTAATATGGATGATGGCCCCGAACGGATTGATGATGATAATCTCAAGAAGATGCTGGCAGAGAAGGTCAAACAGATTCAGCTTCATTCATTTTTTGCGGCCATAGCTTTGACGGCATTGGCGATTGCGCTGCCGGATTAAATCGAATTCCCGACTATCCCGCAAATCTATAATTATTATAAAATGGAACTTCTTTGCCGATATCATAATTACTTGCGTATCTATATCTAAGGGATTAAATGGTATTTATTGAGAGTAAAATCATCTTTTAACTTATTGACAGAATCTAAAAACCGATTATTTTGAACATATATATCTATTAGGAAGCAGAACTCGTGCAATTTAGCACTCATAAATACTGCGAGCGAACTCACAACTCTGGTACTTCGTAACTTAGGAAGTTTAAGATGAAAAAGCTTTATCTCGTTATTCCAATTATTTTGATACTTTTATTGGGGGTAGTTCAGGCTAAATCGAATGAAACCTATTTCAAGTTTCAGATCGATTCGAGGCAAATGCTGGATAAGGTTTCACGCGTGATCTCTATCGATAAAGTCGACGGTCTGACAGTATACGCTTATGCTAATGATGAAGAGCTGTCTGAATTTCGGCAGTACGGATATGCCTATGAAGTCCTTCCGCATCCCGGGACATTGATTCAACCCGAGATGTCCTCTGACAAGGCGGATATACTTGATTGGGATACTTATCCTACTTATGACGCCTATGTATCTATGATGAACCAATTCG
>CAZBZV010000112.1:0-4834 GCA_964496505.1 uncultured Ignavibacteria bacterium | reverse complement strand
GTGTCTCCCCTCTCCAGAATGCCACGCCGTCCCAGCTCGGCGGCTCTCCGGCGATACGAAGGGGTTCGTCGGGTTGCCAGAACGCGTCAGTTGTCTCAGTTTCCTGGGGGGGCGCAGGTTCGCTGTCATCATGCCAGAATGCCATTGTCATACCTCCTCTTTTTGGTGTGTGTGGCTTAGATGGGCGCTCAAAGTGCCATTTTTTGCATTTAAATTACAATCCAGACTGCAGTGAGCCGTTTTTAGAGTAAACTGTCGAAAGATTCCAATTCCAAATACAATTTCTAACAAAAAACAAAGGGTTTTTATGTCAGCGCAGCCCTTTTTTTTATGTGGTAGAATGTCCTACAAGGAATTCTTGTCACGGAGAAAAATTCGGATCTGCGTTTGAAATTATATCAGGATCGGATTGAATCGTTTTGCTTAAGGAAAACTTGGCTGGCCGCCGGGGTATGGGGGTAAAATCCGCTCCCGGACATAGAGCGATAGCGCCACAATCACACGGAAGCGACCCAGGGGTTGTCGTCGAATTTAAGAATTAGGTATGGTGTCCCCCGAATTACAGCTGGTACTCGGTAAAATCAGCATCGCCGTAAGCAAAAAGACGGTTCACCGGGGCATCGTCACCTTCCACCACCTGGAGCGCAGATGTATCGCGCCCGTTTATATCCTCGGCCTCAATCAACTCTGAAAGATCGGCACCAGTGCCCAAGGGATTTTCAAGATCAGATTGGACGTATTGTCCGTCCCGGGTGTGGCCGACAACCACAAGGTCCATGCCATTGCCAGTCTCGGGCGGGGTTTCTCCCCTCCAAAAGGCAACTCCATCCCAGCTCGGGGGGTTGCCGGAAATAATTTGGGGATCTGTTTTCCAGAAATTTTCAGGAGAGGCTTGTTCTTCAGGGGCGGGATCTGGATCACGCCAAAAGGCAGTTGCTGACGGGTTAGATTCAGGGGTGGACTCTTCCTGGTTATCGCTGTGCCAAAAACTCATACCTTCCTCCTTTGATTGCAGGCTGGTGGGAATAATTGGTTGAAATGGCTTCCGAGTTGATGCAAAGAGCCGGTTCATCGGGCGGGCTGAAATTCTATTGAGCATGTAGTGTCAACAAGTTAACAATAGAATTTACTTTTGTGCAAAAGTCAAGTGGAATTTGAAATGAAAGGGGCAGGAAATTTTTGGGAGAGAAAGATGTGGGAGATTGAGATTGCTTCGGCAAGGACGCCTCGCAATGACGGATAAGGCTGCTCGCTCTCAATGACGGATAAGGGGGTGGACGCTTCGCTCTGGATAAACTCGCAATGACGGATAGTAACCAGCTCAAGTGCTTTGACCTCACCCGTCATTGCGAGGAGCGTGAGCGACGAAGCAATCTCCTTAACACAGCTACTTCCTGGAGATTGCTTCGCTCCTATCGTCGCTCGCAATGATGGGCGGGGTCAGGCCATGCGATTACTTCCTCACCCGTCATTGCGAGGAGCGGGAGCGACGAAGCAATCTCCCGGGTATAGGGATGCTTGGAGGAATTGCTTCGAGGTCCTTCGCTTCGCTCTGGATAAACTTGCAATGACGGAAAGGGACTGAGCCCGTTGCTGACAATCCAAAGTGCCTGTCCCAAAAATTGTCCCTTAGCCTTTTGCGCTTAGCTTTACGCATACTGGTATGTAAAGTCGTCTGTTTGTGAGTTTGAGTCATCGACCCCAAGCAAGATCAGTTCACTGCCTGCATCGATAATATTATCTATTGTAGCTTGGGATCCACCCCATTCGTCTTCCCACAACGGAAGCGAACCAAAATCAATTTCCCGTCCGATCAGTTTTCCACCAAAATCAACTGCTTCTGACTTCAGCATGGCAGAAAAATCGAGCCCGAGACCTGTTTCAAAGGCACCCTCCATGGAGAAGTCTGCTTCAATTGATAATGGTCCATTTTCAGCTGCGGTAAACTCAAAGTCATCGCCCAAATAACCTTTTTTTGTTTCTCCCCAGGAAGTTGTAAATTCAACCTCAATCCCACTGTTAGGCATAAACTGCTGGTTCATCAACGGAGAAACTCCAAACTCAGTTACCGCACTCAATAAAGACCATGAGACATTTGTTTCCAAATCTATATCCCATCCGATATCTGTCTTGGGAATCTTAAGCTCAAAGTTTTCGTCAATAAGCTCGTAGTCTCCGTCCAGATACTTCAAAGGCGCCAGAGCCGGGACGAGACTAACCAAATCGATCAGATTGATTTCTGCGGAGAACAGGTTATCATCCAATCCAACGGCTGCGTTGAATCCCGGAATGTCATTAACACCTTCAATGGCTTCGCCACTTACACCCTGCTCAAAGCTCAGCAGATTGCCAAAATCATAGCCAAATTTAGCGTAAGATCCTATTTTAAATTCACCACTTCCCAATCCGAAGTCCGCTTCTACTGCTTTATCTTCCCGTTCCTTGGTATCCAGTGCCTCGTCGTCCCCGCCATCGCCATTTTCATCGCTGGCCGGGAAAAAATCAAAGTCCGATGTTACGTTTGACAACTCAAAAAAGGTCAACTCAATGGCATTGTCGCCGGTGAGATCAAGAATATCACCAGGTATAAGCTCTTTTGAATCAGAATCACCAAGCAGATTCTTTTTTGAAGAGTCATTGCCTAAATCTGCTGAATAGCTGTAATTAAGCCATGCGTAGTAATCCAGATACAGTTCGGTCAACAATTTCAGCGATGCCTCTAAAACAGGACCGTCAGAACTCATGCCGCCATCTTGAAAAATCGGATCATACGTACGAATAGAGAACGTTTCGCCTGGTGAAATCTCTTCCGGATAGTCTATATCCACATCAAAATCGTAATTAATGGTGCTTTGTCCGAAACCTGCAGAAACATCAAGCGGCATTTCAAAACCTAAATGACCTTCTATCCCGGCGTCGAGGTCTGCCTCGGCAGAGAAGTAGGCATTCTGTTCATCAACAAAAGGTATCCAATCAGGTATAATAGTCTTGTCATAATCCAATTTTAGACCAAGATTATCGGTACCAATACCAAGATCTGTCGTTTTTGCATCGATAGGAATCTCTGGCAGAAAGCTGAGCAAGTTCCAGGATCCGGTATAAACATCATCACCCTTTTGGCCCGTCATATTCAAATCATATGTGACTCGATCATACCCATCAACTTCCTCATTCAATGATGGCTTCAGATCGATATCCTGATCCGCAAATCTGGCAACATCGATGCCATAAAGGGTGTCAAGATCATCTCTGCCCGATACGGTATCCTCTACAGTATAGCGATCACCAATGTCTGTAACATTGTATTCGCTGTAGTCCCCCCGAAACACAGCAACATCATTGCCATCTGCAGTACCTCTCAGAGTATCGTCACCACCCAGCCCCTTGAAGATATTGTTGCCTCCGGTACCCTCGATCACGTTGTCCAGACGGTTACCTTCAAGGGTGTCATCATATTTTGTACCGTAAATGTTTTCAATCTGATCCACGTCAATGTTTGTTAGCCCCTCCTCAATAGCCTCGATCATGTTGCTGCTGTCGCTTTCGATTTCTACCACATCACCTCGACCTATATCATCCCGGAATTGCTCGAATTTATTAATCAAGCCGGATGTGGTAGCAAAAATCGGATAGATATCAGAATTTGAAAATTTTTGAATCACATCATCTTTTAAGTCCATGCTGTTGTCATACGAATCATCCCAGGTTTCATCTGTTGCAATCAGCAAAACTTTGGGAGAGCCTTCACGAAATCCGAGCTCATCGATTCCATCCAATACTTCGTTCATGGCGTAAATGACATCTTCACTTCCGCCAGTAGAGAGCTGTCCAAAGGCTTCCAGGAATTCTTGTTCATCTGCCTGCAGCTCTACCTCTGTTTGATAGCCCACTGACGAATTAAATACGCCTAAACCAAAATTGGTTCCACCTTGGATATTCTTTACATTATCGACAAGATCCTCCAGCATAGCATCCATGGTTGCAATATCGTCATTAAAAGAGCCAGAGATGTCCTGGAGATTGAAGAGATCCAGGCCTTGCTGCAAACGAACGGCCGACTCTCCGGAGGCCAAATTTACATGGGACGTATTCGTGCCTGCCGTTCCCCCGTCACTGAGCGATATATCAGCCGGACCACTTGCGCCGCGCAAATCAAGCGTATCTATGCCTTGAGAATCGAGAATCGTATATGTACCATCTGAACCATCGATGATATACTTGTCATTTCCTCCGCCACCGGACATAAAATGCTCACCCGGCCCGGGAGCAAAAACATTGTCCTGCATGTCGCCCAGGTAGAATACACTGTCTCCTTCAGCATCCGGGCCACCCACTACATCATATTGAAATGAAATATCTTCTAATAATGGATCACCATTATGATTTAAAAGCTGGGTCTGGTTTTCCACAATCAGCCAGGACTCCCAGTTTTCTATGTCCTGATCGTCGATTTCTTGCACAGCCTGGAATATACCGGGGCCGGTTAAAAATGAACTCCGCGCGAGATCATCTGGTGAACTAAAATTGATTTGTATCCCTTGCCCAGCATCAATACGGTCCAGGTCCGTAAGCTTCCCGGTTACATCAACTTCATCAGGACCATCGCCATTATCCATAACTCGCAAAGTGCTGCTGCCGTCTCCCCTAATGCTATTGAAGTTCTGTAACTGGCTCGTATTTATACTCACATCCGAACGAATCACCAGGTTTTCAATACCTGTCAAATCGAAGCTGCTCAGATCCGCGGTACCATACACATACAGGGTGTCATCGCCGGGGCCCCCGTCAATCACCTCAGTGCTGCCGTCCGCGTCTTCGTTGAAATCCTGTCCCA
>CAZBZV010000111.1:0-4957 GCA_964496505.1 uncultured Ignavibacteria bacterium | reverse complement strand
AACATGGAAGCATGGATAGATTTTGCAAAAGGCCCGTTATTTGCGGTGGCATTTTTGATAATGATTCTGGGGCTCGCACGTCTTCTGATTATCCAGGTATACAATTTAATTATAAGCAAGGGCGGGAGACTCAAAAACGCCCCCTGGAAATCGATCCTTAAAGATGGGCTGACATGGTTCTTCCCGGTAAAACATCTGATAAAGGGCACGGTAATATTCTCTGCCTTTTCATTCATGTTCCATATCGGGGTTATAATAGTGCCGGTTTTGCTGGCAGATCATATTGTCTTGTGGGAAAGCTTTCTCGGAGCAAATCTTCCTGCAATCGGCCAGGGCTTTGCTGATTTCCTGACGCTCTTTACGATTGGATGTATACTGGTGCTCCTTTTCATGAGGGTCTTTGTCAGGCGCCAACGGGCAATGAGCAAGCCTATGGATTATTTCCTTCTGGTTATGGTATTGCTGCCCTTTGCAAGCGGCTATTTCGCCTCGCATCCGGGAAGCAATCCGTTCACATGGGAATCAATGATGCTGGTTCATTTGCTCAGCGCGGAATTCCTGTTCGTGCTGATACCGTTCACCAAGCTGGCGCATATAGTGCTGTATTTCTTCGACAGGATTTCCGGCCTGCACTGGCAGCTCAGGCCCGGAGCAGGAGACAAAGTGGCCAGGGCATTATTCGATGAGGAGGCGAGAGTCTGATGTATGGAATATTAGTTGATGTTACCAGGTGCACCGGCTGTGAGAAATGCGTCGATGCCTGTATCAAAGCCAACGACCTGAATTATGATAAAGCGCAGATAGACGGCGTTGCCACCAGAGACGGCCTCTCCGCTGATCGCCTTTCCACGATTATCAAGCTGGACAAGGGACGTTTTGCCAAAAAGAGCTGTATGCATTGCGAGGAGCCGAGCTGTGTGTCCGCCTGCCTCGTGGGAGGAATCACGAAATCGCCGGAGGGACCGGTGGTATACGATCCGAGCAAATGTATCGGATGCCGCTACTGCATGCTGGCCTGTCCCTTCCATATCCCGCGTTACGAGTGGGACAGCACACATCCTTATATGATGAAATGCGATATGTGCTATGACCGCTTGAAAGAAGGTAAACTGCCGGCTTGTGTGGAAGCCTGTCCCAATAAGGCGATTGTCTTCGGAGACAGGGAAGAGCTTCTGAAGAAAGCACATGAGCGTATTGCAGCCAACCCGAAAAAATATATTAACCATGTCTGGGGCGAGGAGGAGTTTGGCGGGACTTCCGTGATGTATATCTCGGATATCGATCTCGATAAGCTGGACTGGCCCAATGTTTCATCTCTGTCGATTCCCGAACTAACCGAGCCTCTGATTTCGAAAACGCCTTTCATAGGATTGAGCGTGATGGCCGGTATCCTCAGCATAAACTGGGTTATAGGACGCAGGATGAAACTGGCTGAAGCGCGAAAGAAGCAGGAGGAAAATTCAAAACCGGAAATTGAAAAGGATCAGGACGATGAGCAGTAAGCTGAGAATAGTTAAAGATATGCTTTGGTTTTTTGCATTTCTGGCGCTGATTGCCGGGATATTCAGGCTCTGGTACGGCCTTGGGCCTACTACGAATCTCTCCGATCAGATGCCCTGGGGGTTGTGGAAGATCATGAATATGATAGCGGGAGTTGCTATTTCTACCAGTGGTTTCACGATTGGATTTCTGGTATATGTTTTGAAGATGGAACGTTTCCGTCCCTTAGTCAAGCCGGCAATCCTGATCGCGTTTCTGGGCTACGGCTCGTCCTGTCTGGCGCTTCTTTTCGATATCGGACTTCCTCATCGCTTCTGGCATCCGGTGGTTATGTGGAATGAGCACTCGTTCCTGTTCGAGGTGTTCTGGTGCGTGATGATTTATTTTACGGTTACGACTATTGAGTTAAGCCCGACTATCCTGAAACGGTTCGGCCTTGAAAAAATATCGCACTGGCTGCACAGGATAGCATTCGGAGTAGTAGTATTCGGAATAACGCTTTCCAGTCTGCATCACTCCTCTCTGGGATCGCTATTTCTGGTGACACCGATCCGTTTGCACGCCCTATGGTATTCCTCATGGCTGCCGCTGTTCTTTATAATCTCGGCTATGGCGTCGGGGCTGATGTTCATGATATTCGTGAGGATTGTGTATGCCCGGCTGTATGATCCTGATCCGATCTATGGGCTCAGGATGGGCTCGGGAATCAAATCCAACGGCTCAGAGTTTTTTGCCACACCGCAGATGAAAAACCTGGCTCTTATTGGCACGATTGCCTCATCCATTTTGGGCGTTTATTTAATTTTGAAATTTGTCGATCTTGCACGTACCGGGGAACTGGCTTTACTGCTTAACGGCTCCTGGGAGAGCTGGTTGTTTATGTTCGAGGTTCTCGTGGCGGCGGTTTTGCCGATTATACTGATTGCCATACCGCAGGTGAGGCGCTCGCCCGCAGGCCTCAGCACGGCGGCGTTTCTGGCCTCATTCGGGCTGGTATTGAATCGTTTGAACGTCGGTATCTTCGGTTATTTCCATGATACCGCCAATCCCTATTTTCCATCGCTGGCCGAGTGGGGACTTAGCCTGGGAGTTATTGCGGCTGCGGCCTTGGTTTTCATGTTTATCTCGGAACAGTTTCCGATTTTTATCGAGAGCCGCAGGCGGCAATTGGAGAAGGCGGATGTATTCGCGTATGCTTTCGACAAACTTTCACATGTATGGAATACTGTCCTGATGAGCGGTTTGCAGAGGGTAACGTTGATTGCCGTAATTGCAATTCCGCTGGCCTGGCTGATGTTCTATCCGCCTTTTAAAGGGGATGATACGCCCAACGGTAAGATCAAGCCCGCTATCGGTATGGATCAGATGCGCAAGGTCCTATTGATCGATGGAAACAGGGACGGCGTTAATACCGAATTCCCGCATGTGGATCATCAGAATCGTCTGGGAAAAGAGCAGTCCTGCCAGAAATGCCATCATATCGCAATGCCGCGGGATAACGCCACCCCATGTTATCGCTGCCATTCAAATATGCTCGATTCGGCTGAAATCTTCGATCACTTCGGGCATATGAATCTGGTGGCGGAAAAGGAAAATTTGAGCGGCATACATCCAAAAAATCATTCCTGCGCGGAATGCCACAATCCGGCAATTCCGAATATGGCGGCTGATGCTAACGCCTGCATAAAGTGTCATGAAAAAGACATGAAAATCGATGAACCAAAATCTTATACAAGACTGCAACTGGCAAAAGCCAGTCCCTATCGCAGCGCTATGCATGAGAACTGTATTGAGTGTCATAAAAAAGAGGAAATCAAGCAGAACAAACCAAATCTGGCACATTGCTCCACCTGCCACAAGTCATTGGAACCGAAAGCACAAAATCTTGCCAGGGGAGATGATACAACAGAGGCATTGGCAGAGCCTATAACGGCCTTGCATTAAGACTGTTTCAAACTCGATATATTAAAGTGAATATAGAGTTCCGTCAGGTCCTGTCCCGGCCTATGCCGGGATGAGATCCGACGGTTAGGATGTTTCTTTCATTCTTAGCGAGGCAAAGAATCCAATTAAATCGCGAGAGATTCTTCGGTCGTCCTCGCCTTTTGCGGGACTCCCTCAGAATGACATTTCTCATTCCCCGTCATTCTGAGCGAAGCGAAGAATCTTTTTGATTTTGTTGGGATTCTCTGGTCGCTACACTCCCTCAGAATGACTGAAGTCAGCGATTCTTATGATGCTTCAGATGGGAGGGCATCAGGTAGGTTTCGTTATTGTATTCCATTTCGAATAATTCTCTATCAGAAATCATACTATCTACAATCCCGGTTTCCGAAAGCCTCTTTTCAATCTCATAAGCCTGTGATTTTCTCAAGGGATGCCGTGATCCTATTTCCAGTATGGCCTGTTTAGTATCCGAAAACTCCTCTATTCCAAATTCACCGGATTCAAGCATATCGAGAGAGGTTGAGCCCTGCAATATCTCCTGTGCCTTAAGGATCGATTCGGGAGCGGGAATCTCCGCCCATTTTTCGGCGGGGGGACGGATTGGCACGCTTATGTAAATGCGGTCAGGATTTATTTTATCTACCGCCCTTTTTATTTTCTCCAATTGTTCTATGGAATCATTAAGGCCTTTCACCAGCATGACCTCAAGCCATATCCTGCCGCTGAACTCTCTGCGGAAATCGATCTGCCCCTGAAGCATGATATCGAAATCTATGCTTTTGTGCGGGCGGTTGATTCTTTTAAACGTCTCCTGATCTCCTGCATCCAGAGTCGGCAGAACCACGTCAGCCGAGAGCAAATCATCGCGCACATCCTTCATGAAGAATAATGAGCCATTGGTAATCACAGCAATCGGCAGTCTAGTTTCTTTTTTGGTCTGCCTGATGAGCCATCCCAGGTCGGCATTTAAAGTCGGCTCACCATCCCCGACAAATGTTATGAAATCCGCCTCGGAAGAGGAAACCTTTTGAAGGATTTCCTTCAGGATATTTTCTTTCGGAAAATATCTTTTTCTTTCTGCTTCAAGAGATGTGGTTCTTCCAAGCTGGCAGTATACGCAGGAGTAGGAGCAGGTTTTGGAGGGGATGGGACTTACTCCCAATGAGCGTCCCAGTCTTCGTGAGGGAACCGGGCCGTAGACATACATATTACATAACTTTCAAATCGATTTTCTTTGCTTCAACTCTTTTCAAATCAGCCTGCAATCGCTTCCAGATATCCATAATAGATTTCGAGAGGCCGCAGTCCTTGAAGTCTATAATAGTCTTACCCGCAACCTGCGCTGCCACCATCTCTTTATCAAAGGGCATTTTGCCCAGAACGGTAATCCCGTTTTCTTCCGCAAAGGCCTCGATGCCTTCAGCCATATGGGAGTTGATATCACACTTATTTATTATTACTCCGCAGGAGATATTGAAATGCTGTATCAGTTCATGGACGCGCTGCATAT
>CAZBZV010000110.1:0-4983 GCA_964496505.1 uncultured Ignavibacteria bacterium | reverse complement strand
TCCGTATGGTCGAGGTCGAGGGCTATTCGCGTGAATTGTGCGGCGGTACTCATGTACAGTCAACCGGGGAAATCGGGCCGTTTGTGATAGTGTCCGAGTCGGCGATTGCATCAGGCATGCGGCGTATCGAAGCTATCACAGGCGAGACAGCCATGACTTACCTGCGCAAAAAGCGCGAGGAGGCCGAATCTGCCTCCCAGCTTTTGAAGGTACCGAGTGAGAATCTGGTGGAGAGAGTGGTCGCGCTGACTGAATCGGAAAAGAAGCTCTCGCGCGAATTGAATGAGATCAGGAAAAAGGCCGAGAAGGCCTCGGTAAAAAGCAAGGTCACCGCAGGTGAAGAGGTCGACGGCGTGATGCTGATTATCGACACTGTCTCCGGTCGGGATGCCGCCCTGACATATACAGACCAGATCAAGGGCTCGGATAAGCCGACACTGGTCGGATTAACAAACGGCGGTAATTATTTTATCGCTGCCTCACCCTCGGCAATCGATATAGGAATCACTGCCCAGAAAGCGATCAAGCAGGTGAACGATAAATTTTCCGGACGCGGCGGCGGCAAACCGCATTTCGCGCAGGGAGGAACCAAAGGCGATTTGAACGAGGATGAGTTCAGGAATTGTCTCAAAGAATTTATTTCAGGCGAAGGCGGGAAATAGTGAACGTATTTCAAAAGCTTCTTGAAATAAGAGAGAAAAAAGGCGCGGGATTTCTGCTTCTGATCGATCCTGATGAGAATCGAATGGAGGAGCTTCCGGAGTTTATCAGAATTGCCGCCGATGACGGCGTGGATGCATTTCTGGTGGGCGCCTCCCTCCTGCTTTCCGATAAATTCGAACAGACCATAAAGCTCATAAAATCGGTAACCGACAAACCTGTGATCATATTTCCCGGATCATCACAGCAGGTCTCGAGCAAGGCGGATGCTATCCTGTTTCTGACACTGATCTCAAGCCGCAATCCGGAATACCTGATTGGCGAGCAGGTCAAGGGCGCGCCGCTTGTCAAACAGGCCGGGATCGAACCGATTCCGACCGGATATGCCCTGATCGAGTCTGGGCGCACGACATCGGTACAGTATGTTTCCAATTCGATGCCGATACCCTCGGATAAGCCGGAGCTGGTGAAGGCGCATGCTCTGGCGGCGGAGTATATGGGCATGAAGCTTTTGTATCTCGAGGCGGGAAGCGGGGCGCTTTATTCTGTGCCGGAAGATATTATAACGAAGGTAGCTGAATATGCCGATATACCGATTATAGCGGGCGGTGGTATCACCGCGCCCGAGGATGCTCGCGGTAAGGTGCTGGCGGGAGCATCATTTGTGGTGGTTGGTAATTTCTTCGAGAAGGATGGTTCATATAAAAGATTAGCCGAATTTTCGGAGGCGATTCACACAAATATAAAAAGTGAGATTGAAGTTGAGTAGCGATTTGAAAGAACATATCTATGACGCGATGGCGGATCGTGAGAAAATGATCCGTGCCGGAAAGATCAGCTATCCCGACGCAATCATTAAAATAGCCGAAGTACTAAGGGATAGTATTTCTCAGGGTGGAAAGATCATGCTCTGCGGTAACGGGGGTTCGGCAGCCGACTGCCAGCATTTCGCGGCCGAGATGATTGTACGCTTGACTGCTCGAGTCGAGCGGGCGGCGATTCCAGCGGTGGCATTAACAACCGACAGCTCCATACTGACGGCTGCGGGGAATGATTACGGCTTCGATCAGACCTTCTCACGTCAGGTCCAGGGTTTGGGTAGGAAAGGCGATATATTGATTGGAATTTCAACCTCGGGCAACTCAGAAAATATTATTCGAGCCTTCAAAGCCGCCAGCCTGAAAGGCATAACGCGTATCGGTCTGCTGGGCGACAAGGGGGGTAAATGCCTTGAGCATTGCGATCATTCAATCGTAGTCCAGGGCGACTCCACCATGCGCATCCAGGAGGAGCACACCTTCATCCTCCATACCATCGCCGAAATCACCGAAAAGCTTGCGCTGGAAGAGGCGTGAGCATTCATCATCGGTCGTGCTTCAGGACATTTATTTCCCGGCCATAAAGCCATTTCTTCAGAATCAAATCATCGCAAAACAGCTTTCCAATCATAAAAATATCTGAGTATCTAAGCGCCTCACATTTATGAATATTCTCCTTTACTACCTTTTGGGGAGTAAAGAAACTGGAATGGATAAAATAGATGCTGTCAGTCTCGTAAAGCAGGAATCCTACATGGTAATCGAGCCCGATTAAGAATACCCCTTTTCCCATTTGCTTTACGGCCTTTTCGAGCCTCGATATTTCCTTATTATTGATAGTCTTAATCAAAGAATCATTTTTGATAAAGGTTCTTATGATTTTGCTTGCGGGCAGACGCCCAAGAGCATTGCGGGAAAATTTAAATCCCAGATCATGAAGAATATTTGCGACAAAATATCCGCAGGCGATTTTGCCGCTTCCCGGCTCGACTGAGACTCCATTGTAATCCCAGTTCGTGCCATACCAGAATTCGCACAGAAAAGGCAGCATCTGATTCAAATGCGATCGAATCCGGCAATAGATCGAATCTGCTGTTTCGGTAAGGCTATCTAACTCGGCTTTTATTGAGTCCTGGAGAACAGTCATGCTATGCACCGCTAAACGATATACCATACTCATCGGGTTCAGCCGATGCTCAAGAGCTTTCCTCTCGGTATCATTCCCATAGCCATAATTGCAAAAGCATAAGAAGAGGGTCGCGAATATCAAAGGCATCGCAATTATTCTCAGACGTGAATACTGATTGAACACCTTCATTTTGCACTTCCTACTATTATTAAATGACGTCTTCTTTATAAAAGACGCATCTATAGAGAAAACGTGCAATCTTATTAAGTCCTGATCGTTACAGCTGAATTTGGCTAATCTTCACTTCCTGGCTGTCTCAATGGTTCGCTTGAATTCCAGAGGTCGGCATGAAGCTTCCAGCTACCATCGGGCTTTCTATTTCGGATGTGGATGTGGGGACAAAATCAATTCAAAAATAATCCAGACATAAGACGATCAAGATTGAACATCATCAAATATCAGTTTGACAAGTTCGATGCTTTTTTATATCCTTATCCGCATGAAGATTGTGACCGCAAAACAGATGCAGGAGATCGACAAGACTGCAATTGAGGGACGAGGCATTCCGGGCCTGGAGCTGATGGAAAACGCCGGACGAGGTATTGCAGAATATCTTTACGATATTTCCAATGATGATGTCGCAGCCAAGTCTGTTGCAGTGATATGCGGTAAGGGCAATAACGGCGGTGATGGTTTTGTCGTTGGACGTTATCTTTCGGAATGGGGCGCGGATGTAATATTCTATCTGCTTGGTAAAAAGGATGACCTAAAGGGCAACGCCGAAACCAACATGAAACGCGCGCTGGATATGGAGCTGCCGATAAAAGAAATATCCTCGCTCGATGAACTCGAATTGGACGAAGAGACCGACCTGATTGTTGACGCGATCTTCGGTACCGGCTTCCACGGCGATATCAGAGAACCGATGGATCAGATGGTCGAGAAGATAAATTCTTATGATATTCCCATAGCCTCGGTTGACTGTCCCAGCGGACTGAATACCTCCACCGGCGAAAATTCCAAAAGCTCGATAGTTGCCGACTTTACCGCAACATTGGCGCTTCCCAAAATCGGGCATTTTTTGTATCCCGGCGTGGAACATGTGGGCGAGTTGACTGTAATCGATATCGGGATACCGGAAGACGTGGTAGATGAGAAAGATCTTGATCTCAATTTGATAGACGAATTTTATATTGACGATCACCTGCCGCGCCATCCCGAAGGCGGTCATAAAGGCGATCTTGGCAAATTGTTTATTATAGCAGGATCTGAAGGTTCGACCGGGGCGGCCTGCATGGCCGCTAATACCGCGACTCGATGCGGTATCGGGCTCTGTTTTCTGGGAATTCCGGAAAGCCTGAATGATATCTGCGAGGTCAAATGCACTGAGGCGTTAACCAGAACGCTGCCCGAAGTCGGCAAAAAGCGCTGTTTCGCACTGCGCGGCCTGGGCGAGTTCAATCAATATTTTGAATGGGCCGATGCGGTGGCATTGGGACCGGGAATCGGCACACATCACGAGACCAAGGAGCTGGTCAAGCGGCTTATGTCTCGAATCAATCTTCCCACCGTTATCGATGCTGATGGTCTAAACTGTTTCCAGGGTGATACCCAGCCTCTGATAGAAGCCGAGTTCCCATGCGTGCTTACACCCCATCCAGGCGAGCTGTCGCGTCTTCTGGATGTGCCAATCAAAGAGATTGTTGCTGACAGATTGAAGTATGCCAAAATCGCCGCTAATCAGCTTAAGAAAGTTGTGCTATTAAAGGGCGCGCCGACTTTTATAGCTGAACCTGACGGCCAGGTTTATCTCAATCCGACCGGGAATATCGGCATGGCCAAGGGCGGCTCGGGTGATGTTTTAACCGGCCTGATCGGAACGCTTCTGGCCAAACGCCTCTCCCCTCTTGCTGCGGCCTGTTGCGGGGCGTATCTGCATGGCATGGCAGGCGATTTCTGCCGGGACGAGATCGGCTCGATGGGTATGGTTCCGACAGATATGATCGATATGCTGCCAGAGATTTTTCTCTACTTCCGCGAATAGCCAAAACGCAGAATTTGCTCGCCAATTTTATCCCTAAACTCCCTCGTAAATATGTTTATCTAAGAAAATGCATATATTTGGAAGAATTATTACCTCATAATATGTTGCCATACAATATATTAAAACAGCACCAAAAAAATAATGATTTTATTGCAGAATTATGAAACTTTTACCCCTGCTAAAGCATTTAATAGAGTGAAAGCAAGAGGAAATGAAATGAAAGAGATTATAAAAAATATTTTAGATAGAATAAGAAAAGCTTTTATACCTCCCAATCCGGTTCCTGCGCCGGTCAAACAAATGCAGGATCAGGCGTATCCCTCCTGATAGAT
>CAZBZV010000109.1:0-5013 GCA_964496505.1 uncultured Ignavibacteria bacterium | reverse complement strand
GTGGGCAGAGATATCTGCGCATTCATCACGCCCGTCCCTCCACAATCGCGATCTCTTCCTCCGTCAGGCCGTAGAGCTTGTAGACGATCTGGTCAATCAGGTCGTCGGTGAGCGCGATCTTGCGCTTGGTCTCGCGCAGCTCCTGGTCCAGGCGGGCCAGCTCGCTCAGGTCCACGTCGGGCAGGATGGGCACTTTGGTGAGATGGAGTTTCTTGAGCGTGGAGCGGGTGTAGCCGCCGGGGAAGGAGCTGGCGTTGTCGAAGTCCTGCAGGCGCGGCAGGGCGTAGCGGTAGAAGCGGGCCTTCTCCTCGCTCATCCGGAGCCGGTAGGCTGGCACCCACTGGCGCTTGATCATGTAGCCGTCCTCTTCCTTGACGTGCTCCTTCCACCCCTGCTCCGGGTCGCGGAACTTGGCCTGCAGCTCCAGCGTCCAGGTGCCGTCCTCGTTGGGGACCAGGCGCAGGCCGTCGATGTCGTGATGGACTGCCTCCAGATCCATCACATCGTCGGAGCTACGTCCTGAGCCAGTCGAAGGGCGGCGACTTTCATCGAATACGAAGGCATCGTCCAGACGGACAAAGGACAAGCCGTGCTCTACGAAACGGAAGAGAACAGTTTGTTCCTCCAGTTCTTGACGCTGTTTGTGGAATTCGATCATCTGCTCAGCGAGGTGGACCAGAACATCGTGAACAACGCCTTCCTGCACTGGACAAGTTTCTATACACTCATCGATGAGAGACAGCAGTCTTGTAGACTTTTCCACAGATTGAAGGTTTGACAACAGCGATCTTTCGCAAAGCCTTTGTGCTTCCACCATATATTCCCGTCCGGTCTGTGAGGAACCAAACTCAATACGGCGGATGGGAAGTTCCCTTAGCGCCGATATGTGTACCTGTGGGAAAACATCTCTTGTTTCTTGGTAAGCAGCTACATAGTACCACTGCATTAGACGAGAGTTGAGGATGGTCAGCACATAGCTGATTCCTTCCGCGGTCTTCGGTTTCTTGACTGTGCAGTGCACAGAGTTCAAGGCAAAATACTGAGCTTCGTCCAGCGCAAAGATTAGTCGATCCGATGTCTGCCTACTCACGAGTTTCTCAGAAGTAAATATCCACTTTTCCCGGAGAGATGCCCCCTGCTTCTTCAACTCTGGAGTTAACAATGCCGGATTGTAGTCTACCCAGAGATCTGGTTCAGATATCGCATAGCGTTGTATGTCGGATCCAACAAGCAATGGGTTCAAGAAAGACCCGCCAGATGCTTTCTCCTTAAACACAATCTGGCTCTTGAAGGAGCGTGGGCCTGGATTAATTCCATCTCTAACCTTGCAGAGCTCGGCAAGAGGAACACCTATATCGCGTATCTTCTGCTCCAAGCCAGCACCATATGGTCTGAGAGGGAAAGTAAATCCCGGCCTGCTTTCCAGATACTTTCTTGAGAGCCTCCACTCGTTGCTTGAATCACGAGCGCTCACAGCTTTGGGGGAAGCAAATGCGAGCATTACACACTCTTCTGTGCCCGTCCTCTTTTTTGCCAGAGGGATTACACTCCGAACAGTTGGATCCCCAAAGACTGGAAATCGGAGTAGGGTTATTTTTAGAGGCTCAGCGCTCTCGTATACAAACCGTCGGGTTGGTTCATAGCGCTCGTTGACACAAAAAGTATCAGGTACAATCATTGCTGAACACCCATCGATTGCTGCAATCCTCAGTCCTTGGATAAGAAATAATAGAAATGTATTCAGAGCTCTAGTCACCGTGCCAGAGAATTTCCCTTCAAGATACCCTCTTAGGCTGGGATCGATTTCCTCAGCATATCTAGAGTAGTATGCGATATATGGTGGATTGCCCACGACTGCATCAAAACCACTCTCTCTCTTTCTTTTGGCGCCGCGTTCATCAATGAAAGCTTCAGGGAACTCCATATCCCAGTGAAAGAAGCTTTTTCCCTGAATCAGTGCTTGGATCTCTGACATTGTCGACTGTCTGAGTTGAGGCTCTGCTTGACCTATAGCGTTTTCCGCAAACTGCCGTAGGTCCTCCTCATCTATCTCTACCCCGAAATGTCGTGCAGTCAGCGTATTGCCTAATTGACGATAGGGAGCCAAGGTGTCACGGGCTTCATCGTAATAATCAGCTTGGTCTTCTATATCCTCTCGCTTTTCCGCCAGTTGGTCACTGATCTTGGTCAGGATGTCCACCGCCTCCGCCACTTGCTCTCGAAGCCCAAATTCCTCTAACATTGAAAGCTGCACTGCCTCGCCCGGCTTCTCTTCTGGCACTTCCTCCTTTCCACCCAACGCTGCTTCCAGATCCCCCAGTCGCGCCCCGATCAGCGAGTTCCCCTGACGCAGGTGGTGATCGTAGAAATTGAGCGGCTTCCCCCGCGCCACTGTGGTCAGCCAAAGCGAGAGCTTGGCCAGTTCCACCGCCAAATCGTTCAGATCCACCCCGAACAGACAACGCTTCGCCACCTTCCGCCGCCAGGTCACCGGATTGGCGTCCAGGTCGGCGTTCTCCCAGGGCGTCAGGCTCAGCGTCTCCACGACGAAGTTGGTGATGGCGTGCGCCGCGTTAACTAGGAAATGCCCGCTCCCCATCGCGGGATCGCAGACGCGGAAGGTGAGCGCCTCCTGCTCCACGAAGTCGACCAGCCGCTGATCCACTGTCCTCTGCAGCCGCGCTCGGTCGGCCGGCGGCGCTGCCTCTACCTCCTCCAGCCAGCCGGGCAACTGCTCCTCCAGCGCCTCCCGCCGCTCCTCCAGTCCTCGCCGCACCGTCTGCTTCACGATGTAATCGACGATGTACTCCGGCGTGTAGTAGGCGCCCAGCGCCTTCCGCTCCCCGGCGCTGTGGGCGAAGTAGACCTCGCCCACCTCGATGACGTCGCCCTCCTCGCCCTTCTTCAGGCGCGTCTCGGAGAGCTTGGGGAAGGTGTAGCCGCCCTTGCCGTCGGAGCGCCGCACGCGCTTCTCCTGGGCGATGAAGAGCTTGTACTCCAGCAACCCCTCGTAGATGCTGCCCAGGTGGCGCACCGATAGATCCCGATAGTCGATGCGGCGCCAGCCGTCCTCTGTGCCGCCCTCAAGGCAGCCCAGGCTGAAGAGCGCCGGGGCCAGATACTTGTCGGCGACCGTGTGGTCGTGGATGTAGCGCTTGTCGCCCGGATGTCGTCTATCCGCATCGTCAAACAGATCACCGTTGTAGGCCGGAATGTTGCGCTCATCGTCGCCGCTGTTGATCCAGGAGCAGAGATCGCTCAGGTCCTGCCACAACTCGGTGCCGTCGGGATCGGGCAATCCGCTGCCCCGCGCGTAGTCGATGGCCTGCTCCACCAGCGCATCCAGGCTGTGTGGGTCGTAGGCCGGGTCGCCCAGGGGCAGCAAGTCCCGCGCCTCGGCGTAGAGGATGAAGAGCACCCGATAGAGCAACACCGTGGCGTTGCGGAAGACATCATCCCGCTCGACGAAGCCCTGGCAGAGATCGCGCAGTACCTCCTCGATGCAGTCGGACAGGTGCTCCTCAATCCCCTCCGCCGTCTCCTCGGAGCGCTGCAGGTGGTGGTCAAGCGCACACTCGCCGTCCTCATCAAGCTCGAAGGCCGGTTGCCGAAACAGCAGGTGGAAAAGCTGGGCGGCATCGGACGATCCGCCCTCACCTCGTAGCAACCGCTCCAGGTCGATCTCCAGGAACGTCTCATAGGGAGCCAACTCGTCGGCGTGGTAGAGACGCCAGCGCTTGCCATCGGTCAGCAGCCCCCAGCTCAGCTCCTCCTCTTTGAGCGCGTGAACGATCTCGGCGGCGTAGTGGCGGCCCTTGACGGTGCTGTCCAGGTCGACCTCGCCATCCTCACGGTGAGCCACGTAGCACAGCCCGAGGGCCGTGCCACGGCTATAATCCGCGTAGAGGCGCAGCACGCGATCAACGTCGGGTAAGCGCTCGTAATGGAAGCCCAGGCCAACGAGCGTCGGCTCGATCTGCGTGCTGAGCAGCGAGGATAGGGAGCTGTCATCCCAGTCCGGCAGCCAGCCTCGCAGGTCAGCGATCAGATCGGCGGCTTCCGCCTGATGTTCGCCATCCTGGCAGAGCTGTTCCAAATAGAGGTGAGAGAAAAGGAATCGGTTGGTCCAAGAAATAGGCATCTGCCTCTCCATATTGGTGTTCCTATAGTTTTTTCTGTCGTAGTCAAGTGTATCGCGAATGCCTTGCCAGCGCGAAGTTGGGGAATAGGATCGTCATCGCTTCTAAAACTGAGATTCCCAATGAATTAGTTACCTTGTTGTGGGAAAATGTGCGGCACAACGTAGTTTTTCAAAAAAAGCGTATATTTTGCTTGCCAGTAGGAGAACACTACAAATCCGATAATACCTGCTAGCCCTATCATCAACCTAAATCGAAACGGGGTCGATGTAGACAATCCCCATACCAACACAGTAGCAGTGTAAAGCCATCCTATAATGGAGCCAATAAACGTTCCCCAATTGATTGCTTTATCAGCATCTTTTACCCAAACTACCGCCAATGCCGATGGCATGACAATTACCGTTGTTCCCACTAGCATGCTAAGCAGTGTTTCAGTAACTTTCTGACTTTCAAGGTTGACTCCAAAACTGAAAAGTGATACAAGAATCACTGGCAAACAAGCTAACCCCATAAAAGCCAATCCTACACCAATAAGTCGGAAAGTCGACTGGACGTCTTGACGATTTTCTGTGACCCACTTAATGCTCCTGAATAAGGTCACAGGCAATTGGATGAGGGTAAAGATGATCGTGATGCGCTCTAGAGTTTGCCAGTTAACATCCATATTAATCCCGTGTGAATCCTTCGTGGTGGCTATTGATGAAAGGATTTCTAGCGAATGATTTTTCGGACACATAACTGCCTTTTGAGCAAGGAATATTGCCGTTTGCCATGTGTCACCAGGTGGTCAGGTTAAGAGAGAAAAAGCTGTGATATGTGAGTTGCACGTCGTCGCGGAGGGTCGGCTGCATCGGTTCCCCCTGTGAAGATG
>CAZBZV010000108.1:0-5103 GCA_964496505.1 uncultured Ignavibacteria bacterium | reverse complement strand
CTCTGTGCCGCAATCCTCTCCCATCATCGCATAGTACCCAATTCCCTTTGATCTATCTCGCTTGATGTTATAGACCTTATCAACAAATGCCCTGTAGTTAGGTTGACCGTAAGTTATTGTATTATCATCGCATGAGATCCAATAGAAGTAGACAGGCACATAATATGCAGAAGCATTGGTATCCGATATTAGAAATCTCAGACTGAATAATTCACTTCCAGACTGAGAATACTCTTTCTTTGCAAAGGAACTGTCATATTGGGCGGGATTTTTCTTATTGGTCCCGGCGGTCTTTGAAGCAATGATTTGAATAATATTATTTATCGAATCTGATCCCGCAGGCTGATGTTGTCCAATAAAAACCTGAAAATCCTCCCAGCCATCAATGACTTTCCCCGGATTTATATCTACGAAATCCAATCTTTGTGAATTATAGGCAATCTGAAACCTAAAACCGGTCATGGCCCCTAAAGCTAGAGAATCAAGATAAACGGGTAATTCGGCATAGGTGCCAGGAAAGAACGCAGCACCGTCATGACCCCGCATAAGGATTTTCACCTGCCATGATTCAGAATCAGCATTTGCAGTATTTGATAATATAGATAAAGCAATAGAGACAATCAAAAATAATCTAACAATCACAGGGCGCGGTTCCTCCGATGAAGATGTAATTTATAATCCAGACAGCATCGCTGATATTAACTGTACCGTCACAGTTGACTTCTCCGGCTTCATAGGGCTGCGGTTCCTCACCCCCGATAAAGATATAATTGATGATATAAACCGCGTCCGAGATATTCACATCCTCATCGGCATTGGCATCCCCGCAAAGCACCTGCGGCTCCGGTTCATTGATGTTGATTGCGCAAATCAAAGTGTCTGTGCTGGGCGGCACGGCGTTGTCCGAAAGCTCTATCGTGAAGCTGAATGTCGAGACCCATGTAGGTGTGCCTTCAAGCGCGGCAGTAGAATCGTATACATTAAACGCTATACCATACGGAAACTGCCCCGATATTTTAGTCCAGGTATACGGTTTCTGGCCGCCCAATCCCAGGAATTCATGATAATAAGTCTGACCAACTACACCATCGGGAAGCGGATCGCAGTGTATTACGACCTCGCTATCGCAGGCATCGCCGATCCCATCACCATCAGTATCCCATTGATCCGGATTCGGGATACCATAGCAATTATCGCAGGCATCACCGACCCCGTCAGTATCATAATCCTCCTGGCCGGGATTGGCCGCATATGCGCAGTTGTCGTCAGGACATGTATTGGCCGGAAATCCGGGATCGCCATAGCCGTCATCATCGCTGTCGGTACAAATATCGCAGCTATCCCCCAGAGCGTCTCCGTCCTGGTCATTCTGATCAGGATTGAAAATAATGGGACAGTTATCTGTGATACAGGTATTATCGGGATAACCGGGATCGCCGAAACCATCGACGTCGGTATCGACACAGACCTGCGTAATGATCGTAAAATGCTGGATATCGCTCATCTGTGGGATGCTGTTGTCGATAGCGCGTACCGTGAAATGGGCGGTGTCGATTCCGGTCGGAATACCTGAGATAATCCCGGAACCGGCATCGAGGGTGAGCCCATCCGGGAGTGTGCCCGCTGTCATATCCCAAATATACGGCGGCGTTCCGCCCACAGCTTCGATCTGTTTATTATAATTCTCACCCTGATCTGCTTTGGGCAATGTTAGGGTCAGTATTTCTATTTCGGGATAGGAGTCAACTACTGTTATTGCCCTGAACAGAAAGTTCTTACCAGCACTTGAGATTTCATTTATAAGCTTCCATTGGCCATTAATTTTCATGCTGCTTCGAACGGGGATAGTATCTATACCCTGACCGGCGAGTAAATATATTAACTCATTTGTGCCCGGATTTACCGGATTAACTCCGACATGGAAGCTCTCCCCTTCCGAAAATGTAATATCTTTTTGTGATATATCAACTGATACCCATGAATATGGGTAGTAGCCATCTACAAGGAAATCAACAGAATCAATGGGAGAGGCGGGAAAAGTACCATCACTATTCCACACATATAATCTAAGCATGGGAGCATGTTCCCATTCAAACTTGAACATAACTTCTGCAAGTTTGCAATCCTGCTCAGCTATAAATCGAGTGTTAGCGTAGGAATATCCGGATGTGTTCGGTATCGGCATGACCCACGAATAGTAATCATTGTCATACTGCAAAAATCGGGACTTGGTTTTATTCTGTATTCTAAGAGTCGGATCGCCGACCAAAGTCATGCCATAAAACCAGCATTGCTCATAATCTTCAAAGCCGTATTCAGCCTGAGCAATAAACCAATCGAAATAGGCCTCTCCTATCGGTTTTTGTTCGCCAAGGCTTGGATAAAAATCATCGAACTCCAGCATCGAGCCGGTCTTTGTGCTTCCCAATGCCGCCAGACCATATTCCTGGCAGAAGACATACCAGCCCGCCATATAATTCAAGCCCGTATAGCGGGCATTTGAGCAGGCAAAGAGGTTATAGAAATATGCCACAGGATCGATCGCCTTGACCTCATCCACATATGTTTCGCCCCAGATATCTCCCGGCCTTTGGAATGTATGGTAGGTAGAGGTTGAGTGAACGCATACCTGTATGAATTCATATGATTGAGAAAGCCTCGATTCGTAATCCGTATCCCATGTCGTATGTCTGTCGTCTACAAATGTTCTGTCTCCGAATCCGTAAGCGGCGCAATAGTTCCACCAGTCCGAAGTATATTTCCAGTCATCATCGACATAAACCAGCGCCCGATTTTCAACCGGCATCAGCCCGCATCTGTAACGGTGGTTTTTATAAAAATAATTCTGCAGAAGCGAGACCTCATCCGCGCCGTCGAGATTAAGCGGTGAAGCGGTCAGTCTTCCCAGCCATATATCCGGGGCAACATCACCGGTATGAGAATCGTAAAGGCCGTCATTATCGTCATTTCCGAAAGTACCGTTCAAATCCATATAATAGAGATCGCAGGGAAACTCCTCATGCCCTCTCTTATCCCAGCAGCCGCTGATTTCATACCAGGCCACCGGAAAATCACCGATCAAAACGCATCCATCCATTCCACCACTATAAAGCGACTGCAGATATGAGCGCATGTCCTCGGGAGTTCCACCGGAGGAAGTATAAATATCCACATCGAATCCCTCACCTGTAACATCGAGCGCATAAAGATCGATT
The DNA here is from genome assembly GCA_964496505.1 of uncultured Ignavibacteria bacterium. GTDB lineage: Bacteria > Zixibacteria > MSB-5A5 > JAABVY01 > JAABVY01 > JAABVY01. Next base: position 1,888 of record CAZBZV010000108.1, on the reverse strand, counting down.
TCCGGATTTATCTGGCCGAGTAGATCGGTATTTACTATAATCACGAATTTTGGATTTTGACGAAGTCCTTTTGCGGCTCTTATGGATTTAACATAAGCCGATTGAAATGGCTGCGATTCAGGCCGGGATGCTTTCCATTCCTGATAATTTACGGGCTGGCTTCCGTCGGTGCTTATCCAGCGGGTGACCACATGACCGCTTTTATCACCGATTCCGCCCTCTTGTGCATAAAGCCCCGAAGCAAGTGAAATAAGCGCCAGAGTTATGACGCCAAATACCAATGACCTCCCAAACATATTACTATCCTCCGCAGGAATATATATATTTCTTTCCTATTACAAGACAGGTGCAGCAAAATACAGCTTGTCTATAAATATGATAGCTTAATTGACAGTTATGTCAATTAAAAAGAAAATGACATCACTCAATAATCCTGGTTACCACCATATTCCCATAATATCCGCAGGATTCGCAGGACTTTAATTTGGCATCTGATGATAGGTGAAGCACAGGATTGAATCCAGCTACGAATTTGCCCTTCTGAGTGAAATAGAATAGAATATGCGTGTTGCCGTCACGGTGCGCACTTTTCACAGTCATATCATTATTAAGGGCTATAAATCCCACCTCTCCCTCGAATATAAAATGTGCAGCGCCAAGGTCAATTTCTGAATCCAAAGATATTACGTCACTATCAACTATGACACTGACAGTGTCCGCAAAATGATCAAGATAGCCGGACAAAACCGCATCTCCGGCTATTATGCGATTCATATATTCCAGATCTGCAATTGTTGGATAGAATCTATCGCGATTGACATCACAAGCCCTTAACTGTCTTGCCCTGTCTATTGTGAAAGCAGATTTCCCATCTATAAAAAAGTCTGCCAAAAGATGAAAATCAGCCAATTCATTTGCCAGTCCATTAAGATTGATATCCCCGATAGTCCAATCAATGGGCTCGGCGCATAGAATAGCAGCGCCGCCGTGATAGAAATCAATTTTAGCGGAAGTATTAGCCATATTCTCGCGGCATGAATCGAAGATGCCAAAGATATGATCATCCTCATCTACAATCCCATCTTCAGGCTGAATCTTAACGAACGGATTTTGCGGATCGATCCAATTTAATCTGTATATATTATTCGAAATCGCAATTCTCTGCCCCGAATTAAAGTAAATTATGTTATCATCGCAGTTTTCCCAGTAGAAGTTTACCGGTATAACATGACATTCGTAATGGCGATCGTCAGTTACCCAGAATTTAAGACTTAGCAACAGAATCGAATCGGCATAGGAACCAAGTTCCATTGGAGATGACTCGACTCCATTAACCCCAGTGATTTTTATTACGCCAATAAGATTAGTATCCTGAGCATGAGCCTGCGATGTGTACGCCAGCTCAGGCCATCCCTCGAGTATATCTCCTGAATTGCTCTCGATGAAGGTCAGGGCTTTGGCGTTATAGGAAATCTTCAGGTTGAAGCTGTCGATTTGAATATCTGAATCTGCCTCGATATAGATTGGCATATCGAAATATCCCCCTTGAAAAACCCAATCAGGCGCAGCCCTTCCCATCATTCCAATTTTCAAGGACAAGTTCGGTTCGATCTCATCAGGCCCGGTGATTGAGGTGCAGAATTGCAGAAAGAATACAGCTGCAAATGCGACGGCATTGAGAACTGCCCACCTCTTAAAAGGCAATCTCGATATTTTGGCGTCCATAAAAAGTCCCGATTATAGATATGTAATATCGTGAATACAGTCTATAAAATAAAGATAACTCAGGATCGATCCCGGTCAAGGGGAAACTGGAAAAATGCTTGCACAAAAAACTGTACTTCCTGAGACATAGTTTACACTTAGTTCCGGTCACATGGTTTACAGA
>CAZBZV010000107.1:0-6523 GCA_964496505.1 uncultured Ignavibacteria bacterium | reverse complement strand
ACAGATTCTCCGGCCAACCAGTGATGCCTTTTTGATCAATAAAGAGGGATTATTACAAACTCCATCTACCGATCATGGGGATATACTGGAGAAATCATCCTTGCCAGTACCGCCCTATTCGCCCCACAGCGAGGTTTTGGAGCAAAAGGACTCAGCCAACAACATATACATTCTGGGTTATGCTTATATTGATAATTCCCCATTTATCCTGATGGAGGTAATTCAGCCGGAAGCGTTTATGCAGAACTGGCTGACACTGCGCAACAACCTGGTCTGGTTTTTGGGTATAAGTATAATCCTGATCCTGATCGTGATCGTATGGGGATCATTCCACATGGTCAACAAAATTCGTGAAGCGGATATGAAACGGTGTGAGATCTTGCACCAGGTCGAATACACAAATAAAATGGCTTCAATTGGAAGACTTGCTGCGGGGGTGTCTCATGAAATCAACAATCCGCTGGCGATTATTAATGAAAATGCGGGTATGCTTAATGATATCCTGTCTATGGGAAATGAATTTCCCATGCGCGAGAAGGTCTCAAAGAGTGTCGGTTCAATCTTACGCAATGTAGATAGATGCAGCCGCATAACACATCGGCTTCTTGGCTTTGCCAAACGTATGGATACAAAGATAGAAACAATAGATCTCCGGGAATTGATAACCGAGGTACTTGGCTTTTTGGAGAAAGAAGCTCTTCACCGTAATATAAAAATCAATACGAAGTTCCCTGAAAATCTTCCGGAAATTATAAGCGATCGCGGACAATTGCAGCAGGTCTTTTTGAATATTTTAAATAATGCCATTGATGCAATTTCTGAAGGTGGAAAGATCTATATAGAAGTAGAGTTGCAAAAAAATGCCAATATTGATGTCATTATTAGGGACACGGGAAGGGGAATCTCAAAACAGGATCTGGAAAGGATATTCGAACCATTCTTTTCCACCAAAAAGGAACATGGCACCGGATTGGGCTTGTCGATAACCTATGGAATTGTGCAAAAACTGGGTGGTAATATTACTGTAAGAAGTGATGTGGGAGAGGGAGCCACCTTCACCGTTACACTCCCAATGCAAGCGCCTGTTATCAAGGAGTAAATTATGCATGATTTGGAAATTTTATTGGTAGATGATGAAGAGGAACTGATCTCCACACTCGCAGATCGCCTCGAATTCCGGGGTTATCATGCCGATGCGGTTCTCAGCGGCGCGGAGGCAATAAAGAGGCTGGGACAGAAAAAATATAATGTTGCTGTTGTTGATGTGAAAATGCCTGAGATTAGCGGTATCGAGGCGATGAAAATGATGCTGAAACTTCAGGATAATATAAAAGTCATCCTGATGACCGGCCATGGATCTCCGGAAGAGGGTGAGCGGGGTATGTCTGAAGGTGCATTCGACTACATGGTAAAGCCCATTAATCTGGATATACTGATCTCGAAAATTAAAGCGGCCGCGGGAGTCAGAGAGTAGATTAAAATGAGTAATGCAGGCAATAAGGATCAGATGGCACAGAGCCTGGCATTTTTCGGAACGGTAACAGCCAGCGTAACCCATGAGTTGACCAATGTTATTGCAATCATTAATGAATTGACCGGACTGTTGGATGATATGCGTTATTCAGCGGAACAGGGACAGATAATCGGGAGTGATAGGCTTGAGAACCTTCACGGGCGCCTTGAAAAACAGATTAATCGCGGCCAGAAGATTATTAAGAGGTTGAACAAATTCGCCCATTCTGCCGACCAGGTACAAATTGAATTCGATCTCAACGAAGTTCTGCTAAATCTGGTGGATTTAATGCAGCGGTTCGCTGATATGAAAAGAATCGAGCTGGACTTCAGGCCTGCGACCGATGAAGTTCGCTGTACATCCAATCCATTTGAGCTTCAGCATATTGTATTCAGGTGCTGTCGAATCTTTTTTGATTCCGCTGAGGAGGGCTCGGCCATTGTTTTGGAGGTTAAAAAGGGAGCTGACAAGGACATTGTAATTGTTAGCTGTTCAGATATTTCCGATGAAAAGATGGAACAGGATGAGCTGGAATCTATTAAAAATATGGCCGGAAATCAAGACTGGGATTTTGAGACAACTGCGAAAGAAAGAACAACTTCATTCGTACTAAATATGTAAAATGTATGTATAATTGGAAGAAATTATTCGGACAGACTATATTGATTTGGTAAACTGAATCTGCAATAAGGAGGCCCGGAGTGGCTGAAACAAAAGTACTGCTTGTTGACGATGAGGTGGAATTTACTAAAACTCTGTCGGAACGTCTGAAGTCCCGGGGGTTGAATGTGGATTCCGCCAAAAGCGGCGATGAGGCCCTCAAGAAAATCAGCGAGGTTTCATACGATGCTATATTCCTCGATCTGGCCATGCCTGGTATGGATGGCATCGAAACTCTAAGAAATTTGCTGTCAAAAAACCCGGATCTTCAGGTGATTCTCCTCACAGGTCATGCTACCATAGATAAAAGCGTTGAGGCAGTGAAATTGGGAGCCAAGGATTTCCTGGAAAAGCCGGCAAATATCGATAAGCTTCTGGAAAAGATCAAGGAAGCGGAGTCTGAAAAGATGCTGATTGTGGAGAAACGCTCGCAGGACGAGATTCAGAAAATCTTAAAGTCCAAGGGTTGGTAGGTTTGAACCTGTCGATGATTTTCGAAGGTTGGCTTAATGTACATACTCTCTTTATAAGGATGATATTCTGAATTGATATACATAAACCGCACTCTGGAAGTATTTTTTTGTGCCCGCAATAATTGGGCTCCGAAATCAAAGATGAAATTAGCAACAGGATTTGAAATTGGATAGGCAGCCGGTAGTAAACGTATGCAGGAGCCGGGGAAAAACTCCTCTCTTACAGCGCTTCTTCCCATTCCTTTCATGGTTTAAAGGATATTCGCTGCCGCATCTAAGGGCAGACTTTGTTGGCGGGCTGACGGTTGCTCTGGTTCTTATTCCTCAATCCATGGCTTATGCCCAGCTGGCGGGTCTGCCGGCCTACTACGGGCTTTATGCGGCATTTCTGCCACCCCTGATTGCAGCCCTTTTTGGTTCCAGTAGGCAGCTTGCCACCGGTCCCGTGGCCGTGGTTTCCCTGATGACAGCTACCGCCCTGGAGCCTATCGCCACCGCCGGAAGCGAGGCATACATAGCGTATGCAATTTTATTGGCGCTTCTGGTTGGCATATTTCAATTCCTTCTGGGCTTATTCAGGCTCGGACTGGTGGTTAATTTTCTTTCCCATCCTGTTGTCAATGGGTTTACCAATGCCGCCGCAATTATTATAGCCACCTCACAGCTTTCCAAGCTCTTCGGTGTCAACGTGGACAAGGCCGAGCACCATTATATGACCGTATATAATGTAATCAAGGCCGCAATCGCCCATACACATTGGCCTACTCTTGCCCTGGCAATTCTGGCCTTCGCAATCATGATTGGATTGAAAAAGCTAAATCCTAAAATCCCGTATGTGTTGGTTGCGGTTGCTATTACAACCGTGATATCCTGGGCAACCGGCTTTGAGCACAATTACAGCACCGGTCGGGAAAGTCTTCTCTGCGAAACGACCAGGGATTTGATCGTGGATTTCAATCAAGCCCAGAAGGATCTTAAGCATCGATCGGATGAAAGGGTCGGATTGCGCGATGAGCTTGATAAAATGAAAGAAGAATTGGGTGAGAATTCGCCGCGTGTACTAGACCTAAAGCACCGGTTGTCTCTCATACATGTTGAAATTGAGGAGTTGAAGGAGAGAATCAGCCAGGACCGCAGTAATCTCAGGAATACGGAGTTCAAGGCCAGTAAAAATCCCGATGGCAGTTTAATATTTTGTAACGCCAGTAAATTACTTCCCGGCCGAGAGTATGGTCACAGACACTGGACCCTGAAAGTGGGCAATGGAATACTCGATATGTCCGCTCTGACTTTTGTGGGTGGGGGTGCGGTCGTGGGCAAAATCCCTGCCGGGCTGCCCGGATTTAAAAAGCCTGAACTCGATTTCAAGATCATGATAGATCTTTTTCCTATGGCGGTTATAATAACTCTGCTGGGTTTCATGGAAGCCATATCAATTGCCAAGGCCATGGCTGCCAGAACTGGTCAGAGACTGAGCCCCAACCAGGAGTTGATCGGTCAGGGGATGGCAAATATAGTCGGCTGCTTTGGACAGAGTTATGCGGTATCGGGTTCCTTCTCGCGCTCTGCGGTTAATCTCCAGGCCGGCGCCTATTCCGGTCTTTCCAGTGTCATCTCAAGTGTTTTTGTGATGGTCACACTGCTCCTGTTTACGCCACTGCTGTACTATTTGCCACAGGCGGTCCTTGCTGCAATAATTATGATGGCTGTGGTGGGCCTTATTAATGTCAGCGGCTTTATTCATTCATGGAAAGCACAGAAATATGACGGAATAATCAGCGTCATCACTTTTGTGTGTACCCTTGCTTTCGCACCTCATCTGGATAGAGGAATTTTAATCGGCGTGGGTTTATCTCTGATCCTATACTTATTGAGAGGAATGCGGCCTAATATCGCCATGCTTTCAAGGCATCCGGATGGTACCTTCCGCAATCGTGAAAGGTTTGGACTGGCTCAATGTCAACATATTGCTGTGATCCGCTATATGGGTTCGCTTTATTTTGCAAGTGTGAACTATCTCGAACGGCAGGTGCTGGATGTTGTCGCCTGTATGCCTGAACTGAAGCATGTGGTAATCGTGGGGAATGGCATAAATGAACTCGATGCTTCAGGTGAGGATATGCTCTCCCATCTTATCGACAGGCTGAGGGAGGCTGGCTATGACATCTCAATCAGCGGACTCAACGATCATGTTTTGGACACAATGAAAAGGACATATCTCTATTACAAAATAGGGGAGGATCACCTGTTCCGAAATGCTGAACGCGCTGTGAAGGCGATTCATGCCAAGGCCCATGAGGGTTCTGATGAAAAGCGCTGTCCTCTTTTCGAGGTTGTGCATATTGAGAGCTGAGCAGAAGCATTTTGCCGATCCTGCTTTTGCGCCCAACCATATTTCTGCCAGCCAATAAGAATCGAAGAGTGTAATTTGAGCACACTATTATCAGATACTGGCAAAGGTAAGAGATTTATTCCAGAGAATTGGGTATCATTAATTTGCTGGCTTTTTGCTGGGCATTTTCTCGTGTTAAGAGATTTTCAGCCGTCTCGCAAATCCCGATCTCTATGCTATTGATAAGCAGGCGGTTAAACAAAAGCGGCCCCGATATCACTCTCCCCGAACTTTTGTGGAATTCGCGTTTAGTGTGAATTACAGCTATTCGACAGCAGGCGGAACGCGTTGGAAGATAATAGAGTAGAGGTGTCAGCCTGACGATTTCAGTTGACATTTGGCGGTCGTTGGCGTATACTCGTTGAAACATTGGGGATGGAGTCCCCCTTGAAAAACCGCTCGGGCCGGGCTGATGACTCCTACCGCACAAACCTGTGTGGCGGTAGGCTCAGATGGTCCTAAAGGATCCCGCTGCCAGGCGGGCTTTTTTATGTCTGGAATTCGGCCCGGAAGATGATTTGTAAGAGGAGGACTTCATCATGGAACACATTTTCACCATCGCCGCCCTGTGGCTTGGGTTGGCTGTTGTATCTGCCGTAATCGCGTACCATCTTCGCATATCCATAGCTCTTGTCGAAATCTGTATCGGCGTGGCCGCGGCTGCCATCGCCGGTTATTTTGGCAAGTTTGAATCCTTCGGATCCAATTCTGAATGGCTCCGTTTCCTCGCAGCTTCTGGAGCAGTGTTATTGACTTTCCTGGCCGGAGCCGAACTCGAACCAGAAGTCATTCGGAGCAAACTGAAGGAAGTTACCATTGTGGGGCTGGTGGGGTTCTTTGCGCCGTTTCTGGGATGTGCGGCGATTGCCCGGTATATTCTCGGATGGGATACGGAGGCAAGTCTTCTTTGTGGCGTAGCCCTTTCGACAACATCGATGGCAGTCGTCTATGCCGTCATGCTGGAAACCGGCTTCAACAGGACTGAATTCGGCAAAGGCATCCTTGGTGCCTGCTTCATTAACGACCTCGGGACGGTAATCGCCTTAGGGCTGTTGTTCGCTCCATTCACTTACAAGACTATCATCTTTGTAGTCTTTACAGCACTTGTTCTTATTATGCTGCCTGCTACAAGCAGGTGGTTGACACGTAAATATGCGCACCGGACGGCCGCGATACGAACGAAATGGGTCATCCTCGTACTATTCGGCCTGGGAGCCCTCGCGCTCTGGTCCGGAAGTGAGGCGGTTCTGCCAGCCTACCTGATCGGCATGGTGTTGGCTGAGTTTTCAAACGGCGATGTCATGTGGGTGCGTCGCTTAAGAACTCTTGTTGTAGGATTTTTGACGCCATTCTACTTTCTTCGGGCAGGGACATTCGTATCTCTGCCGGCCCTGATTGCCTCTCCGCTGGTTTTCTTGTTGCTGTTCGGAGGCAAAGTCATCTCGAAGATATTTGGTCTTTATCCGGTCGTTGGTCGTTTCCGCC
>CAZBZV010000106.1:0-6776 GCA_964496505.1 uncultured Ignavibacteria bacterium | reverse complement strand
ACGACTGTTGCGGCCACAATTATCGGCGGTTTGATTCTGGATCATTTTAAGCTGATCGGCAAAGAATCAATCGGCTACTCATTCATTATCGGGATCGGATGCATCTTTGCTCTCATCTCGACCTTAATGCTTATCAAGCTTCCGGAAGCAGGCAAGGAAGGCACAAAAATACCGCACAAATTTGCGGACATCATTGCACCTTTAAAGGACCAGCGCTTCAGGTATCTTTTGAAGATATTCTTTGTCTGGAACATGGCTGTCGGAATTTCGGCCATATTCTTTGCGGCCCACATGCTTACGAACTTGAAGATGAGCTTTTTGCTAATTTCAATCTATACCGCATCGGTGGCCTTAAGCGGCATCTTTATGAACCGGTTTTGGGGAATGGTAATCGATAAGGTCGGTTCGAGGACTGTTCTGGCTTTTTGCGCGTTCGGTATCAGCTTTATTCCCTTAGTCTGGTTGTTCCCGCGCGCCGGATTCATATGGATTTTGGGCATCGAGTCGATATATACAGGCGCTTTATGGTCGGGATTTAACCTGGCGGCTTTTAATGTGCCCATTGCCAACAGCCCCCAATCCCAGAGAACAGCGTACCTGGCCATGTTTTCAGTTGTTACCGGCCTGGGATTTTTTATTTCATCTCTTCTGGGCGGATTATTGGCCGAAACGTTTAGCTCTTTTAGTCTCACGATTGGAGACTATGCTTTTGGGAACTATCACATTCTTTTTCTGATCTCAGCTCTTTTGAGAATTCTAACTTCATTCTTTATAATGAAATTTCATGAGCCGGGCGAGAAGAGTGTGCCGGTCATGATTCAGTTTATGGGGTATGCCGCCCTGAAGCAGATATCTGTCGGACGGCAGCTCTTCCCTCATAGAGTTACCAAAAAGCAAACTCAAAATTCAGGGGAGATATAGATGGATGATAAAAATGCAAACAGCGCGGTAATCGATTCCGAAAGACCATTCGAGCTTATCGATGGCGCGGTTGGACAAGTATCCGAGTTCACCAAAGGATATGAGGAACAACGCAAGATTGCCATGGATTCATCGTATCCATTGGATGAACGGCTGGAAGCATATGAGGATATAATCGATTCGGAGGTCGGAGACACCAATCTTTGGCGGGCGCGTAACATAGAACGGGAGGTCGGCCTGAGGCAGATCTATCTCAAATTTGAGGGCTCCAATCCAACCGGCACCCAGAAGGACAGGATTGCCTTTGCCCAGGCAATGGATGCTCTGCGGCGCGGTTTCGATACAATTACGATTGCAACCTGCGGCAATTATGGCGTGGCTATGGCGGTGGCTGCACAGCTTGCGGGATTGCGCTGTCTGATTTTTCTTCCGGAAGCATATCACAGCAAACGCGTCAAGGAAATGATCGATCTGGGGGCTGAAATCAGGCGTACCCCGGGAGATTATGAGTCTGCTGTTGAGGTCTCGACCGAACATGCGCAGAAAAAAGAATATTATGATGCAAATCCGGGTGGCGATAATATCATTCTACAGCTCAGAAACTACGGCAAGATCGCCTATGAAATTTATGATGAATTGCGAGATGCACCCCTAATTATGGCAGCGCCTGTATCCAACGGCACGACTCTGGCGGGAATCTATAAAGGGTTTGTGAGCCTTTATCGCCGGGGCAAAATTTCCAGGATTCCTCGTATGGTGGCAGGATCATCATACAGGAAAAATCCGATTATCATGGCCTACCTCAGCGACTCCGAGACCTGTACCGATCTCCAGCCCGAATCGATTAAGGAAACAAAGATCAATGAGCCCCTGATAAATTGGCATTCGATAGACGGAGATCTGGCGCTCGATGCGGTTCGTGGAAGCCATGGATGGGCTGCCAATGCCTCTGACAGAAATATGCTTAAGTATGCAAAGCTGATACGTGAAAAAGAGGGCATCAATGCACTTCCGGCTTCAACCGCAGGGCTTATCGCACTTATAGAACATCATCGTAAGGAACCTCTGCCAAACGACCGTTATGTCATAGTTTTAACAGGAAAGATGTCATGAATAATGTTTTGGATGGAAATGCTATAGTTTACTGTGAAGGCGCATATAATACCACCAACGGCAAGACCGCTCATGGTCTGGTGCGCTATACCAAACGCTACAAGGTCATCGCAGTGGTGGACTCGCGTTATTCGGGCCAGGATGCGGGCGAAGTACTGGATAATAAACGCAATAATATCCCGATCTTCGGATCGATAGAAGATGCGATTGATCACGCCCGCAATAATGCCGCCGCGATAGCATATCTTGTGATCGGACTGGCCCCGGATGGGGGGCGGTTGAACTCGATTGCAAGGGCAGATGTAATAAAGGCAATTGGATTCGGGTTGAATATCGACTGCGGATTGCATGATTTTCTCTCGGAGGATCCGGAAATTGCTCAGATTGCCCTTGAAAAGCGTGTTACCATCAGGGACCTGCGCAAACCCCCTCCGCGAAACCAGCTGCATTTTTTTACGGGCAAGATAGAGGAGGTGAACTGCCTCAAGGCCGCAATTCTGGGCACAGACTCCGCAATTGGCAAAAGAACCACCGCATGGCTTCTGGTTCATGCGCTTCAAAAAGCCGGTTACAAAGCTGAGATGGTGGGCACCGGGCAGACCGCCTGGATGCAGGGCGCAAAATACAGCACTATTTTTGACACTCTGGTAAACGACTTTGTCTCTGGTGAAATCGAACATGCGGTATGGTCGGCCTGGAAAGAGGAAAATCCTGATGTGATAGTCATTGAGGGACAGGGCAGCTTGATGAATCCGGCCTACCCCGGTGGATATGAAATACTCGCCGCCGGCCGACCGGACATCGTGATTTTGCAGCATGCTCCGGCACGCAAAGAGTATGATGGTTTTCCGGGATACCTGATTCATCCTCTTTCAAAGCAAATCGGCGCAATTGAATATATCAGTGACAAACCGGTTGTCGCAATAACTATCAATCATGAGGAATTGAAGCCTGAAGATATTCCGGGAATATGTGATAAGATTGAAAGAGAGCATAATCGTTCCGCCTTTGATGTTCTCCTTGATGGAGTTGATGGACTTGCCAGATTGGTGGCCGGGTATATAAAGGAAAGATAAATGAAAAATAATATCGAAAAACCAGCCTCTCGCAGTTTCAATGAGGATGATCCATTTTCTATGCTTCAAGTTTTCGACAGCCTGCAAATCGGGCCTGTCAAACTACAAAGGAATAAGGTGACATGCCCCTATACACTTCACTGGGGAAATAAGACAGATTCAATTGAATTGATTTACACTTATGAAGAGGATGTCTTCAATCCAACAGACGAATCTCACCTGAATCTGGCCAATATGATCACGGCACAGGTAGCATTAAATTATGGACTCTTCTGCAGGAAAATGGTCTTTCATGGCAATTTCGATCCTGTCGATCAACGATTTTTACGGGATATGGCGGAGAATACTGCACGGGAGATATATGTCAAAAAATTCCTGGAGCCAAATCCCTTTCTCACCGAAGAGGTTTCTGATTTTCCGGTTATGAAGCAGAAAAATTATCTTCGCGCCGACCTGGAGTTTATGAATCATGGTAAAACCTCTAAATCTAAATGGCAGCTCTGGACTACCGATAAAAACAGGCACTGCATACTATCCAGCGGAGGAAAAGACAGCCTTCTGAGTTTTGGTCTGCTAAATGAAATCGGCAAGGAGACTCATCCGATTTTCGTTAACGAATCCGGGCGCCACTGGTTTACAGCTTTAAATGCCTACCGCCATTTCAATAAGGAGATTCCAAATACCGCGCGTGTCTGGGTGAATTCCGACCGGATTTTTGCATGGATGCTGCGGCATATGCCCTTTATAAGACAGGATTTCAGCAATATCCGCTCCGATGAATACCCGATTCGTCTCTGGACCGTGGCAGTGTTCCTATTTGGCGCGCTGCCCCTGATGCGCAAGCGTGGGATAGGGCGGCTTATTATCGGCGATGAGCACGATACAACCTGCAAAGTATCACATAAAGGGATTACACATTATGATGGCCTCTATGATCAGAGTCGCTATTTTGATGACAGCATGTCCCGTTATTATATGCAGAAGGGCTGGGCAATAAGCCAGTTCTCGATCTTGAGGCAGATGTCTGAGATGCTGATCGAAACGGTGCTGGTCAAACGATATCCAGAATTACAGAGACATCAGATCTCCTGTCATGCCGCTCACAAAGAGGGGGAAAGTGTTTATCCCTGCGGTAAGTGCGAAAAGTGCCGAAGAATTATCGGCATGCTCACTGCTATCGATGCCGATCCCGGGAAATGCGGGTACAGTGACCAGCAGATCAAAAAAGGGCTTGCAGAATTCTCCCGCAAACAGATTCATCAGGAAGCTCCCGGCAAAGAGCATTTGAACTTTCTTCTCCAGCAAAAGGGTATTATAAAATTCCCCGATGATATGCAGAAATCTGCGAAGGAACATCCGGTAATAATGAAATTGCGATTCACGCCCGAGCGTTCGCCAATGACCGGAATGCCGGTTGACCTTCGCAAACCTGTCTACAAAATTCTTATGGAGTATGCGTCCGGAGCAGTCAGGCGGTCTGGACGGAAATGGGAAGACTTCGATCCTTTAAATGATGTATCGATCAATCAGCAGTATGCCTTCGAGATGCCGCAGGAAAAGGAAGTAAAAAAATCATCTCGGCGCAAATCCGCCCGCCAGAAAGGCTATCTCTGGGCTGAACTGACCTGGCCGGAAATTGAGCAAAGACTCAAGGAAGTCGATCTGGCCATACTTCCTGTAGGCGCAATCGAGCAGCACGGCCCGCACCTTACCCTTGATGTCGATGCTTTCGATGCGAATTATCTGGCAAACCGTGTAGCCGAAGCCTGCAGTGATCCCAAGCCCCTTATACTGCCGTTGATATCCTATGGCGTCTCCTACCACCATGAGGATTTTCCGGGTACCATTAGCGTCTACAACGATACACTCTCCAGACTGGTCTATGAGATCGGCATGAGCATTGCCGGAAATGGTGTTAAGAAGCTTGTAATTATAAATGGCCACGGAGGTAACAGCCCGGCTCTGAATTATGCCGCCCAGATGATAAACAGGGATGCCCATATATTTGCCTGTGTTGATTCCGGGGAGACCAGCGATGTGGATATATATGATCTGGTGGAAACTCCCAATGATGTCCATGCCGGCGAATTCGAAACCAGCACAAGCCTGGCTACCCGGCCGCATCTGGTGAGGATGGACCAGGCGTCTAAAAGCGTACCCACTTTTTCCAGCCGCTATCTCGATTTTACATCCAAGCGCGGCGTGTCATGGTATGCCCATACCGAAAAAATATCCGATACGGGCGTAATGGGTGACCCCACCAGGGCCAGCGCGGAAAAAGGCAAGAAGATGTGGGAGATAATGATCGCGCATATGGTTGCTTTTATTGAGGACCTCAAGAGCATGACGCTGGAAGAGATTTATCAAAAGAGGTATTAGATAGATCATGAAGATTAAAGCAATATATGTCTGGCCTCGGATATTCAAGCTCAGCGAGCCTTATACAATAGCTTATGAAACCATTGATTCTGTAGCCAATATCTTCATGCGTCTGGAAACAAGCACGGGGGTAACAGGATACGGATGCGCGGCGCCTGATTTTGAGGTCACGGGAGAAACCGCTGATACCGTTTTAACGGTTTGCAGGGATGTCATCGAACCGAATATAATGGGCAAGGATCCCCGAAGAATTGCTCAACTCATTGAGCTTCTCAAAAAGCCAATGAGCGAACATGCTTCGGCCCTGGCAATGCTCGATATGGCGCTTTATGACATATTGGGAAAGATTGCGAATCTTCCGCTATACATTCTCTTAGGCGGTTTTAGAAAGCAAATCAAAACCAGTGTGACTATCGGGATTTTGCCGGTCAATGAGACTGTCGAGAGAGCTTCGAATCTGATAGCACGGGGCTTCAAGGTTTTGAAGATAAAGGGCGGGAAGAATGTCGAGGAGGATATTGAGCGGATCATAAAGGTGCGCGAGGAAGCGGGCAAAAGTATTGAGCTCAGATTTGACGCTAATCAGGGCTATTCTCCGGAAGAGGCCAAGCGCTTTGTGGAGGCGACCCGCTCAGCCAAGCTTGAACTCCTTGAGCAACCCACGCCCAAAGGTCAGCCCGATCTTCTCGGGCGAGTGACGAGCGAGGTGAGTATTCCGGTCATGGCTGATGAGAGCCTTTTGACTCTGCGGGATGCTTTTCGTCTGGCACGGCACGACCTTGCTGATATGATCAACATCAAGCTGATGAAAGTTGGCGGGATTTTCAATGCCATGCAGATAAATTCGGTTGCCCGCGCTGCGCGTCTGGAAAGCATGGTCGGCTGTATGGATGAGGCCGGACTCGCAATAGCCGCCGGACTGCATTTTGCATTGGCGCGACCCAATGTTGCCTACGCGGATCTCGACGGCCATCTGGACCTGATTAACGATCCTACCAAAGGCGCGGTCATCCTCAAAAATGGGATACTCACCCCAACTCCCAATCCCGGCCTTGGATATAATCTTGATTTTGAGAGCTAAATGGAATTCCAAATATAGAATAGGGAGAATCGAATCCCCATCCCACAAACATTGATTTTGGCGAGTAGAAAACAAGATGGTAAGATTTATATGAAACCCTGTTTGATCGATGCCTGTAACTTATTGTAAAAACAATAAATAATAAGCTGGGCGACAGGGATTCGAACCCCGATCCTACGGTCCAGAGCCGCATGTCCTACCATTGG
>CAZBZV010000105.1:0-6818 GCA_964496505.1 uncultured Ignavibacteria bacterium | reverse complement strand
TATAAACTATGTTTTCATCGGCGGTTCGGAACCCTGTGATCCTAATTCGGATGGTTCTCCGGACTGTTAGTTTTCTATTAACTCCTCTCAAGATTCCGCCCGGCATATGAGCCGGGCGGATTTTTTTTGCACTCAATATCCAATACGTATTTCCCGTACGTAAATTATATGAGATTTACCCGTATTGATTTTATCTCAACTTTCACGATATTTGTTGATGTAAATTTGATGGCAAGAAAGTAAAAAGTGGAGGGTTTTATGTTTGATCTTTATTTCTTTCTTAATGATTATGCTGCTCCGAAGCTGGAAAAAGTGCTTTGCTTTACCGTGCTTTTGCTGGCTCTATAATCTCCTTGAATCCCCGTTGATCTTTTATTATAATGTAAGCCTAAGAGATTGTTAATTGTTTGGTTGGAAACGATTTTGCAGGAACGAGTGAATCCTGACTTTGTTATCCTTAATAATATGAAGAATATTGTAAAACAACATTAAATGAGATAAGGGAGAAACAAATGAGTGACTATCATGAACCACCTGAAGAAATTTCAGCCCATGATCGAAACATTATCCGAGCATTGAAAAGTATGCAGGAAGAGATTGAGGCTGTGAACTGGTATCATCAGAGGGTTTCTGTCTGCAAGGACGGGCATCTGAAGGCGATTCTGGCCCACAACCGCGACGAAGAGATAGAACACGCATTGATGACCCTCGAGTGGTTGCGGAGAAATATGGATGTCTGGGATGAGGAGATGAGAACCTACCTTTTTACCGAAGGTGATATAACCAAGCTGGAAGAAGGAGAAGAGGGCTCTGAGGATGAAGAAGCGCCTTCCGATCTGGGAATCGGAAGCCAGAAAGATTAATCAGATAAAGGGGAAGAGGATAAAGGAGATAGATGATGAATATACTAAAACGTTCGCTTGCGCCGGTCACGGATAAGGCTTGGGATGAAATAGAAGATGTTGCCAGGGATGTGCTTAAGACACATCTCTCCGCACGCAAAATTGTCGATGTGGAAGGTCCGAAAGGGCTCGATTTTGCCTCCGTTTCACTGGGCAGGCTGGATATCGGTAAGGGAAAAGACAATGAAAAGGTCGGCTATGGCGTTCATAAGGTACTGCCGCTGCTTGAATCGCGCATAATCTTTGACCTCGATCTCTGGGAACTGGATAACATCGAACGCGGCGCCGAGGATATTGAACTGGATAACCTCGAAGATGCCGCCCGGAAGATTGCGATTTTTGAAGAAGATGCGATCTTTCATGGTTTTAAGGAAGGCAATATTCAGGGGATCAAGGGCAGCAGCCCCTATGAAAAGCTCAAGTTTAAGGGCGATTCGCATGAGTTCCTGGCGTTGATTTCGGACGGCATCACCGAATTCGTAAAAGCCTCGGTCGACGGTCCATATTCATTGGTAGTTGGACCTGATATGTGGAACTTTATTCACAAACAGACTAAGGGCTATCCGCTTAAAAAGCAGCTCGAGCATTTGCTTGGAGGCCAGATTATTCTGAATGCTTTTTTGAAAGAGTGTTACCTGTTTTCGGTTCGGGGCGGAGATATGAAGCTTTATCTCGGCCAGGATCTTTCGATCGGATATCATGCTCATGATACCGAGAAGGTAAAGCTTTATCTAAGTGAGTCGTTCACCTTCAGGATTATCGATCCGGCGGTTATAATGGAAATCGACTGGGAAAAGTGATATATAGCTTTGATTTAAATGACCGTCATCTTGTTCTGAGATGGCGGTTTTTTATTCGGCTTTCTCCATCTTGCTTTTAAGGTAGGAATTTAGATTCATGCCGTTATTTACAAGCCCAAGTTTCCTTCGTATCAGTTCGCGATGCTTGTGAACTGTCATGGGGGAGATGCCCAGCGCGGAGGCGATTTCCTTCGAAGTCATGCCGTTTTTGATCAGCCTGCATACCTCGAGCTCCCGCGGCGAGAGTTTCGAAAAGTCATCCCTGATATCATCGATAAAAGGAGAGGATATGCTTCTTAAGTCCTCTTCCAGAACCTCGAAGAGTTTAATCTGAGCTGGGGTGGCCATATCCCGCAAACGATGCAGGTTGGGGATGACAGCTTCCTCGATATTGGTATGAATCTTTTTCTTAAGACTTTCCTTGTCGTCCTTGATCTGCCCCATGATTTCCTTCAGGGCGATGCTCTTCTGTTCGATAATCCTCGATGATTTTCTTGCCTTCTCCTCGGCATGCTTCTGCTCGGTTATATCTTTTATGAAGAATAGTACGGCGGGTTTGCCATTCCATTGGATATTGACGCCGTTATAACGAAGCCATCTGACAGGCGCTCTCCCGGCTTCGGGCTTCAGCCTGAGATCAAGGTGATCATCCATCTCCCTTCCTCTCAGCAATTCCAGGTGGAGATAGTTGAAATCCGAGCGGTCTTCGTCATGAATAAGTTTTATGATCGGTTCATCAATCAGTTCAGCGTTATCTGCTCCGGCAATCTCCAGCAATCGGGGATTGGCGTAGCGCATGAAACCGTCCTGGATAATGGCGATGCCCTGGCTGGCGTTTTCGATTATTGAACGGTAACGGTATTCCGATTCCTGCAAGGCCCTGTAGGCTTCGCGGGCGCTTATTCGTACCGCGGTCTCCTTGAGCGCTCGATTCACCACGGGTGCAAGGCGGGTTATTTTACTTTTGGTAATGAAACCGCGCGCGCCCTCAGAAATTGTCTCGACAATTTGCTCCTCGTTGGCATCCTCGGCAACAAATATAAGCGGCACTTCAAAATCAAGCTCTCTGGTTATCCGGAGGGCATTCATAGGATCGATTTTTTTGCAGTTATAATTGCAGATGACAATATCCCAGACGCTTTTTTCCAGCGCACTTTGCAGGGCCTTCAGAGATTTTACAGCTTTATGGTAAGGATCGAAAGCAGACTTGCCCAGTTCAGACAATATAAGATCGATATTTCGCTGGGAATCATCCACAATTACCATTCGTAAAGCGACCTTCACAGAAAATCCCTTTCTAATTGCAAATACATATGCGGTCTGCCCTGGAACCAGCCCTTTTATATAACTATAAGAAAGGCAGTTGATTGCGAAAAATCAAGTGAAATCGGTAAATTCTCATAAGCCGATGTGTGTAAATAAATTACGTATTGATGGTACGTAATCCGTATGTGATCAAGTCGTATTGTCATACCCTCTGACTTTTACGATATTAACAATCGAATTAAAGATTGAAAACCAGGTTTTACATGGTTTTGAAAGAGGTGATGATATGCCCTTTGCATATTTAATTAGAAAGATAAAGGATTTTAATGGGCTTGGAATGCCGGCGATGTTTTTATCTGTTCTATTGCTGCTTCCGATATCGGCTCGCACTCAGGACATGGATGACACCAAAATATCTTACGCAGTTGAAAATCAATTGATTGCGGATGAGGGTGTGCCGGCACATCTAATCAATGTTCAGACCAAAGACAGCATAGTCAGTTTATCGGGCAGTGTTTCCAATCTTATGGCAAAAGAGAGAGCCGAGAAAGTCGCAGAGACAGTGAAAGGAGTTAAAGCGGTTATAAACAAAATCTATGTCAGAGAAATTGACAGGAGCGATGAAGCAATAGCCAATGACGCCACCATGGCTCTCTTCGAGGATCCGGCCACCGAGGCATATGAGGTCGATGTTATTGTCCGGGACGGCAAGGCGGTCCTGAGCGGCAGGGTGCAATCGCGGCAGGAAAAAATGCTGGCTGAGAAGGTCGTCCGCGGCGTCAGCGGAATAAGAGAAATCGAAAACAATATAGAGATTTTTTACAAGGCCACCCGTGCGGACGAGGAGATTCAGGCGGATGTGAGGAGGCGTCTGGAGTCCGATGTCTGGGTGGATGACCAGTTGATTCAGATCGAGGTTAATGACGGCAATGTTATCCTGACCGGTATGGTCGGAAGCGCGGCAGAACATGAGGCCTCCCGCCGTGATGCCTGGGTCACCGGCACCAAATCCGTCAATACCAGTAT
Source organism: uncultured Ignavibacteria bacterium (assembly GCA_964496505.1). Lineage (GTDB taxonomy): Bacteria > Zixibacteria > MSB-5A5 > JAABVY01 > JAABVY01 > JAABVY01. The sequence goes on along the minus strand of CAZBZV010000105.1, from coordinate 2,824 downwards.
GCTCGAGATTAACTGGAATGTTAAGGATGATATGCAGCGGCATGAAAAATATGTCGGCATGACGGACGATGAAATAGAAGCTGCTGTTGAAAATGCGTTTGCCTATGATCCCAGAGTGTCATTGTTCGATATTATAGTATCCGTAGACAGCAATATCGTTACTCTAATGGGTACGGTCAATAATCTCAAGGCGAAAATGGCGGCCGAAGATGATGCCGAAAATACGGTAGGCGTTTACAGAGTGAGAAATCATATCAAAGTCAGGCCGGAAATTGTCCCGGGAAGCCGTGAGCTCGAGGCCAGAGTGCTCAAGGCCCTCGCACGTGACCCATATGTAGATATTTTCGATATCGAGGTTGAGGCGCTCGATGGCAAGGTAGGCCTCAGCGGCAATGTGCATACATCCTTCGAAAAGCAGCATGCCTCGGATATAGCCCGTAAAGTTAAAGGTGTCATAGAAATCGATAATATGCTGGAATACCAGCATGTCTGGAATCCCAAAAGTGATATCACTATAGAAAAGGACGTGGAAGACAAGCTGTATTGGGATCCATTCATCAACTCAGAACGAGTTGAAGTTAAAGTTGATGAGGGAGTGGTTACTCTTGAGGGCAAGGTGAGAAGCTGGCTCGAGTACACCGAAGCCGAGAAGAAAGCATATCAGGCCGGCGCCAAAGATGTGCGCAATAATCTGATGATAACCACTCTTTCCATGTATGAGTTAAAGGAGAAATTGGATGAAACTGATAGGGAATACCTTGAAGCTGATAGAAGGTAAAATGCAGCAAATAGCAGATATGCTGATATTATTAAGGCGCAAGCCCGCCCCGGTTTTGAATACGGGCGGTAATTTGGCCGAAGATGATATCCTTAGTCAGCCCAGAATTTATTTTAAAGAAGAACCTCCGGAACCGGGAGAGGATCCGGCCCCGAAGGACCCCTCGGAGCCCAAGGAGCCTCCCATGGAGGAACCGCATGAGCCGGTCCCGGAAAGGCCGGTTAAGGATCCGGATAAGCCAAAGGAACCTCCGATGGAGGAGCCGCCGGAGGATCCCAAGAAACCTACGGAGGATAAGGATCCGAAATCTCCGCGTGAGACTCCTGAAAAAGACCCGCCCAAAAAGCCGCGCGAGGATGAGTAGGTTTTCGGGCAAGGAAGAACATTAATACTTTTGAATATAAAGGCTTAAAGCCGGGAAGGAAATTCCTTCCTATGCAAGCCTGAAAAGAAAGGGAGCTGATAATTATGCAGACCAAAGAAATCATGAAAGAAGAAGTCAGACTGATTCATCCCGAGAGAACCTTGGTTGAAGCTGCCAAGAAGATGCAGCAGTTTGACATAGGGGCACTGCCGGTTGTCGATGATGGCAAGGTCGTGGGTATGATAACCGACCGCGATATTCTGGTCAGAGCTGTCGCGGAAGGCGGCAATCCGAATGAGACAAAAACCGCTGATGTGATGACGAAGGACGTTGTCACCGCTTATGACGATCAGGATGTGAACGAGGCCGGTAAGCTGATGAAGGAAAATCAGATTCGCAGGCTCGTTATTCTTAATCGCAATAACGAGATCAGCGGCATGCTTTCGCTTGGCGACCTGGCAACCGCAGCCCTCGACAGATCGGAAAAGGGCGAGGTGCTCGAGAAGGTCTCGGAGGCGGAACATAAACAATAGCAAATCCGATATGGCATGACAGAGTAATCCTCTGTCATGCCAGTAAAACCCGATTGGGTTATTATGACAAAGAATAAAAGCAAAGAATTTCTAAAGGAATATCATAAGAAAAGGGATTTCGATCGTACAGCGGAACCGTTTGGAGGCGACCGACGGAAATCCGACGGCAGAATCTTCGTGATACAGAAACATGACGCCTCCAATCTTCACTATGACTTCAGGCTGGAGATAGACGGCGTGTTGAAATCATGGGCGATTCCCAAAGGGCCGACTCTTGATCCCGATGAAAAACGTCTCGCGGTCGAGACAGAGGATCATCCGATTGAATACGCTGATTTCGAGGGAGTAATCCCGGAAGATCAATACGGCGGTGGAACTGTGATGGTCTGGGATGCGGGCACCTATGAGAATGCGAAAAAAGATGATGACGGTAATGAAGCGAAATCCATGAAGGAGTCATACGAGGACGGCGAGCTTACATTTAATTTAAACGGCAAGAAAATAAAAGGCGGGTTTGCACTGGTGCAAACCAAAATGCGCGGTCAGGATAAAAACTGGCTTTTGATTAAAAAGAAAGATGATGAAGCCGACGCCCGCCGCAATCCTTTGAGCTCAGAGCCCGATTCGGTGCTTTCGGGAAGAAGTATCAAGGAAATCGCAAAGGAAGAATCCGAAGAGGATGAGGATTAAAGAGTGAAAAAGCTTTTTGATAAAATTCCTGACGATGCAAAGGAAAATATTGAGAAGAAATCTCAGCCTGACTGGACCAGCCCCATGCTGGCGACCCTGACCCATGAATATTTCTCGGATGAGGACTGGATTTATGAGCGCAAGCTGGACGGCGAGAGATGTCTTTGCTTCAAGAACGGTAAAAAGGTTGAACTCAAATCCAGAAACAAAAAGGTTTTGAATGAAACCTATCCTGAGCTAGTTGAGGCTCTGGAAAAGCAGGATGCTAAGAAATTCGTGGCGGATGGTGAAATTGTCGCCTTTGATGGAGATGTCACCAGCTTCTCCAAACTTCAAAACCGGATGCACGCAAGAGAATCGGACGGAAGAAATGTTGCGGTTTACTATTATCTCTTTGATTTGCTTCATATCGAGGGTTACGATATAACCGGGCTTGAATTGCGCTATCGCAAGGCTATT
>CAZBZV010000104.1:0-7270 GCA_964496505.1 uncultured Ignavibacteria bacterium | reverse complement strand
GTAAACTGGCCAGCCGACACGGTCTTCATCGGATCGTACAATCAACTCCAAATCTGGATGGAAAATGACGAGGATCTTATAGGCTATGTTATGGGATTGGAGCTCAGCGGTTACAACGGGACTATTATCTGGGATTTGAATTACGGTGACGAGCCGCCCGGAAATGTCGAGAATGATGCCAGAGGAGCGATACATCAGAATATTGTCCCTCACAGCTTTGAAGATAATCTTCTGCCAGACTCGGTTCTCATCGGCGGGCCGATGATACCCCCGAGCTACACTGGCTTACCTGCTAATAATAATAGAATATGCTATACCTTGCGTTTTTATATTCCTGAAGGCGCTTCGGATCAGACGTTTTGCATTGACAATATCTTTATCCCCCCCGCGGGTGATTGGGTGTTTGAAATCGATGGAGGACAGATTGTTCCCAACTACCACGGATGCATTAACAGCGGTTCTCAGAATCCAGACTGCCCGGCCGTATGTTATCCGGTGAGAAATACAGCACGGCTGTGTGGAGATCTTACACTTGACGGAAACATAAATGTAGCTGATATCGCTCAACTGCTGAATTCTCTTTTATATCTGCCGCCATATTATTTTAATTATGCCTGGGTGCATGGCGATGTTAATTGTAACGGCAGGGAAAACATAGGGGATCTGGGGTATCTGATCGAGTACATATTTATGGGAGGCGATCCCCCCTGCTATAACTGCCCGTAAATAAAAAAGATTATTTGAAAATCCCGTCTGAAAAACAGGCGGGATTTTTTGTTATAGTTGATTGTTGAAACCTTAGCCATATTCTATACCTTATAACTATATAAAGTTGTTTTTAAGGGGAGGTTGAGATGATCACAGCGGATGATAATGTTGAGGAACTTTTGGAAAGATATCCGGAAGCCAATCGCTTTCTCATGAAGCGCGGCGTTATATGTGTCCAGTGCGGCGAGACTTACTGGGGCAAGCTGGGCGATCTGATTGACGATAAGGGCCTGGATAAAAAGCAGATAATCTCGGAGCTTAATGCAGAGTTTGAAGAATAATAAATTAGGGCAAAATCTATGAAAAATGGAATATTTAAGCATTCGATCGTAAATATCGTTGCTGCATTTCTGATAATGGGTATAATTATATCCTGTTCGGGCGAGAGCGAGGTTCAGGAAGATGAGGCAATGAAGATTTCAGATTTATTTCCGTCTGGTATAGATGGCTGGTCACCCTCCGGTGAGTTTGAAACTTACGACCGCGAGGGTATTTTTACTTACATTAACGGCGCCGGTGAAGTCTACCGTATGTACGACTTCCGCGAGGTCTGGGTACGGCATTATAAAAAAGAGGGCGCGCCGGAAATCACGGTGGAGATTTTCGATATGGGCAAGCCCGAGGATGCTTACGGGGTCTTTCTGCATGCCAGCCAGGGCGGAGATGCCGGTATCGGGCAGTGCTCGGAATTCAATGGCGGGCTTTTAAGCTTCTGGCAGGGCCGCTATTACGTTACATTGCTTCCGGAAAAACTTAACGACGAGACTAAACAAGCGGTATTAAATGCCGGGAATGAAATCGCAAAAAATATCGGAGATAAAGGGGAGGAACCGGAACTGGTTTCGTATATGCCAAAGGAAAACCGAATTGCAAACTCGCTGAAATATTTTCATCTGCATACATCATTGAATTATCATTACTACCTTGCCAGCGAAAACATACTGAACCTCGGCGAGAATACAGACGCCGCACTGGCAATTTATGATCCGGAACGGGTTTATCTTGTCCTGATAGAGTATCCCTCCTCCGGGGATGCGGATGGTGCACGCTCCAGATTTATCTCAGAATATATTCCTGAAGCCGGCGAGCCAGGCATCTATGAGGTTCAATCCGACGACTGGACCGCAATCGATAAATCGAATGAGTCTCTTATAGTTGTATTCTATGCCGATTCCAAACAGGCTTGTCTTGATTTAATTGATAAAGTAAAAGAAAATTTGACCCAATAAACCCATCGGGGGATCAGATGAAAAAAACAGGCGAAGGCTTAACCCGCAGGGATTTCCTGAAAGGCGCAACATTCGCGACTCTGGCGGCAACCATGGGCCTGCCGGGGCAAACGTTTGCCGAAGGCGGAGAAAAATCGGAATCTTCCAGGGTTGTGCTGGTGCGGCATGCAGATGTCTTAAGCAAGGACGGTAGTGCAAATTCAGAGATTACCGATGAGATGATTCAAAGCGGCATGCGGGAGCTTTTTCAAACCGAGACTGCCGAAGAAGCCTGGAAAAAGCTCTTCAGCCCCGAGGATATTGTCGGCATAAAAAGCAATGTCTGGGGACCGCTACCAACACCCGGTGCCGTCGAGAATGCCATCAGTAAGGGATTGATCTCGGCAGGTGTTGACGAAAAAAATATCGATATTGATGACCGCGGAGTTTTGAGAAACGAGATTTTCAAAAAGGCCACCGCTTATGTCAACACACGTCCCATGCGCACTCATCACTGGTCAGGTGTGGGCGGATGTCTCAAAAATCCGATCATGTTCACACCCACGCCCTGGGCTTATCATGACAACTCCTGCGCCGATCTTGCAAAAGTCTGGGAGCTTCCAGTTCTGAAGGATAAGGTCAGGCTCAATATTCTGGTGATGTTCACCCCGCTATTTCACGGCGTGGGCGCACATCATTTCAATGCGGAATATACCTGGAGATACAACGGGCTTATTCTGGGTACCGACCCGGTAGCGGTTGATTCGACCGGACTGTCGATTCTAAACGCCAAACGCCGTGAGTACTTCGAGGAGGACAGACCAATAAAACCTCCGGCTCACCATATTGTTTTTGCCCAGACTAAACATAAACTGGGAATCAGCGATCCCTCCAGAATAGACCTGGTAAAGCTTGGCTGGAAAGAGAATATTCTAATCTAAAAGGAAAAGCCCGCAGAGTATTCATTTGCGGGCTTTAACATCTCTATAAAAAAATCGCAGCTACGCGTTTTTCTCTGTCTCTTTGGAATCTACCGCACAGGTAATCTTAATCACCTTGGCCATTTCCGAATACAGGTCGGAAAGACGTATAAGTCCTACGATATCATTACCTCTGGTAACCGGAATGGAAAGCGACTGCCACATTACGAATTTATGAATCGCCTCCGACAGCGGAGCCTCCTCATCGATATTCTCGGCAATCGAATGACAGACATCCTTGACGACAATATTCTTGGCGCGCCTGCAAATATCCTCGAACTTATAATCCCAGAATTTATATGTCTCCATCATGGAATTCACGAACTCCGCGCTGAGTCCGGCCCGCGCCAGGGTCTTTAGATCTCCGAGGGAACTGTATTTCGGCTCGAGCGCTTTCAAAAACGCCAGATGCCCGAGTTTGCCTACGATTTTTCCACCCTTATCCTTGATTAAAACAGCCCTGTGCTTCATCCTTCCGGGAGGAAGCTTGGCCTGAGCCTCTTCCAGGGCCACAACAGCATCGAACAGAGTCGCATCTTCATCGATAACCGCATAATCCTCAAGACTGACCATCAGGTCTTTTACTTTTCTCGAATCCATTTATCTATCCCTCGCTTTTCCCTCTTATAAAAAACTATTATTTAAAAGTATAACAGATCGAAATCCGTTTAGTGCCGAATACGGCGCTTTTATCTATTTTACCAGGATCGGCATCCCCATTACCGGCCATACTATGAGAACGAAGAAACCCAGCACCACCAGCAGAATCCCGCTGGCAGGCAGCCCTTTTATGAAGAACTCCGCCGAGGAGAACTGCCTGCTTTCATAGGCGATCGCATTAGGAGCAGCCCCAACCAGCAGAAGGAACGGCATACCCGCTACCACCAGCGCGCAAAAGAGTATGACCTCCGGCGCAACACCCAGATAAGGTGCGATAACGAGCGCCACCGGAAGCGAAATAGCAATCGCCGCCACGTTCATAATAAAGTTTGTCATTATCAATACAAAAAAGCTGATACTCATAATAAATATAAACCAGTGCGCTTCCTGGAACATAATCAGCCAGTTAATAGCCAACCAGTCTGCCGCTCCGGTATTGTAGAGGCAGAAACCGATACTCATCGCGCCCCCGAAAAGCAGGATGATATTCCAGGGTATTTCTTCCAGATCTTTGATCGTAAGAACCTTCAGCATAAAGAAAAGAATTGTCGTACACAGTATCACAGCGCTTTTATTGATTGGCGCCAGAGCCGGTAAGAAAGAGCGAAGTCCCAGAACGGCTATACTAGAGAATACAATTACAAGGGTAAGCACCTCTGTTTTCGTTATCGGTCCCAGCTTATCGGCCAGGGGCCTAACCCGCTCTCGCAGACCGGGTATGGTTTTCTTCTCCGGCTTATATACTACCATGAAAAACGCCCACAGGATTACCACCATAAGCGCCCCAATAGGCAACATATAATAAGATAAACCGAAAAATGTAATCTCTTCCCCGATAACTCTCTTGTAGAAGCCGATCGCTACCGCACCTCGCGCCGCTCCCAGAAGTGTAATAATCGATCCCGCTCCGGCCACATACGCCATACCCATAAAAAGCCCCTTGCCGAATCGGGTAGGCTTGTTATCTTCGGCATACAGGCCGTAAATAGCTACAAGCAGAGGGTAAACGGCCGCCGCCACCGCGGTATGAGCCATTATCAACGTCAGCGCCGCAGTCATTACAAATGCGCCCAGGTATATCATGCTGGTCTTTTCACCGACCAGAAGAAGCATGCGGTATGCCATGCGCCGGGTCAAACCGGTTTTGGCGAAAGACATGCCGATCACGATCGATCCCAGGATAAACCACACCGAGGGATCCATAAAATCGCCAAAAGCCTCTTTGGGATCTCTGACCAGAAAGAGAGCCTGCAGAACTCCAATAGTAATGCTTGTGACTCCAATCGGCACCACCTCGAATACCCACCATATCCCCGCCAGCAGGAATATGGCCAGCGCGGTTTTTCCTTCGGGGGAAAGGACGAAATGCTTGCCCTGCGGATCAACGGCGTCTCCCCAGGGAGGAGAAAAATAAACGATGCAGAACAAGGCCGCTCCCAAAAATATAAAGAAAAGCCGTCGCCAGTCGATGCCTCTCGGCTTCTGGGCCTGCTCTACTTTTTCTGCTGTGGTTTCAGCCATAGCGCGTTATCTCCTGTAAGCTTCCAGCCGCTTGTAATGATCCCCTTTAAAAATATCTGATTGAACCTGACAAACGATTAATGTGTCGGTCATGGCTGGTGCAAGACCTGTGTGAATGGCCATTGCGGTTTTCCTCAATGAGAATTTACGGTCATTCATAATCTTAATTGCGGCCATCAATTTATAATTTCTGCCTTTCAATGTCAACAGAGTAAATGACGAATTTGATAATTTTTTCACAAGATCGCCGGTAATCCTGATACAATGATTCAGCCGCTTGTAATGCTCATATTCCAAAAAAAACCTTGCCAAAACCGCACCCAGAATATATCCTCTACGCTGAAAGGAATTGGCTATGAGTGATATACGTGTAAGAATAGCCCCCTCACCGTCGGGGTATTTTCATGTCGGTACCGCCCGTACCGCTATCTTCAACTATCTATACGCCCGGGCCAAAGGCGGCAAATTCGTGTTGAGAATTGAGGATACCGATGTCGCCAGATCTTCCAAGGAAATGGTGGATGTTATTCTGGACGGGCTTAAATGGCTCAATGTTGAATGGGACGAAGGGCCGTATCATCAATCCCGGCGTCAGGATCTTTATCCGCCTTTTGCGGAAAAACTGCTGCTCTCGAAAAGGGCTTACCGCTGTTTCTGCACCCCCGAGGAGCTTACGGCAAAACGCGAGGAAGCTCAAAAAAACAAGCAAACATATCAGTACGACCGTAAATGCCGTGATCTCACCGATGAGGAGGTTGATGCTAACCTCAACCAGGGCAAGAAGTTTACTGTACGCCTCAAGCTCCCGTTAGAGGGCGAGGCCGAATTTCATGATGAGGTTCTGGGAGAGATGAAGAAGGCCTACCAGGATCTGGATGATTTTATAATAGTCAGGTCTGATGGCAGTCCGATTTACAATTTTGCCGTGGTGGTCGATGATATTTTAATGAAAATCACTCATGTTATACGCGGCAACGATCATGTAGCCAATACTTTCAAACAAAATGAGATTTATGATGCTCTGGATGTGGATCGTCCGGCATACGCACATCTCCCCCTGCTCCTGAGGCCCGACCGTTCAAAGGTCTCTAAACGCAAGGGAGATAAATCGGTAACTGAATATCGCGAAGAGGGTATACTTGCAGAGGCGCTTTTCAATTATCTCGCGCTCCTGGGATGGTCGCCCAAGGACGACCGGGAGTTGATGTCGGAAGATGAAATAATCAAGGTTTTCGATTTTAAAGGAATCAATCCCACCAATGCGATATTCGATCCGGTTAAACTGAACTGGATGAACAGCCAGTATATTATGAAGGCCGACAATCATGCCCTGGTTCAAAAAATAACGCCCTTTTTGATAGAGGCAGATCTTGCCACCAAATACTGGATCGAGACACGCTGGCAGTGGATGCTCAAGGTTGTAGAAGCTCTAAAAGAACGCTGCACTACTTTGAAAGATTTCGCAGAAAACGGATACTACTTCTTCAAGGATGATTTCGAATACGATCCCAAAGGGGTCAAGAAAAGATTTAAGGGGGATGATCTGCCGGATCAGCTCGATTCAGTCCGTGAGGAGCTTAAAAAGCATTATGACCTCAAGAAGGAAACGGCTGAGAAAGTCGTACGCGCCAAGGCCGAGGAATTCGGTATAAAGCCGGCGGCCCTGATTCATCCGATCCGTTTATCTTTGACAGGCGTAACCGGCGGCCCGGGCTTATTTGATATCATAGAAATTCTGGGGCAGCCGGAAGTTGATAAAAGGCTCTCAAGGGCAATCGAATTTATCCGAAATTTGAATTAAGGGGAGGCGTTATGGCGGATGAAGTAAAGATTGAGAAACTGGAAAAGGAAATCGAGAATCTTGAGATTCAATACGAACAGAGCCAGAAGGAGGCCTTGTTCGATAAATCCAGACAGGCTAATATCTACAAACAGTTGAAGAAAAAGCGCAAGCAGCTGGAACAACTCAAGAAGGAATAACTATTATATTAGTGTTGTCAAAATCGGGCGTAGATTGCAAAGCTTGCTCTTGACAAACGAAAACGATTTATATATTTTCAGCAAACTTTACTGGGCGATCGTCCAATGGTAGGACATGCGGCTCTGGACCGTAGGATCGGGGTTCGAATCCCT
>CAZBZV010000103.1:0-7313 GCA_964496505.1 uncultured Ignavibacteria bacterium | reverse complement strand
TGTTACCCATGTGATCGGTCTTTTCTGTTACCTATGTCTTGTTCGTACAATTTTATGATCCCACCGCTGATGCAGTGGGGCACCCAAAATCATACCGCTCATATTTCTCGGTACGCTCAAAGTAATTGAATGGCCTGCTTTAACTTTGCCTTGAGAGTTTAGATTTTACGGTAGGGTAGAATCCATAGCGAAACGAAGTGGAGCGGAGTGATTCTGCCTATCCATATACTGCTGAGCTTGCCGCCAAATGCATCCAGATGCGGAGCACAAGGACGAACTCCTTGCACCAAAAGGCAAAACTGCTAAAGGTCTTCCCCCTACAATTCGATCATATTATTGCGAATGCAGTACTTCACGATGTCGGTGACATTGCGGGCTTTGAGCTTCTTCATAATAGAAGCGCGATGAGTCTCGGCGGTCTTGGGACTGATATTCATAATATTGGCGCATTCCTTGGTGGAATAACCATCGGCCAATAGACGCGCCAGCTCCTGCTCACGGAGCGTCATCAGGCCGCCCGGACGCTGCGATTTCAGATGCGCCTTAACATACGTATCCACAAGATCGGGGCCAATCGCTCCAGCAATATAATAATCGCCGTGCGCGGCCTTCTTGGCGGCATAGGTCAACTCCTCGAAATCGCAGTCTTTCAAAAGAAAACCGCGTCCGCCCGATTCAAACGCCTCCTGCACAGCCTCCTCGGTATGAATGGCAGTCAGAAACAGAGCTTCTGTACGCTGCGACAAAGAGCGTATACGGCGTGTAACCGCTGCGCCGCCCATACCCGGAAGAAGATTATCGATGATGATAACATCGGGCTTGTTCTCTATTGCGGAATCGATAGCATTCCTGCCGTTCTCAGCTTCGCCCACAACCTCGAACTGACCATGAGCATCAAAAAGCGCCCTAAGCCCCTCCCTGAAAAGCCGCTGTCCGTCAGCAAGCAAAACTTTTATCGGTCTGTCAATCTTTTGGAGCATAATATTTTCTTTACAGTATAATCCCGACTATATCATTCTTATCACGGATGTAAAGAATATTTATTATAATATTAGATCGGAAAACTGTCATGTAATATTTGCGGTCAAAATGCAGTAATCATGCTATATTTACCCCGAATTCGTATATTTAGCCCACAAAATTTTAATGCACCCGGCAATAAAAAAATTATTGACAAGCAAAAAAAATAGTATTTATTCGAAACTTATGAAAGAATAAGGCGTAGATTTCTGATTATACGATCAGAAAGGAGCGGAATTTTAATGCTTAACCAGTTTTACACAAATATCATGCTTATTAGCAATGTACCATCATCGGGCGGGGGTGACATGTAAATGTGAATTATTTCACATAATGTCTGTTCTGCCCGCCGATGCGAATTTTCCGGCGGGTTTTTTTGTACCCGCAAGCTAATTTGATTGTTATAAACCTTAACCGAGTTTTTGAAAATGAATACCGAATTATACGATGACGAGACATTTACTCCCGAGGAGAAAGAAATACCCTCTCGAAAGGCCTTCGGGAAACTGCTGCCGCTTCTGAAAGATCATATCGGCGGACTGGTTTTGTGTTTGTTTCTGCTGGCTGGTGCAACCGCTCTGTCCTTATACTGGCCGATTTTGATGAAACGCGCTATTGATGTCGATATCACCAACCGGGATTTTGACGGCCTCCTGACTACGGTTCTGATTATTGCGGGTCTGCAGTGCCTGACTATTGTCTTTCAATTTATCCAGAGGATCAAGCTGGAAATTATCGGCCAGGATGTTATGCTGAGACTAAAAAAGCGGCTCTTTGATCATATCCTGAAGCTGAATATATCCTATTTCGACAAAAATCCGGTCGGCCGTCTGATGGCGCGGGTTGAAAACGATACCGAGGCATTGCGAATGCTCTTCACCAACACAGTCGTGCTGGTGGTGGGTGATATTCTGCTGGTGACCGGTATCTATGCTGTGATGTTTTACTATAGCTGGCGCCTGGCGCTGGTGCTGTTCTGTATCGTACCGATCTTCATCACACTGACCTATTTCTTCGAGCGCAAGACCACTCCGCATTTTCTGGAGGTGCGCAAGAAGATGGCCGAGGTTACGGCGAAGATCACCGAGTTTCTGCACGGTATGTCGATCATCCAGATCTTCCATCGCGGCGATTATGCCAAAAGGAAGATTAATGTCGCCAACCGTCTGAAGTTCACCGAGGACCGCTATGTTAATATCGCGGTTGTGCTGTATTTCAATACGGTCTTCTGCTTCGAGTATATCATGATCGCGATGGTGCTGTATCTCGGTGCGCTCTGGATCGAGGCCGGGCATGTCACGGTGGGTATGATCAGTATGTTCATAATCCTGATCTGGCGCTCGTTTGAGCCGATTTACAGGACCTCCGAGCAGCTTGCCAATATTCAGAAGGCGATAGCCGGGGCAAAACGAATCTTTGCGCTACTATCGCAGGATGATTATATGACAGATCCTGAAAAGCCGGCCGAATGGAACGGCTTGAAAGAGTCTATTAAATTCGAAAATGTATGGTTTTCATATACCGATGATGACAACTGGGTATTAAAGGATGTCAGTTTCGAAATCAAGACCGGAAAACGGATTGCGCTGGCTGGTGTAACCGGAGGCGGCAAGACAACAATCATCTCCCTTCTGCTGCGGTATTATGATCCGCAGAAGGGACGGATCACCCTCGACGGCGTCGATGTCCGCGATATCCCGCGGGATATTCTGCGCAGGAAATTTGCGCTGGTACTGCAGGATATACTGCTCTTCCCGGATACGGTCAAGGCCAATATCGCTCTGGAGGAGCCGGACGTTACCGATGAGAAAGTGGTTGAGGCGGCGAAGGTTGTCGAGGCGGATCATTTCATCCGCAGGCTTCCCGACGGTTACGATACCGAGGTGTCCGAGAAAGGCGCCAACTTCAGCCGTGGAGAACGCCAGCTCCTCTCCTTTGCGCGGGCGCTGGTAACGAATCCGGATATTCTGCTCCTGGACGAGGCCACCAGCTCGGTCGATCCGGAGACGGAGCGGGCGATTCAGGAATCTCTGAAGAAGCTGATGAAGGGACGGACCTCGCTGATTATAGCGCACCGTCTTTCGACTATCCTTGATGTCGATGAGATTCTGGTTATACGCCGCGGCGAGATTATCGAACGCGGAACCCATACAGACTTGATTCTGCAGAACGGCTATTATTCCAAGCTGTTCCATTTGCAGTTCAAGAATAAAAACGGAGTATTGAAAAGTGCGAGATAAAATAAAATGGCTGTGGAAATATTATAGGCGCTATCCCTATGTTCTGGTAGTGCTGCTGCTTTTCACACCGATTCAGGCGGCGTTTCAGGTAGCTATTCCCAGAATGGTGGAATTTACCGTTGATTTCGTCAAGACCGGAAAGGTCGAGGGATCAATTCAGATCTGGCTCACTGGCCTTGGTGCAGATCTGGGCCTGTCCGAGGTGGCCACTTATGCGCTGACATTGATTGTGCTCGGAATCATGGCCACTGCGATGTACGCATTCGTACAATCGCACCGGGCTTGGATGAATCACAGGCTGGAGTGGGCTTTCCGGCAGAATTCGTTCAGTTCGATCACTAACAAAGGTCCGGATTTCTTCAATAGATTCCGGACCGGTGATCTGGTAACTCGTCTGTCTGATGATATCGAGCAGAAGCTGGCATGGTTCGCCTGCTCGGGTATATTCAGGTTCTACGAGGCTGTGGTATTTGTGATATTCACACTGGCGATGATGATTACCATCGATCCGATGCTGACTCTTTTGTCGGCCGGGCCTCTGCCGATCCTGATTTTGATCTTCTTCAAGAGCGCAACAATTCTTGACCGGCGTTACGACAACCTGCAGAGAAATATTTCCGGCTTCAACGATATCATGGAAGCATGCTTCTCCGGAATAAGGGTGGTCAAGGCCTATGTCAAGGAGAAGGTGCAGAAGAAGAAGTTTCATGATGCCGCTGTCGACCGTCGTGCGGCCGAGATATCGGCCATCAAGGCCACGACAATTGTCGATTCGCTCTATATGTATATATGGCAGTTCGGCGTTGTGATAGTGCTACTGGCCGGGGGCTATATGGTCATCAGGGCCAATCTCTCGATCGGCAAGCTGGTAGCATTCGTGTACTATGTCGTTTACCTGATCTTCCCCATGTTCGACATCGGGCAGTTCCTGGTAAAATCGCGGCAGTCGGCGGTTTCGATCAACCGTCTGCGGGAACTGGAATCGACCCCGGCCATGGTCACCGAAAATGGTTCGGTAGGAGCTGACGGCGATTTTAAGGGCGCGATAGAATACAAAAACGTATCCTTCAGCTTCCCGGAATCGCCTGGCAATATAATCGATGATATTTCGATGAAGATCAGCCCGGGTGAAACAGCCGCTGTGGTCGGAAAAGTCGGCTCCGGTAAAAGCTGGCTGGTCAATATGATTCCGCGCCTGGTTAATCCGACCAAGGGTGAGATCAAAATCGATGGTCGACGGCTGGATGAGTACAGGCTCAACAAGCTTCGACGACAAATCGGGTATGTGCCCCAGGAACCGATGCTGTTTTCGGATACGGTCAGGAACAACATACTTTTTGGACGCGATAATATCTCCGAGGATGTTATGAATTGGGCGATCGAGGTCTCGCAGTTGAAGTCGGAGATCGAATCGTTCCCGGACGGTATCAACACATATATCGGCACACGCGGCGTTTCGATATCCGGAGGACAGAAACAGCGCCTGGCGCTGGCACGTGCTCTGGCCGGAAAGCCGAAGATTCTGATTCTCGACGACTGCACCTCAGCTCTCGATTCCAGCACCGAAAGTGAGCTGTGGACAAGGCTGCACGAGGTCATGCCGGATATGACGACTATCCTGATCACTCACAGGCCGGACACTCTGGAACGGGCGGATATGATCTATGTTCTGGAGGACGGCAGGATTGTCGAAACCGGCAGGCATGCCGAGCTGATCGAGAACGGCGGGCAGTACTCCAAAATGTACCGTCGTTACCGCCTGGCGGAAGAAGTTGTGTATGGATAATAAAAGTCCGGGAGTAAAAACCCGGGCTTTTTTAATATCTGAGTGTGGCCTTAAGACGATTCGGATTAAGCAGGAGATCAAGGGCTTCCTGGGCGGAACGCGCAAGAATATCAGCCGCTTTCATAGCTGCCACCGAACACCCTTCCTCAAGGCAGACACAAATCCCCAGACGTGCGGACTTCAGCAAGCGGGCGTCATTGTTGCCGTTACCGATGGCAACAACCTGTGAGCCGTTGAGATTGCGCAGATAACTTTCCTTCTGCACATCATGATCGTTCTGTTTAAGAATCACTAAATCGCAATCTACATTCACAAGCGAAGCTTCGGCGCCGCCATGGGTATCGGAGGTAATCACATGAATATGCATATGTTTCGCAAGCTCCCTGAAGCGCTCCTTCAAGCCGGGAATAAGTTTGCCGTCGACAGATATGGTGCCTGAAAAATCGCAGATCAGATGTTCGAGCTCGAGATGTCCGTAACCGGGAATTTCTACCTCAATCAAAAAATCTACCTCTCACTTTCTATTTAATTAATCGAACATTATACGCCCGAAAATTTAATATGGCAATATTTAATAATGCCTAAAAAGTGGGTATTTTAGGCTGATCTAATATAGGGATCAGAACTTGAACAGCCAGAAAACAAATTGGCAAAACCGCTCCGCTTCGCTTCGGGTTTTTCCCTACCCTTTCATCACTGACAATGCAGCATTTTTGGGCAGGGCAGAATCCAAATCCCAATGAAATGGAGCGGAGTGATTCTGCCGGACGTATCTACTCAGGCCATTCCATGAGAATGATTCCTTTTAAGTTCTGTCAGATCACAATCACGTCTTCGACGGAATCAGGATCCGACGGAACTCAAAAGATGACTTATGAGACATCCTCGGGACGTACGTCGTGCACAAAGTCCATTCCTGTGCCGTCAGGAATCCTTTCCTGACGGCAATCTCACCATCGGGTTAGGGAACCCGATGAAGCACGATTTACGAAATCTTCAGCACTGTCCGGAAACGCGCTTTGTTTTCCATCATGTGCTGGTAGGCCTCATTGGCTTTTTCGAGCGGAAAGCTCTCGATCATTGTCGTTACGCCTGTCAGATCGCTGAATTTTAGCGTATCTTCCCAGTCAATCGAGCTTCCACTCGGCCATCCGGTAACCGACTTACGTCCCGGAATAATATGCATGGCGTTTACTTCAATCGGATTTTCCGGCACACCCACAATAACCAGGTTGCCGTGCAAACCCAGGCCGCCAATAACCGATTCAATGGCCTCTTTGTTGGGCGCGGTCGCCAGAATAGTCTTCGCCCCGCCCATAGCCGCCAATTTCTCGGCCGGATCGTCGGTGGCCGAATCAATATATATATCCGCTCCCAGCTTTTTGGCCAGCTCTTCTTTATCTTTGCCGCGCGAAATCGCAACTGTCTTAAAACCCATCTTATCGGCATACTGCACACCCAGATGTCCCAATCCGCCGACACCCAGAACCGCCACAAGATCGCCTGCTACCGCGCCGGAATTGCGCAGGGCATTGAATGTGGTAATGCCCGCACAGAGAAGCGGCGCGGCTTCGTAGGAATCGAGAGATTCGGGCACGAGCGCCGCGGCTTCCATCGGAGTAACCATATACTCGGCATAACCGCCATCATGAGTGATTCCGGTGATACCCGCGTTCTGGCAGTTCACGAAATCGCCCCTTCGGCAGGGTTCGCATACAAAGCAATGACCGCCATGCCAACCAACTCCCACACGCTGACCTACCTCAAAGTTCGAGACGGCATCACCGAGTTTGTCGACCACACCGATAACCTCATGTCCCGGAATCCGAGGATACTCAATGCCCGGAAACAGACCTTCTTTCACGAAGACATCACTGTGGCAGATACCGCAGGCCTCGACCTTGATTCTTATCTGATGTACTCCCGGCTCCGGGATCGGTATCTCGACCGGTTCAAAATCCCCACCCGCTTTTTTCACCTGCATAGCCTTCATATTCGCCATAAAATCACAGCTCCTTTTTGTAATATATTTCGCCCCGACAGTTTGTCATTTATTAAATGATAACTCCGGGAATGTGGAGTTTGTTCAAAATGAGGGTGTTTCTAACAAAAAATGCAGATTCTGCGCATAAAAAAGTACGCCCAGGAGGACTCGAACCCCCAGCCTTCTGGTCCGTAGCCAGACGCTCTATCCAGTTGAGCTATGGGCGCACGTAACGGATTACTAATATTTCGGTTTTTGCAAATAATGTCAAGGGGATTTTACC
>CAZBZV010000102.1:0-7383 GCA_964496505.1 uncultured Ignavibacteria bacterium | reverse complement strand
TAGAGCAGGTGGCTGTTAACCACCGGGTCGCAGGTTCGAGTCCTGCAGCAGGAGCTTTTTTGTGGCTAAATTTATTCGTGGATAAGACTATATATTATCAGTCTGAGCGGGTGCTTTATTTGCCGCTATCAGAGGTTTTGCCAAAGTCCAGATAAGAAATACTATCAAACCGCAGATTGTTCCAAGAATCGCCCCGGTGAGGACATCGAAGGGATAATGTACTCCCACAAAAATCCGTGAGAGGGCGATAGCGGCCGCCGATATGATAAAGAACCACTTATACTTAGGGTAGCGCCATACCCAGATTAGCGCCTGCCCGAAAGAGTTGGTGGCATGTCCCGAGGGGAAGGATTTACCGCTGGAGCAGTCAATCAAAACATTCAATCCCTCCAAGGTTTTACATGGACGCAGCCGTCCCACAAGCGGTTTTATCAGCCCCGAGGAGGCCTGATCGGTCAGAATTACTGTTAGAACCAGAAGCAATGCCGTGATCCGGCCGTATTTTCCGCCGAAAATTGCCGCAGCCAGTGCAAATACCGCAAAGAAAATCCTGACAAACCATTCATGAGTGACAATCGGCATGACAAAATCAAAAACCGGGTTTGCCAGATTGACATTTAGAAAATACATCAACTGGTTATCGATATTGATAAGAAAATCCAGCATGCGAATAAGAAATACTTTATTATTTATTGCAGTCCAACGGTCGCCAGATAATAATCCTGCGAGGGCAAATATTCTCCCGCCACTCTCAATATATCATCGATTGTCACGGCCTTAATCTGCTCCATGTACTCATCCTTATAATCGTAACCTGTGCCCATAAACTCATAAAGCGTCATATAATAGGCCTGGTTGATTCTGGATAGCTGCCGTGTGAGGGATGAGCCCCAGATCGAATTTACGGCCTTGCGCAGTTCAGCCTCGGATACCGGAGCGGTTTGCATTTTGTTAATCTCGGCCAGAATACCGTCATAAGCGACCTGATAATTATTTGTACCGGTACCCATAGAAACAACGAACCATCCAAAATCCGGCGAGGTCGCCAGTCCGGCTCCAACCGAGTAAGCCAGCCCCTGTACTTCGCGAAGCTCGAGGCTTAAACGGGATGATAGTATCTCGGTAGCCACATCAAGCGCGGCGTAGTCCGGATGATTGATACCGATTGTCGGAGCGCCCAGATATATATAAACCTGTTCCTTATCCATAGGAGTGTTTGACTGCACAATACCCGAGGGCGGATTGGGAGCGGGAATCTCGATTTTGCCAAGCGAGACACGATCCATCTGCCCGAATGTCTCCTCCAGACGGCTTAGAACCCAGTCAGATTCGAGATTTGTGCAGACTGTCATAATCATATTATTGGGAGCATAAAACCTTTTATGGTATGCTTCAAGATTGTCTGCGCCGATCGTTGCAACCGTTCTATGCAAACCCAGTGGAACTTTTGAATAAGGGTGATTCTGACCAAACATCATTTCATAGAAGCTGTTTCGAGCCGTTTGATAGGTCGAGGCCGAGGCCATCCCCAGCGCAGCCATCATCTCACGGCGCACATTCTCGACCTCAGCGCTGTCTAATGCGGGATGAATCATCATCTCCGAAAGAAGCTCCAGTCCCTCCGAGGCATATTCATCTATGGTCTCGAACTTGATGAAGGCATATTGACGTGACGTGTACCTGTCGTCGTATGGAATATAAGGATTATCGGTTACAGTTAATTGTGCGCCGATATTGGCAAGTTTTTCCGAAAGAGTTTCTTTGTCATAATTTTCGGTGCCTTTTTGCAGCATGCGGTTAAGAAAATCTGTGATTCCATCCTTGCCGCGGGGCTCCATGGCCGCACGGTTCTTGCCGAAGATATTTACCGCGAACACTTTCGAATCCGGGCTCTGCTTGATTATCACTTCCAGACCATTATTGAAGGTAACTTTTTTGGTCTCGGCGAAATTGGCCTGAAGAATATCCTCCTCTGCAACATCTGCCGGCTTCACCAGCGTCCCGATATATTTGATATCATCAAAATACTTCTCGGCCACATCAGTTATCTCTGCCTGCTCCACATTTTCCAGGCTGTCAACCAGAGTCTCCACGAACTCGTATCCGGTGGAAACCATCATAGGCGCGATTATAAAACCGTAGTAATGCAGTTTCTCACGCAGATATATTTCCTGTGTTTTTTTCGATACGATCATTCCCCTGAAGACATCGAAAGATGGCGTCAAAAGCTCTGGATCGGACAGAACCCTCTCGACTTCCCAGATAATAGCGTGCGCCTTTTTCTCGGAATCTGTGGTAGCTGAAATCCTCAGCATGGAAAAGTCCTTCTGGGTTTCCAGAGATGAATAAATCGAGGAGGCCAGGCCCTTGTCCTCGATATGTTTGGTCAGGGGAGAGGTCTCGCCCGAGGAAAGGTATTCCACCAGCATATAGTACGGGTAATAATCGGGATCGGTGTAATGAGGCGCCGGAAGTGCCAGGTCGACATGGTAGTTTTGTGTTTTTATTGATGTCTCCTCGATCCGGCGGCCATCCGGAATCATGTAATTAACCAGGTCGATCTTGGGCATCTTGCCCTTTTCATACATACCGAAATACTGGTCGAATTTTTCTATCATTTCCTCGGTCTGGAAATCGCCGATTATTAAGGCTGTCATGTTATTGGGGATATAATATTTCCTGTAGTATTCCATGATATCTTCACGGGCAAGTGTGGAGATATGATCTTCAGTACCCAGAACCGTGCGTGCATACGGCGTGCCCTCGAATACAACCTCATTGAAAAAGTAATCGGCCTGAGTGGAGGGCACATCATTGGATTTTCGAATTTCCTCAATTACGATTTTTCTTTCCTTGGGAAGTTCTTCTTCCGGCAGCGTGGAGTTGAAAAGCTGGTCTGCCTGAATCGCAAGACCTGTGTCTATATACTCCCTGGGCATCAAAACCAGGTATGCCGTTAAATCTTTACGGGTGAAAGCATTGATATAGCCGCCGTATTCCTTGATCGTCTCATTCAGCTCCAGCCTGTCACGGTTGGTGGTACCGTTGAAAAGCAGATGCTCCAGAAAATGAGTCATGCCGTTGGTTTTCTCATTCTCATAGCGAGCCCCGGCATCGATAAAAACCACCGAGGTTATCATGGGCGAGGAATGATTCTCTTTGAGCACCAGCTTCATTCCATTTCCGAGATTGGCATAAGTAGTGCCGTTATTGTCTGCCCCGCTTAATAGCCCTGCGCTTAATAACAGCAGGAACGTCGCGTATATCATAGTTTTGATGATTCTCATTTCAGTTCTCCCTTTATTCGAATAAATGATGCTGACCTCGGCAATAAACCCAACTGGTTATCCCTGTCAAGCTTTTTATGCCATCTATTTCGCCTCTCCCTTTGAAATTTCGGGCACATCCATTAACACAATATGGCTCATTCCATTATGAACATAGCGGGAGACAATTTGTTTATCGTCAGGCGAAAATTCCATATTTTTCTGTCCGTAATAATCAACCTGCGATATTGTGGATTTTTTCCCAGTTTCCAGATCAAAATAGCTTACTGTGTAATAATCCACGCCGTTTTCAAAAAGCTCATAATACGCTATCCCATCGGAGGCGCTATTCCAGACCGGGCCGATAAATTTCCGGAATTGGTATCCGCCCGGGACTTCAACATGATTCGATAAATCCGCCGCGAGACTTCCCATAGAATCCAGTATATAAAGCGTTTCGTCAGCAAATGCGGTCATCATGGCATGATTCGGGGAAAGCTCCGGATTGCCGTATAGCTTGCCCATTTGAATCGTGCGGTAAGCCTCTTCATTGATATTTTTAAAATGTATAGATCCGCCCTCAACATCGGAGCTTGAAAGATACGAAAATCCCGAAAGGCCTTTTTCTATATCATATCCACTATCCGCAAACACCACGTATTGATCAGTTACGGGAAAATCGGCGACATCCCATCCAGCGTCTTTGCGAATAGCAACTTTGCCATCAGGAAGCCTGAACGGGCTTTTATAGCTTGGAATTCTTTCAGTTATTGTTGTGTCTGCGGCGAATAACTGGGTATCGCTGTCCTTTTCAATGATCCAATAGTTAACGATTTTGCTAACCGGCTTGCGAGTGCGCACATTTTCAGGCCATTCGAGCGCCAGAACCGAATCATCGTTTAGCCAGATATATTCGGCGATATCCATCTCAACCAGCTTAAACGGCTTTTCAGTTTCCTTGTCATAAATAAAAAGGCTGTCGCCCTTGGTATAGGAGATGCCACTGCCGTCGGGAATCCAGGCCGGTTTCTTGCCCTGATCGACTATCTTGCCCTGAAAAAGATCCGGCAATCCCTGTGCAATCATATTATTTGAGGCGAAAGCCGTAGTCAGAAAAACGAGTAATACTGCTGTTACTTTTCGCATTTATAAATCCTTCCCTGGATATTTTCTCAGATATGAAATTCGATAATATCGCCGTCGGTTAGCTCGAATGAATTGGTCACACGCTGTCCGTCGAATTTACCCTCGCCCCAGACTTTGGCATATTGCAGTTTCTCGGCAAAGTCCTTGTGAATGCTGATGGCGGCATCCTCGACTGTCGCGCCAATCGGAAGTATAATGGGATCCTTGTAATCGACCTCCTTGCCGGGAGTTTTAGTATAGACTCGGATTATCTTAAGCATCTCGAATACGCGCGTTTTGAACTGGTCGATATTGCGGTTGCGGAGCACAGAGATTCCTAGGATCGGGAATTTGTCACCGAAAAATTCGTTCAGGATTTGAAATATTTCCGGTGCGTTTTCCTCTCCCATTTTATTTGCAAGAATAAGCGTTTTCTTGCAGAAAGCCGAGTTTTCGTACTCCTCGGGTATTGTCTCGCCAGCAAGCACAATGCCGGCATCTTTGATTACCTCCAATGTTTCCTCTAAACTTTCCAGAAGATCGTCAGCCGAGGAATCAACCACAATTACTATCATATCGCCGTTACGGATCAAATTCGTCATCCAGCCATCATAAGTCTCGCGGCTGATAGGCGGCATATCCACGAGCTGGAACTGAACCGTTTCGTAGGGCATCATGGCCGGCATAGGTGTTCTGGTTGTAAAAGGATAGTCCGCTATTTCAGGTTCGGTGTTGGTTACGTGTTTGACCAGCGATGATTTCCCGGAATTGGGAGGCCCCAGAATTATTATCTGAGCCGCACCGTGTTTCTCCACATGATCAAGATATGATGACCGTCTGGCGCCGCCGCCCCCGGACTTTTTCCCCGATTCCAGCTTCTGCCTGATTTTGGACATGCGGGTTTTGATATCCGCACGCATCTTCTCGGTGCCCTTGTGCTTGGGGATGACACGCATCATCTCCTCCAGGCAGGCCAGCCTTTCCTCGTCCGTGGAGGCGTTGCGGAATCGGTCCTCCGCTTCCTTGTATTGCGGCGTTAAATTCGCAGGCATAATATCAATTAAGTTTTAGTTATTCAACAATTCAAGGATTTTGTCCGTCAATCGTTCGGCTATGATCCGATGACCGGTCTGATTTGGATGGCAGTGATCTACGAAAAGCGTTTCACGTCCCAGCCGTTCGAAATCAGCCTCTAAGTCAATTAACGGTATATCCTTTTTGTGTGCAACTTTTTCTATTATATCATTATAATCGCTTTTGATCCGCAGGGAATTATAGTCGTAATCGCGCGCCATTTTCAGGTAATAATCCGCTGAGTCGGTCAGGTCTTGTTTCATAAATGTCATCCCGATATTATACAAAATCGTGGGATTTTTCTGCTCCTGCATCAATGCCTGCCTCAAGTGTATATAAGCGCTGTCATAATCTTCATTCTGCCAGTACAAAACCCCCAGATTATTAAGGTAGTTCTCATTTCCACTGTTATCCTCAAGCAATTTATGATATTTGGAGATATTTTCAAGTATATTGCCGGTGTCCGAATAGGACGATTGAAGCACCCGTTTCGACCAGGGATCGATCTGCCCGTACTGCTCCCGAAACATTTCCCAATCCAGCGCCAGGGACATTTTCTCCTTCAGCATCTCACGCTGCCTTTCCGGCATATAAAGCTGTCCACTAACAGTATCCCGTCCGGTAGTGAAGACCTTGAATTCAACTCCGGGAGGCCATGTTATTGGTACCGGTATTGTGTTTAGCACGATTCTTGAATTATTTTGCCTGCAAAGCTCGATTATCTCAGACAGATTATGCTCAAATCTTTCGGGCGGCACTCGTACCTGAAGCTCCTGACCTTCATGATCCTGAATATCGGATTTGAGAGGTATAAGGAAGCTCTTCAGCATTTTGTAAATCTTGAAATTATTGAGCACCTTTTTCAAGCCAATAAATTCCGAGGCCTGCGCCATCAGGGCTGAATCTGAAAGATAGCCGTTGTAAGAGGCGTCGTTATTTCCAAGATAGACCAGCACGATATCCGGATCGTATTTCAAGCCTTCCTTACGAAAATATTCCAGACCCTGCATTGATGTATATCCGGCTGTGGAGGCATTTACTACTTCAACATCTCGATTTAATTCTCTTCGTAAAAATTCCTGTATCAGCCAGATATATGAACTGCCCCAGTCCTTAAGCCCGATTCCGAGAGGAGTGGAATCGCCCAGGAGAAGTATTCGAAGTTTTGTCGTGTCTTTTTCGTACGGGACTAATTTTCCGGTCAATCCACGGGAGTTGGTTTGCACGAAGGTTTTGTTAAGATTCGGCTTCATTTTCCACAGAAACTGCGGA
Source organism: uncultured Ignavibacteria bacterium (assembly GCA_964496505.1). Lineage (GTDB taxonomy): Bacteria > Zixibacteria > MSB-5A5 > JAABVY01 > JAABVY01 > JAABVY01. Next base: position 646 of record CAZBZV010000102.1, on the reverse strand, counting down.
TCGGGCTCATGGATTCCCATAAATCCGGAAAAAAGATTCTCCTGCCAGCTTGCCGATGACTCTCGTTTTTCGAAGAGCTGGTGCGCCGGGAATAATCCGGCAACTCTCAGAACTATCTCCAGCAAAATCAGTATAATAACGGCAGTCAGAATGCCGAAGCTGATTTTTTTAGAGAGCGATATTTTGCGATTTATCTTTTTGTCAGCCATTTCCATATGCTATAACAATTTAAGCTGTACTGCATAAGATTTCAAGCACTCTTTATGCTTGCTTTTGAATGTTCGGTTGTATTATACTAAATCAAATCCAGGAGGTTCTATGAAGAGAGTTTTATTATTTTTGCATATTTTGCTATTGATTCCAGCGCTTTTAATCGCTCAAATAAATCTCGATATCGAAAAGACTGTGCTCGATAACGGTCTCACAATCCTGACGTACGAGGATCATTCATTTCCCACAGTCTCGTACCAGACTTTCGTAAATGCCGGTTCACGAGACGAGCTTCGTCCGGGTGCGAGCGGGATTGCCCATGTCTTCGAGCACATGATGTTTCGGGGAACGCCGACACATCCCGATTATGATGAAGCTATCGCGCATATGGGACCGCAGACCAATGCCTATACCGGGCAGGACTACACTTGCTATT
>CAZBZV010000101.1:0-7724 GCA_964496505.1 uncultured Ignavibacteria bacterium | reverse complement strand
GCGCAAAATCATTAGAAAGGTTGTTTTTCCCAACAAAGACCCGAATTTCAGGCTTAATGATCTGGCCGTAAACAGCAATGGCGACATTTATCTTTCCGGGGCCGGCGCCTATGTTTTAAGAAAGGACGCTGACAAGATCGACACACTGATTTCAAGCGGCAAAATGATGGGCTCAAACGGTATCACGCTTTCCTCGGACGAGAATATTTTATTCGTGGCTGATTATGCAGGAGGAATTGCGGCAGTGAAATTGTCTGACAAAAGCATAACCGAGATCAAGATCCCGAATTATATCTCTATATACGGCATTGACGGCATGTATTATCATGACGGTACATTGATCGCAATCCAGAACTCCTTCAATCCATGGCGAGTTTCGCGATTTTACTTAAATGATAATTTCACCGCAATCGACAGCATGACAATCCTTGAGCAGAAAAACCCGGATGCATCGGAGGCCTTTACCGGCACGATTTCCGGCGATGATTTCATTTATATAGCGCATGGCAATTCACCGGCGGAAGTACCGGATTATATCCCCGCAAATATAATAAGGGATATAGGCCAAACAATCATCCTGCAAACTCAATTGAAATAAAGTTCAATGCCGGATAAACAAAAGCCCGCCTGTACAGGCGGGCTTTTTGGAAGGCTGTGAACCGGAGATATCAGGCACTGGGTTATCTCCGATTGACTTTATTTATCGCCGTCCTCCCCCTCTTCAAAATCTAAGGCAGCCGAGTTGATACAATACCGCAAACCGGTGGGCTGAGGGCCGTCATTGAAAACATGCCCCAGATGCCCTCCGCAATTGGAGCAGACGACTTCTTCCCGAACCATCCCCAGGCTTCTGTCGGTTTCCTGCTCCACATTCTCATTGGCAATCGGAGCATAAAAACTCGGCCATCCGGACCCGGACTTGAACTTTGTTTTCGAGTCAAAAAGCTCATTGCCGCAGACAACGCATTTATATACACCGTCCTCATAAAAGTCGTTATATTTTCCGCTAAACGGCCTCTCGGTACCATTTTTCTGAGTGACCTCGTATTGCAGCGGGGTCAGAGCCGCTTTCAATTTCTCATCCGATTTTACGGTTTTATCTGCCATGTTGTTCTCCTCCTCGCACGTAATTTTAATCTTGTCGCCCGAACTTTTTTCACCCTGGCCCATAAGGATACCATCAGAACCTATAGCCAGAAAGGTGCCAATGGCACCAATGGCCAAAATCCCCAACAGTATTTTGATTTTAATAGATTTCATACACACCTCTGCACGGAAAGCGCTTTATAAAACCAATTCCAATATCCGTGAAATCGTAGTTGCCCCGTTTGTTTAACAAAAATGTTTTCGGACAGTTCCTTTAATGCTGTTGGAGAGGACAATAGCGATGCGCTAAACTAAAACCCGGCAATGTATTAATTGCCGGGCTGAACTTCCTGACTTTGTGTAGGAGGATTTACTCGAAAGTGAGTACTCCCAATGTCTGCGGATCAGCGCCTATCGGCAGCATCCAGTCAGCCGAGCTATCCAGTCGCTTCTGTTTGCGGCGGAAATTCAGATGCCAGTCTTTACCTGAGGAAAGCTTCGCGCCCAATTGTTCTGCCGGAATATGCGCTTCAATCGACCAGGAATCCGCCGATTTTGCAATCCCCAACTCATACTCGCCATTCCAGTTTCTGTCATAATCCATCCAGCCATCCTCGCCCCGCCAGATTTTGCAATCATAGACTGCGCCCGATGCTCCGAAATAAATCTGGTAAACAGTATCGACCGCCGGATCGGGCTGGAAAAAGAATCCGATACAATCCTCGCCGTAAACGGGCCCGTCATGCTCGGAAGCGGTGGCAACCATCGAATCCATCTTCAACTCGGTGCATCTGGCTGCTATGTATAAATTGTCATGGTCGTAAGCAAAATAGAAGCTTGTTGGATCGGTCTGCATACTCTCGCCTTCCGGATCAAAGAATACCGATTCCGGCTCTCTCCAGAAGCTCTCTGTAATTCGGCCGTCAATGTCAATATTCGGCCTTGAATCGGCGGGTTGGCAGAAAGCCTCGCGTGCAACCCATAAATCCTTTTTTGCAGGAACGGTTTTCCCCTCTTTATAGGTGAACTCAAATGATGCTGTCGGCAGAGGGTATAGTTTCTCCGTGTTTTCAAGCTTAAATTCAACCGTCTTCACCTCTCCCGCATTCACCTTAACCGGAAGAACCGATGGCTCGATTTTCCAATTCTCGGGTACATCCCAGATTACGGAATCAGAAATATCAAAGCTTGTAAGATCATTATGAAGTGCAACTACAACCCTGGCATTACTCACACTGAAATCATTTCCAATAATAATAGGCTCGGGAAAAGTCAGCCCAAGATGTTTTATGGGATCGTGGGTCAGCTTATCAATCGCCAGTGTTTCATCCCAGGGATACACACTTGCGGACTTGATTGGCGTGATATGAACATTTTCATTATCCACTGTCACCCATATAAAATGATATTCCAAATCAGAAGCTACATCTCCGATTCCCGCCCCTGAGCTGCCTATCCCGGTGTAAACCACGCCGTCATATTCTTCTACAAAATATTCATGGTAATGGCCGGTGAAGACCGCATCGACACCATATTTTTTGAATAATTCATGAAATGCATTCGAATGGCCATCGGTCAGGCTTTCGATCCAGTCCGGCTTGTGATAAAAGGCCATAATATACATGGCATCCATATTGGCCTCAAGATCGCTCTTAAGCCATTCCAACTGCTTCTGGGGATATTCCTCTCCGAAGTTCCAGAGACTGAGATCGAGCATCACAAAATGGATTCTATCCCGGTCAAACGAATAGTAAGGTTCTCCCACCCTTTTCCGGTAGATTTCCTCCGACATATCCGACCAGATATCATGATTGCCCGGAGTCATATAATAGTCGGCTTCAAGCGAATCCGCTATCGCAAAGTACTCATCCCACTCGGCATTGATGCGCTCCTCATCATCAACATATCCCTCGATATAATCGCCTACAGAAAGCACGAAATCGGGATGCAGGAGGTTTATCTCCTTTACAATTGCTCCATGAACCCCCTCGACATGGCCGCCTGTCCGGTCACCCAGAATCGCAAACCTTACGGTTTTAAATTCTCCATCTTCTGCCTGCAAGGGCATATGCAAAACCAATATTGCGATAAATAAAAATAGGCCGAAGCTTAGTTTTTTGGATAATCTGCTTTTCACTGTTTCCTCCCCCGAAGAATTGTTTGCTTTTTAGAATATACACAAATACCCACGATTCTTTCAATATTTTATTGTTTTATTTTGATTTCCAGTGAATAGCTTCTCATACCGGTTGACTTTCAGATATAAACAGGCTTATTGTGCCAGAGTTTGTTGAAATACGATAAGGAGAAATTATCTCAAAACGAGTAATTGTAATCGGAGCTGGAGCATCCGGCCTTATGGCGGCCGGACAGGCGGCGCTTTGCGGCGCTGATGTTATGCTTCTGGAAAAAAAGAAGATGCCCGGGCGCAAGCTCAGGATTACCGGTAAGGGCAGATGCAACCTGACTAACATTGCCGAAGTCTCGGAGTTCATCAAACATTTTGGCAGAAACGGCAAATTCCTGCGCCAGGCATTCGCACGATTCTTCTCGGCCGATCTTCTCGATTTCTTTAACGACATCGGCCTTGACATCAAAATCGAACGAGGCGGAAGAGTCTTTCCCGAGAGTGATAAGGCACAGGATGTTGTGGATGCATTCATGCGATGGATTGGTCAACTAAATGTAAGATTACATCCCGAAACCAGAGTAAATAAGCTGATCACAAACGCCGGTCGTGTTACCGGTATTGTGACCGATTCTAAGAGAGCCATTGAAGCCGAGGCAGTAATTATTGCCACCGGAGGGCTCTCCTATCCCCTGACCGGATCAACCGGAGACGGTTACATTCTGGCGAAATCGGTTGGACATACTCTAATCCGTACCCGCCCCTCATTGATGCCCCTTACAATCGAGGAGAATATACCTAACCACCTGGTCGGCTTGCGGCTGAAAAATGTCAAAGCTGCCCTGTATATCAACGGCGAAAAAAAGACTGAGGAATTCGGCGAGATGGAGTTTACCGATTACGGTCTGGACGGCCCGATTATTCTGACATTGAGCCGGTTTGCTGTTGATGCTCTGGACGAGGGCAAAGAGGTTGAATTGTCGATAGACCTGAAACCTGCGCTCGATCATAATAAGCTTGACGCGCGCTTATTGAGGGACTTCGATCAGCATGGCAAGATGCATTTCAACAATCTGCTCAAGGAGCTTCTGCCGATGCAATTGATTCCGACCTGCATGGAAGCGGTGCAGATTCCGCCCGATAAAAGCGCCCACCAGATATCATCTGAGGAACGCAAACGCCTGCGGGTCTGGCTCAAGGATTTTCGTCTGCAAATTAGCGGGCATGGCTCGTATAATGAGGCCATAATCACCGCGGGCGGAGTCAGTCTAAAAGAGGTCAATCCGCGCACAATGGAGTCCACTCTGGTCAAAGGTCTGTATTTTGCGGGCGAGGTGCTGGACCTCGATGGTGATACCGGCGGCTATAATTTGCAGGAAGCATTTTCAACCGGATGGCTGGCCGGAAGATCGGCAGCCGAAACCGGCGACAATTCGTGATTGACACAGACACAATCTTTAAGCTTATTTCAACCCATGAACCTGATCGTACTCACAGATAAAGATAAAATTAACGAGCATCATTTCTGCTTTAACGACCACCGCGCCGAGCACATCCGCAGTATTCTCAAGCTTTCAGAGGGCGATCAAGTTGAAATCGGCATATTAAACGGCGGGCAAGGCCGGGGAAAAATAACCAGAATCGATTCGGAAAGAGTCTGCCTGAAGATCGAGAGAATAGAAAAAGCAAATTTTAATAATCTAACACCCCAAATCGACCTGATCTGCGCTTTGCCCCGTCCGCAGACCTTGAAAAAAGTTTTGCTTACATGCGGAATGATGGCTGTACGCAAGCTCTACTTGATTCGTGCCAATCGAGTCGAAAAAAGCTACTATCATTCCCCTCTGCTTGAACCCGAAAATTACACTCCCTTTCTGATCGAAGGATTGAGCCAGGGCAAACATACTCGTCTGCCGGATGTCACAATCCATCAAAGGTTCAAGCCGTTTTTCGAGGACACCCTTCCATCCCTTGAAATAGATGAGAAGTCTGAAGCTCTCAGGGTCTTCCCCGATCCCCTGTCCGAAAAGACCATAGATCGATTCTATGATGGCGGTGCGGCGAGAATTCTGCTTGCAATCGGTCCGGAGGGTGGATGGGTGCCGTTCGAGACAGAGATGATGCAAACGCATGGGTTCAAGATGTGCACACTGGGACGCTGGATTTTAAGAGTGGAGCACGCCGTTACTGCCGCCCTGTCACAGATCGAGATGATACGCATTGGAAAAAAATGATAGAGTATAAAAGGAGGAAATTGATGGAGCGCAAAAATATATCTTCCGGATCGCCCTATGAAAAATCGATCGGCTTTTCACGAGCGGTGAGAGTAGGAAACATTATTTCCGTATCCGGTACCGGGCCTGTTGCCGAGGATGGCAGTACTCATTCCCCCGGTGATGCTCGCGGCCAGGCTATGCGATGTTTCGAAATTATCAAGAAAGCGATCGAGGATGCGGGCGGCAAGCTCGAGGATGTTGTGCGGACACGGATGTACATCGCAGGCATGGCTAAATGGGAGGAGGTTGCCGAAGCCCACGGCGAGTTCTTCTCCGAAATCCGGCCTGCCAGCACATTGATCGAGGTCCACCGCTTTGTGCGCTCCGACTGGTATGTTGAAATCGAAGCCGACTGCATAGTACAGGATTGATCTTATGAACAAAGCAAAGGTCATCAAGAACTATAAGTCAGCATATCCCGATCCGCTTATCATAACAGCCGGACAGATGCTCAAAATCGAACAGAAGGAAAGCGAATGGCCGGGATGGACCTGGTGTATCGATAATAACGGCAAGGTTGGCTGGGTGCCGTCATCATATCTGGATATAGACGGCAATTCCGCGAGGGCCGCTGCCGATTATAATGCCAATGAATTGACTGTCGAGGCTGGTGATGAATTGAAGCTAATCAAGGGGGAGGCCGATTGGTTCTGGTGCGAGGATTCGAACGGTCACCTGGGATGGGTGCCCTCCGAATGTGTTGAAATAGTCGATTAAAGCGGCAGAATTTCCTGATCCGGTTTCAAATCTTCTGCAGTAATTTCAGGATTAAGACCCTGTTCCAGCTCGAGCAGATATTTTTTGCGCCATAGTTCGCCGCCATAGCCATGAAGACCACCATCAGCGCCCAGAACTCTGTGGCAGGGTATCACGATGCTCACCCGATTTGATCCGCAGGCCGCTCCCACTGCACGAGAAGCCGAGGGCTTTTTAAGCAGAGTGGCAAGCTGACCATACGAGGTAGTCTCACCGTATGGAATCCTTTGAAGCTGCTTCCATACCGCAATTCTAAAATCAGTTCCACTGATATCGATCGGAACCTGAAATTCCTTTCTCTTACCCCCGAAATATTCTTCAAGCTCAGCATCGAGCTGGTCGAGAAATCTATGAGTTCCTTCCAAAGCGGAAATTGCGAATGTCTTTTCTATCTTATCGATTGTGCCTTCCGCACTACCACTGCACCATTCAAGAAAGCAAATGCCTTTTTGTGTAGTTCCCGCAATCATATTTCCAAGCGGGCTCTGGATTTCCCGCACCACAATTCCCTCACCTGGCATAATAACTCCCCGGCGGTTTACCGAATTGACGTGTAAATGCCTCGCGAAAACCGCTGATCGAATTGTATCCGCATTCATAGGCGGCATTCAGATAATCAGTCCCGCTTTCGAGAAGCCTTCTGGCATAATGCAGGCGCTGCCTGCGATGAAACGCCAATGGCGTTGTTCCGAGATGATTCCTGAAGTATCTTCTTACGGTCGATATATTGACGCCGGCCATTTTAATAAGCCGATCCTCATTGAGCTTTTCGTTAAAATTCTCCCGCATGTATTTCAGGACATCATGAAGCCATGAGGGGAGCACATCGGGAAATGTTTCCGACCGGCAGCGTTTACATCCCCTCAAACCGGCGGCAATCGCCTCCTCCCTGCTGTCATAAAATACAATATTCTCGGGCCTGGGCCGCTTTGCTTTGCAGGAAGGCAGGCAGTAGATTCCGGTGGAATGCACGCCCACATAAAACCGTCCGTCATAATCAGAATCATTGGAGGCCATCGCCTCGAACATTTCATCATAACCGAGTTTCATCATGTCTTCAAATTAAACCTAGAATCGTTATGTGTCTACCGAAATTCGGGCAAGTAAATTTATTTTTAAATATTTTTTAAAGGTGCCACTTTCTCAGATTTGTCTTGTTCTCAGAAAAAAGGACATCGATGCAGTCAGGTAAGGAGGGTAATATGAAAATTATGGACATATACAGAAGGATCGATCCTATAATAGCGGGCTGGATGCAGCGCAATGGCCTGACAATAATTCGTTACTCACTGGCAATCATCTTTATTTGGTTTGGGCTTTTAAAACCGCTTGGAATAAGTCCAGCCGAGAATTTGGTCAGGAGTACTGTGTCATGGATACCACCTGATATTTTTGTCCCTCTTCTTGGATGGTGGGAAGTAGCAATTGTACGAACAAGACATAGGTAACAGAAAAGACCGATCACATGGGTAACACTT
>CAZBZV010000100.1:0-8548 GCA_964496505.1 uncultured Ignavibacteria bacterium | reverse complement strand
GTATATCAGGACACTGGCCCGTGCAATAGTCAAGGGGCTTTTGGCACATGAGGCCAAGAAAAAAGCGGACACGGGGGGTGTGGGGGGCTGGCTCAAAAAAGTGGCTATTGATATAGGCACCGATATTCTGGAAAATGCCGATCTGAGGTGTTCACGCCTACTTCCGGATCGGATTTATATCTCAGACTTGGAGCTTAATCCGGGAGTCTACGATATTACTTTTGACTTTGTTGATTTCGAGGGCAATATTGTCGAGAGCAAATCAATTGAAGGATATAGAGTTCTGGAACGCGGCTTGAACTTCGTACAGGCCTTCTCCCTGAAATAGACCCCACAAAATCATTCAGAACTTTATGATGCGCAACTATTTCCATCAATGTTAAAACTGTGAATTATTCTGCACATCGCCGCTCTCATTCAAACACATATCCTTATGATATACAGTGGCTTGCGATATGTCTTCGGGTGGCATACGGATTGCTTAAATAGATGGATGAAAGTTCGAAAACGCTTTGATATGATAGGAGATGTGTATGAAGAAATTATTTATTTTAGCTTTGGCGGCTTTTTTGTTCGTTGGAGTCGGTAATGCCTACGGTATTTCAACTCTTTATATCAACGGTATGATGGTTGAGCCGCTGCGCGATATCAATGATGATGTTACAATCAGTTTTGACGGTGGTGTTCAGGAATGGACGCTGATGGCTGAATTTGCCGCCTGGAGAGCAAAGAATAATCTCGGGTTCTACGATGAATCCCTTGCCTCAGGTTTGATTTTTCCCGGATCAGCATCCGCGGTTGTAACTGACTATACTTATATTCCTCAGGGCAAAGAGATTGGCCTGTGGTTTCATGCCGATCATGACGAAGATGGTCTGGTTGACTCAGACGAGCCGTTTCTAACATCTCAGCGTCAATGGCTGGCTACAAGCGGCACGAATAAAAACGAATACCAGTTCTTTTATCTTTATGATGTGCGCGCATACCGTGGTATGAATGCCACTTATGAATTTTATACTTCCAATCATGATTTCTCGACTATCGGCAATTTCGATTATCTACTTTATATCGACGACAGTGGTGCGGGGCCCGATTATGATCATAATGACATGATTGTATCGGTCAGCGCTGTTCCAGAGCCGACAACACTTCTGCTCCTGGGACTTGGAATGGCCGGAGCCGGAGTAATCAGACGGCGTAGAAAATAGTTTTTGACAATATCCTGATTATAACAGACAGCCTTTCGGCTGTCTGTTTTTTTATCAGTCAGTCCGAACTTCGTTTTCGGAAAGGTTTGCGTTCGGCCGGCCGCAGCTTGCCTGGATAATTGGCAGGCTTAATGTGACGGTTGTGCCTTCGCCGGGCTCGCTCTGGATATCGAAGTCGCCGTTATGATTCCGGATGATATTCAGGCTGCTGGTAAGACCGCTTCTCATCTTCACACGATTTCCCGATCTTCTGAAGTCGATATCGAAAAGTGAATGCATCCGCTCTGCCGGTATGCCTTTGCCGGTATCCTGTATTTTTACATAAACATTTTCCTCATCGGAGGCCGTTTCGATTGTCACTTTGCCGCTTTTTTCGATCGCCTGCATAGCATTTTTGAGAAGATTCAGGAATACATGATTTATCTGGCTCGGATAGCACATTATTCGCGGAAGCCCTCCATACTTTTTTTCGATCTCTATTAGTCCATCCGATTCATGGCTTAAAAGTTTCAATGCGCTTTCGATACCGTCATGAATATCCACGTACTGGCATTCAGCCTGATCCAGTTTGGAAAAGCTGGCCAGACTTTTGACAACCGCGGTTATACGATCCAGCGCTTTGGCGGAGATATCCAGGTTGTCCCTGAGTATTCGGCCGTAGCGAGGCAGATTCCCATTATCAGTCAATTCTCGAAAATCTTCGTTCTCTGATAATTCCTTTTCAATTTTATCCCAGCTTCTTCTGGAATTATTCAGCCCGCTCTTAATCACTCCCGCAGGATTGTTTATTTCATGAGCCACGCCGGATACGAAATTCGTCAGGCACGACAACCGTGTGGCAGTCACCAGGCTGCCCCTGGCATCCTTGAGCTCGTCCAGCTCATCAACCAGCTCATCGTATCTGCTTTTCAGGTCTGCACAGGGATTGTCGGGCGATTCAAGATTGCAATTATCAGTTGAATATGTTGGAAATTCTATGCCGATTCGTTTGACCAGACAGCTATCATCAATCTCCTGTGGATTAAATGCAAGTTCTTCATGCCTTTCAATAACTTTTATTATGTTGTCAATCCTTATCTCCCAAATAAAGCCCGGCTTTTGACGGCGTTTCGATAGAATTTTGAATTGATTATTCGCAAAACGCAGGGTTGCCGTGAATTCTGCCTTATCAGGATTATCATCATACAGTGATAAGCCTATATTATACCGTCCGAACAATCTCTCTGCAAGCTCTAGTTCACGCGCGTACAGGGGTGAAAGGCTCAGGCTTTCGAGGACACGATTGCAGACATCTATGTATTTGTTAAGTATGTTTTTATCAATAATCTCAGCACACCTCGCTCTAATAGCATTTCTTATTTTATTTTGATAGGATTAGGGCTAAAACGATTCAGAAGATCGAAATAATTGGGCACATAATCAGGAATGAGACTTTTGCTGTGGCTGGAATCCGCCGAATATTTTCTTCAACTGCGGAAAGCGATGTCTTCCCACAAGATACGACCTGTAGACTTTGGCGCCCAGCTTCTTCTTGAATATATCCAGGCTCTTGCTGCCAAGCTGGCCGCCCATATTGTATTCTTTGACGCCTGCCGCGATCAAAAATCTGATAATTTCCGACTGGACAAAATCCGCCGGACGCAATTTCTGATATTCATAATCCATCCCGGCCGCAAATGCACCCGCTGTATTTCTGTAATAGCAGAAAATCGCAGCCGCCACCGGCCGGCCCTCTAGATATGCAACCATGATCTTTGTCTTGCTGCCCGGGAGTTCGAACATGCGCCTGTATCTTTCAATCTCATGGTGATGCTTTGTGCGATGTTTGCTTTTCCAGCGAGCAAATGATTTCATGTAGAGGTCATAGAAATATTCTAGAAGTTCAATGCCCCCGATTGCGGTAGATAAACCCGAAACCCTGGCCCGGATTATATTAGGCCTGCATATTTTAGGCGATTCGAACCACTCCTCGTATGACTCCGGCAGTGAGATTTTGTAGTAATTATAGATATCTTCAGTGACATAACCTGCATCCAGCAACATATCCTCATTAGAGATATAAGTTTCTTCCGGGATATGAAGCTTGATATAACATCCCCTGCATATCTCATTCAGTGAATTAACAGCCAGCGGATCGATCTTATCTGCGCCCAGGATGCTGTTAAATCTTGCGCCTGTGTAAAGATCAGAACTCATGATTTTTGAATGAGTTGTAAGGCTTTTTGCCAGGGGGATAATCGTATCACCTTGCCGATATATATAGGTATTTCCCCAGGAGATGCGCATGGTGGCAAAATATTCAGGCCCCGACAGCGGTGATGGGGAGAGGGACATATTATCAACCGCACTTTGCCAGTCCGGAATGATATCGTATTCAAATGGAATCAGGTCCAATTTCCGCCTCAATCTAAGCAGTTTATATTATAAAATTCGGTGTTGCCTGTCTATTTATTTAGAATATATTTGGAAGAATTTATTTGGGATGAAATATTATGAAAACATGGCCGGTATTCGGCCGATAATTTCAATATGATAGGCACAATTTTTACCTTATGGCGCCTTTTGATCTGGCGCGTAAAAAATAGTGGAATTTTTAAGGAGCGGTTTTAGGATTATGGCTTCCGTTTTCCGGTCTGTCAAAGACTATATCCATCGTTATCTTCCTCTGCCGATCTTCTACGGCCGCAATTTCAGGGAAATATATGATTTCCTGGAAAAGAGCGGCAAATGGGATCGCGAAAGACTGCAGGATTATAAGTTAAAAAAGCTCCAGGCTCTGGTACGGCATGCCGAGAAAAACGTACTGTATTATAGAGATCTCTTTCGGAAAGAAGATATATGCTCGGAAGATATCAAAAGCTTACAGGACTTTTCCAGGCTGCCTGTTTTAACCAAACGAATATTACGTGATAATCTGGAAAATATGAAGGCGGAGCGATTTGCCTCATACGATCCGATAAGGACAGAAACCTCCGGCACTACCGGATTTGTAACCGCCCTGTATCGCAGCCAATTTCAGGAGGATTTTCGTAATGCTGTCCTGTGGCGGATTTACCACAAATACGGTTTTAAATTCGGGGATCGCATGCTTAGCCTGACAGGTGAATGCTTTTGCCGGGATGATGACTCCCCTTTATATGACCATGACCGGATAACCAACAGGATTGTCGCCAATATTCATTACATCATTTCCGGAAAGTCAGAAAAAGTAGTTGAACTTATCGACAGGTACAGGCCGAAAATGATCTGGGGGCATCCCACAGTCCTGGCCATACTGGCCGACTATATAATTGAAAATAAATATAATCCTCTGGAGATTCCGCTCATCGGAACCTACGGAGAAAAAATCCACACCCATAATCGTGCGATCCTCAACAAAGCATTCAACACCCGATTTTTCGAGTATTACGGCAACCGGGAAAATACGATTGCAGCATGGGGCGATTCTGACAGTAAATTCTATGAAGTCTCGGAGTACTGCCATCTGGAGCCGCAGAATGATCCGGGAGCTTCTCAAAAAGACCGCAATGTACCGATTATATCCACCAGTCTGCACAATTATGTGGTTCCAATGATCAGGTATGATACCCAGGATATCATCACATGGCTGGGGTACGAGAGCAGTTCAAGTTACTATCCGGCACTGGAGCTTGAGGGCGGCAGGGGCAAGGATTTGCTGTTGTCCGCCGAGGGTCTGATGGCGCCTTATATTCCCCCGGAGCTGGATAGCCTAAAGCACAACAAGATAAAGCAGTATCAACTGGAACAGGTGGAGATAGATAGACTTATTTTGCGCATAGTACCGCTTGAAACTTATGATAGATCCGTTGATGAATCTTTTCTGGTAAGGGCCTTCGAAAAGGCGCTTCTGGGAAGATTTAAAATCACAGTTGAGTACGCTGAGGGAATACCATTTACCAAGGGCGGTAAATACCGAATTGCCGTTTCACCCCTGGCAATTGAATACTTAAAAGAAAAATATACTACTTAATTCCGCAATACACGAAATCTTTATTACATTTACTTTTGAGCCTTTTTGGAAGCTTCCGTCTTCATGTGCTCATCGAGCATTTTGAAATAAGCTTCACGGTCATCGATAAAAAGCTCACGGCCTTCCTTGCTGCAGAGATAAAGGAGTCTTCCGTTATAATAGGTGAAAACGCTTTTGTCTATTTCTTCTCCGGTAAAGGGACAGGTCTCAATAATGCTCTCGAAAACTATGCCCTCCTCACCGGCCTTTTTGAAATATTTCTCCGGATCGGCCTTCATTGAATCGATGCATTCCTCGCAGCTAAAATAGACTCTATGCCCCTGTATATCAAGGTGGTAGTCTTTGTTTATTTTACCGCCGGTGACCGGGCAGACTTCCTGATATTTGAGTCCTTTCGGCAGAGATGCCCTGTCTTTGTCCTTGGAATCGTCCGCAAACAGATTACCCCCCAGAATGAACATAAAAATTGAGATGATGCTAATTAGGCTCCTTTTTGACATATGTGCTCCTTAGAATCGAGAGAATGGGGCTCACAGTGTTTTCATACTATTATAATACAAAAGGTCGGACAAAAGCTCCAAAAAATAATATAAATTTTGTATATTATTTAGATATACCCTGATTTGCCCCTAAAAAAGCTGAAAAATATCAAAAATACTATTTGGCCAGCTTATCGAGTTTTTCCTTGAGTGGATTTAACTGTATAAGCCCGACAATTCTTTCTGCGGGGCGATGGTTCTTAAAAAGCATTAATGTGGGTACGCTTCGTACCTGATATTGAGTTGCCGCCTGCGGATTATAATCAACATTCAGCTTGAAAAAATTGATCTCTCCCGCATAATCCGGCCCCAGCTCATTTATAAGACCGGCCATGACCTGACAGGGAGCGCATTTGGACGACCAGAAATCCACCACTGCCGGAGTATCCGGAGCAAGAACTTTCTGTTCGAAATCGGCATCGCTTACTTCCTGCGGCTTACCCGGTTTCGGCTCCCTGTTAAACAGTTTGCTTAGAAATCCCATGATCTCTCCTTATTCATCTACAGCGCCAGCTTCTCTACTTCGTTAATCTGCTTCTCGAAAAGCTTGAGAGTTGCTTCAAACGGTTCCGGGGTGGTCATATCCACTCCACAGGTTTTGAGCTGATTAATCGGATAATCGCTGCCGCCTGAGGATAACAGCTGTAGATACTTATCCACTATTCCCTCCTCGCCTTTCAGGAACTTGTCGAGTATTGCCTGTGAGGCGGCATAGGAAGTCGAGTACTGGTAAACATAATAAGTGTAGTAAAAATGCGGAATACGAGCCCATTTGTATTTGGTATACTTATCCATTGTCAACGCTTCGCCGTAATATTTCCGTGTCAGCGCATCCCACATCTCATTCATCAAATCCGGCGACAGGGCCTCGCCCCGTTCGACTGTCTCATGAATCATCAACTCGAAGCGGGCATACAGGACCTGATTGAAATATGTGCCAAAGGTGTTGTCGATATGCTGATTTAAGAGGAAAAGCTTCTTTTTGTCATCCGTGACCTTCTTCAACAGGTGCTGAAGAAGCAGGCCCTCGTTCAATGTTGAGGCTACCTCCGCCACAAAAATCGTATACTGTGCTTTGGGATAGGGCTGATTCTTGTTGGAGTAGAAGCTGTGCATGCAATGTCCCATCTCATGAGCCAGCGTGAACATATTATCGATTGTGTCATTGTAATTCATCAACACCACCGGATGTGTGGAATAGTTGGATGAGCTGTAAGCGCCGCTGGCCTTGCCCTGGGTCTCGTAAACATCTACCCAGTTGCTTTCAAAGGCATTTTTCAGGTTCCTGGTGTAGTCCTCGCCCAGAGTTTCGATGGCCTGGGTAACCTCTTTCATGGCATCTTCGTAGCTGACTTCATAATTTTCCTCGGGAAAGAGGGGGCACATCAGATCATAGGGATAGAGTTTATCGAGCTTCAGGATTTTTCTGCGAATTTCCATCCATTTGTGCAGACCTTCCAGATTTTTTTCGGTCGTATCAAGGAGCGAATGATAAACCTCGACCGGAACATTGATAGCATCCAGCGCCTGATGCAGGCTGCTTTCATACCGCCGGGCGCGGGAATAGAAGATGTCGGTATTTATCGAAGCTGAAAGCGATGCGCTGATTGTATTGACATGGCTTTCGTATGAAGAGAATAGCGCCTCGTGTGCATCCTTGCGTACTCTCTGGTCTGGCGCTTCCATAAATTTGGCATAACGCTGTTTGGTAATCTGTACCTCATTGCCGTCTTCATCCTTTATGCTGGGATAAGTAATATCGGCGTCATTGAGCATAGTGAAAACATTGGCAGGGCCGCGCGCAACGAGAATCGACTGTGCCAGAAGTTCCTCGATTTCGGCTGAACGGATATGTTCGCGCGACCTGATCAGTTCCTTGATGTAGAAGTCGTAGAGGTTTTTGTCCGGAAATTCAGAGGCCATTTCTTTTAAACGGTTGTCCTCTATCTGCAGAAGCTCGGGCTCGACAAACGAAAAGGCTGCGCCGGCCTGGGATATAAGCATAGCCGCTTTGTCGGTCATGGACTGGTATTTGGATACCCTATGGTCGAGGTCGGCGTTACGTCTTGCATAAAAATGAAGGTTGTCACAGATTTTTGAGATATCGGTTCTGAGCTTCAAACAATCGAACAGCACCTGTGGTGATTCGGCCAGCCTGCCGGTGAAGCCCTTGGCCTTTGTAAGCATCTCCTGAACTTTATTGAAATCTTCTTCCCAGGCCTCATCGGATTCATACAAATCCGAAAGATCCCATTTATATTTGTCCTCGATATCCGATCTCTGTGGAATATTTTTGGTGTCAGCCGAGCCCATGATAACATCCTTTCTGCTATATAAATTATTGCAGTGAATAAAGGAAAATTTCGTCGGATTTTCAAGCCAAATCCTGAATCATAATGATTCTGTATTTATATCGCAATTTATTCTGTATACAATAAAAAATGACGAAAAATGTTTCCGAATGGGCCGCAAAATGCTATCTTGATTCGTCGGAAATTCAATGGGATTTGAAATTTGATCCATAAATTGCTATATTTGGGCAAACATGATTGTAAACGAAAGTTTGAGGTGATCCTGATATGAAGAGAATTCTGGTGACCGGTGCGCTGGGACAGATTGGCTCTGAGCTTGTGATGAGTCTCAGGGAGCGGTACGGGGATGAGAATGTTATTGCAACCGATATACGGCTGCCCAGCGATGTGCAGTTGCGCGATGCCGGGCCGTTTGAGTTTCTGGATTGTCTCGATCCGCATCATATAACACGCGTTATGCAGATTTACAATGTGGATGCAATATATCATCTGGCGGCG
>CAZBZV010000099.1:0-8574 GCA_964496505.1 uncultured Ignavibacteria bacterium | reverse complement strand
TGTTACCCATGTGATCGGTCTTTTCTGTTACCTATGTCTTGTTCGTACAATTTTAGGAGACCATTTCTCATTTTTTTGAGCTGCTATCCAGCTTTTAAATCACTTATTGGTCCTTTACGCACCGAACTGAGGAGCCATAATTCTTACCATAGTTCAGGCGTCCCGACTGGGTAAAATAGTAATGCAGGCGTCTGGTCCAGGCACGGTCTGAAGAGTATTCGGTAGTCGACCAGAAGCTGGCAACACTTCCCAAATTGTTATAGCTGCCATCATAGTTACGATAGGCCCCAGGCAGAGCGGTAAAGCCGCTCTCATTGGTAGCGCCGCCATTAGGGCTGGTCCAATAGGTTGTACCTGTATCTTTCAGCATACCGCCCTCATTTGTACCGCGCCAGCCACTGGCATCAGCCTCAGATGGGCTCATTCCAAGATACATCTCCAGCTCTTTCCATTCTTCATCTGTGGGCACATGCCAGCCCTGTGGCGCAATATTCCGGCTGTCATCAACAGCATACCAGTTATATAATCGACCATAGGTTTCAACATTGGTTTCATCATTATTGTAGTTGCAATATGCCCCAGTAGTAAGCGCTTCCCATTCAGTATCACTGGTTACATTTGGAATTGGATCACCGTTCCGATAATGAGTGACTTTTAAATTTTCCATCATCCACCACTTATCGCCAATTTTGATGGTCTGGTAGACGTTGCCATCAATATCTGTAACGGTTCCGGTAGAGTCGATTGCTTCGACATATGTCCCGTAAAATATTACCGTATCCTCGGTCGGCAGGGTAGTTGCTGAGTCGGGTGGCTTTATCCACTCGAATATGTAACCCCAGGATACCGTATATTCTCCCGGTTCAAGATCTGGTAATGTATCATCTCCGCTGCCGCTTGTACTAAATCCATCCGGCCCGGTTAATTGCCAGGTAGCATTTATGGAATCTGGTGAAGGATTGATTACAATAGTCCCCGGGCCCTCCTCGACATACAAACCTATGAATGTAATGGTATCATTCGATGCCAGCGAATGTATAGAATCCGGCGGGGTTACCCATCCGGGGATTGTCTCCCAGTTTATTGTATAATCTCCGACTTCAAGGGCAAATATGGTATCATCACCATTTCCGCTGGCACTAAAGCCACCCGGTCCCATGAGAGTCCAGTGTGCATCAAGAGAGTCGGGCAATGGATAAATTGCAATCATTGGATTGTCAGGATCGCATTCCGGAATGCCATCCATGTCAGGATCGCATGGCTCATACCCACCTATGAAAACAAAATTTATAACGGACACAGCATCACTTACATTACATGTACCATCGCAGTTACAATCTCCAACACTGAGTGGATCAGGTGGATCGCCTCCAATGAAAACATAATTTACAATGCGGACGGCATCGCTAACGTTAACATTTTCATCATCATTGATATCACCACAAATATAATAGGCCGATGTTTCATTTGCAGTTAAGCTGATAATTGCCGCAATAACTGCAAATGCAAATAAGCAAATATTTTTCTGCATAGCAATATCCCTCGTTTTAAGACAATAGATTAGTAATTTAAAAAGACGTATCCTTTTAAGGAATGTAAACTACATATTTGAAGACACTTTAATCCTTAAATTATCAAGGATTATTTCTGTTTCTTATAATCTCATGCAGGTTTACATTTTCAATATATACTAAATCCAATATTCTGTCAAATGCTTTGGTTACCTGAAAATAGATTGCCAGGGTGGCCATTCGCTTTAACGGTGGATTTCACTTCCAATAATAATGTACATAACCAATCGAGCGGGTTGAAAAAGTCAGTGGCCACAAAATGTCATTCTGAGCGGAGCGAAGAATCTGTTTGATTCGTGAGAGATTCTTCGGTCGCTGCACTCCTTCAGAATGACAGTATAAAAGCACTTTTCAGCAATATCGATGCTTTATCAACACTCCCAATCGGGCGGGTTCAAATCATTCACCTGCTATGACGCAATTTATGGTTTGCAATAAATCCGAATGCATCGCTTGAGATGGATGTCGCAGGTGATCGGCGTAAACCCACCTGTGAGGTAGGATACAAAGTTCCCATACGAGTCAAATTTTCCCACCCCTAATGGGCCGAAAATCGGCCCAACGGGGAGGGGGCACTAATATAAGAAAAGCGCTGCCTTATAAAAGACAGCGCCAATCTACCACAGAACAAGCTAATTTTATCAGTCCATTACATGCATCATAGTAAACACATACGAACTTGTCAAATCCCATATAATCTGCTCTTTGCCGGAGCCGCCGTGCCCGGCTTCCATCTCCTCGTATAACAGAACATTCTTGCCAAGCTTCTTCAGAATCGAGGCAAAACGTCTGGAATCGGAGGGTGGTACACGCGGATCGTAGAAACCGGTCTTGAAGAAAATCGGGACATCCACGTCCTTGGCATAATAAATCGGGGAAAGCTTGATCAGAAGATCGCTTCCCCGTTCGCCGTATTCTTTTTCATACCCCTCAATAAAGGTCTGCACTCCAGTGTATTCCAGGTTGTGCTCAAAATCCGAGACCGCAATCTGCGAGACCACACAGGCGATCTTATCGGAGGCATGCCCGGCCAGCCAGTTTACGGTATAGCCGCCGTATGATCCGCCCCAGATAGCGATCTTCTCCGGACTGGAAAATCCTTCATCGATCAGGTAATCGATCGCGCCCTCGGCGTCTTTCAAAGCCGCGAAACGTCCCTCGCGGTTATCGGCTTCCTCCCAGGCCGGGCCGTAGCCGGTGGAACCGCGCACATTGGGAAACATCACAATAAAGCCCTGGCTGAGTGCAAAGGCGATATTACGCTGGAAATAAGGACGGCTCTGTGAGGGCGGGCCGCCATGATACTGGATAATCGCCGGATTGCTGCCGTCACGGGCAATATTGGCGGGCTTGTAAATCAGTGACGGTACCATCGTGCCGTCCTCGGACTCGTAGCGGATAACCTCGACATCGATATTCGAAAAGTCGAATCCAAAGGTCGAGACCTTGCCGATTCGCTGGGGCTTATTCTCGCCCAGCTTGAAATAGTATGCGGTCGGCGGAGTGGTGGGCGAAGTGAAGCTGAAAACGTAATCATCATAATCGTTGCTGGTAATAGCCGAGGCGGAATATTCGCTGATGACGCCGATATCGGTTTTCGGAACCGCGATATCATTACCCTCCAGATCGAAGCCCTTGAGCGTGGAATAACCGTCTTTATTCAGAACAGCGATTACCACTCCGGTTTCGCGGTTGTAGGTCATGCCGTCGGAATCCATACGGGGATCATAGACCACCTCATATTCTTTGGGCTTATCCAGATCGACAAGGCAGTATTTCATGAACTCCCTTTCGGTCGATTCCGCGGATGTTAAAAGTAACACACTGCCGTCACCGGTAAAAACCGCATTATTGATCTGAGTCAGGCCGGTCAGGTCGGTGACTTTTTCGGTGGCGATATCATACATGGCAAGCTGAGTTTCCGAGAATGAGATCGAACGGTACAGGAGAATCTTGCCGTCATAATAATCGATGGCATAAAAGGCACCCGGCTCATTATAAAGAGTATCGAGGGCGCCGGTGGTCATATTATATTCGGCCACATTAATATTGGGACCTTCCATGATGAACAGGAAGAAATGTTCAGGATCTTCCTCGTCAAAAATCGGGCCGTAATAACGGCGTTCACGGCTGACCAGAAGAGGCTTGAAAGAACCGTCACGCTCGAAACGCCAGAGATCATGCATCTCATCCCCATATTTATTGGTCCGTACGATTATAAAATCGCCCGAGGGATGCACAGCATAAGCGGAGATGATAATTCCCTCCATGGGCCAGTTGTTGGGAGTGATCTGAATCGGCCAGCCCATCGGCTCATCAACATAAAAAAGCGCGGTCTGATCGCCGGTCAGACGCATCGAAAAGTAAATCCTGCCGGTGTTGTCGATCTGCGGGGAGGTGATCAGGTCGATTCCCAGCAGGAATGAGAGATCGCTTTCGACTTTATCCCAGTATTCCGAGGATTTCAGGGTCTCCTTGGCGACAGCATTGGTGCTGTCGATAAAGTCCTTGATCCGAGCGGTATCTGTGGTTACCCAGGAATCGATATCGGTCAAAAGATTCTGAACCTCTTCAACATCCTGGGCCGATATAAAAGAGAAGCAGAATAATGTAATAAAGGCAGTGATAAAAACAGTTTTGAACTTCAATTTTTCCTCCTGTTTCTTTTTACTTAAATTTATTCGTAGAAAATAATCAAAGGTTCGTTTCGACGCAACTTATTTAAGATAATGTTGTTAGAAAGAGCTTGACAGGATTTAAATTAATCCTCAATATAATTGACAAAGCCCCGTAATTATATATATTTGGGGTCTGATTTGGATGGGGGTGTAGCTCAGTGGTAGAGCATCTGCCTTTTAAGCAGAGGGTCGAAGGTTCGATCCCTTCCACCCTCACCATTTTAATCGGATGGCAGATCAGCCTCCCTGATCCTTGAAAACATTGCAGGTTAAATCCTTACGGGATTTGACGAATTCAAAACGCATAGCGTTTTGAATTTCGATAATGAATGCGCCATTAGCTCAGCTAGGTAGAGCAGCTGACTCTTAATCAGCGGGTCGGAGGTTCGATCCCTCCATGGCGCATTTTTTGATTGAACGCGTCCGCTCAAAAATCGTCTTCATTGTAAATAATCGATTGACCCTGTCGCATTTTTCCTTATTTTTTATCCGGCACATTAAATCAAAGGTCGATCCATGTCTGAAACCGATGCAAAGCGAACAGTTCGTCTGATTGTCTCTACTTTGATCCTGGCGCTTATTTTCTGCGTCGGCAAAACATCCGGGCTCTCTGCCCAGGGTGGAGGTGTTATCCGAGGCCGGGTAATCGATTCCGACACGAAATCCCCGCTTGCTCTGGCGACAATTCGTGTCGAGGGAAGCAAATTCGGAGCAATTGCCGATTCGAACGGCTGGTATGCGGTCGAAAATCTTCCCGACGGCAGATATGACTTGCGTTTCGAGTATGTGGGCTATCTGGATGCGGTCAAAAGAAATATCAAGGTGCATGCCGGGAAAACATGTGTCGTAAACGCGGAGTTGAAGGCGGTCGGCTTTTTCGATGAAGATATGGTGGTCAGCAACGAATACTTCATGCCGCGCGAGGATCAGCCGGTAAGTATCATGAATCTCTCGGCGGAGGAGATAAGCCAGTCTCCCGGTACCGGCAATGATATTAACCGTGTCCTCAATTCTCATCCCAGCATCGCCCAAATAAATGATGAAAAGAACGGCCTGGTGGTCAGGGGCGGCAGTCCTTTGGAAAACACATATTTCGTAGATAACATCGAAATACCTAACGCAAACCATTTCCCTACGCAAGGCTCCTCGGCCGGCCTCTATAGCATGATTGACGCCAAGTTGATTAAAAATGCGGACTTTTATTCCGGCGGCTATTCCTCGAAATTCGGCGGCTTTATGTCTTCGGTAATCGATCTCGATCTTAGAGAAAGCAAGCGTACAAAGTTCAGCGGAATGCTTGATTTTAGCTTTGGCCTGCAGGGGATGATGGCCGAGGGGAGATTACTCGGAAAGAAGAGTGGATGGATGCTGTCGGCGAGGCGCAGTTCGTTAAATTATGCTCTTGATCTAATCGATGAGCCTTTGAAATTGCCGGAGTTTCGGGATATTATGCTAAAAGCCGACTATGAGCTGTCTTCATCGGATAAGCTGAATCTTATAAATCTCTTCGGATATAATTTTTGGCAAACCAAACCGTATGATGCCATTATCGAGGGATCGAACTGGTTTCGTGATGCCGATGTTTACAAAAATATTTTCGGCCTTTCATGGCGACATTTATGGAAGGATATGGGATATTCGACAACATCGATTTGGCATAATTTCGCACGTTTCGACCAGAAGCTACGCCTGATAGAAAGATGCGAACTCTTTCAGGATATAAATTCCGATGAGCAGGAACTCGGCTTTCGCAATCTGAATTACCTGAAATTCAATAGTATGCATAAATTGGAATTCGGTATTGACTTGCGATATGATTATAATCTTTATCAGAATTACTATGGTCATTATGAGAATCAGTACGGCCGCGATTTACCACCGCGCACGATTTCCAGCATGATTAAGGCGCTTGGGTATGGTGTCTTTGCAAGCCATATCTTCCGGCCGCACGAAGATCTGAGTATAAATTACGGCTTCCGAGCGGATCACAACACCATAAATGATAATACTCACATATCCCCCCGATTTTCCGCTTCCTGGAGTCCTTTCACGAGGTCGACTCTCAGTTTTGCTACGGGAATTTACTATCAGAATCTGCCAATCGTACTTCTCAGCCAGATAGAGAATTATGAAAGACTGAAGGATCCCCTTGCCTATCATTTTATTCTGGGCTGGCGGCAGCTTCTCATCCCCTCAATGCTTCTGACGGTCGAAGTGTATGACAAGGAATTTCATAACTGCCCGATGGACCCGTTGCAGCCCGGCATTTTCGTTATGGATCAGACCATGATGGAAGAGATATTCATGAACAATTACTATCTTAATTCAAGCGGGAGGGCGAGATCGTATGGACTGGAAATTCTTCTACATAAAAAAAGAACCGGCATTTTTTACTGGCAAATCGGAGCATCATACTTTCGATCCATGTACAAAGACCACGCAGGCCGCTGGATTAATCGCATCAACGATCAGCGCTATCTAACCAATATCGAGATTGGATTTCGGCCAAACAATCACTGGAATGCAAGTGTGCGTTGGACTTATGCAGGTGGAAGACCCTATTCCAGGTATATATTTGACTGGCACGGAGATGACGTACGGTTAGAACCCTTGTCGATCAATGCACAACAATTCCCGCCTTACAAAACCACCTCGCTTAGAGTAGACCGCAGAATCACATCGATGGGACTGAGCTGGACTGTATATTTCAGCGCTTTTAATATTTTCAATAATCAGGAATCCCAGTATCAGTTCGTTTCCACATATTACGGCAGAGATTACTATATGAAGCAATGGCCCCGGATTATACTGCTTGGAATTGAGATCGAATATTAAATAGCCGGATCATCTAATCATTAGAATCACGCCAGTTCGAAATGCGGCATATCCTTGAAAGATTGCCAATGGCCGCCCCATTTTAGAGCGATGCCGTTTTCGCCGGCGATGCCCATAATCAGGCCGGCCATGTAATGGAATTCGTTTTCATTCTCCCAGTCGATATTGCGCAGCTCGGAGGAATAAGGGCCAACATATACAGCCATCGAAGGTTCGGAATTATGCCTTGACTGCGGCCATTTCAACTGACTTTTGCCTTCGTTGTAGGCCTTGTTCTGGTCTTCTTCATTGCGATGGCCGCAGACAATGGTAACATCATAAATCTCGATCAGTTTATTCATGATAAATTGCAGATCCTCATGGCATGTAGCCAGCCTTCTTTTTGAGGTACTGCTGAAATACGGCATATTTCACTCCTTTATCACGGGAAAAATATCATCCCCAATTATAGTATAATCTGCATTATGACTAATCAGACATAAATGCAGTATCGCTTTTATTTCTATGGTGATGGACTATGAAGTCTATCTAACCTATCCCTGATGATGCCCCATGTCCATCTTTATTTCACATGATTGATGTTGAAATGGCAGATAATAATTAAGCAATTTGGAGATTTGATGCAATATATTCTTCGGCAAATCGCCTGTTAACAAATATAGCCTAAATCAGGATAAAAATAATGACGATATTCTTTAAAAGAGCTTTTTCAATAAGGGGAGTTAGCATGGGTGGTCATGGATAACCTGATTTATTGAAATTTGATGTAACCTAATTCAAAGCCTTCCGTAAATAAAGATAGATAGGAAACAGAATTCAATATTGAAAACCAAATGTGGTATTTTGTATAAATTCCTCTTTTTCGTCCCTATTTTAATGGAATGCCACCAGGGAGATTTCTGTGAATGCAGAAATCTCCTTTTATTTACGCGTACCGATTAGTCTCAAAAACGCGAAACATAAAGTCTAACAGTTGCTTGCATTCCGCGAAAATAAGTAGTATATTATAGTTTGATTTCACGGAACATTTGGGCAGTATAGCCGTTTAAGCCCATGGAAATCAAATAGCTTGCCTGAATCCGCACTTTAGAAACTTGGGGGTGACCAGGTTTCGACGGAGTGAGCGGGATTAGGCCTGCGTGCCGAGGTCTCCGACGATCTCGTAAAAAAGTCGGAAAAACTAAAGTAAATGGCGAAAATAACTTTGCCATGGCTGCCTAACATAGATTAGGTGCCCGTTGCTCCGGTCTTTACCTTTCGGGGCCGGATGTCAGCGTCGATTAGGAAGGTGCTCTCCCGAGGAGCCGTCTGATCCGACGGAGAAAAGACTAATCAGGCTGGGTCAATCTGCGGTTCGCCGTTATGTCCTGGATTGACCGAGAATATAACATAATGGCTACGCACGTAGATGGTCTGGTTGCGTCGCTTTCGGACGGGGGTTCGATTCCCCCCACCTCCAATTTATGTATTCCACTATAATACAACAAGTT
>CAZBZV010000098.1:0-8849 GCA_964496505.1 uncultured Ignavibacteria bacterium | reverse complement strand
TTTTAGATTTGCATTAAAGCTGAAAATAGCTATGTTCTTAACGAAATCGACTCAAGCGCCCATTGAATGACAGGGGTATTTGAGACCAAAAGAGGGAGAATTTAATGCTATTCGGGCATACTGAAATTCGGCTTAACTATCGAAAAATAATACATTTATCGATTGATTTTTGTTGATTTTTGGGATGCTGGTTATTAGATTTGCGCAAATTCCCAGGGTAAGAGGGAAATTTATATTGACTATTATAACTTGGAATAGAAAATAAAAAACGGAACTTAAACCTTTCAGGGACGAAGAGCGGGGTGGCTATCCCGCCCTATGATTCCTGCAAATCCCAAAACGGGGAGGTGGCACTTTGCAGAAAAATAAAGTGTTTGTATTGGCCATTATGGTAGTGTTATTATTGACCGCCAGCGCCTTTGCAGCTGAAACCACGGAGGCAATTGGAATGGGCGTTCGCGGCGGCGGTTATTTCATCGGCGGGGAGTGGGACGCTAACCTGTTCGGAGGTGCCGAAATAAACTTCGGCATACACCCGAATATTGCGATCGGGCTTCTGGGTACTTATGGCCGTACCGGAGGAGCGGGGTTGGATTTGACTTCCGCCGATTTACCCCAGCTTATATCCCAGGAAGATGACCTTTTGATTACGCATCGCATAATCGAACTTGCTGGAACATTTTATATTTCACCGGAAAAGGAATGGAGACCTTATATCACCGGTGGTATCGGAATAACCTCCTGGGGCGTGGATGACCAGGATGGCAACAGAGTCCAGGTGCCGGATCTTAACGGCGAGATGTTTGATTTTGAGGACCAGCAGATGACCTTGATGTTCGGAGCTGGTATGGAATATTTCCTCGTGGATCAGTTTTCAATTGGCGCTGCCGCGCGCTATCATCTGTTTACCGATGTTATGACGAATTTTGAAGATGACCGCGATATCGGCGGTTCTGACGGCCTTGATCTTCCCGGAGGATTCTTCGAATTCGGCATTACCCTGACCGGCTATTTCACATCATGCGAGGATGATGACGATGACGGCGTCTGTAATGAGGAAGACCGCTGTCCGGAAACTCCCGCCGGATGTCTGGTTGATGAGACCACCGGATGTGAGCTTGACGCCGACGGCGACGGTGTTTGTGACGGTATTGATATGTGTCCGGATACACCGGCCGGATGCGAGGTTGACGCTGCGGGATGCACGATGGATACCGATAATGACGGCGTCTGCGACGGCGTAGACCGCTGCGAAAATACCCCCGAAGATTGCGAAGTCGACGCTTATGGATGTCCGCTTGACGGTGATGACGACAATGTTTGGGATTGCCGCGATGACTGCCCCGACACGCCGGATGGCTGCCGAGTGGATGACAACGGCTGCTCGCTTGACGGTGATGGCGACGGTGTTTGTGACGGAATCGACCAGTGCCCGGGCACACCGGAAGGCCTGGAAGTTGATGATGTCGGCTGTCCGGTTGCCTATGAAATCCAGAAAGAGCTGATTCTTGTGGGTGTTACCTTCCCGGTTAACCAAGCGGTAATTACACCCGAATCTGCCGGTGAACTGGATAAGGTCGTTGAATCGCTTAAGGCGCTTCCGCACGTGAAGCTCGAGATCGCGGGTCATACCGATATCTCCGGAGCGCGTGATTATAATATGGAGCTCTCACAGCGCAGGGCCGAGGCAGTGCGGGATTACTTTATCGAGAAGGGCATTGCCCCCGACCGGCTGGTCGCCAAGGGCTATGGACCGGATAAACCCAAGTATGATAATGATACGGCTGAAGGAAGACGTAAAAACCGTCGAGTTGAGTTGATCAGACTTAACTAAGTCAATGTTTTTTAGTTGATTATAAAAATGGCCGCCTATCTATGGCGGCCATTTTTTTTGCAATAAGTAGTAGAAAAATACGCCTTGACAATTATAGCATATTAGGGCTATATTTCGACTTAGAATCCTCTAATTTTCGCACCCTGTCTTTTAACTGACTTCGCATTTTGATGGCTTTGTATCCACAAGGCCGGCAACAAGCCGTGGCATTTATGTCCGGCGCGCTGGTGTATCGGGCATATAAAACGTTCTGGCAGGTCGATAAAAAGGAGGTACCCAAAAGCAGATAAGCGATCTAACCTATCAAAACCGATATTTATGTGCGGAAATTGCCTGTAGGAGCGTGCCCGATTTACCATGTTGGCTGCAGTCCGTCTTCAAAACTCCCGAGCGCATTGATTTCGTATGCGGGGTCTGGGAGAGTATGGGGCTATGCGAAGGCGGACTGCTTCTTTTATCTTTTTGAAGCTTATTCCGGTGAATATGTGACTCTGAGGAAATCAGAAGGCTCACCCTCGAAATACTCGTATACATTCAGGTATATATCATCATACTGATTATATCCGGCCATGTACTGCTCGGCTATCGGTCGAAGGTTGAATTGCAGTTCCTCGGTTATATATGCATGGCAGGCGTCGCCGTACCCCTGGTGCTCGAGGTAAATATTCGCCTGTACCGGGTATGATTCCAGAAATGCAGGAGGCGCCATATACAACGTGAAATCATGATCCTTGCATCCGCCGCTGTAGCGTACGGTCAAAGTCAGGATGTCGTCTTCGATACTTACACCAGCAAGTTCAAAGGGATCGATCATCAAATCAGATGGTGGTAGGGTCGAGAAATGAACCGTATCGACGTCCGGATCATCATTTTTCTCGGATACGACTATTGTTGCAATTCGAGCATTTAAATCAATATCTCCCGGTTCCTGGGGATAGGGGTGAAGTTCTACCATCCTGATCTCGTAGCCCGGATATTTTGCAGGTTTGGTTAGATTTGGATTCGGGCTATGGATTGCCCTCGAGATTACGGGCATTTCGTCGCCTTTTCGGATAGTGAACTCTGCCTCGGCCTGTCCGGCCCAAACGCAATAAGCGTTAATCGGGCAGCGCGAATCGGCCACTTGGCCGTCAAAGGAGATGGTCAAATCGGCGTCTGAAATATAAACCGAATTTCCATAGTCTATATCGACTGTTTCGCCCACCTGAGCCTGAAAAGTGGAATCGGAGCAGCCAATGATTAAAATGCCAGATAAACTAAAGAATATAAAAATGAAACTGATCTTTCTCATATTAATCTCTTTCTGCCGTTTTTTCAAAGTTATAATTCAGTCCTCTAAATTTTATACAATTTCGACTCGGATTTAATCCCAAAAATATCGAAAATCCGCAAAAAGCCTCTTCAGGTCTGGACGGATATATGAAACAAGTGTCAAATCTATTTTTATCAGACATAATAAGTCTATTGACAGGTCTTGTAATAATCGTATTATTCCCGCCGTTATGGATATGAAGTTTATCAGAAATTTCTCGATTATCGCCCATATCGACCATGGCAAGTCGACGTTGGCTGACCGCATGCTGGAACTGACCGGCATGATTGAGCCGGGTGAAAATGTCAAACAGATTCTGGATTCTATGGGCCTGGAGCAGGAGCGCGGGATTACGATCAAGCTTCATGCCGTACGAATGGATTACGATTCCCCGGACGGCAATAGTTACATTCTGAACCTGATTGACACTCCCGGTCATGTCGATTTTACTTACGAGGTCTCGCGTTCACTGGCCGCCTGTGAGGGTGTGCTTCTGGTGGTCGATGCATCACAGGGAATAGAGGCACAAACTGTTTCCAATCTTTATATGGCGCTTGAACACGACCTGACAATCATTCCGGTTATCAACAAGATCGATTTGCCCGCGGCCGATGTTGACGGCGTGGAAAAACAGATTATGGATCTTTTGGGAGTAAAATCGGAGGAAATCTTTAAGGTCTCTGCCAAGCTGGGCACCGGAGTGGAGGCGATTCTGGAGGCTATAGTGAGCTATATCCCTCCTCCTACGGGCGATCCGCAAAAGCCGTTTCGCGCCATGATCTTCGATTCTATTTTCGAATCTTACCGAGGAGCGATCCCCTATATCAGGGTTGTGGACGGTGAGATCAAGAAGGGCGATATGATTAAACTTCGCGCGCCCAATAAATGGTTCGAGGTGATTGAGACCGGCTACCTGAAGCTTAAACAGGTCAAAGCCAAAAAGCTGTCTGCGGGCGAGGTCGGGTATATAGTGGCCTCGATTAAGACCGTGTCGGATACCAAGGTGGGAGATACGATATTTATCGGGGACGGCAAGGGTTTAAAGCCGCTGCCCGGCTTCAGGGACATCAAGCCTATGGTTTTCGCCGGGATTTATCCGGCTGCGGCCGAAAATTACGAAGAGCTTCGCAATGCTCTGGAGAAGCTGCAGCTTAACGATTCCTCGCTGATTTTCATCCCGGAGACATCCGCCGCGCTGGGTTTCGGATTCAGATGCGGATTTCTGGGACTTTTGCACATGGAGATAATCCGCGAGCGGCTGACACGTGAATACGATCTGAATATTATCAACACCGTGCCCAATGTGGAGTATCGCGTGACGATGAAGGACGGCGAGGTTATTACAATCGAGAATCCCTCAAATCTGCCTTCCCAGCAGGATATTGATTTTATCGAGGAACCGTATGTGGATGCCAAGATGATTTCGCCCTCGGATTATATCGGGAATATTATGAAGCTGGTAACCGACCGCCGTGGAATCTATGAAACCACGGAGTATCTGGATACTACACGTGTAAGTCTGAATTACAGATTGCCCCTGGCGGAGATTATTTTCGACTTTTTCGATAAACTGAAATCCCATACTCGCGGATATGCCTCGCTCGATTATGAGTATCACGGCTACAAAAAGTCCGATCTCGTTAAGCTGGATATACTTATAAATTCTCAGCCGGTTGATGCATTTTCATATATTTTACATCGCGAAAAGGCCTATAACAGAGGCCGTCAACTTTGCAGCAAGCTGCGCGAACTCATTCCCCGCCAACTGTTTGAGGTCGCAATCCAGGCTGCTATCGGGAATCGTCCAATAGCCCGTGAAACGGTCAAGGCGATTCGCAAAAATGTTACTGCTAAATGCTATGGGGGAGATGTTACCCGCAAGCGGAAACTGCTGGAAAGGCAAAAAGAGGGCAAAAAACGCATGAAACAGGTCGGAAATGTGGAAATTCCCCAGGAAGCCTTTTTGGCGGTTCTTCAGATTGAAAAAGAGTAACTAATTCTCTCACGAATCTCTCAATTATTCCCGTCTATTTACCGATAAATCAAATAACTATGCAGGATGTGCAAAACGTTTCAAACGTTAAAACTATCGGTCAGACCCGCAGTCAGAAACGACGTGCACGGGCCAGAATTAAGGATATAATCGAAGCGGTATTAATCGCTTTGGTAATCGCGGTAATCCTGAGGATCTTTGTAGTTCAGGCGTATCGGGTGGATTCCAATTCCATGGCCGGGACAATGGTCCAGGGTGACTTTATCTTTGTAAATAAGTTTATCTACCATTTTGGCGATCCTAAGGTCGGCGATGTTATCATTTTTGAATATCCGCTCAATCCGAGCAAGGATTTTATTAAGAGAGTAGTGGCTGTTGAGGGGCAGACGGTTGAGATAGTTGCCAAACAGCTTTATGTCGATGGTGAACCGGTGCCGTTGCCGAAAAACGCCAGATACACCGATGATAAAATAATTCCGGCTGATTTCTCCAATCGCGACTTTTTCGGTCCCAAGCAGGTGCGGCTGGGGCATGTTTTCGTTCTGGGTGATAATCGCGACAATTCCGAGGACTCGCGAAACTGGGGTTTTCTGGATAAAAATCTGATCAAGGGCAAGGCTGTATTTACCTATTTTTCATGGAAGCCCGATCCGAATGCTCCCCAATGGGGGCCGCCTTATATCGATAAAGTCGTAACCATACCATTCTATAATATCATCCACTTTCCCGGGCGTGTGAACTGGGGACGGCTGTTCAGCACATACTGATTATATATATATCCATCTACTGACATCACTTCCATATTTTCTCAACTAATCCCATTTTAACATTCTGATAATATTTTAATAAAATCTTAATGTTTTATATACGTGCTAACAATTTGCTAACATTTTGCTAATAAATAGCGGCAGCTAAGGAATGTGAAAGTATTCAGGAGGGAACGTGAAACGAATAATTCTTTTGGCACTATGTCTGTTGTTTATTCAGCAGATCCTGCCGCAATCGGCCTGCGGCGACTACAATATCAAATTCAAAAGGGACTTCAGGTATCGCAGCGAGACAATCGACTGGGAGGGGAACTGCGACCGTTACCGTCACAGGATCAGGCTTCGTTTCGGCCTGACAGCACAGGTCAATGATGAAATCAAGGCGATTTTCCAGATGTCTTCCGGTTCGGATGATCCGGTTTCCAATAACCAGAGTCTTGACGATGCTTTTTCTACAAAGAATCTGGGAATCAATCTGGCCTATGTCACCTGGAAACCGACGACGGTTGAAGGGCTTTCTCTTATGGCCGGTAAGATGGATAATCCGTTCATGGCTGTAGGAAAATCGGAATTAATATGGGATCCGGACTTAACTCTTGAAGGTGTAGCCGGGAGTATCGAGCACGGTCTTCAGGAGATATCGCTATTTCTTAACGCCGGATTTTTCTGGATCGAGGAGCGCTCTTCCGATGAGGATTCCTATGTTATCGGCACCCAGGGCGGCCTGAAATTCGATCTGGCAGACACGCCCGGCTATATAATTCTGGGCGGCGGATATGTGGACTATGTCAACGCTCAGGGATTCCGGCCATTTTTCGAGGCCGATTTCAGCTCCGGGAACTCTCTGGACGATGAAGGCAGATATATCGAAGACTTCAATGAAGTCGATATCTTCGCTGAGGCCGGAACCAAAATCAGAAATATCCCGGCGGCATTCTTCACCGATTTCGGTACTAATGTCGCTGCCGATGATGACAATATCGGCTGGCTGATCGGAGTTACCGCAGGCAAGACCAAGGACCCCGGATCGTGGAATTTCCGTTACCAGTACAAGTATATGGAAAAGGATGTGGTGGTTGGACGATTTACCGATTCGGATTTCGCCGGAGGCGGTACCGACGGCAAGGGACATGAGATCAATTTCAGCTATCAGGCAATGAAATCTACCACGTTGGCTCTTACTCTTTTCTTCACCAAACAGGGTCTCGAGGAAGAACAGGATTACACGCGTCTTCAGGCGGATGCGAAGTTTAAGTTTTAGAGTATTATCTATAAGTAGGGAAGAATCCGGAGCAAAGCGGAGTGATTCTGCCTATCTATTTAGAGAGAATAGGCAAAACCACTAAAGGGTTTTGCCCTACTCATTCTGCCGGGGAATGGGTTCCCGACGGCACATGAAAGTTGACCATAGAAATAAATATCACGCCCAAAGCGAGTTTGGGCGTGCCACCCAGGAAGTGTAACCAGGGTGCCCCAATGCGTAAGCGTTGGGATTATGAAATCATCCAGAATTTTTATTTAAAGAGGAGAATCCCACCCCTTATGGGCTGAATACAGCCCATCGGGGATGGGGCACCCGGCGCCTTCAGGCGGATGCGAAGTTTAAGTTTTAGAGTATTATCTATGAGTAGGGAAGAATCCGGAGCAAAGCGGAGTGATTCTGCCTATCTGTTTAGCGGGAATAGGCAAAACCACTAAAGGGTTTTGCCCTACTCATTCTGCCGGGAATGGGTTCCCAACGGCACATGAAAGTTGACCATAGAAATAAATATCACGCCCAAAGCGAGTTTGGGCGTGCCACCCCTGCCCGGCATGATAGTCGATGCACAAGGCCTTATATCCCAAAAACTTATATCAAACGGGAACCGGGATGGGTATAAGCGGTTATAAGAAGCGGATATTTTGCTTGCTTTTTCGGTAGGATAAATTAGATTATGAGGTTCATTACGGAACCTGTAAAGGAGATTGTTAAAATGAAGGAAGGTATTCATCCTAAATATGTCGACGCCAAGATTACCTGCGCCTGCGGCAATGTGATCGAGACACGTGCCACACAGCCGGAAATCAGGGTCGATATCTGCAGTGCATGCCATCCATTCTTCACCGGCAAGCAGAAACTGGTCGACACGGCTGGCCGTGTAGAGCGTTTCAAGAGAAAATACGCCAAGTACCAGAAGAAAGACAAAAAAGAAGACTCGAAATCACAATAGAGTTTGTTTGTTTAAAATAGACAGCTATTTTATACTTATGCTGTCTATTTTTATATCTAAAACTACAACCGGGGTTGGACTATGCCGGATTTGAATGTTGGTGGACAGGCGGTAATCGAGGGGGTAATGATGCGTTCGAAGGATCGTGTGGCAACTGCGGTCAGACGAGCCTCGGGTGAAATCGAGATACAGTCGGATGAATTTGTATCCCTGACAAAACGCAAAAAGTTTCTCGGCCTGCCTATTATTCGTGGGGCGGTATCGCTATTCGAGATGCTGGTGATCGGCATCAAGACATTGAACTATTCCGCATCAATTGCGGCCGAGGATATCGATAAGGCCGAGGGCAAAGAGCCCAATAAGAAATCGAATAATTTTATGCTGGGTGTGAGTGCGGTGATCGCTTTTGCGCTAGGAATCGGCATATTCTTTTTCCTGCCGCTTTTATTCTCTCAGCTTGTGGGAGTAAAGCAGGAGGCGCTCTGGTTCAACCTGATAGCGGGTGTGATTCGTGCCGCCATGTTTTTGGCTTATGTCTGGGCTTTATCGAAATTCGGAGAATTCAGAAGAGTATTCGAATATCACGGCGCGGAACATAAATCGATATTCGCCTATGAAAGCGGCGAGGACCTGGTGGCTGAGAATGCCAGGAAGTACACAAGATTGCATCCAAGATGCGGCACCAGCTTTATCCTGATCGTAGTGCTTCTGGCGATACTGACTTATTCGATTT
>CAZBZV010000097.1:0-9071 GCA_964496505.1 uncultured Ignavibacteria bacterium | reverse complement strand
GTGGTCTTTGTCAGAATTCAGCCGGTCAGCGCCTCCCAGGACACCCTCTATATGTTTGCACCAAGCGCCATAATCCGCTTGACAGATTGCGAAATTGGCTTAAATTATGGGGTTTTGATGGCTCAGTATAAGCTTTTGGCAGGGCTGGGTAATCCCGGCAAAAAATACGCTGATACCCGGCATAATCTGGGCTTCATGGTTCTGGATTATCTGGCCGAGAAAAACGGCCGCAAATTCAAATCGGGCAAAGGCAAATGGAAAGAAGCCCGTCTGGATTTGAACGGTAAGGAAATCTGGGCCATCAAGCCGCAAACATTTATGAATCTTTCTGGTCAGGCGATTGCAGGCTTCTGCAATTACTTTAAAATCGAACCGGAGGAGATTCTGGTTGTTTGTGATGATATCAACCTTCCGCTCGGAAAAATCCGGATCAGGGATTCCGGTTCGGCAGGAGGGCACAACGGCTTGAAAGATATTATCGCCGCTCTGGGAAACAACAGCTTCAGCCGTATCCGGCTGGGCATTGATCTTCCCCCCGAGGGTGAACCCTCGGAGGCTTATGTCTTGAAACCGTTTGGCGATAAAGATAAGAAGATTGTAAATGAAATGATCGAAAACGCTGTCCGTGCGGCATCTCTGGTGGTTTCCGAGGGCGTCACGGCAGCGCAAAATGAATATAACTGATTAAAATCAACCCTGTTCTTCCATTATTTTGGAAGAACCAGAAGACCGAAGGGAGTTTTATTTGTGAAGTTTTATGAAACCGGTCTCATCTTTGTCCCCCAGCTCGATGAATCCGAATTCGACAATGAGATCAAGAAAGTCACCGATATTATCGAATCAAATTCCGGTAGTATCGAAAAAGTCGACCGCTGGGGCATCCGCAGATTAGCCTACGAAATCAAGAAGAAAACTCAGGGCTATTACACTTTCATTTATTACACCTCTCCTACCGAGGTGCCCGGCAAGATCGAAACAATGCTGCGCATTAACGAGAATTGTCTGCGGTTTATGACAATAGTCCCGGATTTCAAGCCGGAATTCGAGAAGCCCGAGAGAGAGGAGCGGCCCGTGCCGGAATCGGCCCCCGAGCCCGCGCCGGAACCGGAACCAAAGCCCACACCGATTCCTCAGCCCGAGACCGAAGAAGAGGCTGAGAAAAAGGAAGAGGAGATGAAGGGCGATGAAGAGGAAAACCTTTAGAAGGGATGAGTGTGATCGATGAGAAGAAATATGTTCGATAAGAGAACGCGCAAATCAGGACGTTTTGCGGATATCAAGCTGGACAAAATCGATTATAAGGATGAACGGCTTATCCGCAAATTCATCACTGAGCGCGGCAAGATAATTCCGCGCCGTGTAACCGGCGTATCCGCAAAGACACAGCGACGCCTGTCGCGGGCAATCAAACGTGCGCGTATAATGGCGCTGCTTCCGTTTGTGGAAGAAACGTTTAAATAGGCAAAGGCCTGAAGGCGGTGAATGACAAACTCACTGTTCCGGCGGCATTAGCGGTACTCGCCTTTGGAATATTGGTTCTCCTTCCAATTTTCAATATTTTTTTGGCGGTGCCGGCAGTGGCCGGACTGATTCTGCTTTTGACAGACAGACGATTTCCAGTCGGCGCGGCTGCTGCAATCGGGGCAATGGCGGTATCCTTCGCAGTCGGCGGTTCGGTTGTCCTCTATATGACGGTATTGCTTGTCGTTTTGCCCGGCGCTATTATCGCCGCCTGTATCAGGGCCAATAAGGATGCGGTTTCCTCGGTATTTATCGCGCTGGCGCCGATTTTGGTTTTGGGTATTGTATTCTTCGTCAGTGTCGGAGAAACCGAATCCTTTTTCGAGGAGATAAGGCCCGAATTAGAGAATGATTTCAGAATAATGGCCGAAAAGCTCGGCCTGGATAAGGATAACGGTGAGCAGTTCGAGCAGGCTGTTGAGATGAGTATAGATTTTATGGGTTATATGATTAGATTTATGCCGGCATTATTTTTAATGATCTTTACAGCGATATCGGCTGCGGCTTATATGCTGGCCGGATACGGGTTCAAACGCGAGGGGCGCTATCTTTTGCCCCTGCCGCGGTACGACCATTGGAAGATTAAGGAATTCGTCATGGTGATCTTCGGAGTGGGATTGATTTTTGTCTTACTCGGCAATGGTATTATCGAGGATGTGGGGGAGAATGTTGCTCTGTATACATTTTTCCTTTTCGGTTTCGGAGGAATATCCATTGTGGAGTATATCCTCCGGAAGCAAAAAGCGGCCTGGTATATCAAGGCGCTGGTATATTTCGGAATAGTAATTATGAATATCTATTCCGCAATTATCCTGGGTATTGCCGGTTTGATCGACAGTCATTTCGATTTCAGGCGCCTGAGGGCCTTGAGGATAGGATAAATTACGATATTTGGCTTGAAGCATGGAATAAAATAGGTATAATAGATGTGAGGAGACGATGAAAGTAATTCTCAGAGAAGATATGGATAATCTCGGCAAATGCGGCGAGATTGTTGAAGTTGCTGACGGCTATGGGCGCAATTTCCTGATTGCGCGCAATCTGGCTATTCCTGCAACACGGGGTAATGTTAAAGCTATTGACGAGGTCAGGAAACAAAAGGACATGCGTGACCGCAAGAATATGAAAGAGGCGGAGCGTGTCAAGGCCAGGATCGAGAAGGCATCGATAATGGCGGAAGTTAATGTCGGCGAGGAGGACAAGGTCTTCGGCTCGGTGACTGCGGCCATGATTTCTGAGCTATTATCCAAAGAAGGCATTACGGTAGATCGTAGAAATATTATACTGGAAGAGCCGATTAAGTCGCTGGGCGTCTTTACGGTGCCGGTGAAAATCGCTTCCGATGTAGTTGCCAGTCTTAAACTCTGGGTTGTAAAAAAGAGTTCGTAATGAGTGAATTATTAAAAGTAAAAATCGACGGTCTTGCACTTGATGTTTCGACCAATTCTCCGGTTGTGGTCTTGAAGCCTGAAGACGGCGAAGGCGAAGAGGAGAATCGGGTGCTTCCAATCTGGATCGGCCATTTCGAGGCTATGGCTATCGCCATGGCATTATCGAATATGGAACAGCGCCGTCCCCTGACCCATGATCTGATCAAGCTGATCGTGACAGGATTCGACGGCAATGTGGAGAAGATCGAGATTACCGAGTTGAAAGAACAGACTTTCTATGCGGTGATCTACATCAAATCCAAAGACGGAATCCTTCAGATTGATGCGCGCCCCTCCGATTCGATTGCTATCGCTCTCAGATGTGACGCTCCGATCTTTGCCAGCGAGGAGCTGTTCCATATAAAGAAAGGCGAGGGCGCACCGGATAATTACCCGGACCCGGAAGCATTAAAAGAACGTCTCAAAAAGATTAATCCGGAAGATTTCGGCCGCTATTCCTTATAAGTAAAATTAATATGGGAAATAGGGTTAAATCGCAAGGACCTCTGGCGGTCTCCATTTTCTGCTTGGCTCTCTGTACCCTCATCGGTACGCCGCTGTTTGCGCTCGACTATACCTATGACGAAAATGCGGGCTTTTTGTATTCGGAAGCACTGGATTCCTATCGTCAGGATAAATTCGAGCAGGCCGCCGAGCAGTTTGCAGAGCTTGTGAATGATTATCCCTGGGATGCACGAATCACAATATTCAAACTCCTGCAGGGCAAGTCGCTTTTCTACTCCGGCAATTTCGAACAGAGCAAAGACGTTTTTCAGCGCTTGATAAAGGCGCATCCAAAATCGACTTATGTTCCCCCCAGCCATTATTTTCTGGGCAAGATATATTATTTTCAGGAGCATTACGACAGTTCGGTACAGGCCTTTATTAGAGCCGCCAATAACTCCCGTGAACGTGAACACACCGAAATCTACACCGAAAATTTCATATCTGTAGCGCGTGCACATCTTGACGCCGACGAGCTGTATTCGTATATGAGCGAGGCGCAGGGCCGGGAGTTCGCCTTTGAAGTAGGTCTGGCCGCGGCCGAGAAATACTATTTCGAGAGGCGATTCGAGCGGGCCGAGGATATTTTAGCCGAGCTTGAGGTTCGTTATCCGGACTTTGCCGATGACCGCCGAGTCAGCGCTCTCAACCAGAAGATAGTACAATTCGCCTCGCAAAAGGCGATCATTGCTCTATTTGCCCCGCTTTCCGGTGACTGGGCGCGCTTTGGACGGATGATGTCCAACGCTTTGGATCTGGCGATTCAGGAATATGAGGAGGAGCCGGGTATCGAGGTCGAGAAAAAGATATATGATACATTCGGCGATATGATTGCCGCTGCAATAGATGCCAAAAGTCTAATCGGTAATCCGGTCTCGGCCATAATCGGACCGCTGTCTTCGGCCGAGGCGGTGGGAGTGGCCGCATTTTCCGAAATCGGCAATATTCCTATGATTGCACCCACAGCTTCCGAAAAAGGGCTGACCTCGGTTTCCGATATGTTTTTTCAGCTCACACCCACGCCGGAACGGATGGGTGAAGCGTTGGCCGAGATGGTGGCGCGCGATATCGGACTCGATTCGGTAGCTGTGCTGGCGCCTCTGGACAATTACGGCAAGCAAATATCGGACGGCTTCGTGCACACCGCCATAGACAGCGGCGCGACTGTATTTTACCAGACATTTTATCCCCGCGGCACTCGTGACTACCGCAGATTCCTTCTTGAACTCAAGGAGCAGCTTCTGCCGGATACATTTGTGGCCGAGATTTTCTTAAATGAAGAAGGGGATACAATGGAGGTCGAGGAAATTCCGGTGCATGTCCCGGCGATCTTTATGCCCTCCTATGAATCTGAACTGAAGCTGCTTTTGCCCCAGCTTCGCTTCTATAAAATCAACACTATCCTGCTCGGTTCCGATTCCTACGGCGAAAGCGAGATCGTGGAGATGCGTGAGAGTAAGGATAATCCGGTGCTGTTTGTCTCCAAGACCCTGACGCTTCCGGAGGATACGCTTTGGCTGAAATTCAACTATCTCTATCAAACCGAGTATGAAGAGCCGCCCGAGGAGGTGGCGGCGGCGACCTATGATGCGGCCAATATGGTGCTCGACTGCGTAAGGAAGGGGCTGTATACCTCGGATGAGATCTGGAAATGTGTGCGGGAGAAGCAGGAATATGAGGGCGCCTCGGGAAAAATCCGCTTCAGCGCTCAAAGAGAGAATGTCTATGTGCCCGTATATTTCCTGACGGAAGGAGAGGTTATCCGGCTGGAATGAGAAACCAACTGCTTGAAAAATATGAGAAGCTCAAAGGTATAATTGCGGGCTTCGATTCGGTGATTGTGGCATACTCAGGCGGTCTTGACTCCGCCTTTTTACTTTATGCCGCAGTTGATGCTCTGGGCGCGGAGCATGTCTCGGCGGTTACTGCCGATTCGCCCAGTTACCCGCGCAGCGAGCTTGAGAAGGCGCAGGAATTCGCCCAATCCCTGGGACTGGGAGAGCGGCATAAGATCATTGAAACCGAGGAGCTTGACGATCCCAACTACGCCAAAAATCCGGTCGACCGCTGTTTTTTCTGCAAGCAGGAGCTTTACGGCAGGCTGGCCGATCCGTCGATATTCGACGGGCATGATGTGGTCTTTGATGGTTTTAATGCCGATGATGTGGGCGATTTCCGTCCGGGACGAAAGGCGGCTGAAAAATTCAATGTGCGCTCGCCTTTGTATGAGGCGGGTTTGGCCAAGGCCGATCTGCGCGAACTGGCCAGCCATTTCGGACTGGAGGTCTGGGATAAGCCGCAGATGGCCTGTCTGGCGTCACGGATTCCCTACGGTTCGCCGGTAACGAAAGAGAAGCTGGGACAGGTGGAAAAGGCCGAAGAGTATCTTCGTTCGCTGGGATTCAAACAGCTGCGGGTACGTCATCACGACAAGCTGGCGCGGATAGAACTGCCGCTGGATGACATAAAAAAGGTTTACAATCAAAAATTACATGATAAAATAGCCGATGAGTTCCGCAGGCTGGGATTTATCTGGGTTACACTTGACCTGGCCGGATTCCGTTCCGGAAGCATGAACGAGGCCATAAAAAGGAGTGATAAGGATGTTTGAGAAGAAGAAAGTTGCGATGAAGATACAGATGCCCGACGGTAATGTTAAGGAGGTATCATTCGAGGAGCTGGCGCTCTCCAACAATCTGGCCTCGCAGGCATTGGTCAGGCTTTTGATCAAGAAGGGCGTAATCACCGGCGAGGAGTTTATGGAATCGATGCAGGAGATGCAGAAATCCCATTACAAGGACCCCAACACCCCCGGCGAGAAGTAGGCGTTTAAATAACACAAAATTGAGTGACCGGCGGATGTCCTCATCCGCCGGTTTTTTTGTGGATGATTTATTATTTATCTCATCTAAATTCCTTGACATTAATATAATTCAAGTCTATTATAAATAATCGCATTTTGAGACCACATATTTATAATCTGCTATCCTGGGAGGAAGTATGAAGCGATTGATTCCAATTCCAATTTTACTAATTGCCCTTGCTTTGATTTCTGGCTGTGGGACGATGTTTCAGGGATCGAGTCAAACAATTGAGCTGCAAAGTACACCATCATCTTCAATGGTCACAGCAGAGCCGGGAATAGGCGAGTACACAACCCCGGCAAGTGTTTCTCTTTCTAGAAAGAACAGCTATGAATTGACATTTGAAAAGGACGGATACAGGCCTGCAAAAGCCCATATTAAAGCATCTGCTAAGTTTGGTTATATCGTCCTTGATGTATTATTTACTGGCTTGATTGGTGTTGTTGTTGATGCCGTTACTGGTGGGTGGAATGGTTTAACTCCTGAGAACGTAATTGTTACGCTTGAAAAGGAAGATGAAAGTGCGATGGGACCTGAAAAAATTGATGTAGAATTGTCCTCAAATGGCTCAAAATTATATATGGATTCGCAAGAAGATCCAATTAAGGTAAAAATCGAAGTGAAAGACTAGAACCAATCAGCTTTTTATCATCCCATCAGGACCTGAGTTCTGGTGGCCCCAGGTGCCTGAGCGCCTGGGTTTTTTGTTACATTTAAAAAAGGCATGAAATATATCCTTATGGCTTGCGTAGATGGCAGGTATATATGACCAGTGAATTATATAAGAATTTTAAGTCTATTATAAAAAAGCTATCATTGTATGATTCATTACGATACATTGGTAAGCTATCAAATAAGATGTTTAGAGAAATGCATGATACAACCCTGGAGGTTAAAGGCGTAAGAATAAGTGTTTGGGAACTTGCCTTCATCGTAAAAGAATTACTAAAGAACACTACAAGCTTTAATAGGCCGCAAGTTTTGAATAATGATATACTGCTAAAATTGCACGATCTTTATTACAAAATGAATGAATATAGTTATGAGAGCTATAATGTTAATGGAAAAACTC
Organism: uncultured Ignavibacteria bacterium; assembly: GCA_964496505.1. Lineage (GTDB taxonomy): Bacteria > Zixibacteria > MSB-5A5 > JAABVY01 > JAABVY01 > JAABVY01. The sequence continues at coordinate 1,680 of CAZBZV010000097.1, read as the reverse complement.
GCTTTACGAGAGCTTTATTGCAGGTCTACTCTCAGCAAATAACAATGCAGGGGCCTTTGCTTAGATTAATTCCGAGGACAATAGGAATTTATTATGACTCAGCAAGATTGATTAAAAGTAATCAAGATCTATTAAAAATATTTAGCCGACAAAAATCTCTCAGCATATTGGATTACCTTGGGCTAGGGATGTTCTCAATTGCATCAATGAGAGAATCATGTGAGCTAAGTCATGACATACTAAAAGAAAATGCAGTAAAGCAATTCAACGATATCATGACCAATGAAAAAATAAATGGCTATTTTTCAATATGCAGCACAACTGGCAAAGAATTTAGGAGGATTTCAATCAAAAATGATGCTAATCATGATATCGATATTACATATCGCTTTAATTTCCTTAGAACATTTCCATTAATTGAATATGAACCACAAAAATATTTCTGTCCAATTCCACTACTGTTAACTCACAAACTTACAATTGGATTGTACTATGACTTTATAAACATATTTAAATCTATGGGAAATTCGCAACCAAGATTTTACCAATCAGTTTGGTGAATTATTTCAGGCATATGTTGGAAATCTTCTAAAAGAGAACTTTGAAATTGATGAAACTTTATTTAATGGTGATACCTATGCATATGACCCAAGTACCGGGAAAAAATGTGATTGGATTATTCTTGAGGGTGGGGGCATAATTATTATTGAGTGCAAATCAACGCGTTTTAATAAACATGCGTTAGAAATTGAAGATTATAGCGATTTTAAGGACTTTCTTCATAAGCGATATCTTGATGAAGTGGTTGAGCAATTACCACCCGTTGTGAATGACTTCAGGAGAAGATATCCTAAATTTAAGGTTTACTCAGTGGTTGTATGCAATGATATGTTCTTTGAACTGGATTTTTTAAAAGGAATATTGCTTGAGGATTATAGTCAAGATAAGCAAAAAGTATTAAAGGATTATGAGATTGAATTTATTTCGATATCAGATTTTGAGACTATTATCGCAAATAGGGAGACGCATCAAATATCCGAATTATTGGAGATTAAGATTAAGTCAAATCATCTACCGGGAAATTCATTTAGTGAAGCCATGGCAAATCTCGAAAATTTTGATCGATTTAAGGGACTTGATTATCATGATAGATTGCTTTATGATATTCTTCTTAGAGGGGTCTTTTATCGGAATCAATACAGGCAATTAGATTTATAGTAATTATAATAGCAAGGCAAAAGGTCTTTAAATTGCGGCGGCAGGAATCCTTTCCTGCCGCAGATTGCTGCCAGGACGGGATTCCTGACAGCGCACATTTAATTATTCACATTTATTTTTTGATTACTCGCTCGCCTTGAAAAACTCCAGCCAGCCCTACTTCTCTTTATGCGGTCGAAGACAGAACACCACGGTTTTAACCGTGGATGAATGAGCCTTGAGGCGGTATATTACCGTTATGAAGGTAATCAGGACTGCACATAGCATGTATTGTCTGCAATACCATGTAGTTTGGGTCTGCAAATACCGCCGAAAGATCCTGAAGCCTGGTGTCTGTTCGTATATTCGCCAGACATTCCCGGGTCTACTTCGTAGTCTGCCGGGTGTCAGATTGGAGTCGATTGGATTGTCACGGGTCGGATTAAAACCAGCCAGTTGGGGTCGGGTTAAAACCGGCCAATA
>CAZBZV010000096.1:0-9097 GCA_964496505.1 uncultured Ignavibacteria bacterium | reverse complement strand
GGTCTTGCAGCAACGTGCTGCCGAACTGGAAAGGCCCATTCAGATGTGCGATGCCTTTCATACCTAAACTACATCGCGAACATCTCGGCTTCTTCTTTGCGTTCTGCAGCGCTCTTAGCGCCCGGTATCTCGATTGCCTTTAGGATCAGGTCATGAATACCCATCACCTGGCAGGGCAGTTCGTAATGCTCTACCAGTTCCTTAAGTTGCTTCTTGCAGTTGGCACAGGGCGAGATCACTATCTCCGCTCCGGTCCTGCGTATCTGCTCCGCCTTTACCTTACCGGCGATATTCATGCGAAAGTCATGAATCTCATCAACCGAAACCAGACCGCCCCCACCGCCGCAACAGTAATTATCTTTGCCGTGCGGGGTCATTTCGACGAAATTCGGAACGAACGATTTCAGAATCTCCCGGGGCTGATTAACAATCCACCCTGAACGGGCGATATTGCAGGGATCATGATAAGTTACTTTTTCGGTTACTATATCTTTGTTGAGTTTAATTCTGCCTTCTTTAATACACTTTAATGTGTACTCCATGAAGTTATAGACCGGATAAGGCTTGCCATTGCTGAAGACCGGCACAAAATCATGTGCGGATCGGGAGGCATGCCCGCACTCGCCAATCAAAATATTTTTGCCCTTGAGACGGTCCACTTCGCCGATCAACTGCTTGATTATACTCTCCAAATGCCAGTCGCTGTAAAACAGACCATAGTTAATGCCGTCGTAGTTGCAGGTTCCGATTGTCCATTTATCCCAGTCGCCCGAAGCATATAACACCGCTGCATTGCCCATCAATGTCTCCGGTTCAAGCAGATAATCGCTGACTGCACAGAAGAAAACATAATCGCGTCCCGTCTTATCCACCGGAAATTCCATTTCGATTCCCAGCATATCCTTCAGCTCTTCCGATAAAAACTCGAGCGTATTCAGAAGAGCCGCCTTGGGAATCTGCGAGGTATTATGGGTCTCGCCCTCGAGCTGCTCCCGCGTGCTGACCTGCAGGGCCTTGGGCACAATTCCCATCAGGCTGAGAATATAGCGTCCCAGACGAGTGATCATTCCATGGTCAACACCCATCGGGCACTCCCGTGTGCAGCGTCGGCAGGCTGTGCAGCGGTAGAAGCCGTCCAGCATCTCATCGATAATATCGTCGGTCAGTTCGAATGTGCTTGTAAAGCGCGACTTGAACCATCCGCCAATCGTGAAATAGCGCTTGTAGGTATCCAGAAGCAGATTGGTACGATAGCAGGGAATATCGCGCGGGTCGTGAGTTACCTGAAATACAGGACATGTTACCGCACAGCGATTGCATTTAGCGCTGGAATTGCAGTAGGAATCCAGAAGCGGTTTATAATCAGTATACTTAAGTATCGCCGCAAACGCTTCCAGAAACCTTTCCACCCGATTCTCCTCAACCGGATTCTCGATATAGTATGGATAGCTTTTCTTTTCCTTGATGGTCTGGACTTTTGATTCTTCTGGTATTGTGCTCATATGTTTTTATCTCCAATACATATCAATGTTCAAAAAAGCAATGTCGCAAAGAGTGTGCCGGAGAGTTCGAAGTAAGGGATATTGAAGCAGAGACAAATTGAATCAAAGGCCTCTTTTGCTTTGTGATGTTGAGCATAAATACAAGCAGGACATAATAGTTTCGGGCAATAAATCAACACCTGAATTTGCTAATAAATTTCATGAAAAGGTGGTTCCGGGAGAGCGACACTTCGCAGATTTAATGCGACATACTGTCGCATCTGTTGCAACATGACGTCGCATTGCGACAGGCGATGCAACGGTTTTTAAGCATTGAATGATGGCCTTACATGTCCCCGTAAAAGCTTATTTAATAATTATTTGAGAAATTTTCAAACTGATTAAAGACACTGTCTTTTAGCTCTTTAGAGCAAAAAACGCTATAATAAGTCCCTGCAACTGTCGCATCAGGGATTTGCAACACTATTATCTGGATTCATTCGGCACACTAATTGCCAATATGAACTTTGGAAGGATTATATTATGTGTTATGCAATACCAATATTCGCCAGAAGAGTGGCTCCGCGATGTACGATTGCGGAATTCGTTCTATTCGTCGTTTTAAAAGGCAATAAGATTGTCTCACGCAGGAAGGTCAATCTGAAAGACTGCACCTGGATTGAGCTTATACGAATTCTGGATAGCCATGATACCGATATACTCGTCTGCGGTGGTATAAATCGCGAGACCCGCGATCTTGTGGAGAGCCACGGCATAATGATAATTGATAATGTCTGCTGTTCCGGCGATCAGGCCGAAGACGCGCTGGAAAGCGGCGAAATGCATTCGGGATATGGTTTCTCAGGCGGCAGAGAGAACGAATCCAAATCCAAAAACAAATCAAAAAATAATGCGGACAATCCTCATAATGAGCTGCCGAATAATGAAAGCGGTGAGCCTCTCCCCGATCTCGAATCGATAGACTGCATATCGTGCAGCGACAAAGTATGTCTGCGTGGAGAGATTTGCCGGCCGGGGCTTCGCAAGGATACCGGCGCTGACGATCCTCTCACCCGCAGTATACTGGAGTCGTCGCTTGATGTTATGGCTGAGAAGGAACGTACGCTCTGCCGTGTGACCGAACTAATCTATTTCTGCCTGGGGATGAAATACCGTAAGATCGGGATCGCCTTCTGTATCGACATGTTCGAACAGACCGAGATCCTCACTAACCTTCTCAGGCGCTTTTTCGAGGTTTACCCGGTCTGCTGTAAAATCGGCGGCAGGCGGACATTCGACCCTCATACAGGATCGATTATATCCGATGATAAGGCGGACTTCTCGAATATCACCTGTAATCCGGTTGGACAGGCGAAGATGCTTAATAAAATCGGCACCGATATAAATATCATTGTGGGCCTGTGCATGGGCGTGGACTGTATCTTTTCAAAGGAGAGCAAAGCGCCCGTATCCACCCTTTTTGTCAAGGACAAATCGCTTGCCCACAATCCGGTGGGGGCTTTGTACTCCGATTATTACCTGAAGGAGATCACAAAAACGAAAGTCGAAAAGAGCTGAATATGAATAAATCAATATTTAACATAAACTCGGAGGAGTTATGGCAATACCGACTTTAAATGCAATCGGATTTTGTGCAAACTATTCTAAACAGGGAGACTGGGCATTCAAGTATGCTCTCGATCTTTCCCGAATGCATGATATCCAGTTGAATGTATTCCACTTTCTCGAGGATCCCTACAATCCCTTAGACCGTTCGGCGGATAGTCTTTCGCCCAAAGAACGTGAGAAACTGGCTATCGAACGGGAGCGTGAGCTTCGTATCTATTACGACAGGCTCGCGGGCGATTATCTGGATGTCGGATTCCGGCTTTGCGATGACAGAGAATGGACCGAGCTTCATCGCTGCCTGGTGATTCGTGAATTTCAGGTCCTGGTTCTGGCCTATCCGGAGCCCGATGCGACATTCTCGAATCTTCCGATAGAGGAATTCGCCAATGAGTTTATCTGCCCTGTGGTATTGGTAGGGCCGGATAATCCGGACCAGTTCCGTCTGAACAGCAGAGCCAGGATGATCGTCGAGAAACTGGGCCTGCCCGAAGGCTGCTGGAGCGAAATCGGCAGGATTTCGGCCTGAGCTTTAGCGGCCCGGAATATATGTTGATTTACAGCATATAATTTACATATTATTAATGAACGTTATTTGCGAACGGATGAGATGGCTCAGAAACTAAGTGAAATAATTTTCGACAGCATCTCCGACGGTGTCTTCACCGTAAACGGGGATTGTATCATCACATCCTTCAATAAGGCGGCCGAGGAGATCACCGGGTTCAAGTCGGATGAGGCGGTCGGAAAACATTGCTACGATATTTTCCGCACAGAAATCTGCAACAAGAAATGTGCCCTCAAGGATACGCTCAAGTCCAGTGTCCCGGTCGAAAATGCGCGGGTAACTATTATAACCCGTGACGGCTGCGAGATTCCGATCAGCGTGTCGACTACAATGCTGAGAGACGAGAACGCCGAGATCGTGGGTGGAGTGGAGTTTTTCCGGGATATCTCGGAAATTGATTATCTCGAAAAAAGCCTCGAACGCAAACAGGCCCTGCGTGATATCGTCAGTGTAAATGACAAAATGCAAAAGCTGATCGCGCTTCTCCCCGATATTGCCGATTCCGACTGCAGCGTGCTGATCGAAGGTCCCAGCGGATGCGGTAAGGAGCTTTTTGCCCAGATACTACATAATCTGAGCCCGCGCAAATACGGTCCCTATATCAGAATCAACTGCGCCGCCCTGCCCGCTAACCTGCTTGAATCAGAGCTTTTTGGCTATGAAAAAGGCGCATTTACCGATGCCAAACGCGATAAGCCCGGGCAGTTTTGCCTCGCCAACGGCGGGACGCTGCTCCTGGATGAAATCAGCGAGATGGATGTAGCATTGCAGGTGAAACTCCTGCGCGTGCTCAATAACGGCGAATACCGCCCTCTGGGATCGACCAAAACCATGCGCACCGATGCCCGTGTGATTGCGGCCACCAACGCCGACCTGGCATCCGAAATCGAAAACGGCCGGTTTCGCAAGGATTTATATTATCGAATCAATGTGGTAAATATCAAAATCCCGGCTCTGAGTGAAAGACCCGAGGATATACCTCTTCTGGTCAACCATTTCATCCAGGTCTTCAAACAAAAAACGCGCCGCGCGGTGCAGCGTATGTCTCCCGAGGCGATGAATATGCTCCGAAAATATGCTTTCCCCGGCAATGTCCGTGAGCTCGAGAATGCCATTGAGCATGCCTTTGTGATGTGTCACAGCGAGGAAATTAAACCGCATCATCTCCCCCATAATATTACTGAGGATCATGTCGAGAGTAACGGTATCTCCCCGGTCAGTTCCAGCGAAAAGAAGATTATACAGGAAGCCCTGCAGCGAAACGGCGGCAACAAAACCCGCACCGCACGCGAACTGGGAGTGCATCGCTCCACTCTCTGGCGCAAGATAAAAACCTACGGCATCCGGGTATAGCAATTCTCCCAAAAAATAAATTGAACAAACCGTTATTCTGGGCGAAGAAGTCTTACCGTGCCGTCGGGAACCCTTTCCCTACTTATTAGCCAAGTGTGTGGCCCGCCCAAATTACTTTGGGCAGGTACTTATAAGAAAGCACGCGCAAAACCAGTATGGACTTGCCGCAATAATACTTCGTGCCTGGTATACATCCCGGATCCAGGTCTAAATTCCCAATCGTTCGTGCCGAGCGTAAGTCCCCTTGCGCCCGGAACCTCATTTCATTTAAGTATAAGTAGGATTAAATATGGCCACAAAAAAAGTACTGGAGGGCGGGCTCGAACCGCCGACCCCCTGATCCACAGTCAGGTGCTCTAGCCAACTGAGCTACTCCAGCACAAGAATCTAATTATATTTCATAAGAACATTTAGTCAAGTATAATCTCTAATCGACTATTTGGTTCCGGAATTTATCTCTGCACCGCCCGCACTCCCAAAACCTGATCCATCCTTTGCGTCTTGAATCCGGCCTCGGCCAGACGTTTGATCACGCCTTCCACAAAATTCCTGGGACGGCCCTTTGAATACGGATTACCGGTATAATGGAAGAGCCTGCCCTTTGGCTTTATGATCTCCGCCAGCCTCGAATAAAATTCGAATGAATACAATTCACCCGCCAGCGAAAACCGCGGCGGATCATGAATAATGCAGTCGTACTGATCATCATAACATTCAGCCATATATTCTTGCGCAGTCATCTCATGGACTTTAATTTTATCGGAATACAACTCCTGCGACCAGGGATTCTCCTTGCGAAGCATTCGGATATTCTCATTCGGCTCGCACGAATCGACATGCACCGCGCCCATACGCACCGCCCAGATCGCAGTATACCCCAGCCCGCCGCACGTATCCAGAACCATATCCCCCTTCTTGATCACGGTCTCCGCTTTCTGGCGGGCATCCTCGAACGGCTTGACCTCTTTGGTGCGATGCATCTGGATTCCGTCAATCTCAACCGTCGGGGCCTCGCCGGTCGATACAAGCTGATAATAACCGTCATCAAAAACCGCCAGATGCTCCAGATGTCCCTTCTCCAGCTTGAAAATCCCGCGCTCTTTCTTCAAAATTGGCAGGATCATCTTCGGATCGATCTTCAGTTCGCGCAAATCGATTTCCGTCTCGGACAATCCCAGATCAGTCGAGATCGTAATCCTGTCACGCTCCTTGCTGACCGCATCGGCTAGCCTCACCAAACCCTCATGATCAAAAACCATAAAACACCTTTGGAATTATCTGCGCTGTCAGGATTGGATTCCTGCCGCCGCATGTAAAACTAACAACACTGTTGTTACGCAGGGTCTTGGCCGCCGATGAAATCGGTGGGTGTGACCCTGCGGCATATCTAATCGAGTTCCGTCAAGTCCTGATCCCGTCGAAAACGGGATTGTGACCTGACGGTTCCTCTTTTATGCAATCCCCGATTACCGGGAACAATAGCCCGCCCAATTCTTTTAAATTGACATACGGGACTTTGCAATATAGTATATCCAAAATCTTGAAGATTAAAAGGAGTTTTATATATGGGCGCGGACATTATCAGCGATCTCGCGAAAAAAACCGACAGCAAAATAATGTATCTTGTTATGGACGGTCTGGGAGATATCCCTGCCGAAGGCAAGGACACACCGTTGGCCGAGGCCAAAACCCCGAACATGGATGAGCTTGCCAAAACGGCCACATTCGGCCTTTGCGATCCAATCGCTCCCGGACTTACTCCCGGAAGCGGCCCAGCACATCTTTCGCTTTTCGGCTATGATCCGGTTGAGAATAATGTCGGACGCGGGCTTTTGTCGGCATTTGGCCTGGACTTCCAGCTCGAGCCCGGAGATCTGGCCGCGCGCGGAAACTTTTGCACTATCGATGACAAGGGCAATGTCACCGACCGCCGTGCCGGACGAATCTCTGACGAGGAAAATAAAAAGGCCTGCAAGCTGATACTCAATAATATCGAGATGCCCGATGATGTCCAGCTCTTTTTGCGCACCGAAAGCCAGCACCGTGTGCTGGTGGTACTGCGCGGGTATGGTCTGGCTGAGGAAGTCGAGGAGACCGACCCGCAGGCGACCGGAGTTCCGCCCAATCCGCCGCGGGCGTTGATACCTAAAGCGGAGAAAAGCGAACGGGTTTTGAACAAAGTACTGGATCAGATCAAAGAGATATTAAAGGACAATCATCCCGCCAACTTCGTACTACTGCGCGGTTACTCCAATCCCCTCGAGCTGCCAACGTTCAAGGACCGCTATAAGCTTAATGCCCTCGCGATTGCGGAGTACCCGATGTACCGCGGGCTGGCGAAACTGGTGGGTATGGAGACCCTTCCGCCTTACGAGGATTTTGAGGACGGCATTGCGCAACTCAAGAAGTTCTGGGAGGACTACGACTTTTTCTTCTTCCATGTCAAGAAGACCGACTCCTACGGCGAGGACGGCAATTTCGAGAATAAGAAAAAGATGATCGAGGAAGTGGACAAGCGGATTGTTCCGGCCCTGGTCAAACTCGATCCCGATGTTTTGATTATCACCTGCGACCATTCCACGCCCTGGAGCCTTAAGGCGCATTCATGGCATCCGGTGCCGGTGCTTTTCAAGTCACGCCATGACCGCCCGGATGAGTGCAGGGTCTTCACCGAGGCGGAATGTTTGAATGGCAGCATGGGACGTCATCCCTCGACTGATCTTATGCCCCTCGCCCTCGCCCACGCCGGTAAACTCGAAAAGTTCGGCGCGTAAAAAATAAAGATTGTCGATTTCGTCAATGACAATAGCTGCGCATATTCACGGACACCCCATCTCCGCCAGGGGTGGGGGGGGTTGCCTATTGAAAAAAACAGTTAAGACATTTTATTCCTTAACTCCCTTATTAACGCACCCCAGTTTTCAATATTGTTTCCAATATGTATAGATTTCGTGCCCGCGGCTATTATGGTGTGTGACTTGTATTCCTTAAAAAAGCGATTTCTCTAAAATATATTCTCGTTGTGGTGAATACCCCTCTTTTTTCAATATAATTATCACCTATGATTATTCTGTATCTCATCGCATCAATTAAAACAGCAAGAGATGTAAATAGTCCTATAAATCCTAAAAAGATGGAATAATAATCAATTGCGTCTATTGCCCCAAAAAACAGATGAGGGAGGATACATATCCTGTATATCTTACAGGTTTTAAAATTCTTGCGCTTGTTATAATATATTCCTGAAACTTAATCGTGCGCCGCGAGATATTTGTATCTTATTTCAAAAAAGGATGTGAGTTAGGATTGCGGCCGATAGGATTGGCTTCGCGGATGGCGTGCACAACTTCCACCGAAGGCCTCGCATCTTTAAGACCATAGCCGCGTCCGGCCAACGCCTCCTTATAGACCACCGTATGCAAATCGGTGAAGCCGCCGGAGAATTCTATCTCCTGACCATCCATGGTGAGCGAACGGTACGAGACTTTCCCTTGCTCTTTAGCCGCCTTCGGGAGATCATTTTTGTCGACCGAGAGATACCATCTAACACGCGCCTTCTCCAGCTCGAGATAACCGGCGATACGTGTCGGCTCGGAAACATGAACCTCCTTCATCTCAACATCACCGAAGAGCCAGATAAGAAGATCGAAAAAGTGAATGCCGATATTAGTAGCCAGGCCGCCCGACTGTTCGATACGTCCCTTCCATGAATAATGATACCAGGGTCCGCGCGGGGTGATATAAGTCAGTTCGATATCTGTTTTATCTTTTTTGGAATTCTTTTTCAGCTTTTCACGAAGCTCGATAATCGATTTATGATGCCTAAGCTGCAATACGGTGAAGACCTTCTGCTTATCCTCTTTTTCCAGCTCGGCCAGGGCATCGATATTCCAGGGTTTGATAACCACCGGTTTCTCGCAGATAGCATTGGCCCCGACACGAAGCGCGAAACGTATATGGGCATCATGAAGATAATTGGGAGAACAAATGCTGACATAATGGATGCGGTTTTCCTCGCCTTTGCGGCGCAGCTTTTCGATATGCCGGTCGAAACGTTCGAACTCGTTAA
>CAZBZV010000095.1:0-9177 GCA_964496505.1 uncultured Ignavibacteria bacterium | reverse complement strand
GCCCTTCTGGATACACTGGAATTCCTGGAAGAGGATATGGAAGAGGAAAAGGGCGTCAAGATCAAATTCCCGATCGACCAGGAAGACTGCGAGTATGTCTTCTTCCCGGCGGTATCCGACTTCCTGATGGAAGCGGACACGTTGATGGGTAACGCCGCGGTTTTCACCGCCACCGGCGGATCATGGACAATCGGAACCGGCTACTTCGACGGTATCAACTACGGTCTCTTTTACAGCGACCGGATGCTTGACCGTGTGGTCAAGAAAGTGGTAGAGGAAACCCGCAGGCTTAAAGGCAAAAAGATCTTGATCGGGGAATGCGGTCATGCCTCCCGTTCGGCTAAATACTTCGTGCCGGTTTTCTGTGGCGGCAAGGATGCTCCCCCGGTGATAAACTGCATGGAATATCTTTATGATATGCTCAAAGAGGGCAAGATCAAGCTGGATCCCAACGTTATAACCGATCCGGTAACCTATCATGACCCCTGCAATATCGCCCGTCAGGGCTGGATTATAGATAAGCCGCGTGAGATTCTGAAGTCATTCTGCAAAAACTATGTGGAGATGACTCCCAGCGGCAAGAATAATATCTGCTGCGGAGGCGGAGGCGGCACGGTTTCGATCGACGAAATCCGTCCCTACCGCACAATGATTGGCGGCAAGGCCAAAGCCGAACAGATCAAAAAGACGGGCGCCAAATATGTGGTCGCGCCCTGCGCCAACTGCAAGAAGCAGTTGCGCGAATTGATGGAGGACCAGGGCATGGACGATGTCGAGATTGTCGGACTCCACGACCTGGTTTATAAAGCGATAATATTCGATGAATCTTTGAAGGTGAAAAAAGAAGAAGAGGAATCTCCGGAAGCCGTGGAAGAGGAGGTGGAATAGATGCAGGGATTTATGGATTTTGTGGCAGGGCCTCTTTTCCGGCTGACCTTCGCCATCATGCTGCTTGGACTTCTGCGCATAGTCGTGCTGACAGTCTGGGGTGTGATTCAGGCGCGCCGGCAGACCGATGACAAGGTAATGCCCTGGAAAATGATTACCCAGAATACCCTGGGATGGCTAATCCCGGTTCTGCGGCTCTGGAAAAAACGGCCTTTATACAGTATAATATCATTTTCCTTTCATGTTGGACTAATTCTGGTACCGATATTTCTAATCGGACATGTTCAATTGATCAGGGAGTCAATCGGTATCGGCTGGCCGGTCCTAAGCGACAACCTTGCCGACATCCTGACAATTGTTACCATGGTAACCGCGGTAGGTCTATTCCTGGGAAGGCTTTTCTCGAAGGAAGCCCGTTTCCTCAGCCGTCCCCAGGACTATATCTGGCCGATTCTGCTGGCGGTACCGTTCGTAACCGGCTATGTCTGCAATAATATGGCAATCGGGGCAGGTGTGTACCAGTGGACAATGCTGGCGCACATGCTGTCGGCTGAACTGATCTTCGTCTTCATACCGTTTACGAAAATCGCTCATTGTGTACTTGTGCCGTTTTCGCAGATTGTCTCGACTCTGGGCTGGAAATTCCCGCCCAAATCCGGCCAGGATGTGGCAGAAACATTAGGTAAGAAGGAGATGCCGGTATGAAAGCTATCCTTACAGATATAACGAAATGTATAGGCTGCTTTAAATGCGTTAAAGCCTGTAAACAGACATACGACCTTCCGGGCGACTACCCCCGGCGCTGGACGCAGAACGACGGCCTGTCAGCATTGAACTGGACCTCGATCGTGATAAAACCGAACGATACTTTTGTCCGTAAGCAGTGCCGTCACTGCCTCGAACCGGCCTGCGAGTCGGTCTGCCCCGTGGGAGCGCTGAAAAAGACCAAGGAAGGCCCGGTTATTTATGATAATGCCAAATGCATGGGCTGCCGTTACTGCATGATGGCCTGTCCTTACGGCATTCCCAGATATGACTGGGATCAGCAGGTTCCATATATACGTAAATGCATCATGTGTTACGACAGGGTTAAAAACGGCCAGCAGCCGGCCTGCACCGAGGCCTGTCCCGAAGGCGCAACGATATTCGGCGAGCGGGAGGAATTGCTGGAAATCGCCAGAAAACGTATTCAGGAAAACCCCGGAAAATACTACAAAGACAAAATTTGGGGCGAGCATGAAGTGGGTGGAACCTGTGTGCTGTATCTATCCGATATCGACCTCAGCTTCCTGTCTTACGACCGCAAGCTCGACAACGAGGCGTTACCGCACACAACCGAAACGGCCATGAAGGCCGTGCCCCCGGTTTTCGCGGGCATGGGCGCGGCTATGCTGGGACTGCACTGGATTATCGGAAGACGCATGAAACGTGAACAGGAAAACAAACCGAAGGGAGGATCGGAATAATGGACAGGGTAAAAATCTTCAAACTGATCCTCTGGATCGTGACCGGACTGGGCGTATCCGCCGCAATTGCACGATTCGCATTCGGCCTGGGCGTTTCCACCAATCTTTCCGATGTCACTCCCTGGGGATTCTGGATCGGCTTTGACGTCGTCTCCGGAGTTGCCCTGGCTGCGGGCGGATTTGTAATAACCGCTACAGTCTATATCATGCGGCGGGAGGAATTTCATCCAATCGTCAAGCCTGCCGTGCTGACGGCGTTCCTGGGCTACGTAGCCGTTATCGTGGGCCTGATGTTCGACCTGGGTCTGCCCTGGAATATCTGGCACCCGGTGGTACAATGGCAGCATCATTCGGCGCTGTTTGAGGTGGCCTGGTGCGTCATGCTCTATACCACAGTACTGGCGCTGGAGTTTTCGCCTGTGCCGCTGGAAGAAACCAGCAAGTACGCCAAAATCAGGAGCTTCCTGATGAGATACAGGCTGGTCTTCGTAATACTGGGCATTATGCTTTCGACCCTGCATCAATCATCGCTGGGTTCGCTCTTTCTGATTATGCCCTTCAAGCTGCATCCCCTGTGGTACACTCCGATTCTGCCGGTGATGTTCTTTATCTCGGCTATTGCTCTGGGATTGATGATGGTCACATTTGAATCGCTGTTTACATCATGGCTCTACAAAAAGAAAACCGAGACAGATCTTCTGGCCAAGCTCGGAAAAGCGGCCATCTGGGTGATTGGAATTTACGCCCTGGTACGCTTTATCGATCTGGGTGCACGTGGAGATCTGAGCTATATATTCGCAGGATCATTCGAATCTATCATGTTCATAATCGAAGTAAGCATGGTCATTATAATACCTTTGATAATCTTAAGCATACCCAGAGCCAGAAATTCATCGACCGGTCTCTGGTCGGCCTCGCTTCTGGTAGTACTTGGAATCGTGTTTAACCGTATCAATGTCGCCGGTGTGATGATGACCTCGGTTACCGGATCTCGTTATGTGCCCTCGCTTTCCGAGATATTGATCTCCGCCAGCGTGGTATCGGCTGCGGCACTGGCGTTCTTCTTCGCGGTCGAACATTTCAAGGTCTGGGAACACAAACCAATCGATCCCGAGAAGAAAGTGGACCAGAAGCCTGAATTCGACCGAGCCTCAAATTCCTGGCTGGGACGGCCCGAGGTGGCGGCGCGCGTGAAATACTCCATGGCATTTATCCTGGCATTGGCTGTGGGTCTCATGTTCTGGCCCTTCGACAGGCTGGAAAGCCGCGGCATCGAGGATACCCCGGTGGTCAAGGCGCGCGGAGGCGAGAAGCTGATTATAAACGGCAACCGCAACTTCGACCTGGTGTTGTTCAAGCATAAAATGCATGAAGATACGCTGGGAGGCCAGCAATCATGTGTAAAATGCCACCATATGAATATCCCCGGCGACAAGGAGAGCGGATGCTGGCAGTGTCATTCGGATATGAATAAATATACCGACGCTTTCCGTCACGACTGGCATGCCTCGCCCACGGGTGCGAACCTGGGATGCGTGAAATGCCATGAGCCGGATCAGCCCAAGATGGCTTCAACAGCTTCTGACTGCAAAGAATGCCACAAGGATTTGGTGCCGGCTGGAGCGACTATCAAAGTCGAGGATTACATGGCGCCCGGATATGTGGACGCCATGCACGGCAGTTGCGTGGAATGCCACAAGGAGACGGCCCCAAAGGTCAACAGGCCGGAACTGGCTAACTGTACAACCTGTCATGACCAGGAGGTCTCCGATAGTATCAATCAGGCTATAGCAGCAAAGAACGAAGGCAGAAGGTCACCCTGGGTAACGATGCCTGAAATCGAGGAGAACTAATTAGATGTCGTATAAAGTACTTGTCATAGATGATGAACCGGATGTGCTCAAATATCTCGAGTCGGTCCTGTCCGACGGCGGATATGAGGTTAAAACCTCTGAGAGCGGCGAAGATGGCTTCAAAGAGGCTTGTGAATGGTTACCGGATTTGATCTGCCTGGATATTATGATGCCGAAACAGTCCGGGATATCGGTTTATCGCAGGTTGCGCGAGGACAAAAAAACCTGTAATATTCCGGTTATCATACTGACAGGAATCGAAAAAGGCGATAATTTCGATTTTCATACATGGGTGGGGGACGACAAACTTCCCCCTCCCGAACAATTTCTGGAGAAGCCGATCAAGGTACCCGCATTTCTGGAGACAGTCGGGAAAATTATCGGTTCCGGGAAGGTTGAATCGCAATGAATAATCTCATAGTTGATGACTTAAAAGAAAGCACTATACTCGAAGGTATACCGTTTAACGCAGCAGTTGTTGATCGGGATTTCAATATCCTGGCTGCCAATTCCCGCTTCAAGCAGTATTTCGGATCCTGGGAGGGGAAGAAATGCTATGCCGCCTACAAGGGTCTGGACAGCCCCTGCAAAAACTGTCCCACCCTGCAGACATTCAAGGACGGAAAGAAGCGCGTGATTGACGGTGTCGGCAAGGATGTAAATGGCCGTACTGCTCATTACGTCACTCATATCGCGCCAATTAAAAACGGCAATGGCGAGGTTATGTATGTGCTGGAGATGTCGCATGACATCACCGAAAGCAAAAACTGGCTGAAGGAATACAATATACTTTTCGAGAGGGTGCCCTGCTATATCACTGTCATCGACAGAGACTTTAAAATCATCCGTGCCAACGAACGTTTCCGCGAGGTATTTGGGGAAAATGTCGAGGATCATTGCTACAAGGTTTATAAGAACCGTTCACGAAAGTGCGATCACTGTCCCGCAGCTAAGACATTTAAGGACGGCAAGATTCACTCCTCCAACCAGGTTGGAATTACCAAGACCGGTGAACGCGCACATTACGTAGTCACCACTGCGCCCCTTACACGCGGTGAGGATGAGATCGCGCATGTGATCGAAATCTCCACCGATGTTACCCAGACCAAAAAACTGGAGGAGGAACTGCAGCGTATTCATGCCTTCCAGAAAGCGCTGATCAAAAATTCCAACGACGGTATTCTGGCCACCGATACTGACGGCAACGTTACGATATTCAATCCCGCGGCAAGAGAGCTTCTGGGATATCCTGACAAGGGCAAGCTCTCAAGGAAGGATATCAACCGAATGCTGCCGGGCGAATATATTGAGATGATGGATAATAAGGATGATAAGTGCATTCTGGATGAGTCGATAGTGGAAGATAAGAATGGTGAGGAAATTCCGGTAAGGCTTTCAGGCGCAACTTTGAAGGACCGCAGGAAAACTCTCGGCTATGCCGCCTTTTTGCAGGATATCCGCGAGCTCAAGAAACTCGAGAAGGAAAAGCTGGACGCTGAACGTCTCTCGGCAGTCGGCCAGACAGTAGCGGGCCTGGCGCATACAATCAAAAATATCCTGATGGGACTTGAGGGTGGGATGTATATGGTACACTCCGGCCTGAATAAGGACGATAAAGAACGTACTACCGAGGGCTGGGGCATACTGGAAAAGAACTTCGATAAGATTACGACTCTGGTGAAAGATTTCCTGTCCTTCGCCAAGGGACGGGTACCCAACGTTCAGATGATCGATCCCAACCAGCTTGTAAAGGATATAATCGATCTCTACAGCGATTCGGCAAATCAGGCCGGGATAAAGCTGATACCCAGGCTTGATCCCGATCTTAAACCGGCCTCGTTGGATCCGGACGGCATCCATACAAGCCTGACGAACCTCGTATCCAACGCGCTGGATGCATGCGTTATGAGTGAGAAGAAAAATCCGCAGATAGTTCTTTCCACACGCCAGGAAAATGATACATTGATATTCGAGGTTTCGGATAACGGCATGGGTATGGATTATAATATCAAACAAAAACTGTTTACGACATTCTTTACCACCAAGGGCGGCGGCGGAACCGGTCTGGGACTTTTGACCACACGCAAGATTGTGCAGGAACACGGCGGCTCAATCGAATTCGATTCCGAGGAAGGCAAGGGCTCGGTCTTTCGGCTCTGTTTCCCGCGCAAACGGCTGCCGAGACCAACCAACAATGAAAAAAAAGCTAAGGCAGGAGATAAATGAGATGGCTGATCAATTAAACAAAACCGTACTGGTTGTTGACGATGAACCGGATGTTGTCAGGTTTCTTCAAATGGCTCTTGAGGATGACGGCTTTACGGTTGTGACTGCCGGGGACGGCAAGGAGGGCCTCGAGAAGGCCAAAAAATTTAAGCCTGATTTGATTTCGATGGATCTGGTGATGCCCAAACATTCGGGCGCACGGATGTACCGCGAGCTTCAGAAAGACAAAGAGCTGAAGAAGATTCCGGTGCTGATAGTTACGGGGCATGCTCATGATGAGTTGGGCAAGGCTGATCTGGAAGAGCTGACTATGTCTGGCCCGGGAATATACCTGGAAAAGCCAGTCAAACCGGTGAACTATGTCGCCAATGTGCGCAAGATGCTGGATATGCCCAACGGCGGTCAGGCCGATGCAAGGCCGGACGACAAAGACAAGCTGAAAGAGGAGCTGGAATCGCTGGCCAAAGACGCCGATCCCGAAAAGCTCAAAAAGATCATCGACGATTTAAAGAAGAAATAGAATTTTGTAAATTTTAGATGGAATAGGCAGGAGCACAGGGCTCCTGCCCTACTGTTTAATATCTTCCTCAAGGTCTTGATTTATCCGGCACAATCTTAATTCTAACCCCTTTAAAAATATCACCAGTATTTAACTCGACAGTATCAGACATATAGTAATAAGGATCCCATTTCTGTACTAGAAGCTCATTTTTATCAGACCAGGCAATCGCCTTATATCCGTCCGGCAAATCATAACCCCTTAATTCCAATCCTTCGCATTCATACGGGAGTACAGCCCACCACATCCGAGTTTCCCCGGCAGCTCCAAAATTATATTGATAAGATATTAATCTGTGAGTACTATCACTTGAAGTTTCATCACGATATATAATTATAGCATCATCCGTTATATGCCAGCCTTCAGCGCTTCTTATTATATCTGGCATCATAAAAGCCGTGACCGAGACTGATAAAAGCAGAGCATAAAGAATAACTGTTTTCTTTCTTTTAATGATAAAAACCAGGGTGGCAATGAGATTGACTATGATGACAACCAGTCCCATTATGGAAATAACACCCAGCCAAAGGGGATTCAGCTCCGTCGGACCTTTACTATTAATCTCTTCAATTATTGATGGAATCATATAATAGAGATAATATGCATTTACATAGATAATCAAGGCAGCAAAAATAAAGGAAATTACTCTACCCACCGTCCAGAATTTATGACTATCTCGGGAATCAGATTTAGATTCAGCTTTGGACGAATTGTTGTCTAGAATATCCATTACATTTTATACATCAACTATTATCAACCGGTCCCCAAAATAATAAATTACAGAATTCAATCTGAAGAATTGTGGGGCAGGTTCCCTGCGAACCTGCCTAATTATTTCCATGTCCCGCAATATCTTATTCCACTCAATCCAAGATATTTTGAACAATCTGACTCAAATTCCATTATACTACGCGAAATCTTAAAGGAGGAACAGAAGTGAACAATATTTCTATTTTCAGCAAAGCGGGGGCTTTGATTCTATTTCTATCTATTTTTCTTTTCGTTTCATGCCAGTCGGGGGAAGAAGAGGCTGAAGGGGCTGAAGAAGCCCAGGAGGTAACTATGGTCACTATACCTGAAGGCACTACGGTAGAGGTTTCTCTGCAGGATACCATAGGCACCCGGGAAAGCAGCTCCGGAGATACTTTCACATCTCAAACGACCGAAGCGGTGATGGTTGATGGAAGCACTGTATTGCCAGCCGGAACAATGTTGAAAGGCACACTCACCGAGGTTGTCGAACCGGAGAAGGAAACCGAAGATGCAACAATGACACTCGATTTCAATACCATAGTAATGCCGGACGGCAACGAATATACGTTCAACTCTCCGGATGTTACACTGAAAACGGAATCCGACACGCGCGGTGATGTTGAGAAAGTCGCGGCCGGGACATTGGCAGGCGCGGTCATTGGCGCTATTGCCAAGGGTGAAGACGGCGCCAAATTCGGCGCAATTGTCGGCGCTGCTACCGGAGGTGCGATTGTACTTGCAACTCAAGAGAATCGAATCAAGCTCGAACCCGGTCAGAAATTCCTGATTCAAATAACTGATCCGGTTGAAGTTCCTCAGCGCTATGCTGAATCTGCATATTAATTAATATTAATTGACAAAAGGGAGACATGATGTTAAGGAAGTTAATTATTGCCTTAATGGCAATTATATTGATGTATAGCATTTCATTTGCACAGGACGATCCGACTGAAAAAGTTGGATATCGAGGATGGGGACCGCGGATTGGCGCCACCATCGATCCGGACCAGTTCCACTTCGGCGGCCATATCGATTTCGGCCACTTTGCAAAGCATATTCGTTTGCAGCCAAATGTCGAGGTCGGTTTCGGCGACAATATAATGCTGGTTGCCTTTAACTTTGAAGGATCCTACAGATTTGCCACCAACTGGGATGTCTGGACTCCTTACATCGGTGCGGGTCCCGGGATCAATTTCTACAGCTTCGATGATGAGGATCTGCCGGATGAGGCTGATGACAGCCAAACCGAATTCGGATTCAATGTCCTTGGTGGAATCGAGAAGGGCCTCTCCAATGGTGACAGGTTCTTTCTCGAACTCAAACTCGGCCTCGCCGATTCCCCGGATTTTAAAATAACAGCGGGCTGGACATTCTTTTAAACATAAAAAGATTAGCTTAATGAGTTGTAGGGCAGGTTCCCTGCGAACCTGCC
>CAZBZV010000094.1:0-9190 GCA_964496505.1 uncultured Ignavibacteria bacterium | reverse complement strand
ACTGTTACCTATGTGCCCGGTTTAATGTGTTACCTATGTGTCCGGTTCATACCCAATTGGATTACTGCTATTAATCAAACCATTCATTAGAGCTGCCCTTTTCCTACTGGCGTTACAAATGCCGGGGACTATGCTGCCATTGGTTTTGCTTCCAGATGTATGCTTCACTCATATACCATACGGCCTAACATTGGAAGGTCAGTACATCATTAAAAATCTGATTCTTATTAGCGCCGGAATTGTTGTAGGCGGAAGTGTGCGTCGAAAGAGATAAGCCCGTATTACCTCTTTTCTGTCATGGCCTCTTCGAGCTCATCCAGACGGTTCTGGTAATATGGATTCTCGGGATGGTTCTCTATAGCCATCTCCATAGATTGAATCGCCCCCTCATAATTCCCGCGCTCCTCGAATATCTCAGCCAGAGTATTCAACACACGCGCCTTCATCTCCGGGCTTGCCGCCACCTGCACCGCCCGGCGGGCATACATCTCAGCCGCCCCAAGATTAACCTTGCGCTCCAGGCACCATTTGGAATAGTTGTAGAATTTTGAGGGATTTCTCTCCCAGTTATCCCCTATGCTCATCTCTTTAATCCCAATTGCCGTAGCGGTATCATGCGCAATCTGAAGAGCATGTTCTGCTACCAGAAGATAACGATCCTCGATATGCTCAGGCTTCTGGCTTTCGGTCGCCGCCTTAATACCGGCATCAAGATATTTCGCAAGGCTGTCGACATTATCGAATTTGCGTGCCAGACGGCTCATCAGTGTTGCCATCTTGATAATACCTGCGGTCTGCCCTGAAGTAAGGACATATTCAGCGGAAGAATATATGGAATCAAAGGGCGCCATTTCTTTCCAAACGGCCTCGGCCATATTTTTGAAGATATCGAGGGAAAGATTGATATTGCGATCGGTGCCCAGCCTTTCTGCGCGGCGAAACATTTCAACCGCCTCAAGATGCTCACCAAGTTCGGCGTAGAATCTTCCCAACGCCAGCGCCTCCTGCAAGGTCGGATTGGCTTCGAACTGTGCACGGCGCTCCTTAATCGTACGCCGATCTTTTAAAGATGCATTCAGCTTGTATACGAACTGCTTGGCTGTGGAATAGCCGGTCCAGCGCGTTATTATCTCGCCCTCGCTGTTGGTTAGAATAAAAACCGGATATGTACTGCCAACATCGTACTTTTCTTTCAGCTCGGGTCCCTCGCCCTCGAGGACATTTATCGGCAAATGAACAACCTGCTTTAAAGCATTTGCGAAAATCTCTTCCTCTTCCGCTTCACGAGCGGCCTTCTGACAGTACTCTCAGTCGGAGCGCACGAATTCCAGCAGGATCGGCTTGCCGGACTGCGCGGAAAGGGCTTGGGCTTCAGAGAGGGTCTGAACATCACTGGCGGCCAAAGACGAAGCAAAAGCAGACAAAATAGCAATAGTGGATAATAAAAGCTTAATCATCGAAAAAAAATCCTGATTTAAATCATTCACAAAGTGAATAACCAAGAGCCAAAAGTCAAATGATTATACAATATATTTGACTAATGACATAAAATAAATTTAAATATAATACTTGACAAAAATAATCCCGTATATTAAAATAGATCTCAGCCTAATTGACAGACCTCATATATAAATTGCAATTGTGTTTAAATCTCAAGGGGCAAATATCTTATCGCATAAAATAATTTGACCGCAAACAAGGAGTTTAGCATGGCGGATAGCGAGAGGATCTATGCGCAGACCGTAACACCCGGGAAAAAGGGAGTAAATATCAGCAGGGATAAGTATGAGGTCATTTTCAATGCTATCATGGAGGTCTTATCCGAGCGTCAGGAAATAAAATTCAAGGAGCTTCACAAAGCCGTTGCCAATAAGCTCGATACTGATTTTGACGGCTCCATTCCCTGGTATACAACAACGATTAAACTGCATATGGAACATCAGGGTCTGATTGAACGGGTGCCCTCAAAGCGCCCTCAGCATCTGCGGCTAATTAGAAAATCTTAAACATCCGTTTCCAATAAAAGCGGGGGGACTTACTGGCCACACACCCGTATTTTTATTTCTTTTTGGTCAAACCCATAATCAATCCCAGCACAACAGACCATAGCGCGGCCAGGCCGATCTGGTATTCAGCAGGAAGGCTGAAAGTGACTGTATGTGCGGGTATCCAGAACCAGAGAAGTGTCCACCAGGCCGAGGTCAGGCCCCTAAAATTCCACTGCTTCAATATCAGGTTGTCCTCGATACGATGGAAAAACATCATCTGCGGCCCGAAAAATATATTAGTCAGAACAGAAACCGCAAATGCCCATCCGATCCCGCTTTCCAGAAAGGCAGGCAGAAGCCGATTCTCCAGAAGCGCGGCGGTAAAACCCTTCATTCCGGCAAAGCCGTATTTTATAACAATTCCCATGAGCGCCCAGGCGAAAATTTTGCCAACCAATTGAGGAAATGTGCAAGGCAGGCCGACTCGCTTGCTCTTTATGATATACGACAATACCTCGCCCAGTGTGCCCAGAATCGCAAACTGCACTGCCGCCGATAACAATGGATTAGCCTTAACCCATTCGACATAGGAAATCATAACACATCCCGTTAGATAGATTTTGATTTAAGACAATAATATTTTATGTGCGAAATACCAAATGATAATTTGAGAGAAGCAAAGGAGCTATTTCTTGTTCTTTTGCTCTTCGAGGATGTCATCCAGATTCAGTGGAAGCTTGATGGTAAATGTGGTTCCCTTGCCGACCTCGCTCTGAACTTTAATATCCCCGTAGTGCCCTTTAATGATCTGATAGCAAATCGAGAGCCCCAGACCGGTGCCCACCCCTACACCCTTAGTGGTAAAACCGGGATCGAATATCTTCTTTAAATCCTTTTTGGCAATCCCCACACCGTTATCCGAGATTTCGATATGTATAAAGTTGTCCTTCTGATAGGTCTTCAGCTTTATCTGTCCCTTATCCTTTATTGCTTGGCGGGCGTTATTCAGAATATTCAAAAAGACCTGATTCAGCCTTCCCGGGTAACATGAAAACCGGGGCAGATCTCCATATTCTCTTATAACCTCTATATTGTGCTTTATTTCGTGATGTATAAGTGTTAGAGTATCTTCGAGGCCCTCATGGATATCGCAGATTTTCAATTCCGCCTCATCCAGACGGGCAAAAGATCTCAGGCGGCGGACAATCGTTGTCACCCTTTCCGAACCGGATTCGATTATTCTATTGGCTTCCGAGATGACTTTCAGGTACTTTTGTAATTCACCGCCCTCTTTGATCTCATCGGGATATTTCTGCTCAATAATTCGCTTCAATTTCTCCACTGCCCTCACGAGCGAATTGTGCATGCTGTTGACCGCCCCGATAGGAGTGTTGATTTCATGAGCCACGCCGGCAACCAATTGTCCCAGCGAGGCCATCTTCTCGGTCTGCACAAGCTGAGCCTGGGTGTCGACCAGCTCACGGTTGGTCTTCTCGAGGCTTTCCAGAAGCTTTTTTATCTCCGTTATATCATGGGCAATTCCGATTCCCTCGATAACGTTACCGTTCTCATCGCGAATAATGGCGGTATGGGCCGTGAACCATCGAAGGTCACCGCTCTTCGTCTTTATCTTGAACTGAAAGCCTTCCACATGCTCATCATGCTTCGGCATTCCGCTGCTGAACCACTCTTTGCTCTCATCAACATATTCATCGGAGAGAAGGAGGGTTGACGGTTTGCCTATGTATTCCTCGACATCATAGCCGGTGGATTCGGTAAACTGGGGGGAAATATACGAAAATGTGCCGTCGGGATTGATAGAATAGATGACATCGCTGGCATTCTCCACCAGGCTGCGGAATCTTTCCTCCGAAACTCTCAGGCTCTCCTCGAATTTCTTGCTCTCGATGAATGATCCTATCATCTCGGACGCAGTACGCAGAAGCCTGAGATCCTCTTCGGTATCCTCGCGCTCCTGACGACATTCATCGAATCCGATAAAACCATACCACTTTCCCTCAACCGTTATAGGAAAAACAATAATAGAAATAATGTCCTGTGCCTCAAGAACTTCACGCTCTTCCACGGGAAATTCCGAAACCGGTCCCGAAATCCCCTCACCCTTTTCCAGTATTTTGCTCCATCTCTGGAAACCGTCCTTATAAGGAATATGCTGAAGCTCCGGATTATCAATCTGCGGTTCTATGCCTGTGTCGCAGACCTCATGAGTCTGACGCATACATAGGCCGTCCTCCGGATCATCGAAGTTCTCGAAGATATACGCCCGGCTGGAACGCGATGCTACCAGCAGATGAAAAAGCGCCTCGCGCATTGCATCATCGAAATTAGTGTTAGTCAAAAGTGCTTGTGAACAGGCAGCCAGGCCTTCTTCATACCAGACACGTTTACTCAATGCGGCCTGGGCCGCCTTCTGCTCAGAGATATCTCTGCCAATTCCAGCGATATTTGCAATCTGCCCCTCTGAATCCTCAATCGTAAATATCGAGACATCAAAGGGCAGATCTCTGCCATCCTGGGTATGAATTGTCAACACCCCCCGATAGCCACCCTTCTCCCGCAGATCCCTCTGAAACTTATCCGGATCGGGGATTCCCATCAACTCGGTTACCTTTCTCCCCTTCACATCTTCGGGACTGTAGCCGGTTTGCTTTAAATAGGCGGGATTGGATTCCAGGTAATGTCCATCTTTGGTTACAATAACGATGCCATCCTTGGAATTGAGATACAGTTCACGGTAGAGTCTAAGCTTTTCCTCAGCGGCTTTGCGCTCGGTAATATCGATGCCGGTAGCGATAACATATTCAACCTCGCCATCTTCATCCAGCATGACATTATTCGACCAGGATATCATGCGTTTGCGCCCGTCTTTTGTAAGCCAGTAATTGTCACCGTCCACTCGTCCACGGCTGTTCTTTATCATCTCGAATCTTTCCGCCAGCATATCCATCTCTTCCGGAAGGATGAATATTTCGGCAAAGTTTTTCCCGACGACTTCTTTCCAGTCATAACCGCTAATCCTCTCGCAGGCTTTATTAAAACGCAGGATTTTGCCTTCGGGATCGAGCACTACAACCAGCGCCCCTGCCGTATTCAGAATGGCCGAAACGAAATTGCGTTCCTTACGCAGCTCATCCTCGGCCTTTTTTCTCTCGGTTATATCCGAGAGTCCGCCGAGAATCACATTCTCTCCCCGGAACTGTGTAACTACAAGATTCAGTGTAATCCATAAAACAGCGCCATCCTTACGCACAAACTGCATCTCGAAATCCCGAAGCTGCCCATCGGATTTCAGCCGTTTTATGACCTCTGTCCTATCCTCTTTTTTATAGTACATTTCGACAGTCGATTTTTCCAGGGCCTCTTCCTGAGTGTAACCCATCAGATTGGCCAATTGATCGTTGACATAGATAATCCTGCCGTCCTCCAGCCTGCTGATAATCGTGGGTGTCGGAGAATTATCGACAATCAGGCGAACCTGCTCTTCTGCTTTCTTGACATCGGTAATATCGATATAAATCCAGACGCGTCCCAGTTCGCGGTCATCCCGGTTTAAAACCGGAATGCTAATCATAGACACGAAGCGGGGTGTTGGATCGATTATCTCGATTGCTCGATCCGCTATGAGTGAGGTATCTATAACCTGTTTGGCTTCCTTGTCGAATTGTTCAGAAAGCTCCCGAATAAATTCTTCATGACGGGATGGATCCTTGAAACATCCCCGTATTTTTTCATGAAAGAAATCAAGCGGACGATTCATTAAAGTCTCGGCATCGATACCAAAGAATTCATGCGTTCTACGATTAACCGCTGTAATTATATTCTGTTCGTCGACCATAATCATGGCCGGAATCGAGGAATCGAGAATGGCCTGCAGCTGATCGCGACTTTGCGAGAGCTGTTGGGCTTTCTCATCGAGTTCGCTATATGCAGAACGAAGCGATCTTGTCCTCTCCTCCACTTTCCTCTCGAGCGAACGGTATACCCTGATGTTGTCCAGTGCCAATCCGACCATATTGGCGAACATGCCGAACCTGGCAACATCCTGATCATCCATCTCGCGTTTATGATGCTGGAGGTTACCGACGATTACGCCAATTGGCTCATCTTTCACCCTGACCGGAGCAATAACGAGGGCCTTGGTGCGTATCACGCGTCCTTCTTCCTTAGGCCACCTGGGATCGGCATTTAAATCCCTTATCAGAATGTTTTTATTCGCATCGATACTTTCCATCAGATGCGGCGGCATTTCGAAGTTGCCCTGTTCGATATTCCTTTTAAAGGTTTCCAGCATTTCGGGAGGGTCTTTGCTGAAGCAGGCGGATCTGAGTTTCAAGTCACTGTTTTCGAGCAGAAAAAACATCCCCCGGTCGAAATCCAGAGTCTCGGTCAGATATTCTGCAACCTTATCATACAGTGCCTCCTCATCGTGAATTCTGGTCAACTCCCCCGAGAGTTCATTTAATGACTGCAATTGGCGGTTGACAAATTTAAGGCGGTCGGTGCGCTCATCAACGATATCCTCAAGCCGGCGTGAAGACTCCTTGAGCTTTTTGGCCATGGCCGAATGTTCCAGAGCCTGATGCAGGTGGATTTCCATATCGTCAATATTTAAGGGCTTGCGAATGAAATGATCCGCTCCCTGCTTTATCGCATCAACAGCGGCATCGAGGGAGCCATGTGCGGTTAGAATAAGAAAGGGAGTGTCGGGGCAGAATTTTCTAACCTCGGCAAGAACCTCAAGCCCCGAAAGACCGGGCATATGCAGATCACACAATATGACATCAAAGCCCTCTGAACGGAGTTTTTTCAACCCCTCCTGGCCATCCCTGGCGGGTGACACTTCAAATCCGCGGGAGTTTAAAAGCCGGGTGAATTCCGCCCTCTGAGTGTCATTATCTTCGATATATAAAACTTTTATGCCAGTCATTCCAACTTCGGTAATAAATAAATATTCTAATTTTATGAGTGATAATATAGTCCTTATAATCACGATGCAAAAGCAAAAATCCTCTGTCCCTCACTCAATTCGTTGCGAAAACAGCTTACGAAAGATATAAGTTCCTGCCCTGTAAATGGCTTCCTCAAAAAATGTTCAGATATTGAACACTTCCAGTATGAGCCTAAGTCATTAATCTGTAAAACAATGTACCTGATATCGATTGAAAAAAAATAGACCTGAGTCGATAAAATGGACAAAACCATTGTGATCAGGGAAGCCTCTTAAGTGTTTAATGCATGTCTTGCAATAGTTTGAGATTATGGGCATGCTTTTTGATTCACTAATAGGTAAAGCAAGCAAAATTAAAAATGGGAGATTAAATAATGAAATCAAAAGTTTTGATCTTGACCGTCTTTGCGGTTTTATTTATTGCCGCACAGGCGTTTGCGCTACCAAATCTGTATGTTAACGGTTCGGCTGTTGCTGAGGTCCCTGCTGCCGATGCTGCTTCCGATCTAACCTATGGAGCATTTGCAGGTTTTGAAAGCGTCAAATTGACATTGCTCTATGAGGAGACTCCTCATGCGGCGGCAAACTCATTCTTTGCCCACAATGCAGGCGATTGGAACAATTATTTTAAGATCTTTGATGATGATGATGCTGTTGGAACAAGCAAGGTCGTCAATTTCATCCCCGATTTCTACTCAGTTTCGCTCTTGAATGACATTAATGATAACGGCGTATATGAACCGGGGAATGATGAAGTCTGGTTGAACTCAATCAGGTCATGGACACTTCCGGGCGCCTCGGATTATCAGTGGTTCCGCACTTATGTCGTAGATAGCTATGGTTATGCCGACTTCTTCTTCGGCGATGGCGGCGGCAACCTGAGCTTCTCTGGTGATTATTATGCACTGATGTTCATCGATGACAACCATGTTACTAATGGCAACCAGGACCACAATGACATGGTAATCGGCTGGACAGTTGTTCCCGAACCGACCACACTGTTGCTCCTGGGATTGGGTCTTGCGGGCGCCGGAATTATCCGCAGACGCAAAAATTAATTTTTAAAAATCAAGATTTCGAAAAAAGGCAGTCCGAAATGACTGCCTTTTTTATTTAATATGAACAAACTGCCAATAACTGTCCGGAATACCGACACATATCCGAATTAATATAAGCTATTGCCTGATAATTGAATAACTCATTATCTGGAAATCCGATTGTCGATAATGCGGACAAAAAGTGTCTTAAATACCCTTCCCAAAATTTATTTTCTATTGAATGACAACAGCTTACATAAATGGCACAGAATTTGTATTAATTAAATCCAAATGCTAATAGTAGTAAATTTGTAACTAAAAGGAGTACAAAATGAAATTTAAGATTTTACTTTCAGCGGTCATGGTTCTGGGACTTTTTGCCTCACAGGCATTTGCGCTGCCCAATCTGTATGTTAATGGTTCTGCGGCAGCGGAAATCCCGGTGGCAGGGCAGAACGATGATTTGACATATGGTGCTTTTGGCGGATTTGAGAGTGTGGAATTCACACTGCTTTATGAGGAATCCCCCCATGCGACCGAAAACTCGCTGTTTGCCCATAATTCAAGTGACTGGAACGATTATCTGAAGATTTTTGATGATGATGATGCTGTCGGAACCAGCAAAGTTGTCAATTTTACCCCCGATACCTATTCATTCTCACTTTTGAATGATCTGAATGATAACGGTATTTTCGAATCGGGCAATGACGAAGTCTGGTTGAATTCGATCAGAAGCTGGACCCTTCCGGGCGCCTCCGATTATCAGTGGTTCCGTACTTATGTCGTTGAAAGCTACGGTTACGCCGACTTTTTCTTTGGTGACGGCGGCGGCAACCTGAGCTTCTCTGGTGATTATTATGCACTGATGTTCATCGATGACAACCATGTTACCAATGGTAACCAGGATCATAATGATATGGTTGTCGGAATGAATGTAGTTCCGGAACCGACCACCATGCTTCTTCTGGGCCTGGGTCTTGCAGGTGCCGGAATTATCCGCAGACGTAAGAAATAAGTCTGATATAGACTATTGTGAAAAAGGCAGTCTTAATGACTGCCTTTTTATTTGCCATATATCATGTCAAATATCTCGACACCTGCCGATTATGCTCATAAACCCTTGTAATCCAACAAACTAATTGGATTATGTGTTTATTGCTGTTGCCGTCTGTTTGGTTGCACTTTGTGCGTCCATG
>CAZBZV010000093.1:0-9281 GCA_964496505.1 uncultured Ignavibacteria bacterium | reverse complement strand
CGATCTTATAAATTCAGCACGGGCGAATCGGATATCCGGCTTACTTATGACCGCGGCTTTATGGTTACCTACGGTTTTGAAACCGGCACCGATATTATCGCCGAGGTTATCAATGGCAATGGCCTTGAGGAAGCCGACGAGGATCATGTCTTCGATAATGATAAATACAAGGTCTTTGTGGGAAGAATCACGCAGGATATCGGCGAGTATTTTCGTCTGGGCGCTTTCGGATTGTGGCGCAGAGAAGGTATGAATGGTGAGACCAATGATTCATACTATATCGGCCCTGATGCCAGTTTTGCCTACGGGCCGTTTGAGCTGAACCTGCAATACCTTGAGCGGCGCGACTCGAATCCGCTTTTCGCGACGGATGAACCGGATGAGGATATCGAGAGCCGGGGCGCAATGATCGAGGGAGTCTATCTTCCCGACGGCGAGTTCTCGGAATGGTACGCTGTGGGTATGTTCAACTGGATTGAATCGGATTACACCGACCTGAATTACCGCACGATAACAGGCCATCTGGGACATGTCTTCCGTTCCAATATCAGATTCTTCGTGGAGTACACTTACGATATTGAAAATGAGGAAAACCGTGCAGTGGCCGGTTTTGTGGTCGGCATTTAATTTAAACTGACAAATCTCTATAAGCAGTACCGCCGGGAATGAATTCCCGGCGGTTTTTTTTATTTTTGCAGCGCAGGATCTTGGCCCCAATGAAATCAAGGGTATGACCCTGTGCTACGAGGTCATAACATGCTTTGTGGGATTGTCATTGCGAAATGGGTGGCACGTTCAAATTTATTTGGGCGTGCTTTTTTTAAACAGTGTTATTTAAAATTAAAAGAAGGCATGATCACAGGCATCATGCCTTACAAAATAATTGATATTATGAATGTCAAATAGATTCGGCCTACGATTTATCTTCCAATTTATCCTGCTTGGACATTTTCATGGCAATGAAATAATAGATTACCAATCCGATTCCGGCAAATAGCGCCATCAGTCCAAAAGCTACAACCTCTTCATCACCTCTTCTGGAATATGTTCCCAGATCGATGAATTTATATCCCATCAGGCCAACGCCAACGCCCAAAAGTACCAACCCCCATTTAAGCGAGGACATAAAACCGTTCTGGTGCTTGGCCAAAAACTTAACATTTTCATTTACCTGACCCTTTTCGATAAGAGATTTCTTGGTTTTATAATCCAGCGATATTTTGACTATCATAAAAATAAGCCAGAATGATCCTAATGGTATTAGTACTTCTTCCAGATTTTCCATTTACTTCTCCTTTGCTTTATATTTCTTCTACTCGATTTGACAGGGCATCCGAGAATTTGTTGCAGAAAAATTCGATCTTTGCTTTGCAACATTATATTGTTTTATCTGTCGGTTTTAATTAGGAATATGATATGCACGAAAACAGGACCCTTGTGGAACGGATTAAGGCTGGCGATAACTATGCCTTTGAACGACTTATACAGAAATACCAGAAGCTGGTCAGCCATATTGTTTTCAGGATGATCCCGAATCAGGCAGATCGAGAGGATTTATGTCAGGATGTTTTCTTTAAGGTATACAAGAATTTACAGAATTTCCGGTTCGACTCAAAGATGTCGACCTGGATCGGACGGATCGCTTATAATGGATGTCTCAACTATCTGGAAAAGAAAAAGGTACCGCTTTATGACGACCTTACCGACGACACGAAGAATTTCGAGCAGAATATTTCAGCCGATCCGGGGCCGGATATGCTGGCCGAAAGCAAGGATCTGGGCGATATCCTGCGGAAGGAGATCGATAGATTGCCGGTAAAATATCGTACGATCATAACGCTTTATCATCTGGATGAGATGAGCTATACCGAGATTGCCGATGTTATGGGATTGCCGGAGGGCACGGTTAAGAGCTACCTGTTTCGTGCACGTAAGGCATTGAAGGATTCGATTGAATCCAGATACGGGGACGAGGAATTATGGCGATAGATCATTTAACAGATCAGCAGATTCAGGATTATCTTGACGGTAATCTTACTGAAGATGCGCATAAAATCGAAGAGCATATCGCAAGCTGCAAAGCCTGTCAGGCCGAATTGGCTCGTTATAAATCGCTTTCGACTGCGCTTTCCGAGGATATCGGATTCGAGCTTTCGCCCAATTTCGCTTCCGAGGTAGTGGCCTCGATTCAGGAGAAGGGCGCGGAGCGGTTCTTCTTCCGGCTTTCGCATATTATCCTCTGGGCTACCGGAGTTCTGGCAGGTATCGCTCTCTTGATTCGATTTACCGATATCGAAAATGCCTTTTACGGTTTCGCCGCACTGGGTGAATCGGGTGAAGGCTTTGTAAATGTTATAGCGACATCATTTCAAAAGCTGATCGAAAGCACCGGGCTTGATATCAGGTTGGTGGGGATGGTTGCGGTTGTGCTTCTGGGGGTTTATCTGGTAGACCGTCTGATTATGAGGACCAGACGAAATATTACTTCGACCGGTATGATTTAGATTTTTTCTTTAATCTTATCGAATTCGCTTTTCAAAGCAAATGACCTGGAATCTATTGCGCGCTGTGTTGCGAGGATGCCGTCCAGATGATCGTATTCATGCTGCAATAGTTCAGCCAGATCGCCGCCCAGAACCAGATCCTGCTCGTTCCAGTCCGGATCGCGGTAGATAATTTTACCTTTGGCGTGACGTTTGACCTTAACCATCAAATCCGGGAAGCTCATGCAGTTGTCCCAGACCTCCATCATCTCCTCGCTCATATCCACCAGACGCGGATTTATGATCGGTATCGAGGTGCCAATATGCATATAAATAACGCGCTTGAATATGCCGATCTGCGGAGCGGCGATTGCACGGCCGAAATTGTATCTTTTTCGAAAATCCATGATGGTGTCATGCATATCATCGATTACGCGCCTGATCTCGTCAAGCTCGTCTTTCTTAACCTCTTCGGATTTCTGATACAGCTTTGGATTACCAAGCTGGAGTATATCACGAATTGCCATCTCTAATCCTCCGCAAAATCTATGATCTCGGGCTTAGCGATCCTGAGGTAATCCGCGGTTTCCAGTATAAACGAATTCGATAATGATCCGGCGTTGAATGCTATCCTCTCATTTTCAGTGATCGATTTGTCGGCATAAAGATCGAGATCGATAATCGGCCTTCCAAAGGGCGGAACCGCTCCCGGCACCAGACCGGTTAGTTCTTTTAACTCATCCTCGCTGGCAAAACGAGTCTTTTTGACATTAAAATGTTGTTTGATCTTTTTCGAGTCGATTTTTTTGGAGGCGCTCAGCACAAACAGCTTGAACTCATCGTCGATTTTCATAACCAGTGCCTTGCCCCCGACCGATAAATCCTCCCCGCGCACATTGGCCGACTGCTCTGAGGTAAATGTGGGCTGATGATTTATCTCGCGAAACTCGATTTTATTTTCCTTCAGAAAATGTTTCAGTTTTTTAAATACTTCCATCTGTTTTATTCTTTCGTTAGTCTTTCTATCATCTGTCTCCTGTCAGGAAACTTCTCTATTAATTTATACTTATTCCCATGCTCATAATCATCAAAATCGAATCCGGGAGTCATAGTAGTACCCATAAGGGCATACCTTCCGCCCTCATTCAGGAATGATCCCTGCCAGACATTTTTAGGCACTACAACCTGAAGCTTCTGGCCCGCCATAATATCATGCCCCAATGTTAGGATTTTGCTATGACCGTTGGGATAAAGCAATAGCATGCTGACCGGATCGCCAAGATAAAAATGAAAAATCTCGTCTGTCTTAAGACGATGCAATGCTGAAAATGTTTCGCGAGTTAACATATAAAAGATGCATGTGGAGTAGGCTCTGCCCGAGGAATAACGTTCGGGAAGATTTGCTTTCCCGATTATTTCCTCGGACCTAAAGCTCTCTGCAAAAAAGCCGCCCTCGTTTGGATGCGGCCTCAGCCCCAGCTTTTTGATTATATCTTCAGCTTCCAACATTTATTGCTCCATATTCATCTTAACCAGTTTTTTCCACGTATGTTTCTCCAGGAAGCTCCCCTCAATATTGGATTCCATCTCATGAAACATCTTGATCGGCACGGCAAAAGTCAGCGCATCCTTTCCGAGCTGACGTGTACTGTAGGTTCTGGCGGAGATATCGATCAGCCCGATCACTCCACGCGGATTTTCCTTGTCCATTTCGTTGTATGCCAAAATTCCAATCGACTGGCATCCCGCCGCAAATGGCGCATAGACATTATCGAAACTTTCTCTTTCATAATTTGCTAAAACAGTCAAAGCCGACAATTGATCCGGGTTGGCGGTAAATACTATTACCTTTGGCTCATCTTTTTTCTCATCCACATCCTTCAAAGGCTTGAACATAACATACTTCGAAGGCACATCGATTATAGGCAGTTTATCCACGAATTTCTTCACGAGCTCAGGCGATTTCACATAACCTTCACCGTGCATAAAGTTTTCATAAGAATCAGAGCGAACGAATTCCCTTGCTTCTTCTCCGGTTTTTTGACTCTCCTCATCGGAAATATTGCCCGAGGACAAAAAACGGTAGAAGCAGTCGATACCGCCATTGAAGCTATGGTATTGATTGCCGAATCCAAGCCCGGTACCTCCGCCGAAACATCCGAAGGTCTCGCGGTCGAATACCGCTGTCTTGCCGCGTGCGGCCTGCGAGAAAAGCATCATCACACATCCCCATTTACCCTCCCGGAACTGCATCGCATCTTCGGGCTTATCGTCGGTGAAAATAATGGCTACAGGATTTAGTTTGAGCTTTAGTACATCAACGAGTTTGCATTCCATAGATGTTTACCCTTCGATTTATGTTCAGCGAAATTTCAAGACGGTATTTATTATACGCATAGCTCGCTATCTTTTCCAGAAAGCGGGCACAAAAAGCACCAGGGCGGTAAACAATTCCAGACGTCCGATTATCATCAAAAGCGCCAGTATGATCTTTCCCACTCCCGGTATAAAGGCGAAGTTTTGGGTAGCGCCCACATCGCCAAAACCCGGACCGATATTGGCAAAGCATGCGATTGTAGCAGTAAAGGATGTTACAATATGGTCCTCGTTGTATGGTATGATCAATGTCATTGCAGCCGAGCCGATTAGAAAAAGAAACATGTAAACCGAAAAGAATATCAGCACTTCCTTGACCACGGTCTCATCTATCGGACGCTTACCAATTTTGACGACCCTCACCGCATGCGGCTGGAATGAATTATAGATATTGTTAAGTCCGGCCTTGACTACAATCATCACACGCGAAACCTTCATACCGCCGCCCGTCGATCCGGCCGAGCCTCCTATAAACATCAGCACTACCATAAGAATTTTGGAGAAGGAAGGATATAAATTCGAATCCTCCGTTCCGAATCCCGTAGTGGTTATCATGGAGACAGCCTGAAATGCGGGTTTGAATATTTTATCAACAACTCCATCATGAAGATTAAGAGTGTTAATTGCAATAAAAAATGATGCTATCCCGATGATTGCCAGGTAAACCTTCAATTCGGCGTTGGAGACAGCCTCTCCGATTCTTTTGCGAAGGATCAGATAATAAATCGAGAAGTTGATCCCGGCCAATATCATGAAAACGATTATTATTATTTCAATCACCGGATCATTGTAATATGCGATTGATTCATTTCGTGGCGAAAAACCGCCCGTCGCCAGGCAGGTCAGGGCGTGGCAGACCGAATCGTGTAAATTCATTCCCGCCAGAAGAAGGGCAATCGCAGCGGCAGCAGTTATTCCCGTGTATATCGCCCAGAGCACACCGGCGGTATGTTTCAGTTTCGGCTTTAATCCCTCGGTAATCGGGCCGGGCACCTCAGATTTGAACATATGTTTGGCGCCGATTCCGAGCTGTGGCAAAATCGCTATAAATAAAACGATAATTCCCATACCGCCCAGCCATTGAGTCAGAGCACGCCAGTACAAAAGGGCCTTGGAGCAGACATTAAGATCGGTTATCACTGTCGAACCGGTGGTGGTAAAGCCGGAGGCAGATTCAAAAAAAGCGTCAATCGGGTTAACCAGCACACCCTCGAGCATAAATGGTATCGCTCCCAGAATAGATACCGAAATCCATCCCAGCGTCACGATCGACACCGCCTCTCGGGCATGAAAGGTCATGTCGGCATTTTTACCGAGCATCCGCAACACAAATCCGGCAATAAAACAGATTGCGCTCGAAATCGCCATAGAGATTACTGTCTCGGTACCATCAGCGAAGAACGCCCACAAAAGAGATGTGGCCATAAAAAGAGAGGCCCCGATCAGAAGGGATCCCAGAAGATATGATACGGCACGATAATTCATAACAGATTAAACTGAAAACAGCTTTTCGACTTTGGAGCGAACCTCGGGCGTGACGATCAGAATCACGGTCATACCGGCCTCGATTGTATCCTCACCGGTGGGGATAACAACGCCGTTTTCCCCGGCCAGCGCTCCAACAATAGCGCCCTTGGGAAATTTTATATCCTTGAGCTTCTTTCCAACCGCTTTGGATTTTTCCGGGGCGATCAGCTCCAGAATCTCGGCCATACCGCCCTCCAGGATGGAAACCCCCAAAATCTCGCCCCTGCGCACATATTTCAAAATCTGATTAGCCGCTACCAGACGCGGTGAAACGGTGGCATCGATCCCGACCTGCTCGTAAAGATCCTGATAAGCTGGACGGTGTACCAGAACTATCGCTTTTTGAGCTCCCAGCTTTTTTGCAATCAGGCCGGAAAGAAGATTTATCTCCTCTCCGTGAGAAACGACCGAGACCAGAGCGTCGCATTTTTCAATCCCGATTTCCTTAAGAAGGTTGATATTAGTGCCGTCGCCGTTAACCACAAGCACATCATCAAGCTCCTCGGAAAGCTTGCGGCAGATATTTTTATCCCGCTCGATCAGAGTGATATCGATATTATCCTTTTGTAATGACCGAGCTATGGAGAAGCCGATATTGCCCCCTCCGACTATCACGACCTTCTTGGCCGCACCGCGCTTCTTCTTGCCGAAATATTCCTCGGCTTTCGGTATGGCCTCAACATTACCGATCACGAACACCTCATCATTCAAAAGAAGCTCATCATCGCCGCGCGGAATTATAAGGGTCTCGTCGCGCTTGATAGCCGCAATCAGCGTTCCGCCTGGCATATGCAAATCCTGCAAACGGCGCCCCACCACCTTAAGCTGCTCATCAAGCGGCAACTGGATCAGCTCAATCCTGTTTTCGGCATAATTCTCGACCATTACCGCTCCGATAGACCGCACCTGCTTCTGGAATTCAATCGCGGCCAGCACATGCGGCGAGATCACCATCTCGATACCGAGGATATTATGATAAAAGCCGGTCTCACCCTCGATATAATCCTGCGAACTTACCCTTGCGATGACCTTCTCTGCACCCAGCTCCTTGGCGGTATGAGCGCACAGGAGATTGACCTCCTCATCATCGGTAACCGCAATCACAAGGTCGGCCTTGCCCGCTTCGGCTTTGCGAAGCGTGGCCAGCGACCCGCCCGGCCCCATCAGGGCCAGCACATCCATAACCTCCTCCGCCTCTGCCAATGCTGTGGCGGAGTTGTCTATGATCGTAACATCATGTTTTTCTCTGGAAAGGTATTGGGCGATATTTTTGCCAACCTCGCCCATACCGACAACAACAATATTCATATTCAAAATCTCGCTTAAATTCGCCTGAAATTATGTCTCAGGCCGGCATATGTCAATCAATAAATATTATGGCTCCTGCTCAACTTCATCCCTTTTAATCAGCTCATCTATAATCCAGTAACGTTTTAGAAACTGTGCAATTATCGAGGCTACATACTCATGCCCCGCCTCATTGTAGTGAATATAATCCTCCAGATGCGGATCGAAAAAGCCGGGCTGGTTTTTGAAATAAGTTGCCACAGGTACCACCCAGAACTGTTCCCTGTCGCGAAGTTCGCGAATCACATCATTATACTCCTCATGAATCTGAAACAGATTCTCGAGCTGGCTTTCAGCCTGCGGCCCGAAATAAATCCGGGTGTCCGGCTTGGGCGATGTCATAAATATCGGAATTATGCCGTTCTCACGTGCAATCCGGTCAATCTGTGAAAGGTTATAGCGGTAATCCTCCTGCGAAACCCTGTACTGCGGATTAAGGATATTAAACGATTCCAAACCCTTCTCCTCGGTAAGCTCCAGCAGTAAATATTTCATCAGCTTGTATGTCTCCAGGTGAGCCAGCGTATTCTGCAGCCAGACCACAAAGGGCGAGAGTATTTCCTGCTCCTTATCGGTGATACCCTTACCCGCGCCCCAGATATCGTTCCATCCAAACGACAGTGTGATAAGGTCGGGCTCGAAGTCGAGCACTTTTTCTTTGAGCAGTACCAGCCCCTGATGCGAGGTATAGCCCGGCACTCCCAGGTTCAGCACCTGAAAATCCTGCCCCGGATATCCGGCCTCAAGCTCGGCTTCCAAAAGCTCCGGATAGGTCTTGCCCTTCGGAATCTCCCATCCGAATGTACATGAATTTCCGATACAGCAAATCCTGATAACATCAGGAGGTTTATCGGCCGAAAAATCCTCGCCTCGGAAGCCGTGATTGTTGATACGATACTGACCCTCGGCCAGAAAATCTCCCTTGATAGTCTTATTGGGGATAAATTCCCAGAAAAGCGTGGAATGCCGCCGAAAGTATTCCGGGTATTCATGAACTTTGAGCAAAAGAAAGAAGGGCGATTCGCGGCGGGTATGAATTCCAGCAATGCGCAGAAAAGCCTCGAAAAGGATAAATACGATTACAAGAAATATCAGCGTAAAGAGAATTTTCCTGCCGGTTGACAATCTTTTGCTTTCTGCCTGAGTCATAATGATTAAATGAAAGAATCGGATGTGTTAAATGCAAGAAAAAATCAGAAGATATCGTATATGAAAGGCGCCAGCGCCGAGCTTTCGGTGAATAGTATGAAAGCCGCCAGAAGCAGTATAATAACTGCCAGAGGCAGCAGCCAGTAGCGCTTATTATTGGCCACGAACGACCAGAATTCGGCAAAATAAGAGGATTTCGATTTCGGTTCTTTGTCCAAATTCATAGCCTAATTATACGATTGTGATAGTCTAAATCAAAGGAAAAATGTGGCAGGAATGGAATGCTGCTACTGCAATAATCTTCTCAGGCAGAAATGTCTGGCTGCCCCATGCTTTTGGGCTTTTTGAAAAAGGTATTTTTCGTCGCGCAGGGTCTTGGCCCCCGATGGAATCGGGGGT
>CAZBZV010000092.1:0-9452 GCA_964496505.1 uncultured Ignavibacteria bacterium | reverse complement strand
AATTTCCGATCCCCATTTGATTTTATTCATCTTCCGGTTTCAAACCGCTATAATCTATCTCAATCGGCGGCGGATCACCTCCGGGACCTTTGAGATAGTGATCCATCCAGCGGAACAGCCTCAGATTGGTATCATACCTTGCCGCAGCCTTGCCTGTACCGTGCCCTTCGTCCTGGTAGAAAATTAGCCGCACAGGTACATTGCCGTGTGTTTTCAAATAACGGTAGAGCTCCATCGACTGGCTGGGATGAACCCGCGTGTCGTCCTCGCCGTGCATAATCAGAAGAGGCGTGCGCCCTTTGCCGGCATGATAAATCGGGCTCTGCTCCAGATACCACTGCCATTTCTCCCAGGGCCAGAACTGGGCATGAATGTAGTACATTTCCATGGGGATATCGGTCGTCCCGAATTTGGATATCAAATCGGAAACGCCGACTCTCATAACGCCGGCAGCAAAATATTCTGAAAGTGCGGTCGAGCACCAGGCGGTGGCATATCCGCCGTAAGAACCGCCGGTAACGCCTACTTTATCTTTGTCCACCAGGCCGATTTCCACCAGATGGTCGACGGCATCAACGACATCATCGAATTCCTTTCCGGCATAATCTGCCTGACCCATCTCAGAAAACTCAATGCCCCTGCCGGTACTTCCGCGATAATTGGGATAGAAAACCATATAGCCTTTGGCCGCGCCCACCTGTCCGGGACCGGAGTACCATGTCAGCCAGCCATCCGTGTTGTGAGCTTCCGGGCCGCCATGAACATAGACTATCAACGGATAGCGCTGTCCCTCGACCTCATCTATCGGACGGATCAGCATGCCGTAAAGCTCGAGTCCGTCACGGGCATTGTACTGTACAACTTCCTGTTCCCCGAATTCGAGATCGTCCAGCCAGGGATTGCTGTTGGTCAAGCGTGTTGGATCATCGCCATTAATCCGGTAACGGAATACCTCGCCGGGATGGGTCGGGGCATCTCCCAGCATAACCACATCCCTTTTATTTTCCGATAGCTTCAGATAGTTGAAGACGGGGCGTTTATCCGATACCAGGATTTTCTGGACAGTACCTTTGGTATTAATCGTTCCGATAACTGAGTGAACATTCTTGTGTTCGAGGTAGAGAATTGTCTTGCTGTCGATCCAGAAGATATCCCTGACATGACCGTCAATGTCTGTCATAACAGGCTGAAGTTCGCTGCCCTCCGCATCGAGAATGTAGATTTCGCCTTCCTTGGGATCGTGTATATCACTGCCGCTGATGATCGCAAGCTGTTTGCTGTCCGGGCTCCAGATAATATCACCCAGCTTGCCGACATTATCGAATTTGTAAATAATCCCGCCGGTTTCTGCATCAACCGTGGTTACTTTCTGATACATATAGGCGTCGTCTATAAGCGGCGTGGGCGCCAATGCCATAGCCAGGCTGTTGCCATCGGGGCTCCAGATTATATCCGATGCAGTTCCGGGAAGATCGAGTTTTCTGGGTTCAGCTTCGGGATCAGTTGTGTCCAGTATCCAGACCCGCACATGCCGCCAGTCCTCTTCGTAAATTTCCTGATCGAAGCCCTTGTCCTCAAGCTCGTCCTGTTCATCGGTTAACGAGTCTTTGGCCAGAAAGGCGATATGCTCTCCATCAGGAGCCCATGAATAATCTTTGATGTCGGTTGCAAATTCGATGATCTTCTGTGATTCACCGCCCGCGACCGGTATTTTATAGAGCGCATCATTTTTGTCTTCATCGCCATTATCGTTTTTGCGCTCGGCGATATATGTAATATACCGACCGTCCGGAGTAAAGGCGATATTTTTGATTCTCACTTTGCCTGTTATATAGGGCCTTGCATTGCCTAGTAAGTCGGTGACATAAAGATGACGGCTGGCGTCGTCGTCCTCTTCGACCAGCGGATTAGGCCTTACTATAAGCGTATAGGCGATGAGCTGGCCGTCGGGCGAGATGGCAATCTCGTAAGCATATTGGAGATTGGCCACGTCCTCTTCAGTCATGCCGCGGGACTGTGCAACCGACGAAAGCATAATTACAAGCAGCGCACAGGATAAAAGAACCGCCCCCCAATTCGATTTTCGAGACAGGTGTAATGATTTTGATTTAAGCATTGATTTATGACCTCCATTTATTCTGCCGGAAAAAAATCTATAATTAAGTTACGGAATTACTGTACTTCTCAGTTGGATTTGGTGCGCCGGAAAAGGGCATATCCCAGTATCAGGAAAATCGCGAATGATACCAGATCACCCCAGGGCGAAGGCCATTCGACTCCGATACCCTGCGGCTTCCCGGCATAAAATGCGTAAAAGGCTATTATAACCGAGGCAAAGCCCTGGCCGCCAATCAGCCCCGAACCGAAAAGTACTCCTGCTTCGCGCCGTTTGACCTGTTCCTCGGGATCATGTTTCTGGCGCGACTCCACATATTTTCTAATCGCTCCACCGAAGAAAATCGGGGTCATGGTCGAGACTGGCAGATAAATGCCTACCGCGAACGGCAGTGATGGAATTCGAGCAAATTCCGCCAGTACGCCAAAACCGACTCCGATTAATACAAGGCCCCAGGGGATGCCTGTCTCCAGCACGCCCTCGATAATCGTTTTCATCAAAAGCGCTTGAGGTGCGGGAAGGTCCTCGGATCCGAAAGTATAGGCCTTGGCCAGAATCGTGATCGCGAAGCAGACCGCCAGCGCGGAACTTGCCGCACCGATCAGCTCGCTGATCTGCTGACGATTAGGAGTGGCTCCCACCAGGAATCCAGTCTTCAAATCCTGTGAGGTATCGCCCGCAATCGAAGCCGCCACAGCCACAACTGTGCCCACGGTCAATACGGCGGCCTTGCTGGCGATATCGGTCCAGCCCAGGACGACAAAAATCATGCTTATTGCCAGAAGCGTGACTATTGTCATACCCGATGTTGGATTTGAGGATACCCCGATCAAGCCTACAATTCTGGATGATACGGTTACGAAGAAAAATGCGAATATCGCAATACCCGGCGCTGCAATCAAACGCATGCTAAATATTGTCCCGCCTCCCAGAAGCTTCGGAATAAGCATTATTGCGAGCACGATTATTATCACACCGAAAAGGACGTATTTTAGTGAGAGGTCCTTATCAACACGCCTGGTGTCATCTTTTTCGCCACTCTTGTTTTTTTCGATTCGGGTTCTTATCTGCTCCATACCGATTTTGAACGAGCGCACCATTGTCGGTATGGAACGTATAATCGTTATTATTCCCCCGAATGCCACGGCTCCAGCGCCAATATAGCGGATATAATTATTCCATATCTGCGATGGATCCATTGTGCTGATTAAGGTATCAGTGGCCGGGAAGAGCGAGCCTGCCCATTGATCGCCGTAATAGCCGAACAAGGGTATCAGAAACAGCCATGAAATAAGGCCGCCCGCAACCATAATCGAGGCGATCCTGAATCCCAGAATATAACCGACTCCTAAAAGGGCAGGGGTGGCGTTTAATCCGAGCTGGGCCTTGTTTATAAATGGCAGATTGACAGCCACTTTTTCTTTCCAGAGGTAGAGCATCCCGGTAACGAATTTATACACAAGCCCGATTCCCAGGCCCAGAAATACATTTTTGGCGCTGGCGCCTTTCTTGTCACTGGATATCAGCACCTTGGCGCAGGCGGTACCCTCGGGATAGGGAAGCCTGCCATGTTCCTCCTTAATCAGAAATCTTCTGAGAGGAATCATGAAAAGTATGCCGAGCAATCCGCCTGCCAGGGCAAGACCGGCCATCTGCCATAAGCTCGGATCGAATCCCCACAGATACAGGGCGGGAATAGTGAAGATCACGCCGGAGGCTAATGATGAGCTGGCTGAGCCGGTGGTCTGGGCGATATTGCTTTCGAGGATACTGGCTCTCCCCCCGAAGAATTTCTGGATAAATCGAAAGAGTCCGACCGACATCACCGCTACCGGTATCGAGGTTGAGACTGTGATACCCACCAGCAGCCCCAAATAGGCATTGGCCGCGCCAAAGAGAATACCGAAGAACGCCCCAACTGCTATCGCCTTGAGAGTGAATTCGGGTATGCCCCGGGCGTCGGTTATATACGGCTGGAAGTCCTCTTTGCTTTCTTTACGGGGAATTTCTTTCAAAACGCCAAAGCCTTTCGTCCCGGTGTTATGAAAATGTATTGCCTATATGTAATTTATTGTCCCGCTGTTGACAAGTATTTTTTGGAATTTGGATGGGAGAGGGGATTATCGGGTACAGAAGGATTTCTAAATAAAAAAAACCGCCGGCAGAAAAAATACAATGCCGACGGTTTGCTAAAATCTATTTCTCTATCCGCAGTCGGGAAGGCCGTTGCCATTTGGATCGCACGGTGCGTAGCCGCCTATAAATACGTAATTGATAATATACACACCATCGGAGACATTTACAGCGCCGTCACAATTTGTATCTCCGACAAAAATAGGATCAGGTGCGGCACCGCCTATAAAGACATAATTAATAATAAAGACAGCATCACTGACATTAACACTCAAATCAGAGTTGACATCTCCGCAGATATAATCCGATTCGCAGATAAGTGAGGTTACATGTACAGAATCGATTCCGGCTTCAACGGTAGATGACATATTCAAATCCGAAACCTCGAAACGAAGTTTCATCTGATCGGACGCTTCCACATAATCTCCCGCCCAGAAGGTCTTGGTAATCCATCCTCCGGTAGTACCCGGACCGGTCGGTCCTACAGTCTCGACCAGTGTCCAGTCCGAGCCATTATCGTTGGAGATATAGATATTCATGACATCATCCTGAGTATAGCCCAGATAATTAGAGTACCATCTAGTATATGACACCTCGCCATTGCCGGTGGAAAGATCGAAAGTGGGCGAGACCAGATTGGTTGTTCCGAAATCAACATCCGAGTTACCATCCATATTGTAGGTCAGGTAACAATTGCCGGATCCATCATAATCCGTGGGAGGATCGCCGCGATCGCCGCCGCCGATTGGTACGCCGCGCTCCCATGTTCCCTCCTCAGCATCGCCGTAAACGGTCCAGCCTTGATCGAGTTCGAAATCATCATGGAAAAGCGTGGCGCGTTCCTCGATAACTACCGCCTCATGCGGCTCGGAGGGATCGGTATCGTAGAACACTCCGTTTATATCCTCCTCGGCGGTAACATAGAAGTTTATTCTTCCGAAACATGGTAATTCGGGAAATACTCCTTCATACAGGCCGGGCGAGATTTCTGTCATGGGGACGCTGGTATAATTGCCCTGGCCAATGGCATAGTGAAGCTCTGCCGAGCCTGGCACCATCACACCTCCGGTAATTCCCTCAATCGACACCTGAAAGGTCGCCGCACCACCCGGTTCGATGAAGACCGGTATGCCGCTGGGATAATCGAATACCAGGGCAAAAGGCGCATAACTCTGGCCGACAACATAAGCAGTTGCCAGGCTGGCCTGAGTCATGATCCGCATATAGGTAAAATTCATATAGGTCGTGCTGTCTTGAGGTGAATGGTAGACCGAAGAAAATTCGTATTCGTGCGAGAAGAATGCCTCATATCCGTTTTGCTGGAATGGATAGTGGTCGGAGTTTCCGGAGGCTCCCTGAAAGGTGGTGGATATCCCAACCAGCGAATCGGCGAGATCGGCCCAGAGGTTAGGATAAGTCATATCCGAGCCATGAAATAAGTATGCCTTGCTCCTGTTATCCTTTTCCGCAATCATATCCATATTTAGCATTAGAATGATGCTGTCGCCGTTATCGGCTGCCTCATCGGCATAGGCATAGGAACCTATCAAGCCGTTTTCCTCGGCGTCAAAAAGAGCAAAAACAAAGGTGCAATATGTGTCGACATCCTTCAAGATACGTGCGATTTCAAGTACCGCCGCCGTGCCGGAACCGTTATCATCAGCGCCGGGGGAAAGCGGTACAGCATCCCTGTGCGCGCCGACTATGACATGATGGTCCGGCAGCACGCTGCCGACTTTAAAGGCCACGACATTGAAGCAGGTATCCGCCAAAGTGAAAATTGGCGCTGCGAATGTATCGAAAATTACCGAGTCATATCCGAATTCCTCGAATTTGGAATAGAGCCAGTAGCCCGAGACGATATTGGAATCGGTTGTGGCATCACGATGAGTGAATGCCTGCAAGCGCTCTGTGTAAGATTCCAGGGAATCGCGATTTACGTTCGCTATAAGTGTCTCCAGATCCACCATGTCTTTAGCAGCGCTGATTTTGAGCGGGGGAGGATCCTTATAAATAATCTTCATATCTTCAACAAGAATTCGTGATATCTGCGGAACTGGCTCCATACGCGCTACTTCATCAGGATCAATCCTGAAAATCCTGAGCTGATCAACCTCATACAGAAGTTCAAAAAGATCGACATTCTTTCTATCCATA
This sequence comes from uncultured Ignavibacteria bacterium, assembly GCA_964496505.1. Lineage (GTDB taxonomy): Bacteria > Zixibacteria > MSB-5A5 > JAABVY01 > JAABVY01 > JAABVY01. The sequence continues at coordinate 3,046 of CAZBZV010000092.1, read as the reverse complement.
CGGTTGTCAACCGCCAGCTCATCCCTGCTGATATCGCGCGCGATCAGTTCGGCTTTCAATCCGGAGGAGAGCAGCTCCGAAACTGCTTCCTGCTCCACGATAACCATGTAACCGTCATTCAGCCTGATAACAGGTTCCACTTCAAGCGCCCTGAGCTTGTCAGCTTCTACTTTGCTCGAGATTGTGACCTTATAAAGGTCGCCACGAATTTGATTTGGATTCTCGGTATTCGAATAGAGAGGTGTTGATAGCAATAAGATGGCCGCCAGGATTATTGAAGCAGTTTTTATCACGATTTCCTCCAGGGTTTTAACGGTATGAATTGATCGCAATGCTCATAAAGGACATACGTTTACAAATAGAGCAAATTTTGCGAAAAGCCGTACCCTTTTAAGATATAATGTAATAGATTTTTGTCAACGTTTTTGGGTATCTGTTAAAGATCCGATTCTTTACTATTTTGAGCTGTCAGCAGTCTTCCATACCATCCCCATCAGTATCACAGGGAGCGTTGCCGTCAATGAAGACGAAATTGATGATCCAGACTGAATCACTGACATTAACTGAGCCGTCGCAGTTGGCGTCCCCCGATGCCAGCGGATCGGGAGGATCGCCGCCGATAAAAACATAGTTGATAATCCAGACCGCATCGCTGACATTAACGTCCTCATCACTATTTGTATCCCCGCAGTCATATCCGCTCTCGCATTCGTCAGGCACGCCGTTTTGATTTTCGTCAGAGGATACGCCCAGCGAGATATCGCAATTATCGTTGCGGCCGTTATTGTTGCAGTCTGGAGTTTCTACCGGTATAATCTTATAGATCGCATTACGCCCCTGATCGATTATATAAAGCTCGCCAAGATCATCTTCAGCGAATGATACGATACCGGCATAAGAGCCCTCGGGAGGTACTAGTTCCGAGGTTCTTTCCATGGAATCGGTTATAATGGAAACATCGTATCGAAACGACCAGATTTTATCGCTGCAATAGTCGGCATAAAAATATGTGCCCTGAAGGTCGGGAATAGCGCATCCGCGATAAACATACCCACCCGTGATCGAGCATTCCGGAATGTGATCGTATTCCGTAATCGGATCGGTCAGTCCGCCCGGATCGCAATTTGTCGGTGGATCATAGCAGTGGGTGGCTTCTTTCAGACGCCAGCCATAATTTTCTCCGCCGGAACTGGAGCCGGCCTGAAAATTGATCTCCTCCCATTCGTTCTGGCCGACATCGCCCATGTACATATCACCCGTTTCGCTGTCAAAAGAGTAGCGCCAGGGATTTCTCACGCCGAAGGCCCAGATTTCCTCCAATGTATCGGGATCGTTGTAATATGGGTTCGTGGAGGGGATCGCGTAGGGAAAAGCTCCATCGACATCAATCCTGAGCATCTTGCCCAAAAGGGTAGTGGGGGTTTGGGCACGGTCTCCGGGATCACCGGCCGAACCGCCGTCCCCCATTCCGATGTAAAGATAGCCGTCATTTGGGCCAAATGCTATCATGCCGCCGTTGTGATTGGGGTATGGCTGATCGATAGACAGAATCGTAACAAGGCTGTCCGGCTCGGCGATATCGGGATCGCTCGAGACCTTGCATCGTCTGACTTTGGTATCACCGCCGGTATCTGTGTAGTTAATATAGAAATAGCCATTAAGAGCATAATCGGGATGAAATGCCAGCCCCAGAAGGCCTCTTTCGCCGCCGCTTGAAATCAGACTGCTTACATCCAGAAATGGAGTTGGAAGCAATGTGCCGTTTTTAATGATTTTAATGAGTCCGCCCTGTTCCAGGATAAATAATCTGGATGTGTCTCCGGGAGGGGAGGTCAGAAAAATCGGATCGGTAAGCCCATCCTGGATTTTTTCAACCGTTAGGGCGGTTTGGGCATTTGCCTCATTTGCAAACATTGCAGAAAACAGAAATATTGAAAATACCGCCGTTATGGTCGACAGGAATAATCTTTTTTTGCCGAATCGCATAAATTCTCCCTTTTGCATATAATAATTAATTTTGATCTAAATGGGACTGTCTTAATCTAAATTGCGGCTGATAGGGGTTTGTTCCATTCAAAAAAATAAAGCCCGCCGGCCCTTAGGCTGACAGGCTTCACTTATATCTGTGAATGTTAAATATTACTGGCAGTTATCGCATGGGGATGGTCCCGAGATAAAGATATAGTTGATGATATATACGGCATCGCTGATATTTACCGTGCCGTCACAGTTGCTGTCGGAGGCCAGGTAGTCCACAGGCTCATCACCGCCAATAAATACATAATTGACTATATAAACAGCATCACTGACATTGACCGAGCCGTCATAGTTCGCATCACCGCAGACGGTTGCCAGATCGGAGTGGTAATAGAATGAGCCGGAGCTATTATCTGCTGCCGCTTCCAGGAAAAGCATATCTTCCAGGCCTTCTCCAACCCCCGCCTTGGTTTGCGGCTCGAGAGTTTGCCCGAAGTAGTGGACTATATGAGTGCCTTTGGATTCGAAGGTTTCTGCCAGGCAGAGCTGCCAGTCGGTACAGCTTGAGGGATCCTCATCGGGATCGCAGTCATGATTCCAGCCTGAAGAGAAGAATTGATTGCAGTGTTTGCAGATTTTGCAGATTTCGAAATTCTGGCTTTCATTCTCAAGGCCATCGGTCATGGTGACCATATATTTTATTCCCTGCCCCTGATCTATCATACTGCAAAGCGATTGGCACATTGCCGCCGCCAGCGGGGTGTCATGCCTTGGGGTGGGGATAGAGAGGATCGCTTCATGAAGGGAGGTCGAATCGGTCGAAAAGTCATGATAGAGCACAATCCCATCGGCGTTAAAATACATTATCGCGGTTTCTACAATTTCGGGATAATCCTGATCGTTGGGGGCCAAAAGTCTCATTAACTCATCAACCGCGAGCTCTTTTGCCTGATCGAATCTCGATATTCCCAGAGGCCCGGAGATTGACATTGAGCCTGAGCGGTCGACTGCTAAAGAATGGGTTCTTCAAACTGCAAATCTGCCGATTTTTGTGCTGCCATCTATAAAC
>CAZBZV010000091.1:0-9643 GCA_964496505.1 uncultured Ignavibacteria bacterium | reverse complement strand
GAATGCTATAAAAGTCTTGACGCACTCGGGTTTATAAGGGTCAAATCTTTCAGGAGCCGATAATTGTGGCCGCAACAGTCGTAATGGCAATTGCCGAATTCCTGCGGGCAAAGTATCTACCACGGATTCTGCCCGGTACTATATCAGCTATCCAGGAAAGCCATCCCGGCGTAGCAACCATAGCCAGTACAGAGGAAAGGGCTACTATTGCAAGGAAGGCGGTCAAATTCCATGCGGCCGATATAAAAAGCAGGGGTATCAAAAGCAGCCAGATCTGACGCGCAAACAAAAAGCCCAAAACTGTAAGACGTTTACGGGCGCCTGACAGATGTATCAGCCAGGGCGCCAATAATTGAGCGGCCTGTGCCATAAATGGAATTGCGCCCAACAATCCGATCTCGACATCACTGGCCCCAAAAAAAATGCCCATGCTGGTTAAAAAGGCTCCGCCGGTTAGGATTATAAAAATATTTCCGAATGCGCCTTCCCAGGAGAATATCCCCAACTGGGATTTTATTTCCCTTGCTCTGGTGAGATGGATTTTTGGCGCACGCAGGGGCGGAGTATTACTTATCTGATGCATAGCGCGCTCCTAAAAATGCTCCCGGCATTTTAATACTTAATGGTCTTAACTTATTTCTGATGTTCTGGATATCAGCAGGCGGATTCTCACGGGAGATCGGAAATATGTAAAATACTCCTGCCTCCGGCATAAGCGCAGCCTTGTATAGGCTGCCAATTAAATCATACAAGTTCTGCATGATGTTTTCCCTGTTTCCCGTAAATGCCAAACCGTGTTGGAAAGATGTTTGGCCTAACTCACACCCTCATCTTTGATTGTGGATATTTTTCCGGGGGCATCATCCGGAATTGATTCTCTTACGAACCTCGCCAGACCCGCCACCAGAGCCTGACGCATCAATGCAAATGTCTTTTCAATATCCTGATCGGGATCGGCAACGAAGGCAAAAGAATAATATCCGGATACGAATCCAGCCACCGCGCAGGCAATACGCTGTAGCCTGTTTTTGGAAAGATGGTACTTTATCACCGAATCAAGTAGATTTTCAATGGTTTCCAGATATCTTAAAAATGGCGTCTCAATGCCTTCATAACTTTCCTCCAGTGTCAGGTCGGCACGGCCCTGGAAGAAAAGAACGAAATCCTCCCAGCGATTGCCGAAAAACTCAAGATGGCATTGAATTATCGTATCCAAAAGCTTATCGAGCTTATATATACCCTTACATCGTTTTTCAATTCCCGTCTCGAGTTCTCCCAGAACAGACTGCATAAGCTCCCGGATCAGAACCTCCTTGGTAGGGAAATGATAGTAAAATGTCCCCTTACCGACATCGGCCCTCTCCGTGATTTCATCAATCCGCGTGGTTGCGAGGCCCTTCTCCGCAAAAATCTCCCGGGCCGCCTGCATGAGTTTCTGGCGGGTTTTATTGGTCCGACGCTGCTGCCGCCCGCGTTTTCTTTCTTTATTCTTCAATTCTGTTGTCATAATCTGACCATATTGTCATTTATGACTATATCGTCAGTTATGACCATAAAGTCAAGAAAATTTTTCTCGATCAGCTATATTTTTCAATCCTTTATTCAGTGGCGGTTGTTCACTTAAAACTTTTAGAGAGTCCAGACTCCGATATTGATTGATTTCCCTCGCCCTGATTTATAATCGGAAATGGCGATAGTTAACCGATAGTGAGGAAGTAATATCGTCCTAATGATGCTCATCCATTCTAACCATTTTCTAACCGTCAACTTCGCTCAACTCGCTTGTACTTGGAGTAACTCGACGCAACTTGAGGGATCTAACACATTGATTTTCAGGGAAATAGCTGTATTTAACTGAAGTTCATAATGTTACGAAAATGGTACAGGTTCGAATCCCCTGTCGCCCAGTTTTTTTTAGATTGGCCCCCTTCGGCAAGAAATCTGAAGGGTTTTCTGTATGAGGCACAAAGAGTTCTGCCATCCAGCTTGCAGTTCGAATATATCAAATCAACCAATTTACGTTTTTCGAAGTTATTTTGCTTGATCCAAAGATCTGGAAGAACTTGCGCAAGTTTTAATATTTTTGATGCGGTGAGCTTTGGCAGGAATAGAGCCCTGTGATGTGTATGGCGAAGATAATCCGGATTGCTGATTTCGAGTTTTGCATCCTGCAAATTCTGCTAAATAAACTCCCTGGATCTATCATGAATAGAAACTTTTTAACCTGCTATACCAGATTATATCTGGCATAGCACTTGCGCTTCAAATCAATGCTGTCGTTCGTTTTAGACCTGCCTATAATATGTTTGGCCGTTTGGCTCCAGCATGGAAATTAACTTCAAATCAGAGTAAAAGGAACAAAGGTGAATAAAAAACGTTATAAGTCTTACACGTTCATTCCTTACAAGGAATTATTTTAGACAAAAAAACACAGATCCTGGTTGCTGCTCGACCTTTGTTTTCTCAGTACGGCCTCAAGAAAACTACAACAGATGACATTGCGAAAAGGGCACATATATCGAAGGCAACAATCTATCGGTATTACGGCAATAAACGGGAAATTTTCAATGACGTTATTGCCAGCCAGATAAAACGACTATTTGCGGCGATTGCCACTGCGGTAGATGACGAATCTTCTGCCGTCGGTAAGCTGCGGGCCTGTTTATTGAGCAGGATGCGCAGGTCGCGAGAGCTGGCAAAATTGCTTCAGACAAACAGAAAGGATTTTGGTGAAAACTGGCGGCAGGGAGCCGAATTTCAGGAACAGATACTGAATCGCGAAAAGAAAATCATAACTGACATCCTCGGATTCGGCGAGAACTCCGGTGAACTACAGGTAAAAAATGCTGAGCTGACGGCGCATCTGATGGTGGTCTCGGTTCAATCAATCGAATACAGTTGGATATTTGGAAGCCTTAATGTGGCACAATCGGTGTATGTTGATCACATTTTGAATGTGATCATTAATGGCATCAGGAAAAGGTAAATTATGAAGAAACTCTCAATCGGAATCATAGATCTCGTGGCCAAGGCGCCAACAAAAAATATGTGGGAACGGGTCATGGGCGCGAATTTCGCCAGTATAATGCCGCAGGTGATAGCAACATGGTGTGAGGAAATGGGTCACTCGGTTACACTTGTCACCTACACCGGCCGGGAAGATCTCCTGGCGGAATTGCCTGAAAATGTGGACTTAGTCTTCATTGCCTCTTTTACAGAAGCGGCCTTGCTTTCCTATGCTCTCAGCAGTTTGTTTCGATCACGCGGCGCTGTTACAGCAATTGGCGGATCTCATGCTCGATGCTACCCTCAGGACGCTCAGAAATATTTCGACTATGTACTGGGATTTACGGATAAGTCACTGATTTATGATGTCGTTTCCGACTGTTCCCGTCATCGGCCTCTTGGTATGCATCTATCGGCTTCCGGGCATCCTGTCAATCTGCCCAGTGTGAGTGAACGCTGGAAGTTTATTGAACAGACTATCCGCAAAGCGCCGTTTATCAAGATTGTCCCTCTTTTGGGCAGTCTTGGCTGTCCGTACACATGTGATTTCTGCATCGATTCATCAGTTCGCTATCAGCCAATGGAAGCTGATGCAATGAAGGAGGATTTGCGCTTTCTGCTGGGCAAATTCAAACGTCCCCGTGTAGCCTGGCATGATCCCAATTTTGGAGTCAGATTCGACCGCTGTATGGACGCGATCGAGGAGGCGGTGCCGCCCAACAGAATCGATTTCATAGCCGAATCCACTCTTTCCCTGCTTTCGGAATCCCGTGTGAAGCGGCTGAAGCGCAATGGTTTCAAAGCGCTGCTGCCGGGCATAGAATCATGGTTTGAGCTGGGAAAAAAATCCAGGACCGGCAGCGTAACCGGGATGGAAAAGGTGAAGAAAGTATCCGAACACATCAACATGATTCTAAAATATATCCCCTATGTGCAGACCAATCATATCGTAGGTCTGGACGGTGATGTGGGACCCGAGCCATTCGAATTTACAAAGCGATTCCTGGACCTCAGCCCGGGCGCTTTTCCGGCTTATTCATTACTTTCGGCATTTGGCCAGGCTGCTCCGCTTAACCTCCAATTCCAGAGGGACGAGCGCGTGCTGCCGTTTCCTTTTCATGTGCTAAGCAATACTCAGATGAATGTGAGGCCCAAAAACTACTCGTGGCCGGAATTCTATGACCGTTTGATCGGTCTTATTAGGTACTCCTTTTCTCCCCGAATGGTCCTGCGGCGCTTTATGGCAAATGGTGAAACAATTCCCAGGATACTTAACATTGTACGGGCTATCTCATCGGAAGGCTCCGGCCGAATAAAGTACTTCAAAGAAATTCGAAAAAGACTGGATTCCGATATGCCCATGCGAAGATTTTTCAATCAGGAGACAACTGAAATACCGCAATTCCTCGTGCAGTCAATCCGCAAAGATCTTGGCGAATTCTGGGACTGGCTGCCTGAAGGAGCCCTGGTTCACGATCCTAATGCTTACCTCAGGTCGGAAAATTTAAAATGTTCCGCATGTAGTTAAAAGTCGATAGATTTTGCTTTTATATTGATTGAGAATGTTGGTGGAGAATTCCGCTTTACAAGATTGCGGTTTATAGCAAAACTATACGACTATGTCGAAATATTCTTTTAGCCAGCTTCTGAATGTATCTTCAGAACTCACAGGATATTTCTGTCTCTCCTGACCTTCAGTAACGGTCAGGAATTCATCCGAGAGGCTGATACGCCCCGTTTCGGTGGCGATTGTGCAGATAGATTTCTGCGTGAAATGCGATTCAGGCGAGGTTTGATGATATCTGTTCATATCCTCGAAGTCGCTTAATTTCCGCGGAATTGTTGTGAATTGGTATAGTGGCTTCCATTCATTCTCCACAAATCTTTCCAAAAGTAAGCCGGACTGTATTTCGGGATTTGATTTGATTCGATATTTTCCGCTTACATCCTCCACAGAGCCTGCAGGCATTTCGATTGGCTTCCGAAATGAATCGCCGAAACCCACATCCACAAGATAGTCCTTATCCAAATGCACCAGGAGGGTCATATGGTCGAACTCCTGCCCCGTAATTCCTTCGGCATTGTAAACTCTGGCGGAAAGCATATCAACAGTGTATCCAAGTTGCCGGAGCAAATTGCAGAAGAGGCCGTTTAGCTCATAGCAATAACCACCGCGCCTGTTGAGCACTATCTTGTCATAGAGTTTGTCGTAATCGAGAACGATTTTTCTTCCAATCCCGATATCCAGATTCTCGAAGGGAATATTGAGCATATGCTGATTTTGCAGCGTCATGAGAAACTGTACATCTGCCGAGGAAGCTTTATCAACCTGAATTCTATTCAGATATTTATCGATCTGTGAATCAGTCATATATACTCAAAAAATAAAAGCCTGCCCGAATTTATATTGAGCAGGCTTTTTTAATAATCAATAATCCATCTACAACTTCGCTATCTTGCGCTTGTTGCCCTTGACATTCTTGGTGGCATTGCGTGTATCGAATACCAGATTCGAATTATCCACCACCCACTGATAATCATAATCAGAATGGTTAGTGACTATAATAGTGCAGGCCGCCGATTGCAAAAGCTTCTTGGTAAGCTTCTGCGATTTAAGATCGCCAGAGTCAAATCTTACGATCGGGACATAAGGATCGTTATATACAACCTTGGCGCCGCGATCCTGCATAAGCTTGATAACGTCAAGCGCAGGCGACTCACGCACATCGGAAATATCCGGCTTGTAGGCCACCCCCAGGATCAATACTTTCGCACCCTTAAGAGCGCGGCCATGGTCGTTCATATGCCGTGTAACCCTGTCGATCACGTATTCCGGCATGTGGGTATTTATATCTCCAGCCAACTCGATAAAGCGGGCGTAGTAATTCAGGGATTTCAGCTTCCATGAGAGGTAGTGGGGATCGATCGGTATGCAATGGCCGCCCAGACCCGGGCCGGGATAGAAGGGCATAAAACCGAACGGCTTGGAAGCCGCGGCATCGATAATCTCCCATACATCCAGCCCCAGACGGTCGCACATCAGGGCTACCTCGTTGACAAGGCCGATATTGACCGAACGGAATGTGTTCTCCAGAAGCTTGACCATCTCCGCCGCCTTGGTCGAGGAGACATCAAAGACATTATCCACAATGCACAGATAAAACTCCTTGGCAATCTTCCTGCACTTAGGCGTGGCGCCGCCCACAACTCGCGGGGTGTTGGCTGTATGAAAATGCTTGTTCCCCGGATCGATTCGTTCCGGCGAAAAGGCCAGGTAAAAGTCCTTACCGACCTTCAATCCCTTCTCCTCCAGACGCGGCAGAATCAATTCCTCGGTTGTTCCGGGATAGGTAGTCGATTCCAGCACGATAAGCATTTCCTTATGAACATATTTCTGGATCTGATCCATGGCGCTCAGGATAAAAGCGACATCGGGATCCTTGGTCTTGGAAAGCGGAGTGGGTACACATATGGCAGTGCAGTCGACCGATTTGAGTTTGGAAAAATCATCGGTGGCGGAAAGCATACCCGAGTCGACCAGAATCTTAACGGTTTCCGAGGTAACGTCGCCAATATCCGATTTACCGGAATTTATGAGATCGACTTTCTTTTTGGCAATATCGAATCCGATAACCTTGAGACCGTTTTGCGCATATTCAACGGCCAGCGGAAGACCGACATATCCCAGTCCTATGATTCCCACCACGGCCTTTTTATTTTTCAGTTTGCTATGAAGATCCGCCACTTTATCCTCCTTGAAGCGATCTGTAATAATCCAGGCAATCTTTTAATGTATCGTTAATCGAATACTTCCTTTTATACCCCAGTCTGTTTTCGGCTTTGGAAACATCCCCCTTTAGCACCGGAAGATCGGTTGGACGCGAAAGCTTCGGGTCGATCTCGGTTCTAATATCATCGTTCGACAGCTTGATCAATTTATTTAACAACGTCGAGATTGCGTGGGCTTTCCCGCTGCAAAGCTGATAAACCTCGCCCGGCTTTCCTTTCTCGGCTGCCAGACGGTAGCCGTCGACAATATCCCTGACATCCGATATATCTCTACGCGCCTTTAGATTGCCGACTTTGATTACTTTTTTCTTTTTTCGCGAGTTTTCGAGCTGGGCAATCTGGAAACTCAGGTCGGGAATCACGAATCCCCTGGCCTGACGCGGTCCGGAATGAGAAAATGAACGAACCCGCACCACAGGCAGACCGTAATTTTTGAAATATTGATAGCCCATCATATCGCAGGCAGCTTTTGAAACAGCATAGGGCGAAACCGGCCGCAGGGGATGGTCTATGCTAATCGGAAGTTCGTTCTTCCTGACAACACCGTAAATATCCGAAGATGATACCATGATAATTTTCCGGAGCTTTTTTAAATCGAGCGTGGCCTGCAGGAGATGAAATGTGCCCATGAAATTCACGAGATATGTCTCATGCGGATCGAGAAACGATCCACCCACAGACGGCAATGCAGCGAGATGGAAGATATAATCGGGATTGATTTTTTTGAGGAGTGATGGAATCTTTTCGGGCTTATGGAAATCCATGGGAAAGAGCTCGAGATTCTTCCGGCACTCACTTAAATTCCTCAGGCTTTCTCCGGGAAGATGTGTGCCATAGACTTTATAACCGCGCCCCAGAAGATTTTCTGCCAGATGCGATCCCGCAAAACCGGGCACCCCTGTGATCAGAGCTTTCATCAACTGCTCTCTTTTGTCTTCTTATATTTTTCAAGATCGTAATCAACCATCATCCTGACCATTTCCTCAAACGACACCTCCGGTTGCCATCCCAGCTTTTCGCGTGCATAGGTGGAGTCGCCCAGTAGATGATCGACTTCGGCGGGCCGTAGAAAACGTTCATCGACCTTGACATATTTGCCGGGATCGAGATCGACATGATCGAATGCTATATCGACGAATTCCTTGACCGAATGATTTTCGCCGGTCGAGATTACGAAATTATCCGGCTCGTCCTGCTGCAACATCATCCACATAGCGCGCACATAGTCACCGGCGTAACCCCAGTCACGCTTGGCTTCAAGATTTCCAAGCCTGAGCTCACTGGCAAGATCGAGTTTAATCCTGGCCACAGCATCGGTAATCTTCTTGGTGACAAATTCAAGCCCTCGCCGGGGAGATTCATGATTGAACAGGATTCCCGAGCAGGCGAACATATTATATGATTCACGGTAATTTACTGTAATCCAGTGGGCGTAAACCTTTGCAATACCGTAAGGTGAACGTGGATAGAACGGGGTTTTCTCGGTCTGCGGCACCTCGCGTACCTTACCGAACATCTCGGAGGAGGAGGCCTGGTAGAATTTTATTTTCACATTATAATCGCGGATAGCCTCCAGAAGGCGAGTTACTCCAACAGCGTTGAATTCCGCGGTCAGGCTGGGCTGTGTCCATGAAGTCGGTACAAACGACTGTGCGGCAAGATTGTAAACCTCATCCGGATTAACCGTCTTGATTATTGATGAGAGGGAATTGTAGTCCAGAAGATCGCCCTGTACAAAATTAAGTTTATCTTTGATGTGATTTATTCTTTCGAAGTTTTCTGTCGATGAACGACGCACCATCCCATAAACATCATAACCTTTTTCGAGCAGAAATTCCGCAAGATAGGAACCATCCTGACCGGTAATTCCGGTAATTAAGGCACGCATATAACTCTCCTTCCAATAATGTTTAATCCGTAAATATATTGCAGTCCTCAAGAATGTCAAACCAATATTGCCAGGATAAGGCAAACCGATTTGCGATTATAAAAATCCTTTTAATGGCTTTTTTAATGCGCAAATATACCTTTTACCGGGGGTTATTCAACAGAAAGGCTGTGATGATGAAGTGTTTGGAGAGATGGTTTCTTCTATTTAGGATGCAAAACATTGCATACGATGTACGTATTTTCGCTTGACATTGAGATTCAGATGTTTAATTTATTTATGACAACGCTGTTTGGGCAACTTTTTGATAAATCAAAGGGCTGTAGAAAACCATCCCATCGGGTTTGGGTTAGAACTGTATTAGAAAAATTGAAATCATTCCCAAATTGGGAATACTGTCGGCTTTAAGCAGATATTAAGCAGTTTTTGAAAATCGAAGCAACGGTATTGGGGCTATACCAGATTGTATTGCCAATTCCGAAGCTAAACAGCAGCTTCCTGGAGGCACAATGGAAATTACTGAAGTAAGGATCACCTTGCGCAACGAGGAGAAGCTTAAAGCTTTTGCCAACATTACCTTTGACGGCGCCTTTGTGGTTCGGGGTTTGAAAATCATCAAGGGTGCCGGGGGATTTTTCATCTCCATGCCATCTCGCAAAAGGCCTGACGGCTCTCACCAGGACATTGCTCATCCGATCAATTCCGAGATGCGTAAAGACATTGAGGACAAGGTCTTGGAGGAGTATCACAGAGCGACCGAGCAATCGCCTGAAAAATCACTTGCTTCCGGCACCGATTCCCAGTAATATATAAAGCCGTAAGGCTTTATTGGGGTGTCGTCAAGTGGTAAGACACGAGCCTTTGGAGCTCGCATCGCAGGTTCGAATCCTGCCACCCCAGTTATATTGGTATATTCCGGGCACATCCTTTACAGTTTATTCCGGGCAGATGGTTTACACT
>CAZBZV010000090.1:0-9749 GCA_964496505.1 uncultured Ignavibacteria bacterium | reverse complement strand
TGGGTAGAGGGGGCTAGGAAACTACCCAGGGACAGCAGAGGAACACCCTCGCAAATTTATACGCACTTGCATTTTACATAGTTGTTGAAAATTGTCAAGAGAATTCAAACTTTAAATTATTATTAAAAATCCCCTATAAAATATTATCTACTTGGCGTTTACGATATATCCCTTTTTGATCGCATACTCTTTGATTTCATCAAAGCTCTTTAATTTCAGTTTGTTAGATATATTCGATCGATGAGCCTCGACTGTTTTGGGCGAGATGTAAAGTATTTTTGAGATCTCCCGCGTGGATTTGCCTTCGGCCACCAATTGTATAACCTCTCGCTCCCGGGCCGTGAGATTATCCAAGGCAACTTTCTGTGCCTTGCCAGGATATTTCTTGAGATATTCCTTGATCACAATCGAGCAAACAGGGGGAGAAAGAAAATGTTCGCCCATTACAACGGCCTTGAGAGCCCAGACCAATTCCTCGAAAGCTGATTCCTTTAAAATATAACCATATACACCGGCCAGCAATGCCTGCTTGACATACTCATCATTTATATACATGCTGAGCATTATCGCTCTGACATTCTCATGATGTGCAGATAACTGACGCACCGTCTCGAGGCCATTAAGAATGGGCATGCCTATATCGGCTATGACAATATCAGGTTTGAGCTCCTCCACCATACTGATCGCCTCGCGTCCATTGGAGGCCTCGCCCACAACCTTAAATTCTTCGTATTCTCCCAGCAGATTGATAATGCCGTTGCGGAACATCTGATGGTCATCTGCCAGTATTATTTTATATTCTTTCATAGGATTGCCCGATTTCAGATTAATCGATCAAAATGCCATACCCTGACATTTTTGGAAATAACCCCCTAATTTTACGAAATTATTTTCATTTGACAAGCAAAATATTATTATTTTCCACCCCTTTGAATGACAATTTGCTCTATTTATATGTTCGACCATATATAATATTTTCTTAACTTTCAATACCATGGAAACCATCTAATTTACGCGATTTATACGCCCGACGGCCGGAATCGTCAGATGAATTCTGATATCCTCGATATTTACCGACAGCGTCGCTGAAAAATTATAAAACCTCGGATCATTGGGAATTCTTTTCAGGGTGACAAGAAAATCGCCAGATTCACCAACATCAAGGCTGTCCTTTTCGAGTTCAACTTCCATATAATCGCTTGAATAATCCACTATTTCCAATTCCACCGGTGCATCGGTAACATTAGTCAGTTCGACGGTGAATGTCCTGTTAACTTTCTCCGCCGCCATGCGTCCGAAGTTTATCACCGCCGGCTTTGGATGAACGTACGGGTGCTTTTTCCCGGTGATTGAGATAAACGATACCTCTCGCAAAGGCTCATCCGGATCGTTCGATAGGATTGTAACTCCTTTTTTGACCAGCCCGGTTAATCTTTTGGAATCGAAAAACACGTCGACGCGAGCCGTGTCACCCGGGCCGAGGTTCGATTTGTCCAGCGGCGCTGCGGTACATCCACAGCCGGGCTTGACCTTGATAATCCTCAGGGTGTCATCACCCTCGTTAATAATCGGATATGTGTGAACAACCCTTGCATCGGTCGCAAAGAATCCGAAGTCAAAGAGCGAATCCGGCAGAAAAATATCAGCGGTCGGCTCCTGAGCAAAAAGCGCAGAGCCGGATAATAAAAATATCGACAGAATAAAGATAGTTGTTGTTTTGATTCTGTTCATTTCTGTCTCCTTTATTTCAAAGAAACAGGTTTGTTTTCTTCTTCTTCTATTTCGTAACCCTGTTCTCGCATCCACTCATCAGAATACATCTTACTCAAATACCTCTGCCCCGAATCACAGGCCAGAGTAACGATAACGGCTTTTTCATCCAGATCTCTGGCAACTTCCATGGCAGCCCAGAGATGCGCTCCGGTAGTTCCGCCGCCCAGAATGCCTTCTTCTCTGGCAAGCCATCGGGCAACCCTGAATGAATCCTTGTCCCAGGCCCGGATAACATAATCGACGTACTCCGGATGAAAGGCCTTAACAATCATATCGGTTCCGATCCCCTCAACCTTACAGGGGTACAACTCGATTCCCTCGGTTGTGCCGTTATTGACCCAGTCGTAAAACATCGAACCCTCGGGATCGACACCAATAACCTTTATATCAGGATTTTTTTCCTTCAGGAATTTACCTGCGCCGGAGATCGTGCCGCCGGTTCCGATTCCGGCCACCAGATGTGTTATTTTTCCGTCGGTATCCTCCCAGATTTCCCGGCCGGTGTGATGGTAATGAGCTTCGGCGTTAAGCTGATTATGATACTGTGAGATATAAAAATATCCCGGCTGTTGACCGAGCTCGTAGGCTCTCATGTAGCTGCTACGAGGATCATCCCAGGGCACATTAGTAGGGGTGACGATAACATCAGCGCCGTATGCTTTAATCAAATCGATTTTCTCACGGCTGGTCTTGTCGGCCACTGCAAATACGGCCTTATATCCAAGCGCCGCCGCAACCATGCTGGTGGCGATGGCGGCATTGCCGGAGGAGTTATCAACCAGAATATCGCCCTTTTTAAGCTGCCCCGATTTCTCGCCCACTTTGACTATGTAATAGGCCATGCGGTCCTTGACCGCTCCGGCCGGATTGAGGTATTCCAATTTCATGAAAATCGTGGGCTTGAGATGCGCTACCGTTTTTCCCAGCTTTAAAAGGGGAGTATTGCCAATAACATCTGTGATTTTATCTACGTATTTCATTCAATAAACTCCGAAATCCTTTTCTTCTTAATACCTTATACGGATAAACTGCGCTCAGTTTCCTGTAAGTACTGACCAATACCATTATACGAGCGAATTTAAAACAAGGCAGTATTTAAAGAACTTTTTTGCCCGAACGCAATAAGATATTGGCAAAAATAACACAAAAAAGGATTCCCCTGAACGGGAAATCCCTTTACTGTAAATACTTTTATAAGAAATCGGCTTTATTCATCGTAGGGTATACCGGCCTGATCGAAGTAATCCACGAGCTGCTCAACAATACCGCTGGCGCTTTTTCTCATGGACCTGATCTGCGATCCGCCCATGCCTTTGGTAAGAGCCAGAAACTTGGTATAGGCCTCGTAAGCACGAATGATCGAATCCTCGGTAGACTCGCCCACACATGCCGAACCAAGGTTGAACCATGACTGATAATGACCCGGATCGAGTTCGACCGACTGATTGTAGTTTTTGATAGCCTTGGTCCAGTTTTCATTGGCCAGGTAAATATTGCCAAGTTCGAAATATGCCATTTGATACTTTGGATCGATCTTGGTAGCGCTCTGGAGGTTGACTGTGGCTTGCTCGTCATTCCCGGCTTCCTTATAGGACTTGCCCAAAGCATAGAAGGTCTTTTTATCCTGGTTTTTCAGTTTAACCAGATCTTCGAGCTTCGAGATAGCTCTTTTATATGCGTCATTTTTATAGAAAAGCATTGCGAAAGCTTCGGTCAACTCGGGATCATTTGGCTTTATCTTCAATGCTTCGGTAAAAGCTTTTTCGCCCTTTGAAAGGCTGCCTGTCTCAGTCGCTGAAAGCCCCATATTTTTCCAGGCATCAAGATTATCCGGCTCGAGCTCGGTCACTCTTTCGAACATCTTCAGCGCATCACCGAATTTCTTCTGCGAATAATAAATTACGCCAAGGTTATAGAAGGGCGAGGCAAATGTTGAATCGGCCGCAATGGCCGCCTGATATGCCTTTACCGCTTCGGCCGTGTTTCCGGCCGCCTCGGCATCAACTCCCTTGTTGAACTCTTCGGCTGCCTTATCGTTCTGTGCCGCAAGCGGGGAAGTTCCGGCAATTAGTAATCCCAAAACCAAAACTATAAATATTTTCGTCGTCACCGTTTTAATAACCACCTGCATGATCTCCTTTCCTGAAGGTCTATTTCTTCAACATTTCTTCTCGATATTGATCCAATTTGTTATACACACCAGAATCGCCGAGGGCGATAATTCTTGCCGCCAAAAGGGCGGAATTTTCCGCACCGGCCTTGTCAAGTCCAACTGCGCCAACAGGTACGCCCTTAGGCATCTGTACCACGGAAAATAGGGAATCCATGCCCATTAAAGCGGAACCGGAAAGCGGAACGCCTATTACCGGAAGGTCTGTCTTGGCCGCAGTAACCCCTGGAAGGGCTGCCGACATGCCCGCCATACAGATGATAACTTTGGTGCCCTTTTCCCTTGCACCCGAGGCCAGTTGCGCCGTTTTCTCAGGTTCGCGATGGGCGGAGGATACAACCAGCTCGTTGGAAATATCCAGTTTGTTTAATGTCTCCTGGCATTTTTCACCATACTTCATGTCCGATTTTGATCCGAGAATTATTAATACGTCAGCCATTTACACCTGCCTTGACAGTTTAAATTTTCTTCTTGATGCTCTTGCTGCAATATCTGATCTATAATGTGCGTCATCGAACTTTATTTTTTCTACACCCTCGTAGGCGCTGGCTATAGCATCCTGCAGATTATCCTCCAGTGCGCATACGGTAAGAACTCGTCCGCCGGATGTTATCACCTGTCCGTCTTTGGTCTCGGTTCCGGCGTGGAAGACCAGGCGCCCTTCGGTTTGAGCTTTTAAGAAGCCCTCGATAGGCAGACCTTTCTCGTATTTGCCCGGGTAACCTCCGGCAGCCATAACCACACCCACGCAGTACTGATCCTTGAATTTCAATTCATCGGTTTGAAGATTCTGTTCCGCTACCGCCATACAAAGTTCCGCCAGGTCATTTTGCAGAAGCGGCAGAATAACCTGCGTTTCCGGATCGCCGAAACGACAGTTGAATTCGATCACTTTGGGCCCGTGATCGGTAATCATCAGACCAGCGTAAAGGACACCCTTAAAGAATCGTCCTTCCTGGGCCAGGCCGCGGATAGCAGGCTCGAAGACATGGTCGAGAATCGACTCCTGCAGCCGGCTGCTAACAAACGGCACCGGAGCATAAGCGCCCATACCGCCTGTATTGGGGCCTTCGTCATTGTCGTAGGCCGCCTTGTGATCCTGGGAAGGAATCAGGGGCAGTACCGATTTGCCGTCAGTGAGTGCCAGAAGCGAAAGCTCCTCGCCTTCCAGCTTTTCCTCGATTATAACTCGATTCCCTGCGTCACCGAATTTTTTATCTACCATAATTTCCTGCAAGGTTTCCTCGGCCTCTTCCAGGGAATGGACTATAATCGCGCCTTTACCGGCTGCCAGCCCGTCAACTTTAATCACGAAAGGAAGCTTCAATTCGGCAATGAATTTGGAGGCATCCTCTTTATTATCAAAAATCCTGTAGGGTGCGGTGGGTATATGATACTTTGACATGAATTCCTTGGCCCAGGCCTTGCTGCTTTCGATCATGGCAGCCTGTTTGGTAGGGCCGAAGATCTTCAATCCCTTCGATTGAAAGAGATTGACTATACCTTCCGATAGGGGCTGCTCCGGGCCAACCACGGTCAGGTCAATCGACTTTTCCTCGGCAAAGCGTGCCAGTTCCTCGAGTTCACCGGCCTTGATCGGCACTCGTTCCGCCTTATTGGAAATACCCCCATTGCCGGGAGCGGCATATATCTTTTCCACCTTTTCGGATTGAGCGAGTTTCCATGTGAGCACATGTTCACGTGCTCCCGAACCTATTACCAGAATTTTCATAAGCACCTCAAAAAATCAGGCTAAAATATAAAAATTGAGCATTATTTTGCAATATTTTATTAAACTATTATTATAACACCTATAAACTATACAAAAAAGCTTTTTTTATATTCCCGAGGGAATGAATAAGTTATGCCTAACGAAATCCTCTGGCTCATCTTCCTGATATTCGATCTTTGCGCGGTGATTTTGATGTTTAAGCTATGGGGCAAGCACGGCCTTTACGCTATGATTGCCTCCTCGGTCATTGTCTGCAATATTCAGGTGCTGGTGACGGTAAAAATGTTCGGTATGGTGGCAACGTTGGGCAATATAGTCTACGCCTCGATTTTTCTTTCCACCGACATTCTAAGCGAATGCTATGGCAAAAAAGAAGCCCGCAAAGGCGTCTGGATCGGTTTTTTCTGCCTGTTCTGGTCTATGATTGCGATGCAGTTTGCGATACGGTTCATTCCCGATGCTTCCGATTTTATCATGCCTCATCTGAAAGAGATTTTTTCACTTCTTCCGCGTGTATCGGCCGCTTCACTGGCGGCATATCTGATCTCACAGCACCATGATATCTGGGCCTTTCATTTTCTCAAGAAAAGAACTGAAGGCAAATATTTATGGCTCCGCAATAACCTCTCAACAGCAGTCAGTCAGCTTATAGATTCGATCGTATTTACGCTCGGGGCTTTTTGGGGAGTTTTCGGCTCCTCGGAATTGCTCCAGATCGTTGTTACGACCTATCTTTTCAAGATAGTCGTGGCCGCTCTGGATACGCCTTTTATTTATCTTGCCAGGAAACTTAAATCCGCCTGATCGTATAAAAAATTGGATTGACATTTGCGTCATTTTCATTACAATATGGTTGCTAACGTTATCTGGCTGCGTGACTTTCAACTTTGGGTTTTTATTAATCATGATTAAGACTATCAAGTGCTGGAATTGTAAAGAAGAGGTTGAGGTACCGGATAAGGTTACTCGTCAGGATGAGTGCCCGAATTGCAGCACGCCCTTAAAGTGCTGCTTTCACTGCCGCTTCTATGATAAAGAGGCATATCATCAATGTCTGGAGCCTCAGGCGGAATGGGTGCGTTACAAAGAAAAAGCGAATTTCTGCGAGTATTTCAAATTCCGCTACACTTTTATGGAAAAACAGGAAGAAAAGCCTCTCGATACCCCTGAAGCCCGCAAAGAAGCCTGGGACTCACTTTTTGATGATTAATAGTCCGGGCTCCGTCCCTTCGCATCAAATCTTCAAATCCCGGGCTGTATATTAATTTTTTAAGCTTGCCTTATTCTCTGCCCGCTTATATAATCATATTCAATTTGAGGATATGGCCTTTATATGGATGTAAAGATTTACATTTTCGAGGACGATGATTATGAGCATTTTTACCCGCTCACATACAATCGTCCGGTTTACACACTTCTCTGCGGGGCATTCAAGCTTTTTGAAAAATGGCAAAGATTGTTTAGCCATTCGGTTGACGGTTTCTTCTGCAGGGGAGAAATATTCAACTATGTCCGCGAGCAGGAAGGGATTAAATGCAACCGCTTTGATTTCGAAAACTGTGATAAGGCCATATTCATAAACGGCCGTATTTTGCCAGACAAGAAAACTGCCGACAAAATACTAACCGCGGATACCGGTCAGATATTTCTTACTGGGGGCAATCTTTCGGCTGTTGTGTTAGACCCGCAATCATCACAAGCTGAGAACCTGCTAAAGATGAATTACTGGGGCTACGGCCATTTCAAGTCGGTGATAAACGGTCTCTCGAAAAAGGAACTTGAATGCCGTTGGATGAATTACATCTGGGATTTTGTGGCGGAAAATAGCAGTCAGATCGAATCGGATTTCGTAAGTTTCAGCTCGGATTTTGACGACTTCGATAAAACCATCGACGATCTAACTAATGTCGGCTGTCTGATATATTCTCCCGGCCGTATCAGAGTATCGCCCCGGGCGCAGATTGATGGTCAGAGTGTGCTGGATGCCCGCGAGGGGCCGATTATTATCTCCGACAATGTTAAGCTCTATTCTCACAGTCGAATCGAGGGGCCGTGTTATATCGGCCCGGATACGCAGATTGTGGGAGCCAAGGTACGTGAGGGATGCTCCTTTGGTCCGCAATGCCGTATCGGAGGGGAGGTCGAGGAATCAATTTTCCAGGGCTACTCCAATAAATATCATGAGGGCTTTATGGGGCATGCCTTTCTGGGGGAATGGGTGAACCTGGGCGCCTTAACGACAAATTCCGATTTGAAGAACAATTACGGTAATATTAAGGTTGATATTGGAATCGGGCCTGTGGATACGGAGTTGATGAAGGTCGGCTCTTTTATCGGAGATCATGTCAAGACCGGTATCGGCATGCTCTTAAACACCGGAATCTCCATTGGCTTCGGTTCTAATATATTCGGCGGAGGATTGATTGTCGATAAATATATTCCGCCCTTTGTCTGGGGCGGTCGTGATGGCTTTGCCGAATACAAGCTCGAGAAGGCCCTGCAAACAGCCGGGGCGGCTATGTCCAGAAGAGGGCAAAAGCTTACTGCCGCCAATGCGGCATTGTTTAAGTTCATTTTTGAACAGACGCAGGAAAAGAGAAATAAATTTAGGAAGGATGAGGGCTAAATTTCAGAGCATGGCCCAAATAATGAAAATTTGGAAAGTGACGATATCTTATATAGAAAGCAGTAAATCTGCTCGAATTAGGGAGTTTTGCGATATAATAACAGGAGTTATGGATGCCCGAATTACGTAAAGACCCGATTATTGGAAGATGGGTGATTATTTCCACCGAACGCGGCAAGCGTCCATCGGATTTCGCATCGGAACCGAAAACCAAAGACAATAAATTATGCCCCTTTTGCTATGGTAACGAACACCTTACACCTCCGGAAGTTTACGCTATTCGTTCCGACGGCTCCCGTCCCAATACTCCCGGCTGGAAGTTAAGAGTAATTCCCAACAAATACCCTGCGCTCAAAATCGAGGGTGATTTGAATCGCGAGGGCGAGGGAATATTCGACCGCATGAACGGTGTGGGAGCGCATGAGGTAATAATCGAATCTCCTGACCACATGAAAGACCTGGCTGATCTGGAAAGCAAGCATATCGAGGATGTTCTCAAGGCCTTTATTAACCGGATGAAGGATCTGCGCAAGGATGTGCGCTTCAGGTACTGCCTTGTTTTCAAGAATCACGGCAAGGAAGCGGGGGCATCGCTTGAGCATACTCACAGCCAGATGATCGCTACACCGATTGTACCAAAATCGGTAATGGAGGAGATGGAGGGCGGCAGAAAATATTATGAATATAAAGAACGCTGCATCTTCTGCGATATAATCAGGCAGGAGATTTCCCAGAATATAAGATTGATCGGGCAGAATGAGAATGTGGTGGCAATCGAACCATTCGCGCCCAGGTTCCCGTTCGAAACATGGGTTTTGCCCCGCAATCATATCCATCGCTTCGAGGATACGGATGAAGATACCCTGATCTCTTTCGCGGCTATGCTGAAAAGCGTTCTGACACGTCTCAGGACAGCGCTCAACGATCCGCCGTTTAATTTCATAGTACATACCGGGCCATGGATCGACGGTCGCAAGAGCCATTACCACTGGCACATGGAAATCTTTCCCAAGCTGACACGTGTGGCCGGATTCGAATGGGGCACCGGATTTTATATAAATCCCACCCCGCCTGAGGAGGCGGCCAGGTATCTTAACGAGATAAATCCATAAAGAGGGCGAAAAATCAAAATGAATATACTGTTTGCAACTCCCGAAGTAGTTCCATTTGTTAAGACCGGCGGTTTGGCCGATGTCTCCGGAACGTTGCCTCCGGCTCTGGCCCGCCTGGGACATAAAGTTAAAGTAGTAGCGCCGCTTTATAAGTCGATTGACAGGGAAAAGCATAATATCAAGCCTATCTCGGTTTTTGAGGGTGTACAAACTATCGAGGTCGGCAACAGGAAGTTCGAGCTGGATGTTTATAGCGCAGGAGGCGATGCTTACGGCACGGAGTTTCTGTTTGTCGCCAATGAGGAACTTTTTGGACGAGACAGCATATATCTCGAT
>CAZBZV010000089.1:0-10649 GCA_964496505.1 uncultured Ignavibacteria bacterium | reverse complement strand
CACCTGCTCTACCAACTGAGCTAAGCAGGAGTATATTTAATATACGAAACTATTACTCTATTTCGGCCAATTATTATAAATAATTATGCCCTCTTGTCAAGTGCTTTTATTCCTGAAAAAATGGACAAATTTAATCAGTCAGCCGCATAATCTGCAAACAAGGCTTTATTTATAAGGTGCCGGTAAGATCATAACATAAAACCACGACATCATTTTTTGTTGATATCACACATCCCTATCTTTAATATGAATTATTCAGTCTTCGAATTACATAACCCAATTCAAATAAAGAGGGAGGATGTTTTGATAAACCGCGAAAATAAAGAAAGTATTAGACCTGTGCCGGTATTGAAGAGATTGATAATCTTAGCTTTCGTCATTGGGCTGCTGTTTGGCTTCTCTTCGGCTGTTGCGCAGGATGAAGGCGATATCGATATTACGGGAGCCTATCTTGGCCTGTTCAATATCCTCGATCAGGAAAACAGCGAGGATTACAGCCCCAGCCGCAACCAGTTCGATTTTGCCGCCAACCTTAACTTCAACTGGCAGATTCGGGAAAATGTCGCTGGCGTGTTTCAGTTGCAAACCAGCCCGGGCGAGGGAAGCTTTGGATTTCCAGGGTCGGAGGTGCATATCGCTGACTTAAATGTTGCTATTGATTTCGATGATTACGACTCAAAGCTGACGGTCGGATCATTCGACACCCCCTTCGGGATGCAGACCGCATCATTAAGCAATAACGGCAATAGCTTTGGAAACCCTCTTCTTCTGAATTCACTATTCTACAGCGCCCTTGGAGGATCTCCCATGGGCACCCTTAATACAATGGGTGTGATGGGTAATTACAACCATGAATATTTTGATTTTACTATGGCATTGGCAAATGGCACCAATGGAACCTCGGACAATAGTGACGGCGGATTCGAAATTTCCGGCACCGCTGTGGGCAAAATTCCGATTTCGGAGGGCGAGCTTGATTTCGCGTTCTCCTATATCAACAGCGATGACCGCAGTGAATCAGGCTCAAACGGCACCGAATCGGATTTCAGCGGCTTTCTTGCAGAGGGGATGTTTGCGCCGATTGAGGGGGCACATGTAAAGGGCTATTATGGTATGTTATCCTATGATGATAATGACTCCGATACCGATGATGATGTCAATATCTGGATGGCCGAGGGACGCTACGGCCGCGAGGGCTGGCATCTGGGAGTGCGAATCTCGGGCTGGATGCCGGAAAATGACGACGGTAACGGTATCGGGATTTCTGAGGCCATTCCCAATCCCGGACTGGCGGTACAGATTAACGGTGCGATCCCATACACAGACCAGAAGATTACGAGAATTCAAGCCGGGGGCGGCTACATGATAGTTGAGGACCTGATTATTAAGGCGGAGCTGTTTCTGGATAATTACGATCAGTCGACTCTGGGAGATGCTACCGATGTTCAGGGAATTATTCTGGGCTTGAACGGGCGCTTTTGAAACTTATTGGATAAATCAGAGATTCCAGGGACTAAAAGGAGGATATTATAAATGAATATGATTAAATATATAATAGTATTCCTCACGGCCTCTATGCTGCTTTTCGGATGCGGTGGAGGTGATGAGGCCGCGGAGGGAGATAATGGCAAAGACAAGTTAAATATTGTCGCCACCACCGGGATGATTGCGGATGCCGCCAGAAATGTGGGCGGTGAGCAGGTCATGGTTAACGGCCTGATGGGTCCCGGGGTCGATCCTCATCTTTATAAAGCCAGTGAGGGTGATGTCACCCGTATGAGCAATGCCGATCTGATTTTCTACAACGGCCTGCATCTGGAGGGCGCGATGTCCGAGGTGCTGGAGCAGATGTCCGGAAGAATCCAGACATTTGCGGTAAGTGAGGGAATCGACAAAGGCATTCTGCTCTCTTCCGCTGATTATAAAGGCGCACATGATCCGCATATCTGGTTCGATGTTACTCTCTGGATGAAGGCGGTTGAGGGAATCAGAGATATGCTCAAGAAAATCGACCCGGATAAGGCAGAGATTTATGAAAACAATGCCAGGGCATATCTTGCAAAACTGGATTCGCTTCATCAATATGTCAAATCCCAGGCGGAAATAATTCCCCAACAGCAGCGCGTGCTGATTACCGCTCATGATGCGTTCAGTTATTTTGGCCGTGCCTACGGATTCGAGGTCAAGGGCCTTCAGGGTATCAGCACGGTGTCAGAGGCGGGCACTGCAGATGTGAAGGATCTGGCAGAATATATAGTCAATAACAAGATTCCGGCGATATTTATTGAATCTTCAGTTCCTAAGCGAAATATCGAAGCTGTTCAGGCGGCCGTAAAATCCAGAGGATTCGAGGTCAAAATTGGCGGCGAGCTTTACAGCGATGCTATGGGTACGAGGGGCACGCCTGAGGGTACTTATCTGGGCATGGTCAGGCACAATATCAACACCATCGTTGAAGCATTGCTTGCGGAGTAAATTAATCCTCGCACATAAGAGGAGTTTAAAATATGCAAGATAACAATCTGGCTGTGCAGGTAACGGACCTAACGGTTGCATACAAAGACAAACCGGTGCTCTGGGATATCGATCTGGAAATACCGCCTAAAGTCCTTTTGGCAATAGTCGGCCCCAACGGAGCCGGCAAGACCACGCTTATCAAATCCATTCTGGGACTGGTTCGTCCGGCGGCCGGACAGGTTCTGATTTACGGCCAGCCATACAGAAAACAGAGGAAGATGGTGGGCTATGTTCCGCAGCGCGGTTCTGTGGATTGGGACTTTCCAACCAATGTTCTGGATGTGGTTATGATGGGCAGTTACGGTTCTCTGGGTTGGGTTAAGCGTCCCGGAAAGAGAGAGAAACATAATGCCATGGAAGCGCTGGAGCGGGTCGGAATGGAGAAATTCGCCAACCGTCAGATAAGCCAGCTTTCGGGCGGACAGCAGCAGCGTGTATTTCTGGCGCGAGCATTGGTCCAGGATGCCATGATATATTTCATGGATGAGCCGTTTCAGGGCGTTGATGCCACCACCGAGCGAGCAATTATAAATATCCTGAAGGAATTAAAGGATTCGGGAAAGACCGTAGCTGTGGTTCATCATGACCTTCAGACAGTTCCCGAATATTTCGACTGGGTGACGCTTATAAATGTCCGCAGGATCGACAGCGGTCCTGTTAAGCAGGTCTTTACCGAGAACAATCTGCGTCTCGCTTACGGCGGGCGTGTGGCGTTTTTGAGCCACCAGATGGAGTCGCAGTCTTAGAAAGAGCAGCATAATGGGATTTTTCGAGCTTCTGACAGATATGGTCACCGATT
The DNA here is from genome assembly GCA_964496505.1 of uncultured Ignavibacteria bacterium. Classification (GTDB taxonomy): domain Bacteria; phylum Zixibacteria; class MSB-5A5; order JAABVY01; family JAABVY01; genus JAABVY01. The sequence continues at coordinate 7,333 of CAZBZV010000089.1, read as the reverse complement.
ATACTCTCAGAACCGTCGCCATGGGTTCGGCTGTGCTGGGTATTGTCAGCGGAGCGCTGGGAGCGTTTGCGGTGCTCCGTAAGCAGAGTCTTCTTGGGGATGCTGTTTCGCATGCCGCCCTGCCTGGCATTGCGCTGGCGTTTATCCTCACTCGCAGCAAGGCGCCGATTGTACTGATCCTGGGGGCGGCGGTTGCTGGATGGATCGGTACCTTGATCGTTATTGGTGTGGTCAAATCAACCCGTATCAAATATGACTCCGCGTTGGGTATGATCCTATCGGTATTTTTTGGTTTTGGATTGGTCCTCCTAACATTCATTCAGAGGCTCCCCGATGCTACCCAGGCCGGTCTCGACACATTCCTGTTCGGGCAGGCCTCGGCGCTTTTGCAGCGGGATGTCGTTACTATGGCTATTCTTGGAGCGATTGCACTGCTTGCGGTGACATTGTTCTGGAAGGAGTTCAAAATCCTCTGCTTCGATCCCAGCTTCGGCGGAAGCCAGGGAACACCGATTTGGCTGCTGGACATCATCCTGACCACACTTCTGGTAATCGCAATCGTAATCGGCCTGCAAACAGTAGGTGTGGTGCTGATGAGTGCGATGGTGGTCGCGCCGGCATCGGCGGCCCGTCAATGGACCGATAAGCTGGGCTGGATGATAGTGCTTTCGGCTATTTTTGGTGCGATTGCAGGTGTGGCCGGGGCGGTTATTTCCAGCACTATTCCGCGTCTTCCCACCGGCCCGGCGATAGTTTTGTGTATCAGTGCAATAGTCGTAATCTCGCTTTTTTTCTCGCCTAATCGCGGACTCCTTTTCAAGTGGATTCGGGAAAAAATTCGAAGCCGCACACTCAGGCTTCAGGGCATCCTGAGCGATCTATACGAGCTCACCGAGCAGCATCAGGATCGAGAACATCCGCATTCGGAAGCTGTGCTCAGGACGATGACTCCGAGCATGGCGGATATTCATGGCAGTTTACGCGAGCTTTCTCGCCAGGGCCTGGTTAGCGAAATCGGCAGTAATGAATGGGTTCTCACCGAAAAAGGATATCAGGAAGCAAAGCGGAATTTAAGCCTGCGGGGTGCCCAATGAATATGATGCAGATAGAAATACAGATGATCGCGATTGTTGTGGCTGCCGGATGTGCCATCCCCGGGGTATTTCTGGTATTGCGCAAGATGGCTCTTATCAGCGATGCGATCAGCCATGCAATTCTTATAGGCATAGTGATCGGCTTTTTCATAGTGCGGGATTTAAGCTCGCCTATCCTGATAATCGGGGCCACGATTACCGGAGTTATTACTGTCAGCCTGGTTGAACTTTTGAAAAAAACAGGTCTGGTGAAAGAGGATGCGGCTATCGGGCTGGTCTTCCCTGTTCTTTTCAGCGCCGGGGTGATCCTGATCTCACGTTATGCCGGAGATATCCATCTTGATGTAGATTCGGTCTTACTGGGCGAGCTGGCTTTTGCGCCGTTCAATAGAATGGTTGTTGCCGGTACCGATATCGGCCCCAAGGCATTCTGGGTTATGAGCGGTATTCTTGTTCTCAATCTGGTTTTCGTGATTGTCTTTTTCAAGGAGCTGAAACTGGCGACATTCGATTCCGGGCTTTCACTGGCATTGGGTTTCTCTCCTGCATTTATCCATTATACTCTGATGACATTAACTTCAATAACCGCGGTGGGGGCATTTGACGCGGTAGGTTCGATTCTGGTTGTGGCGCTGATGATTGCCCCGGCGTCTACGGCATATCTGATTACCGACCGTCTGTCGCTTATGATATTCCTGTCGATCCTATTCGGCGCCACAAGCGCTGTCAGCGGTTACTGGATTGCGCATATTCTGGACGCATCAATCGCGGGTTCAATGGCCACGATGGCGGGTGTTATATTCCTGCTGGCCTATATAATCGCTCCGGGACGAGGACTGGTTGCTATAATCAAACGCAGATTCAACCAGAGATGGCAGTTTGCGCGGGCAATGCTGGCGATACATTTATACCAGCATGAGGACCTTCCCGAAGCAACTTTTGAAAATAGCTTTGCCCATCTGGAAGCACATCTGCGCTGGAATCCGGATTTTGCCGGAAAGGTCGTCGAGCAGGCCCAAGGCAGAAAACTACTCCGAAAAGAAGGCGACCTTTTAGTTCTTACAGGCAAGGGCCGTGATCTGGCAAAGGAATATATTGTCAAATAGCCGAAAATCCCGCATATATTTATTTTTTGGGAAAATCCGTATCTGTATCGAAATGGATTCGAATATAGCTGTCGAATTGACAACCAATATCCTCCATATAAGTATAGTCGCTTTCAACCTGATATATATATTCTACGGTCATGGCATCGCAAACCGATGTACCGCTCAATTCATTATCCTGTGCCTCATACAGCCAGTCATCGAACCAGGTTAGGGGAATTTGAATAACGCGGCTGTTAATGTCGTAAGATGTAACTATGCCGCCGTAATTCATGGAGGTGTTCACCTTAAATGCCGTTACATTTTTAGTATCAGGGTCCAGGGTGATTTCCATAGTTCCGCTGGTCTGGTAATGAATTTCGGGGTCGATCTCAGCATAAAATGTGTTTCCGACAAAATATCCGTTTGTTCCGGTCCAGCCATTGGAAAAATAATTGCTCCAGTATGATTCTCCATTTGTATTCATCTTAGCATTAAAAAGAAAACTGAATTCGCACTTGTTGTATTTGAAACTGGGGCTTATCAATCGGATTCTAACATCTACTTGACGATGTCCCAAAAAAGTCAGATTGTCATAGCGGCTGTTTGCCAAAATTAATACCAAATAGCTGATATCTTCATCCTTCATTACGCGAATACCGGGAATGGTCAGTCTATTGGAAGATTCATCAATATACAGGAGATCGGTATAATTGGTTTCAGGATTAACTCCATAGGCATAAGCAATCAGGGCCAGATTATCATGATTGCCGTCAGAAGGTGAAAGCGCGATCTCCATCAAAGCTCCCGCATCGATATCATTATCATCGAGCTTGACATAGATCACATCCGCCGAGAGATCAGGAAGCATACAATTAAATGCTGCCAGAGTATCATTTTGATCTTCAATGTAAAAGAAATTATTTCCATAAAATCCCAATGCATTACCATGATCGCCACATTCTCCGAGGGCATCATATTTATAGATTTGACCGTCAATATAATCACGCAAAAATCCAAACCACCAGTCATCAGCGGGATCGGGCAAAAGAGAGAGAAGCGAAACAAGAGGATGTGTATAACTTTGCTTCACATGGTTGTAGGTATTCAGAATCAAGCTGCGGCCGTATCTGTCTGCCAAATATTTTATAAAACCAGCGGACCCGCATCCATGCTCATAGCAAGCATACATATTATCGCCATTACCTGCCTGCAGTCCTTTAAACGGGGCATAACCCCGTTTTCCCATAAAAAGATAATCATCGCCCCAGAATGATGGCGGCGGATAGCCCTGCTGGCTCTTAAATAAATTTTCCGACCACACAGAAACCGCGCAATGAAACCAGTATTGATCAAGGCTTGCGGAAACCAGATCCTGATCATAATAAAGAGGGTCATAAGTGGACAATACATAATGAAGCAGCTCGCGGCCCACCCCTCCCTTGATATGATCATAGAAGTTGACAGGATCCAAAAGTCTATCTTTGTCAATATAAATAGAGCACAGCTTGTAAATCGGTACGAAAGAGACACAGCGATTTTCGTCTCCGTCGCTAACTGGTGAAATATAAACCTCTACAGGTTTTGGCAATTTGCTGATATCAAATCCAAGTGCGCTGATCGAATCAAGAATCATTTCCAGATCAGCAAGCAGAAAATTCTCCACCGTGCTCTTAACATCGGCAGGATAAATGACCGTAAAATTGCCTTTCGCTGTTTGCTTTTCTATTTCATGTGAGGTTACTGCCGTGACCTTTCTATCCTTTTTCTCTGAATTAAGCACACTGCTTCCCAGAGAAATCGATGAAATTGACTGGCCAAAATTGGCGGCCGGTATTTCCGCGACCAGAAAACCGGATGAATCCTGCGCAGCAAAAAGGCTGAAGAAGCTATGAGCTGTATCTGAAACCGCAAACGGATTATCCTCGCCCACGGCTAAATAACTCGTACCGTTCAGTGAACCACTGTATTTGATCGCGATCCTGACAGTGCCAACGTAATCATCCGGCAAACCCTCTAACAGAAACATAGAGCCAACCTGGTCACTCCCGAATGTATTGTCCTCGTCGGATTGATACAATTTGACCACGTTTGAACCGGAAAAGCAGTTGGAAAATATATCCATGATCATATCATCACAGGCCAGTGTGCCCCCTTCCGAATCTATAGTGGCGCTTTGCATCAATTCGAATTCATCCCCACCATCCCCATTGCCGGAATTTGTGGATTTACTGCATCCCGACAAAAATAAGATCAATGCAATGCCCGTTAACAGCGAGCATATCACATACTTCATTTATCCCCCAATGGATATATATTTATTTGCTATCAAATAATAATGGCGAGGACAAAATCCCGGTGTGAGGTCGATTGCCATCCCTGATTTAAAATATAACTCGGTTGACTTATTTGTCAAGATTGAGCAATAATCTAAACATGTTTTTGGGCTTTTTAGTAGCAATACTCTACCCATCTTTTTATACTAAATCCAAAAGCATGCAATCCAAGTTGTCATTCTGAGTGAGTCCCGACCCCGGGTCGAGGACGAACGAAGAATCTCTCACGAATCAAACAGATTCTTCGCTTTGCTCAGAATGACGGGTATCTTGTCAGGTTGGGCTGAATGATATCAGTTAAAAATCTTGCCAAATCATACGATGACGGTGTCAGTTATGCCGTTGATGATATCTCCTTTGATGTCAATCCCGGCGAAATTCTGGCTCTGGTAGGTGAATCGGGATGCGGCAAGACTACCACGCTTAAAATGATAAACCGCCTGATAGAACCGACCAGGGGTGAAATAATTGTAAATGATATAAATGTACTGGATTTGAATCCTGTTGAACTTCGCAGAAAAATCGGATATGTGTTCCAGGAGATCGGCCTCTTTCCTCATATGACCATTGCTGAGAATGTCGGTATAGTGCCGAAGCTGCTGGGATGGCCAAAAGCCGAAATCATAAGTCGCGTCAGGGAACTGCTTGAGCTCACCGTTCTGCCTTCAGACGATTACTCCCATAAAATGCCCTCGGAACTGTCCGGCGGACAGCGCCAGCGGGTAGGAGTGGCGCGGGCATTGGCAGCACGTCCGGAGGTGATGTTGATGGATGAACCGTTCGGGGCACTCGATCCAATTACCAGGGCCGGGATTCAGGATGAGTTCAAAAATCTGCAAAAGGAACTGGCCCTGACTGTCATCATGGTTACCCATGATATGATGGAGGCGTTGATTCTTGCGGACCGTGTGGCAATTATGCAGGAGGGAAAGATAGTCTCGATCGGCACTCCCCATGAGCTTGTTTCGGAAGCGGGCAATGCTTACGCCGAGAAGCTTCTGGATACTCCTCGTCAGCAGTCGGAAAAGCTGGAAAAGATACTAAAAAAGGGAGGTAGTAAATGAGCTGGACCGAAATAGCAAAGCAGCTCGAACTTCTCCCCGATTATCTTGGAAGCCATTTGCTTCTGACATTATTTGCGCTGGCATTGGGAATTTTTATCTGCATTCCGCTGGGATGTCTGGTAACGCGCGTGAAGCGCCTGCATTGGCCGGTACTCAGTATCGCGGGGATATTGCAGACAATCCCGGGCATTGCTCTTCTGGCACTGATGGTCCCGATTCTGGGGACAATCGGTTTTGTACCGGCTTTAGTCGCCCTGACCATATACAGCTTTATGCCGATTCTTCGGAATACAGTCACCGGCATACTGGGAGTTGAACCGGCAGTAGTCGAGGCGGCGCGGGGAATCGGTATGACGGATATGCAGTTCCTATTCAAGGTGGAACTGCCGCTGGCGATGCCGGTGATCGTGGCCGGGATTCGCACTGCAACCGTATGGGTGGTCGGCACAGCCACCCTGGCGACACCGGTGGGCGCAACCAGCCTCGGCAACTATATCTTCAGCGGCCTTCAGACCCAGAATCTTTCAGCTATTACGGTGGGATGTGTTTCTGCCGCAGTTCTGGCGATTGTGCTGGATCAGCTTACGCGATTGATCGAGGTCGCAGCATCAAGGCGAAGCTTCAGGCTCGGCCTTGCCTCAGGAGCTGCGCTCCTCATTTTGCTGGTGGCAGGCATATCCCCGGCGCTGTCATCAAGCGTTCAGGATCAAAAGATGGGTACAATTTCTATCGGATCTAAGCCGTTTACCGAGCAGTATATTCTGGCCAGGCTCATTTCAGATATGGTTGAAGAAACCGGATACAATGCCGACAACCGCTCCGGTATGGGCTCGATTATTCTATTCGAGGCGCTCGCTAATAATTCGATTGACTGCTATGTGGACTATAGCGGCACAATCTGGACCAATGTTATGAAGCGGGAGGATATTCCCTCGCGATCTGTCATACTTGAAGAGATGACTGATTGGCTCAAAGATCAGCATGATATCCTCTGTCTTGGATCACTGGGCTTCGAAAACACCTATTCCCTTGCCGTCAAGGAAGAGCTTGCGGCAGAATACAACCTTGAATCGATTGCCAATCTGGCAGAAGTATCATCCTCGTTTACGATGGGCAGTGATTATGAGTTCTTTTCCAGGCCCGAATGGGAGTCATTGAAAAGCACATACGATCTGGATTTTAAGGATTTGCGCACATTCGATCCATCCTTGATGTACGGTGCGATTGCCGAAGGGAATGTTGAGGTGATCTCGGCTTATTCCACCGATGGACGGATTGCGGCCTATGATTTGAAAGTTCTCGAAGATACTCGTCAGGCAATCCCGCCCTATGATGCGGTATTGCTTTTGTCGCCGCAAGCAGCAAAGGATCAGGAGCTTATTGATGCTCTTGCCCAATTGATAGGCGGCATAGATAATGACGAAATGCGACAGGCCAACAAGATGGTCGATTTGGATAAGATGCCTGTAGACAGCGCAGAGAACTACCTGAAAGAAAGAATAAAATAGAGACTTCAATTGCCCGAATTTTTCCGGCGTTTTTTAATCCCGAATTAACTCCTGTCAAATTTCATCCTAATATTTTCAGCCCATAATGGAGCCGTGAGCGTTCTACCTTAATCCCCCGTAAACAGGGCGTCCTAACCCGCCCTGTTTTCTTTTTTTCAAGTATATCGCTTCCATTGGCATTTTAAAACGCCGATTATAAAATAGACCCGCAAACCTCTCATCCATTTTCTGATTGACAGGAAAACT
>CAZBZV010000088.1:0-10990 GCA_964496505.1 uncultured Ignavibacteria bacterium | reverse complement strand
TACCACCGGAATGCGCATGGCTGTTTCAGGAATATGGAGCCCCATTACCTCCCGGCTATGCACCAGATTACCAATGGATGCCCAATGACAGCACATATAATCCTACTGCCCCGCCCGTAGCCTTCGAGATAGCCGAACCCAGATGCGAGTTCGCGGGCAAATCCACAAATCCTGATATTATTTATATACCAAGTGATTCTATAGGGCCTGCTGATGGAGCAGTGGATATTTATGACTTTGTTCACCCGGGAAAAGGGGGAACGTACCTGATACCGATTAGATTTGGATTTATCGGTAAAATACAGGATCTCAAGCAATTAGGAATTGAGGAATTTGACTTGATTTCAAATACGGTATTGTCTTCAACCATACCATTGGACATGTTGCCCAGTCTTTGTCAAGTATCAGGGCTGCAATATATTATACCTCAGCCAAAAGCAACACTTGAATTAAATCATAGTGTCGGTGATATAAATTCCGTATACTCTTTAATCCAAAGCAGCCTGGGGCAATGCGGAGATGGCGTCATTTTGGGAATCATTGACATTGGATTAGATTGGATGCATGAGGATTTCATTGATTCTAATGGTAATAGCATAATCAAGCAACCTCACATAAGCATCAACTAACTGCAAATCAGATTTCTCCCCATCAAAACTTGGGCCCTTCCAAAAGCTAATCAATTGCTATAACAATCACAGATAGCGTAAAAGCATCAAACCGAAAAACCTGGCAAAATAGCCGTCACTTTTATTGGCAATATGGAATATCGCACTTGCTCACGAACAGAATTGTATTAATATATATGAACAAGTGTTCATATATGGTGTTTAATGCAAGAGGCATAATTATGGAATCATCAGATAAGCGAACTATCGAGCATCCGGCAAACGGAAATCACAGCCCGTACGATATAGAAAGTATAAACCGGCTCTCCGAGGCGTTCAAGGTGCTGGGAGACCCGACCAAGCTGAGGATTTGCATATTGTTGTCCGAAAAGGAATATGCGGTTTCGGATATTGCTACAGAACTCGGGCTTTCTCATTCGGCGGCCTCGCACAGCCTCAGGATTTTGCGGAATTTACGTCTGGTCAAATTCCGCCGAGAGGGCAAGATGATATATTATTCGCTGGATGACGATCATGTTAAGGAGCTTATCAGGATTGGCTACGATCATATTCTGGAAGAGAAACGATGAATAAGGATCTGGAACTAAAGATAGTTGACCTGGACTGCCCGGACTGCGCAGCCAGTCTTGAAAAGGGGATATCGCGTCTGAAGGGGGTGGAGAGCTGCAATCTCGAATTCGCCACCGGCAAAATCAGGCTGTCTATCGACAAAAGTATTATAGATCGGGAAAAAGTCGCAAAAGAGATATCCCGTATGGGGCATACGGCGGTCGATGAATCTGATAATGCAAGCCGGCATGGAGAAAAACAGAAAACAAGGCCGGTCTCCCGCCTGAAAAACCTTCTTCTGGTTGCGGCCGTGATTGCCATGTTAATAGAAATCGGGCTTTCGATCTTTGACCAGCCCCATTATTTGCAGATTATATTTTCAGTGGCGGCGATTCTGACCGGTGGGCTGTTTATCTTCCGTTCGGCCTTTTTTGCCCTCAGGAATCTGACCGCGGATATGAATCTTCTTATGAGCCTGGCGGTTATCGGCGCCGCTATTATCGGGGAATGGACCGAGGCGGCGGTTACTATAGTCCTGTTTTCGATTGCCAATTATCTCGAAGGCCGTTCGGTGCGCAAGGCGCATACCGCCTTTAAGTCGTTGACCGAGAAGATTCCGCATGAGATCGAGATGGAGACGGCCAAGGGTGTCCGCAAGGTCAAGCCGGAAGACCTGAGAGCAGGCGATATTATCCATCTCAAGCCGGGTATGACCTGCCCCACCGACTGTGAGATTGCGGAGGGTACCGCTTATATCAATCAGGCGGCTGTAACCGGTGAATCGATGCCGGTTTCGATGTCCGAAGGCGACAGGCTTCTGGGTGGATCGATCAATACCGACGGCTTCCTTAAAGCACGGGTACTGAAACCCTTCTCGGATTCGACTTTGACTCGGATCATGCACATGGTGGAAGAGGCGGCCTCGCGTAAATCCCGTCTGGCCAGTATAGTGGACAGATTCGCGAAGGTTTACACGCCAATCGTAGTGGGGCTTGCGATTTTGGTTTTTGCAATCCCGGTGCTGTTTTTAGGGGGCGCATTCGAGACCTGGTTCTACCGGGCTTTGGTATTCCTGGTAATATCCTGTCCCTGCGCTCTGGTGATATCCACACCTGTTGCCGTAATTTGCGGCCTGACCCGTTCTGCCCGCGACGGCATTCTTATTAAGGGCGGCGTGTTTCTGGAGAATCTGGCAAGTGTGAAGGCGGTACTTTTCGATAAGACCGGAACCTTGACCGAAGGAAAATTCGGTGTTGTGCATGTGGTTTCGATGGACGGTTATTCCTCGGACAATATAATCGGGCTGGCCGCTTCGGTGGAGCAAAACTCCGAACATCCGATAGCCGGTGCAATTTTGGAGCATGCCCGAAGCATGAAGATCGAATTGCAAAATACAGATGAATTCAAGGCATTCCCCGGCGAGGGAGCCCGGGCCCGGATCGACGGCGCGAAATATACAATCGGGAGCCATCGGTTTTTCCATGATCATGATGTCTGCGATGTTGACCTGCACAAGAAAGTCACCGATTTTGAAGAAAAAGGTTATTCGCTGGTACTCCTTGCTAAGGAAGATAAATTGATCGGGGCGATAGCATTGGCGGATATGGCAAAAACTCAGTCGGCGGAGGCGGTTGCAAAAGTGCATCAAGCGGGTATACTTGAATCTGTCATGTTGACAGGCGATAATGCCAGAACTGCGGCATCGATTGCAGAACAGCTTGGAATCAGGCATGTGGAAAGCCAGCTTCTACCGGATGAGAAGAGCAGGCTGGTGGAAAAATATAAGGAGCGTTTCGGATCGGTAGCGATGGTGGGGGACGGTATCAATGACGCCCCGGCGCTGGCATTGGCCGATGTCGGAATCGCTATGGGCACGGGCGGCTCTGATCTGGCAATTGAGGCGGCTGATGTTGCTATTATCGGGGATAATCCGCAGATGGTACCGAAATCGATTAAGCTTTCACGCAGAACCCTGGGAATTATCAAATTCAATATAGCTTTCTCACTTCTGGTAAAGTTTGTCTTCATGATCCTGGCAGGATTTGGCCTGGCCACTCTCTGGATGGCGGTTTTTGCCGATATGGGCACCTCGCTTCTGGTAATAGCGAATTCGCTGCGGCTTCTGAAGAAATAACCGATTATCAATCCCCCATTAACATATTCTCAACACGAAAATTGAAAAAATGATTTGCAATGGGGGCGGCAAATCTTACATTTGAATAACTATCACACCCCGGGATCGGCATTTACAAAAGCGGATAGAAATTTAATTTAGTGTTTCTTTAAAACATTTTAGTTTGCAGGAGGCAGGAGTATGCGTTTTAAGAATTTGTTTTTAGTTTTTGTGGGAGCCTTGTTGTTATTCAGCAGCGCTCTTCTGGTTGCAGGCGATGATGAGGCTGTAAAGGCCGATAAGCCCTGGTTCGATATGGAAAACTGCGCCATGTGCAAAAACCTGATCGCGGAGCCGGGTCTTCTGGAGCATTCCGACTGGGAGAATCATAAGATAGACAATGGCGCCGTTATCGTGACCACAGTCGAAAAGGAGTATCTTCCGGCCATGAAAAAGGCTTCGAAGAAGATGATGGCTGTAGCCAAAAAGCTCGAGCAGGGTGAGCAGCATTATCTTTGCGGTATGTGTTCGGCCTATGGCGAATTGTATATGTCCGGCGCCAGGGTTCAGGCGGTGGAGACAAATCATGGTTTTGTCGAAATCTTCACATCGGATGATCCGGCTACGGTTGCAAAGATTCATGCTTTCGCCGACAAAAACAACGAGGAAATGGCGAAGATGATGGAAATGGAGCATGAACATATGGAAGAGAAAGCGGATTAGATCAAATTGAATTATCGTGCAGGGTCACACCCCCGACTTTGTCGGGGTCAAGACCCTGCACCACTTTTTATAAGACTGCATACCCCCATTATTTGGCACTATAGGGAATCAATTAAAACAGATTGCACGAATTTTTGCAAACTTTTGCAAGCTCTGCCGTATAATCGGTGTCGTATCAATATATATGTACACATCAGGCAGTCTAATTAATTGACAATGCCGAAAAGGAGCGTATCTTCAGGCTATGCAGTTTATGGAGTCATTCAGAGTTGCCGCGAATTCGCTGCATACACACAAGGTCCGGTCGTTTCTGACCATGCTTGGTATAATCATCGGCGTTGCCTCGGTTATCACGGTTTTTGCCATGGGACGCGGGGCAGAGAAAGCCACCAAGGAGCAGATCCAGAAATACGGTACCAATGTTCTGACCGTATATCCCGGTTACGGCCGTTCGCATTCGGCCAGGGCATCCGGTCAGCGGGTGCGTTTATATAATGAAGATGTCGACCCTTTGTGGGAAATTCCCGGAATTGTGGCGGCTGTGCCGCAGATGTACAATTTTACACAGGTGAAATTCGGCAACGAAGTTATGTATTCCCGAATCCTGGGTACGACTCCGGAATATGAATGGGTCAATAACTCTCCTCTGGTGCGGGGCAAATATTTTTCGCGCACTGATAATGCCAGCCGCAGGCGTGTGGCCATAATAGGTACAGAGATCAGGAAGCAGCTTTTTGGCGAAGATACACTGTCCGTAGTGGGAAGCGAGATCAAAATCAGGGGTATCAGTTTCGAGGTTATAGGCGAGTTGAAGGAAAAGGGGCCGGGATGGTCCTCTCCGGATGAGATGGTTTTGATTCCACTTTTAACAGCCCAGAAAAGAGTTTTCGGCAATAACTATTTGAATGCCATTACCATAAAGGTTTCCAGTCTGGATTTGATGGATCCGGTATCGCTTGCTATTGAAAGGACGCTGCGGCGGCAGCATGGATTGACCAAAGATGATGAAAACGATTTTCGGATTTTCAGCCAGGTTGATTTTATACAGACTTACCAGAGTACAACCGACACATTTAACTGGCTTTTGGGCTCGATTGCCGGGGTTTCACTTCTGGTGGGCGGAATCGGCATTATGAATATTATGCTGGTCTCTGTCACCGAACGCACGCGCGAAATCGGTTTGCGTATGGCGGTGGGGGCACGTAAACGGGATATCCGTCTGCAGTTTTTGATAGAGGCATTTGCTCTCTCGATTTTTGGGGGGATGCTGGGAATTCTAATCGGATCGGGGGCATCCAAAATACTCTCCACATATTTTAGCTGGAATACATTAATAGCGCCGGATTCGATTATGCTGGCATTTGGCTTTGCCGCATTCGTGGGGATAATCTTCGGTTTTTATCCGGCCTGGAAAGCCTCCAAGCTGGATCCGATTGAGTCGCTGCGGTATGAGTAGATCTGGCAATATGCCGCAATTGCGAGACGCCCATTCTTAAAATCAGATATAGCAGGATGATCGATTAAACGCACATTTTCCTGTGAGATACCGGGGAGTTAGCATTCGGGCCAGCCGTCGGAATTGATATCGCCGGGAATTGCGCCGCCGATGAAAACATAGTTGACTATCCAGACAGCATCGGAGACATTAACCTCATGATCGCAGTTAACATCACCGGATTCCAAAGGATCGGGAGCGCCTCCACCTATGAATACATAATTAATGATCTGTACAGCATCGCTGACATTGACAGCGCCGTCGCCATTAGCATCACCGCATAGATAATCCGGCTCAAATCCGATATTGAGGAAGGCAGTCATTATCCCCTGTGGCTCTTTGGCATCCATGTTGAGATAGTATGCTCCCGGGTCGAGATGCACCGAAAAGCCGTGCGATTCACCAAGAGAATCGATACTATATTCAATACAGTCAAGAGGATCGCCGGGGGGAGTGCAGTCGAGAAAGAGATGCATTGATGAGTTGGGTTCTCCCAGAGGATCGATCTGGCAGTATACGGTTCCCGGATGCCTGACGTCGAGCATGTAGACCATGTCTTCGCCCTCGTCATATTCACCCAGGCAGGTATTATTAAATGTGTTGCCCTCACCTGCGGTATAGTAGACCGAATTATACGGCTCAGAGAGTGGCAGGGTTATCGGCATAGGGAGTATGCATATACCGGGGGATATCCATTGATCATCCAGAATCAGGGTAAACGAGGGTATGCATTCCGGCCCGGGCCAGGTATCGATTATCAGGTAATAAGTTCCAGGGGCGGCATCGAACAGTGTCGTGCCGTGCGGTACACCCTGAAAAGCCGTCTGGCTTTTAAGGCATTCACTGTCCTCCTCATTGTTAAAAGGACATTCGGTGTCCAAATAGAAGCCGGTTCTTCCGGTACCCTGTGGGTAAAACATCACCGCCAGATTTAAGTCGATATCGGTATTGATCTGAAATACGATATCCTCACCCTCGTCATAATAACCGAGACATGAGTTTGAAATATCGTTTCCCCGGCCACAGGTCTGGTTGTCAATGACTATCGGAAGGTCATATAAATCGTCAATATTTATGATAATCGGATTACTGCAATCATCTCCCTCAAGCTGGGCAGGACAGGATTGCGCAAATATGAATAATATTGCAATTATAATTGAGAAACGCATTTTGGCTCTCCGGTCTGATATTAATAGTTTCGACTGGAGCAAGAACCCTGGAGTATATTAGAAAAATAGCATAATAGAGTAATAAGTCAATAAGTAATTGAAGGCAGACTTTTGGGCTCCATCATACGGATATGCCGGAGGTGTTGACCGGCCGAATCTTTAACTCGGCAGTTGCTTCAGCCTTTTGCGGGCGTCTTTGATTTCTTTGGTCTCAAGCTGCGGATCTCCCCAAAACTTCAACATCTCCTCGAATTTTTGACGGGCCTTCTCATTTTCTCCCATTTCCTGATAGGCCATTCCCATATAATATATGGCATTCAGGTATCTGAAGGGTTCAGTCGTAGCCAGACCGCCCGTTGTAATTCTCTCGAGGTAATCCAGCCCCTCATCATACATGCCCTGAGTAACCATCAGGGTGCCCAGGGCAAAGGCGGTTGACGATACACCCATGTTCAGGGGCGAATTGAAAAGCGTATCATAGGCCCTGATAACTCTAATTGTATCGAGGCTGCAGATACCATAAAAGATATTCTCCAATTGATCTGCAATCGGCCAGATGTCTTGGGGCATGCGGCCTTTGAATTCCTTCAATGCTTCTTTAAAAACCTTTTCAGCTTTGGCACAGTATGATGTGTCAAGCTCCGCTAAGGTAAAGACATAATCGAAGTGCTCAAAAAGCTGGGCGTATTCGCGGGATTTTTCAACATATTTCAATGCGCTGTCGGGGTATTCCAGATTCATAAAATGATGGGATAGAGATCTATATGAGGTTTGAATTATGGTGTTGTCCCGGGTCTCGAGGGCATAATCTATAAGTTTATAGTAATGATCAATGGCATCCACAAAGTTCCCCTGCCAGACCTCAAGATCTATCAGAAGGCTTTCATAATCATTCATGATATGGGGATTGTCAGGATAATATTTTTTTAAAAGCTCAAGATTTTCACGGGCCTTATCAAAATCACGCTTAAGTATGTTGATTCGTACGGATCTTATGGCGGCATCATAGTTGTCGGGATCAAAAGCCAGAAGCTGATTGATTTCCGATAAGGCCTGATCATAATCTTTCATCTGCCGGTACAGATTCGAGAGCTCGAGATATGGCTGCGGTGAATCCGGGAAATACGATTTAACCAGTTTTGTGTTCTTAACCGCCTCTTCAAATTCTCCCTGTTGAGCGTGGATGCTGGCTGCCAGGCTCAGTCCCCACCTGTCGCGCGGATTTATCATCAGCATAGTATCGATCTGGGCCAGTGCCGCATCATAATTCTCTCCGAGTTGATACAGGAAGACGGCATAGAAGAACCTGCCCTCCCAGTCATCCGGATAGTTTTTGACGTAGGATTTTATCTTTACATAAGCATCATCGATTTTGGTATACAGCCATAAATCAGCGTATATATCAATTAACATCCGTTCTTTTATGGGCAGATTTTCGGAGCGTTCCTCAGCCAATGCCAGATATTTTTTGCCCTGCTGGGGCCGGCCCTGGAATGTATGTACCATGCCGATACGCATATAGGGAAGGGCAAAATTCGAATCGATTTCTATGGCATCTTCAAAGTTTTCAATGCTTTCGTCGTAAAGCCCCTTGTCGAATTTTTCCAGTCCCTTGACATATTCCTTATATGCCTCCCTGTTCGATGTGACAAAAGAGCTTACATTCTTATCGAGATCCATCATTTCCTGGATATTAAGAGATGTTGCGATCTTTTCGGTAAGGCTGTCGGCCAGCAGGAAGAAATCGGAGCCAACCACCTTTTCTCCCAGAATAATTCTTCCGCTATTGATACTTCAAGTCGTGCATCGATACGAATCATATCGCCCGATTTAAAAAACGATCCCGAGAGTATTTTGGTAGCTCCCATCTGGCCCGCCACCTTTATGACCTGATTGCGGTCCGGGATTTCGGATGGATCCTCTGGAGGATCAGGCAGGCTTGAGATCAGACGGTTGCGCGAGATTATGTCCTGGCTGCTCTGGGACAGATCTGTTGTGATTAGCTCCGGAATGCCGGAGATCATCCAGTTGAGGGTGGAATCATTGGTTTTGTTTTCAAAGCTTAGTATTGCAAGAGCATCCTGATGAAACAAGGGCGGCTCCTGCGCCATTGTGACGGAGCTGTCCTTTTTGACAAATTGAGTAATGAGTATTACCGCAATCACCAGAATAATTGCCCCCACGCCGATTAACGGCATCCAGCTTTTTGACTTCTTGGAGGGCGGGCCCCCCAGTGATTGTATTATGGAATCGCTGTCGGAGATTCCGCTCTCGAACTGGCGCCTGAGGCTTCTGATATCCAGCGCCAGATCACGGGTATTCTGGTAGCGGTCGTTGGGATTTTTCTGCAGGCATTTATCGATTATTCTTTCCAGCTCAGCGGGCAGGGTCTCGTTTTTTCTGCGGATCGGTTCATGCGGGCTTTCCAAAATTTTTGCTATAGTGGAGACCTTGTCGGTGCCCTCGAAAGGCGGCTGGCCGGAAAAAAGCTTATACATCAAAATACCGAAGGAGAAGATATCGGAACGCAAGTCTACTTCCTCACCGCGCGCCTGCTCCGGGGACATATAGCTGACTGTGCCGAGGATTTTGCCCTCCTCAGTGAGTTCCGCCGAAATCGAGACTGTGCCGGTATCCTCGGTCGTTTCGATTGCTCCGGCCACAGGCTTGGCCAGACCGAAATCGAGGATTTTGGGATCACCTTCCTCGTCAATAATAATATTATCAGTCTTGATATCCCTGTGGACGATATTGAGTTTATGTGCCGATGCCAGTCCTACCGCTATTTTCTCGGCAATCCTCATCAGATTTTTTAGCTGATGGCTCTTATCGGCAAGGAAATCGGTAAGCGATTCGCCCTCGATATATTCCATGACGATATAATGCAGGTCGTTTCCGGATTCATCCTTTTCCGAGCCGATGTCATGGATGCCCATAATATTCGGATGATTGAGCTGCGCAGCGGTCCGGGCTTCGCGTTTGAATCGTTCCAGGCGATCCTTGTTGTCGAAGAATTCGGCGTGCAGTATTTTGAGGGCTATATTTCTACCCAGCTTCTGATCCTCGGCCAGATATACCTCACCCATGCCGCCCTCGCCGAGCTTTCTGATTATCTTAAAATGAGCGAAAATCTGCCCTTCCTGAAAACCCATAATTAAATCCTTTTTAGAGCCAGCATTGTCAAATCATCCGACTGCGGAGCGTTCCCCATGAATTTGTTCACTTCCTCCGCTATATCCTCAATAAAACTTCTGGGATCTTTGTCCTTATATGAAAGCGCCAACTCCTCGGCGCGGTCATCTCCAAACTGATCGCCCTCGCCGTCCCTGTCGGCTTCAGTCAGCCCGTCCGAGAAGATAAAAATCGACTCACCCTGTGCAAGCTCAATCGTCTTCTCCTCCCAATCGGCGAAATCGAAGGCTCCGGCCATCATGCCGGTCGATTCGATATGCTCCAGACTGCCGTCCTTTCTTATCCACAGCGGCGGATTATGCCCGGCGTTGACATAACGTACTGTTGCATTCTCCGGATCGAGCAGGCCTGCAAACAGGGTGACGAAGCTGCTGGACTTGCTGTAGGCCAGCAACTGCATCGATATCGTTTTCACCGCGTTTGCAGGCGTAAAGCGCTCCTTTTCATATAATACTCTCAAGGCCGCCAGAATATTCGACATTAAAAGCGCCGCACCCATACCTTTTCCGGTAACGTCTCCCAGTACAAACACAACCGAGCCGTCAGGGAGTACTTTATGATCGTAAAGATCGCCTCCTACCTGACGCGACTGTTCCTGATAGGCATAGAGCTCGAATCCGTCAATGTCCGGCGGCTCTGCTGGAAGAAGATTGCGCTGTATTTTCGAGGCCTGCTTCAGCTCCGCGCTCAGGATCTGCTTAGCCTCACGCTCGATTAGAAGCTCATAATTCAAAAGCCGGGAAGCCAGCAGATTGCCGAAAGTAGCCATGATTCGGAGATAATCGTCATTGTACTCATGCAGAGGGTTGCTGGTATCGGCATAGAGGATACCCAGCACACGTCCCTCATCAAAAAGCGGCACAGCCATGACAGATTTTATATCCGAGCTTATGATCGAGTGCTGTGTGGAAAACTTCGGATCTGTCATTGGATTTTTTATCAGGAGAGAGTTCTTGTTTTCGATTATATCCAGGACAATTGTCTTCGAGAGCCTGATTTCATCATCGCTTTTCCCTGTCGAGGTATGGCAGGCGGCTATTTCGATATCCTCCTGATCCTCTGATACGGTATGAACCGGACACATAGGTAACACATTAAACCGGGCACATAGGTAACAGTC
>CAZBZV010000087.1:0-11093 GCA_964496505.1 uncultured Ignavibacteria bacterium | reverse complement strand
CCTCTTGATAACTTCCTGGTCCGAGACTTCCAGGTTCAAGGCGCTGTCGAGTTTCTTGTCCACGGACTCAAGCATCTTATCGAGTCCCTCGGCCTGGGGAATCGTGCGCGGAAACCCGTCGAAGATAAAGCCTTCGCCCTGATCGCTCTCAATTGTTTCCTTAATCATATCCAGAATCAGGCTGTCCGGAACCAGATCGCCCTTTTCCATATATTCTTTCGCTTTTTTGCCCAGCTCAGTCTCATCTTTCACAGCAGACCTGAGCATGTCGCCGGTTGACAGATGATGCAGATTAAGCTTCTCGGCCAGCCGGGACGCCTGTGTACCCTTGCCCGATCCCGGAGGACCCAACATTACCAGCAGCATATTAGTATGACCTCCCGCGTATCTTTCCCTTCTTAATAAAGCCGTCGTAATGGCGCATCAACAGATGCGATTCGATCTGCTGCAGGGTATCCAATGCAACACCGACCAAAATCAGCACAGAGGTGCCCCCGAAATAGAACCGTACCCCCGCGTATCCCATAAGGAAGTTCGGCAGTACAGCAATAAGCGCAAAGAAGATAGCGCCCGGAAGAGTGATACGGGTCAGCACCTTGTCGATATAATTGGCGGTCGCTTTGCCGGGACGTTTGCCCGGAATAAATCCGCCCTGACTTTTCATATTATCAGCAAGCTGTACCGGATTAATTACGATCGCCGTATAGAAGAAGGCAAAGAATACGATCACAACACCATATACTATATTGTATAGCAGGGATGTGAAATTAAAGTTCGTATTTAAAAACTGCGCGATACCCGAACCCGGAAAAAATGTTGCCAGGGTCTGGGGCGCGAACATAATTGACTGAGCGAAAATAATCGGAATAACGCCGGCGGTATTGACCGATAACGGCAGGTGTGTTGCCTGGCCGCCGTAAACTTTTCTTCCAACCACTCTCTTGGCGTACTGTACCGGAATTCTGCGCTGGGCTCTGGTGACCATGATAACGGACGCGATCACGGCGATCATCAGGGCGATAATTACTATCGCACCGGCGATACGGCTGGGATCGTAGACGATTTTCTGCACCTCGCCCATAACTCCCGGCACAATCCTGGCTACAATTCCGATAAAGATGATTAGGGATATACCGTTTCCGATTCCTCGCTCGGTGATTTTTTCACCAAGCCACATGATGAAGATCGTTCCTGTGGTAAAGGTCAGCATGGTCAGAAGCTGAAAACCGATTCCGGGATTGGTAACGATCATGGTACCGGTCTGGGCATTAAGCGACTGGAGAAAGACCGAAGTTCCGTAAGCCTGCAGAGCCGCGATAAGAACCGTACCGTAACGGGTGTACTGGGTGATTTTCTGCCTTCCCTCTTCGCCCTCTTTCTGAAGCCTCTGCAAATACGGGACAACCGGTCCCAGAAGCTGCAGGATAATCGAGGCCGAGATATAGGGCATAATCCCCAGCGAGAAAATGGTCGCCTTGGTAAATGCACCTCCCACGAACAGGTCGAACAGTCCAAACAGAGTACCACCTCCGCCGGGCTGATTGAAAAAGCGGAAGAGCGCATCGCCATCGATACCCGGAGTGGGTATATGGCCCCCTATACGATAAACGACCAAAATCCCCAACGTAAAGAGAATTCTGGTTCTCAATTCCTTAATTTTGAATACGTTTCTAAATGTCTCCAGCACTTATATCTTTTCTACCTTTCCACCGGCTTTGGAAATCAATTCCTCCGCTGATTTTGTAAATGCCTGAGCATATATTGTCAAACCGATCTCAAGCGATCCCTCGCCCATGATCTTGATCGGTTTTGCGGTAGTCTTAATCAGTCCCGCCTCTTTCAGAGATTCGGGTTTGATTTCACCCGGCTCCGTAAATTTCTTTGCAATATCGCCAACTTTTACAAGCTGATAATAGACTTTATTGGGATTCACGAATCCCCGCTTGGGTATACGGCGCGCCAAAGGCATCTGGCCTCCCTCGCTCCAGTACTTGCGCTTGGCGCCCGCACGCGAGAGCTGACCCTTATGGCCTCTTCCGCACTGGCCGCCCTGGCCGGAACCGGCGCCGCGTCCCACACGTCTTCTGTTTCTTTTGGAACCGGACGGTTTCTCGAGATTGTGAAGCTCCATCTTATACCTCCTCCACTTTAATCATGAATGAAACCGCCCTGATCATACCGCGGATCTGGGGAGTATCGTTGTGCACGACACTGTGATGCATCCTTTTAAGGCCCAGGGCTTCGATCGTGCGCCTGTGCTTCTGGATACGTCCGCTCAGCGATCTGGTCTGAGTAATTTTCAATTTAGCTGGCATCGGATTTCTTCTCCGGTTCTATCTCTCTGAAAGCCAGGGACTCTTCCTCGGTACGCAGCCTCCGGAGCCCGTTCATGGCAGCCTTTACGATATTCTGGGGATTCGACGATCCCAGAGATTTGGTCAGAATATCCTGAATTCCAGCCGCCTGCATAATCGCACGAACTCCGGCTCCGGCGATAATACCGGTACCGGGGGAGGCCGGTCTCAAAAGCACTCTGGCAGCGCCGAACTTGCCTACGATTTTATGCGGAATAGTTCCGCCCACCATGGAAACCTTGGCCATGTCTTTGCGAGCGGCATCGGTGGCCTTATGAATCGCTCCTGAAACTTCCAGAGCCTTGCCCAGTCCGACACCGACCGAGCCGTTACGATCACCAACGGCTACAAGAGAGGTAAAGGAGAACTTGCGTCCGCCCTTTACGACCTTGGCTACACGATTGACATTAATAACATGCTCGTCTAACTCAAATCCATCCTGTTCGTATCTCTGTCTCTGAGGCTTCATAAAAATCCTTACTAAAAGTTGAGCCCGCCTTTACGAGCACCCTCAGCCACCGCCTTAATACGGCCGTGGTAACGGTTTCCCTGGCGGTCAAAGACCACGTTTTCAATTCCCCTGGCTTTCGCCAATTCGGCTATTAACTGTCCGACTTTGAAGGATTTGTCGGACTTTTTATCCTTGTCTTCAAATTTCTCTATAGCATCTTTTGTAAGCGATGATGCAAACGCCAATGTCTGGCCCGCAGTATCGTCAATGATCTGAGCATAGATGTGCTTAAGAGATTTGCGCACACTCAGACGCGGCCGCTCCGCGGTACCGACGACCTTCGATCGAACCCGCTTCACGCGGCGGGCATATTTTCCGTGTTTCAATGCAAGTCTACTCGGCATAACATCACCCTAAGCGGCAGTCTTTCCGGCCTTGCGGCGGATCTGCTCGTTTTCGTATTTAACACCTTTTCCTTTGTACGGCTCGGGCGGCCTGAACGATCTTATTTTGGCCGCTACCATTCCGACTAAGGCCTTATCGCTTCCGGAGATCTTTATCTTCTGCTGGCCCTCCAGCTCAATAGTGATTCCAGGAGGGGCAGCGAGATAAATCGGGTGCGAGAAGCCCAGCGAGAGCTTGAGCATATTTCTGGCCATCTCGGCCCTGTAGCCCACGCCCACGATTTCCAGAACCTTGGAGAATCCTTCGGTCACGCCGATAATCATATTGTTTATCAGGGCGCGTACCAAGCCGTGCTGGGCCTTAAAGAACTTGGAGTCCGATGGTCTCTTGACTGTCAGGATATTATCCTCGATATCGACCTGTATGCGGGGATGAATCTCCTGTTTCAATTCGTCCTTGGGACCCTTTACCAGCACGGTGGAATTCTTTATCTCCACCTGAACCTTATCCGGTATTTTAATCGGTTGTTTTCCTATTCTCGACATTTTACTATCCTACCAAACTCTGCAAACCAGCTCTCCGCCGATATGGTTTTTAAGCGCCTGCTGATGAGTCATAACTCCGCTCGAAGTCGAAACGATCATCGTTCCCACCTCCTGCTGAAGCCTGAACAACTCATCAGCGGAGGCATACCTCCTGAGGCCCGGCCGGGAAATCCTTTCCAGGCCAGAGATTATCGATTCATCATTTTTATTGTAACGCAGCCAAATCCTCAGAACCGGCTTGCCGTCAATTTTGATCACCGATGAGCGCTTGATAAACCTGAGCTCGCTTAAGAGCCGGGCGATTTCGTTTTTCAGCCTGGCGGCGGGCACATCAACCGCTTTATGCTTGGCCTTGGCCGCGTTCTTGATTCTGATTAAGAGGTCAGAGACCGGATCAGTCATACTCATAATTCCATACTCCTACCAACTGGCCTTGACCACGCCGGGTATTTCGCCATTTAAGGCCAATTCGCGAAAACAAATACGGCAAATTCCAAACTTACGCATATAGGCCCGCGGCCTGCCGCAACGACGGCAGCGGTTATAGGCACGCACCTTAAACTTCGGTTTGCGTCTGGATTTTGCTATCAAACATTTCTTGGCCACTCTATCTCCTTATTTTCTGAAAGGCATTCCCATTTCTTTCAGGAGCGCAACTGCCCCCTCGTCATTATCGGAACTGGTGACGAATGTCACCGACAGGCCCCTCACCTTATCGATCTTATCATAATCGATCTCCGGGAAAATAAGCTGCTCGCGCAGTCCCAGAGTATAATTACCGCGGCCGTCAAACCCCTTGGGCGGAAGCCCCCTGAAATCCCTTATGCGGGGAATCGCAACGTTTATCAGGCGGTCAAAAAACTCATACATCCTTTCACGCCTCAGGGTTACGGCACAACCGATAGGCATGCCTTCACGCAACTTAAAATTCGAAATCGATTTCTTGGCCCGGGTTACAATAGGCTGCTGCCCGGCAATCGTTCTCAGGTCTTCAACCGCAGCATCCAGGAATTTAGGATTCGTAATCGCCTCACCCACGCCTATATTCATAACGATTTTCTTAAGGCGGGGAACCTCCATAATATTGGTATAATTGAACTCCTTTTGGAGCTTCGGCAAAACCTCTTTATAATAATGTTCTTTCAAACGCGCCATCAGACAATCTCTCCGGATTTATTGGAGATCCTAACCTTATTTTTTGCTTTCTTATCGGGATCTTCCAGCACCCTGTAATTGACACGCGTCGGTTTGTTGCTGCGAGTATCGAACAGCATAACATTGGACGCGTTAATCGGAGCTTCTTTTTCTATTATACCGCCCTTCGGATTTCTCTGGGTTGGGCGGCTGTGACGATAGATCAGGTTAACGCCCTCAACCAGAACACGATTGGACTCGGGAATAACACGCAGGACCTTGCCGATCTTGCCTCTATTCTTGCCGCTTATAACCTTTACCTGATCGCCTTTTTTAATTCTCATTGCTTCCTCACAAAACTTCCGGAGCCAGTGAAATTATCTTCATGAATTTCCTCTCGCGCAACTCCCGGGCTACCGGTCCGAAGATACGCGTGCCGCGCGGCTCCATCTGATCGTTAATAATAACCGCGGCATTATCGCCGAATCTAATGTAAGTTCCGTCCTTGCGTCGCACCGGGAAAGCGGTTCTAACCACCACCGCCTTAACTATATCGGATTTCTTCACCGTGCCGTTGGGAATCGCATCCTTGACAGCACAGACGATTATGTCTCCAACCCTGGCATAACGCCGCCTGGTACCTCCCAGTACACGGAAACACATGACCTTCTTGGCGCCGGTATTATCGGCAACATTCAGCCTTGAATATTCCTGTATCATTTTACTTGGCCTTCTCCAATATCTTTACCAGTCTCCAGCGTTTCATCTTCGAAAACGGGCGAGTCTCCATAACCATAACCTTATCACCGGTGCCGGCCTCGTTATTTTCATCGTGAGCATAGAGCTTGGCACGCTTATGAATTACCTTGCCGTACAAGGGATGCTTCATCTTATAATCCATCTCGACCGAAATGGTCTTGTCCATCTTGTCGGATATCACAATACCCTGTCTCGTTTTCCGCAATCCTCTCAATGCCACAGCTTACTCCTCTGAACTCTTCTCTTTGTCGGTACCCAGAATCTTTCCGGTAGTGGCGGAAAGCGAGCGGATACCTTTTTCATGCTCATGAAGGATAGTCTTAAGACGAGCGATGTCGCGCCGCAGCACCCTCAGGCGCAGCGGATTATCGAGCTTCTGTACTCGCATCTTGAGCTTCAGATTAAAAAGCTCTTCCTGCGAATCGGTCAGCCTCTGCTCGACTTCTTCCTTCGCCAGGTCTCTGATTAATTCCGCCTTCACCGTACTATGCTCCTCCAATTTCTCCACGGGTAACGAATCTGCACCTCAGGGGCAGCTTATCGGCGGCCAGTTTCATGGCCTTACGAGCCAGATCTTCGGATACGCCTTCCAGTTCGAAAAGAATGCGTCCCGGCTTAACCACCGCCACCCAGTATTCGGGCGCGCCCTTACCCTTACCCATGCGGGTTTCCGCGGGCTTTTTGGTAAAAGGTTTGTCGGGGAAAATCCTGATCCAGACTTTTCCGCCTCGCTTGATCTTTCTTGTTAACGCCACGCGCGCGGCCTCGATCTGACGATTAGTAATCCAGGCAGGCGCCATAGCTTTGAGCCCGAACTCACCGAATGAGATCTTGGACCCGCGGTAGGCTTTGCCTCTCATTCTGCCGCGTTGCTGCTTACGATATTTTACTCTCTTCGGCATTAACATATGCTATTTCTCCAGATCGTTCCCGTTCAAGAACGTGAAAATTTCCAAATATATATATATTCACTCAAAAGGCAAGAGCTTTTTATCTATAATGTCTTACCCTTTTTTGTCTTCTGATTTATCTCCCGATTCCGGCTTGGAGGCCGTCCTCTCGGCTTCGGTCGAAGCTTTTGATTCAGGTTTGTTTTGGTTTATATGCTGCTTTGCTCCCCGAGGCCCGCCCCTGCCCTCATCATCGTGCCTTTTCTTACGAACCCGAGACTTGGGCCTGGGTTTACGTCTACGCTGTCCCGAGGGCCTGGCTCTTCTCTGATCCATTTCCCGCTGACGACTGTCATCGGCGGCATCTTCCATACCGGGTTTATCCAGAATTTCTCCCCGGCAGATCCAGACCTTCACGCCAATCGTTCCGTATGTGGTATTGGCTGTGGAAACGGCATAATCGATATCAGCTCTGAGAGTATGAAGAGGAACCCGCCCCTCCATATATTTCTCACTGCGTGCGATCTCGGCCCCTCCCAAACGGCCGCCGCAGGTAATCTTGATACCTTCCGCACCCATCTTCATGGAAGAGGTAATCGCCTTTTTCATTGAACGCCTGAAGGAAACTCGTCCCTCGAGCTGTCGGGCGATTGAATCAGCAACCAGCTTTGCGTTCAACTCGGGTTTTTTCACCTCTATAATATTTAATGTAATATCTTTTTTCGTAATGAGCTGCAACTCTTCACGAAGCTTATCGACTTCAGCTCCCTTGCGCCCAATGACTATGCCCGGACGGGATGAATGAATATCAACCGTGATCTTCTTGGGAGCGCGCAGGATTTCCACCTTGGCCAGGCCGGCATTCTCCAGACGCTTGCTGATATACCTTCGGATCTTCAGATCTTCCTCTAAAAGATCTGGAAAGTTTCTCTCCGCAAACCACTTGGAATTCCAAGATCTGATGATTCCCAGTCTCAATCCGATCGGATTAGTTTTCTGACCCAAAAGTATTCCTCCTGCTATTCTTCTTCCACTACGGAAGGTTTAGTTGGTTTTCTCTTTCTCGTTCGTTTGGCCTGCTCTTTTTCCAGGCGTCTTTCGGCACGTCCCTCATCGGAAACCCTGACCGCAAGATGACAGGTGCGCTTGCGAATTCTGAATGCGCGTCCCATGCCCACGGCCCGGAAACGCTTCAGTATCGGTCCCCCGTCGATTACGACCGAGGTAACCCTGAGCTCTTCCGCTTTCACACGGGTCGTGCCCTCCTGGGCAATCATATTGGCCGCAGCCGATTTGATAGTCTTCGAAAGCGGTACAGCCGCCCTCTTGGGAACATATCTCAAAAGGTCGACCGCCTCATGAACCATTTTTCCTTTTACCAATTCCGCCACCCTCCGCAGTTTGCGGGGTGACATCCTCAGATATTTTGCACGAGCAACAGATTCCATAATTCCACTCTTATTTAATCGAAGAGGATCTTTCGGTTAACTTGCCGGCATGCCCGCGGAAAATCCGGGTCGGAGCAAATTCGCCAAGCTTGTGACCCACCATGTTTTCTGTAATGTATACAGGAATAAACTTGTTGCCGGTATGAATAGCGACCGTATGGCCGACAAATTCCGGCGATATGGTAGACCTGCGCGACCAGGTCTTCACAACCTTTTTGTCGCCGCTTTCGTTCATCTTATCGATCCTCATCATTAGATGATCGTCTATAAAAGGCCCTTTTTTCAAAGAGCGAGCCATTCAATACCTCCTGAAAAGCTTATTTCCTGCGTTTTACTATATATCTATCTGACAATTTACCTTTTTTACGGGTCTTCAAACCCTTAGTTGGCTTGCCCCAGGGCGTGCATGGATGCCTTCCACCCGAGGAACGGCCCTCGCCGCCGCCCATAGGATGATCGACCGGATTCATTGCGACCGCACGAACATTCGGCCTGCGGCCCATCCAGCGCGTTTTGCCGGCCTTACCCCAAACCACATTCTCATGGTCGATATTACCGACCTGACCGATTGTGGCATTACACTTCAAGGGCACCAATCGAACCTCGCCGGAGGGCATTTTCAAATGCGCCATCTTGCCTTCCTTGGCGGCCAATATAGCCATGGAACCGGCGCTTCTGGCAATCCTCCCGCCTCTTCCCGGAATCATCTCGATATTATGTACAAAACTTCCCAGGGGAATTCTTGCCAGCGGGGTGGCGTTGCCGATACTGATTTCCACTTCCGGACCGGAAATAACCGTATCATCCACCTTAAGACCGTGGGGAGCAAGAATATACCGCTTCTCTCCATCAACGTAATGCAGAAGGGCTATCCTTGCAGAACGATTGGGATCATACTCGATTGCGGCAACTCTGGCCGGTATTCCAAATTTATCGCGCTTAAAATCTATAATTCTGTAATAGCGCTTATGGCCTCCGCCTCGATTATAGGTCGTGATTCTGCCCTTGTTGTTTCTACCGCCGCTCTTTTTCAAAATCTTTATAAGCGATTTTTCCGGAACGGCCTTCGTGATCTCGTTGAAATCCGAGACTGTTCGGAAACGCATCGACGGTGTATATGGTTTGAATTTCTTAATAGCCATTTTCTAATCCAAAGTCTTAAATCTGAATGATTTCCTTTAATTCCGGGTTAGACCGCATCAAGCTGCGTTATTGTTTCACCTTTTTTAAGATTGACTATCGCCTTTTTCCAGTTGGGGCGCTTGCCTACAAAACGACCAAGTCTTTTCATCTTTCCCCGCATAACCTGAATCTTGACCGAGTCCACGTGGACTTCGAACAGGTTTTCCACCGCATTTTTGACGTCAATCTTGTTTGCCTCTTTGGCCACCTCGAAAACATAGGCATTCTGCTTCTCCCGCAGAATTGAAAATTTCTCGCTGAGGAGATGAGAGATTATCACCTTCCGTGGATCCTTCATTTGGCAAACACCTCCTCTATCTCCTTCAATGCCGATTCGGTCATCAACAGATAGTCGGCATTGAGCAAATGATAGGCATTGATCAGCTTCGCCCGCATATAATTGACACCGGGAATATTGCGGCAGGACAATTCGAAATTGCGATTCTGCTCCTCATTGAGAATCAGCACCTTGCTTCCGTACAGGTCCAGTCCCGCCAGAAATTCCACAACCGTTTTGGTTCTGGGTTTCTCAAGCTCAAATTCCTCGATGACCATTATTTTTTCGTCAGCGGCCTTGCTGCTGAATGCAGAGTAGAGCGCCTGCCGTTTAAGTTTTTTGGGAATCGGCTTGTTGTAATTTTTCGGCTTGGGCCCAAAGGCACGTCCGCCGCCAACCCATATCGGGGATGTGTTCGATCCGGCTCGCGCTCTCCCGGTACCTTTCTGGCGCCAGGGCTTGGCTCCGCCGCCGCGAACTTCCCTGCGTGTTTTGGTGGAATGTGTGCCCTGTCTCTGATTCCTCAAAAACGATTTTATGAATTGATGGACCTGATAGCTTTTGGGCTCGAACTCGAAAACCTTCGAATTCAATTCCACCTCACCGGTCGATCCACCCGTGCTCGAAATTTTCTTTGCTTTAGCCATTTTACTTAGCACCCGTAACCTTCACGAAACTATTGCGCTTGCCCGGAACACTTCCAATAATGCAAATCAGATTGTTTTCCGGATCAACTTTTGCCACAGTAAGATTTTTGGTCGTAACTTTCTCATTGCCCATACGTCCCGCCATGCGCGTACCCTTCAATACCCTGGAAGGATAGGATGACTGGCCGATAGAACCGGGAGCACGCAGCCTGTCCGACTGGCCGTGAGTCTTGGGACCGCCCCCGAAACCGTGACGCCGCACACCACCCTGAAAGCCCAGCCCCTTGGAAATTCCGCTGACGTGCACCTTTTCGCCCGGCTTGAATACATCGACATTAATATAATCGCCGACATTGACATCCTCGGAGTCTTTGTCAAGACGAATCTCTCTGAGATATCTATGTGCCTTAACTCCGGCTTTTTCGAACACGCCTCCCATGGGTTTGTTCACATGGCTCTCAGCAAGCTCCTCGTAGCCGACCTTTAAAGCAGAATAGCCGTCCTGATCGGCAGTTTTAACCTGTAATACCTGACAGGGACCTGCCTGAATGACCGTCACCGGAAGGCTCTCGCCCTCTTCGGTAAAGATCCTGCTCATACCAATCTTTTTGCCAAAAATCGCTTTCATTTTATTACACTTTTATTTCCACATCAACACCGGCAGGCAAATCGAGCTTCATCAAGGCATCGACTGTCTGCGGTGAAGAGTCATAAATATCCATCAGTCTCTTATGCACCCGAGTCTCGAACTGTTCCCGCGACTTCTTGTCCACATGGGGTGAACGCAGAACCGTGTATATGGTACGCTTGGTTGGAAGCGGGATCGGACCGGCGATTTTGGCACCGGTTCTCAACACTGTTCGAGCAATCTCCCTCGTTGATTTATCGAGGGCATGATGATCGTAAGCCTTTAATCTAATTCTTATTTTCTGACTCAGGTCCATTCATTTACTCCAAAACTTCGGTTACAACACCGGCTCCAACTGTTCTGCCGCCTTCAC
>CAZBZV010000086.1:0-11366 GCA_964496505.1 uncultured Ignavibacteria bacterium | reverse complement strand
ATCTGTAAACCATGTGACCGGAACTAAGTGTAAACTATGTCTCAGGAAGTACAAAATTCCGCTCTATGAGGGCGGTTTTTTTATGCAAAAAATATAGGGCAGCCATTTCTAACTGCCCTCTTTATATTCGAATTACTAAATATCTACAGCTTCTTTTTCCACTTTGTGCCCTGGGGAGTGTCCTCCAGTACGATTCCGCGCTCCAGAAGATCATCGCGGATTTTATCGGCAGTGGCAAAATCCTTATTCTTGCGTGCATCAATACGCTTCTGGATCAGCTCCTCTATCTCGGCATCAACATCCGATTCGGGACGCTGCATCAATCCCAGCACGCTGTCGAAGCCATCAATAGTCTCCATCACCTTTTTGGAATCATCCTGCGAGATACTGCCCTCTGAGATCAGGCGGTTTATATCGCGCACAAAATCGAAAACCGCGGCCATGGCAGGCGAGATATTCAGATCATCATCCAGAGCATCCTCGAACTGCTTTTTGGCTTTCTCGATCAGCTCCAATGCTTCGGGATTATCACGTGAACCGGTGATATCCTTAACACGATCCTTGAAATCCCAGAGCCGCTCAAGTGCGCCCTTGGCCGCCTCAAGGCCGTTCATGGTGAAGTTCAACTGCATGCGGTAATGGGTTGACAGGAGAAGATACCGCACGGCAATACCCGGGTAACCTTTTTCCATCAGGTCGCGCAAGGTGTAGAAATTGCCGAAAGACTTGGACATCTTGCGCCCCTCGACAATCAGATGCTCGTTGTGCAGCCAGTAGTTCACGAATTTCTCGTCATTGGCCGCCTCGCTCTGGGCGATCTCGTTTTCATGATGCGGGAACATATTGTCCACACCGCCGCAATGGATATCGAAATGATTGCCGAGATATTTGCTGGACATGGCCGAGCATTCGATATGCCATCCGGGACGGCCCTTGCCGAGCTCGGTCTCCCAGTAAACATCGCCGTCATCCTCATCCCATGCTTTCCAGAGCGCAAAGTCCGAGACGGTTTCCTTGTCATATTCATCGGAGGAAATCCGTGCCCCGGCTTTTAGCTGGGACATATCCATATGAGAGAGCTTGCCGTATTCGGGAAATTTTGAGATTTTATAATAGATGTCGCCGTTAACCTCATAGGCATAGCCTTTATCCAGAAGCTTTTTGACCAGCTCTACCATTTCATCTATATGCTCGGTAGCCGCCGGGTAAACATCCGCGCGGTCGATATTGAGAGCATCTAAATCCTCGAAGAAGGCCTTTTTGTATTTTTCGGTGTATTCATCGAGGCTGATTCCCTGTTTGGTCGAGGCCTTGATGGTCTTGTCGTCGACATCGGTCAGGTTCATCACATGAGTTACCTTATAGCCCTTGTACAGAAGATGGCGCTTAAGTAAATCCTCGAACATATAGGCCCGGTAGTTACCGATATGGGCGAAATCGTAGACAGTCGGTCCGCATGTATACAGCCGCACCTCGCCCTCCGTGATCGGTACAAATTCCTCTTTCTTTCGAGTCAGCGTATTATATAATTTTAGTCCCATAAGCCGTTCCTTGTTAGAATATGCGAATAAGCAGATATTATAATCATATTTCGGCAACACGCAATCAAATTATTAACATCCTAATTAAACTGTCATTCTGAGCGAAGCGAAGAATCTCATTGAATCAAACAGATTCTTCGGTCGCTTTGCTCCCTCAGAATGACAGACTTATCGTTTACATTTCATAATACCGTCAATAGTTCCGCTTGCAAAATTCTTATTCAAATTGTATTTAGGGGCATGACCGATTTTGAAGCGCTCAAGGATGCGCCGTTTGTCAACCTCGATTATTTCACCCATTGGGGTGGACGGGCCTGGGAGAAATTCGTTGATATGGCGGTGGGGACATACCTCGGCAAGGACCTGAACGGCAAACATCTTCTGGAGATCGGCCCCGGATTTGGACGGATGACCAGCCTTCTGGCGATTCTTGGGGCTCATGTTACGGCTGTTGATGTGAGCCAGAAAAGCATCGAATCGGCGCGGCAGACCGTGCAAAATTTTGGGGTGCAGGATAATGTCGAACTGGTGCATTATAACGGCGATTTGAAGACAATCGATCAGAAGCAATACGATATCATATTTTCGAAATCGGCGCTTTTATATCCGAATGATCTCAAGGGCTTTCTGACTGATTTAAAAAATCTGATGAGTGATGACGGCAGGTTTGTGTTTATTGAGAATGGGTATGGGAATGCGTTTTTTCAGGTGCTCAGGTTTTTCAAGCGGCGGAGTTTTAATTTCTTCAAGAGAACACATTTTTTCACACAGAAAGAAATCGATCTGATAAAATCTCTTTTCAATGTCGAGCTTTTGATGCGCTCCAAATGGCCGCCGATTTATTTGATTTGCGGGAGGAAGGATTGATTTTTTGTGCTGGGCGTACCTCCCGGTGCGCCCAGACGCGGAGCATGAGGACATACGCCGCGCAAGAAACACGCTCAAATAAATTTGGGCGTGCCACCCGTGATTTCGGGCAACAAAAAAAGGCCGGGGAAGCCGGCCTTTTTGTAATATATTTTCTGATGCAATATTCTTATTTCACGCCGAGCAGTTCGACTTCGAAGAGAAGCGTGGCATTGGGCGGGATGACATTACCGGCGCCGCGGGAGCCGTAACCCAGCTCGGGCGGGATAATCAACAGACGCTTGCCGCCAACATTCATCATAGCCAGACCCTCTTCCCAGCCCTTGATCACACGTCCTGCGCCAAGCACAAACTCAAGCGGCTGGCCGCGATTGTGGGAGCTGTCGAAAAGAGTACCGTCCAGAAGCCATCCGGTATAATGCACTGTCACGGTCTGGCCATTTTTAGCCTGTGGACCTTCGCCTTTTTCCAAGACGACATATTTCAATCCGGAATCCGTCTCCTTAACCTGATCTTCCTCATATACAGGCGGGGTGGGCGGCTTGGGACCTTCGGTAACTTCTAATGCCTCGACCTCGAAGATCAAAGTCGAATTGGCCGGAATTGGTCCAACTGCACGGTTACCATAACCGAGTTCGGCGGGAATAATCATCATACGTTTTCCGCCGGGCATCATGCCTGTCAGGCCTTCTTCCCATCCGGGAATCACCTGATGCTGGCCGATTACGACCTCGAAGGGCTGGCCGCGGTCACGGGAGCTGTCGAACTTCTTGCCGGAGGTCAGCCATCCGGTGTAATGAACCTTGACCTTGTCCCACTCGACAGCTTCCTTGCCCTCGCCAGCAGTTATATCGATATATTTCAATCCTGATTCAGTCTCGACCGTATCCCCTTCAATCTCGGGGATTCCATCGGGTACAGGCGTGTCCTGAGCCTGAAGAAGAGCGGAGAAGACGAAAAATGAAGCGAAAACCATAACGAAGAAAAACAGGTTGATCTTATTTCGCATCACAAATCCTTTCGTTTCAAATTATACCTGTGTTAACGATTGTACCGTCTTCTTATCCAAACGTTTCACGACCGCTGTAATTAGTTTGACGCAGTTCAGATAATCGTCACGGTAGATCATGGAAGCATGGCCATGAATATAACGTGTGGCTAAGCCTATGAATATCGAGGGCACGCCGAATTTGCTCATATGAATCCTTCCGCCGTCAGTGCCGCCCCGTTCGAGGTAACTCAGACCATACGGAATCTTGTTCTTTTCGGCTGTATCTATCACCAACTCTTTCAGCTTGACATTCGGAATCATACTGCCGTCAAAGACCACAATCTGCGGACCCGAGCCCATCTTCTCGGCCGGCTCACCTTCGATGCCGGGGATATCACGGGCAACGGTAACATCGCTGACTATTCCCACATCCGGCTCGCCCATAAAGGCGGCAGTTCCGGCCCCGCGCAGTCCGACTTCCTCCTGCACAGTGCCCACACCCAGAACTGTGTTGGGGTGTTTGGCTTTTTGCAATTTCTTGAAAAGCTCAATTACTATTCCGCAGCCGATACGGTTGTCGAAAGCCTTGGCCAGATACATCTTTTTGTGGTTCATAATCGTAAAGGGCGAATACGGCACGATTGCGTCGCCGACGCTTATGCCAAGACGCTTTTTGACATCGTAGCCGTCTTTGGCACCGACATCAATATACATATCTTTCAATTCCAGCACCTTCTTGCGCTCCTCATCTTTCAACAGATGCGGAGGTGTAGATCCGACAACTCCCAGAACCGGCCCTTTCTTGGTGAGAATCTCGACACGCTGTGCCAGCACAACATGCCCCCACCATCCGCCCAGCGGAAGAAATTTGATAAAGCCCTTCTTGTCGATTTCCTTGACCATGAAGCCGACCTCGTCCATATGACCGGCAACCATAATTCGGGGTGAATCCGATGATCCTTTTTTGGTGGCAATAATCGAACCGAGTCTGTCGAAATCAATCGAGTCCGAAATAGTCTCGAGATGATTTTTCATTATTGATGCTATCTCATGTTCGTGCCCCGGCACTCCAGGAGCATCAACCAATTCCTGAAGCAATGATTCGGTGGAATCCATAAAAATCCCTTTCTCAGTAATATTTTAAAAGCTCGGACAATTTATCTATAACCAGATCGGGCAGGGAGAGATCATCATACTCCCTTCCCTTTTTTCTTAACAGGATCGAATAGATGCTGCTGGATTTTGCCCCAAGCACATCAATTTCAATTCGATCTCCGATAAAGAAAGCGTCTGAGGCCGAAATGTCAAGCACTCTGAGCATTTCAGTATAAATCGAGGGATGCGGTTTTCTGCGCGGAAATCTTGATGAAAAGATGATGTGGTCGAAAAAGTGGTCGATCTCGAATTTTTTCATGTCGGTAATATGATACTCGGGCGGGAATACGGTATTCGAAATCAGGCCGATTTTATGATCCTTGCTCTTATAATGTTCAAGCACATCCATAGCGCTTTCTTTTAAATATATGCTTTCCCTTACCGGCTGATAATAAACCTCGAGAAATTTATTCAGAAACTTATTATTGTTGGATATTCCAAAATGCGACAAAAAATTTCCGAACAGCTTCAGGATATCCTTTTCCTTATGCGTGATATTGCTTTCTTTTTCGACCTCGATGACTTTATCCAGAAACACCTCATGGAATTTATTGAAATCGGGCTGCTCGATATTCGCTTCAGGCAGGTAATCATGCGCGCGTTTAAGACTTAATTTGAACAACTCAGGCCAGGGAATATTTTCGTATTCAATTAATGTGGAGCCCAGATCGAAAATTGCGGCTTTCTTGTCTTTCAATGAGGTCATGAAAAAACTATCCTCCGAAGAATTCTAAATTTATTCTCTCAATTATCTCTTTATAGATATTATCCCAAATATGTTCCTCGGCGATTTTTTTGCCAATCATTTCCGATTCATTTTTGTCACGCTCCAGCATATTATTGATTGCAGAAATCCATTCATCTGCTGTATTGGGAACAATTTTCACAAATCTTGGATCGAATTTACTCAGGATTTCCATCTCCGAGGATATCGAACATAATCCGGCGGCTGCAAATTCATAGAATTTCAGCGGGTTGGAAAAACGGAAGAACTCATTATCTTTATAAGGCATAAAACCGACATCAAAAGATTTCAGCACCTCTGGCATCAGGGCGTGTTCGTACTTCCCGATAAAGTGCACATTCGAACAATTCCGCATTTTATCAAAAGGCGTGTTCCTTTGAACCGGCCCCACGAATAGAAAATTCCATTCCGGTGTGCGTGAAGCTATTTGCTCGATCAGTTCCCAGTCAAGCCTCTTTGAAATTATACCGGTGTATCCGATGCGCGGTGAGGGAATTTTTATTAATTCAGGTCGGGGCTGAATATTCTCTTTACTCAACCGCTCAAAGGTCTGCTTATCAAGACCATTACCGGAAAGCCAGGCATGCTTATAATGACTGCCGTATTTTTCGAGCAGTTTGGGTGAGGTCGCGAGCAAGAGATCAACATCTGTTCTTAACTGCTTTTCCTGCCTGTCCACTTCTTCCGATTTATTACCGTCATAGTATACCAGATTATCGCAGAGTTCCATGATCGTAAACGAGTTCTTAAAAAGTTTTGTCAGATATCCCTGCTGGGGATGATAAAACCAGATCATCGGATTGGTCTCTTCAATTCCGATTTCATTGCATAAATACCTATACGACTCTCTCAAGCATTTGAGATTCATTTCCTCAAATGGAGGTACTTTACTGGAAATCATATCTGTTACAAAATAGTGTG
Source organism: uncultured Ignavibacteria bacterium (assembly GCA_964496505.1). Lineage (GTDB taxonomy): Bacteria > Zixibacteria > MSB-5A5 > JAABVY01 > JAABVY01 > JAABVY01. The sequence continues at coordinate 5,146 of CAZBZV010000086.1, read as the reverse complement.
GAGAATACTGATAAAGATTATCATCCATTTTCTCGATCCGGGGTTTTCCGAAATACTCCTGCATTCTATCCGGCTTTCTAAAGGGAGTGGTGAAAGGACAGAGAGGTCGGTTTACCGCCACGGCACAGGAATCATACCGCTTTAGAAGGCGTGCCAGGGCGAATAGCATTTTGCGCCGCATAAAAATGGGCCAGTCGACCCTCATAAAAACCAGGACTATTTTTGGAAACCGTCTCACTATTCTACGGCCAGTTTTAGTATCTTTTCAATAAGTTGGTCAAATGAAAAGCCTGCGGCTTTGGCCGCCTTTGGCACAAGCGAGGTTTTGGTCATGCCCGGAAGAGTGTTGACCTCGAGGCAGTAGAGATTTCCCTCTTTGTCCATACGGAAATCCACACGGGCATAGCCTTTGCAAACGAGTGTCTTAAACGCTCTCAGGCCGAGCTCCTGAATCAGAATCGGGGTTTCACCCGGAATCTTAGCCGGGTAATCGTATTCGCACATACCCTCGGTATACTTGCATTCATAATCATATAGCTTATTCCTGGGAAGAATCTCGACCACAGGCAGGGCCTGCTCGCCCAGCACCGAAACCGTGAGCTCGCGGCCGTCAATATAATCTTCGATAAGCGCTTCCTCGGAAACCTCGAATACAAGATCGATTGCTTTGCGGTAATCGGCCATCCTTTCCACCAGAGAGAGCCCCACTGTCGAACCCTGATCATTGGGTTTTACTATAATCGGCGGAGGAAATTCGCGCCTGATTAATTCATACATATCGTCATCAAAATCCCTTTTAGCTATCAACATCCAGTCCGGCGTGGGGATATCATCGCGTTCGAAAAGCTTTTTCGAGATAGCCTTGTTCATGCAGAGCGCGGACGACAGCATGCCGGAGCCGGTATATTTCTTTCCGGCTAAATCTAGAAGCGCCTGAATCGTGCCGTCCTCGCCCGCGCCGCCGTGGAAAGCCAGAAAAACCGCATCAACATCGGAAAGCTCTTCCAGATTGGCTATCTTCAGGCTCTGGACTCTGTCAAAGCGTGCAATCTTCTCCAAATCGGGCGGGTTGGTTTTAATATCATCGGTGATCTGGGCAGTTGATTCTTTGAGAAATTTGCTGCCTTCAGCGGTGTCCACAGCTATAACATCATGGCCGTTATTTTGAAGGGCGGAGGTAATAGCCGCGCCCGAGGCCAGGGAGACATCACGTTCAAGAGAGATTCCCCCCATTAGAACCAGGACCTTCATCCACAAGTCTCCTTTTCAAATAATATCTGGCAATTAACAAAACTACTATAATAATAACTATTATAAACACAACATTGGTATATGTTGATAAAATTTCATAGACCTGATGGAGATTCTGCTGAAGATAATGGGCGGATAGTATGACCATGCTGTTCCAGATCAGGCAGGATATCGAGGTCAGAATAAAAGCCCGCTTGAACGGAAGATCAGAGATTCCCGCAAAGAACACCAGAGCAAACCTGATACCCGGTAAAAATTTAGAGCCCACCAGCAGGCCCTGCCCCATCTTCTTGTACCACATTTCAGTCCGATGAAGCAATTTGTGATTCAAAAACCAGATTTTGCCGGATTCAAGAATTCTCCTGCCATACCTTCGTCCCACCCAGAAAACTAAAGTAAGCCCGAGCGCAGAACCTACATAGGCAGAAGCCAAAACTATAATGAGAGATACATCCCCATTGCCTGACAAAAAACCGGCTGCGAATATGGCAACATCTCCGGGAAAAACCGGAAAAACATATTCTATGAACATCGCCCCGATAACCATAAGGTATATCCACCAGCCGCCGTAGGAGAGAAGGATATCTACCCAGTGCTGCAAATCCGGAAAGATATCACTCATAGTATTCCTCTTCCGATGAGTTCTCCTTTTCTTCCTCCTCCACTTCGCTGATATCTATGATGGTGCAGACTGCAAAGGCGGCGATTCCGTCCTTAAACTGCGGCATCAGATGAAAGAAAGAATGGGACTGTTTGAGCGAGATCATACTGCTGTCGATTTTCAGGGCATGTGAGAGGTTCAGCAGCATATATGTTTTATATTGTGCAAGATCAATTTCCGAACAGGAAAGAACTACATCGATATTTTCTATCGCGAATGATATTCGCACCAGCTTCAGATTGACAAGTTCCAGAAGCCTGAGGCCGGAGATATCTTTATATTTGATATCATCCTCAGGGAAGAGCTCATCTGTCTCTCCCAGATTTGACGCGCCCAGCAGGGCATCTATGATAGCATGGCTCAATACATCGGCATCGGAGTTTCCCTCGAGTCCCAGAGGATAATCGATTTCAGCTCCGGCCAGAATCAGCTTTCGCCCTTCGATAAAGCGGCGCATGTCGATACCAATTCCGGTCTTAAACATCGGAGCCTCTTGATTCCGCTTTTTTCTGAATAAGATACCTGACTATTTCGAAATCATTTTCGGTGCTGATTCGGAGGTTAGTGTCTTTACCCTCTATAACTCGGACTTTATTGCCATAATATTCCACAACCGCGGCGTCATCAGCGAAGACATGAGCGGTAGTTTCGGCGGTTCTATAGGCATCCCGAATAAGGTTGTACTTGAATGCCTGCGGGCTTTGCATCAGCCAGATTCTCTTTTTGTCCAGAGAGGCCAGGATATATCCTTCTTCGGCGCGTTTAACCGGCTGTGAGGCCTGCATTCCCAAAGCAACCGCATCATGCTCAAGGCATTCTGTTATCAGCTCCGAAATCGTATCCGGCTCGACAAGCGGCCGGAGGGAGTCGTGAATCAGTACGATGTCGGTATCCTGCGTTAGGCCTTCCAGACCGGACATAACCGTGGCATAGCGGGTATCCTTCGATTCGCGAATTTTCTGCACTTTATCGTAGTTGTATCGATCGACCACATTTTCCGACATATAGAGCATAAATTCAGGAGATACGACCGGAATTATCTCATCGACCTGCATGCATTCCTGAAATACTTTGATCGTATGCGCGATTAACGGCATCCCCTCGATCGGCCGGAAATGAGGCGGCAAAACACCCGGATCGAGATGCGGGTAGTAATCGGTATAAATTATCGCACAGCATTTCATAATATCATCATGCTGTCGCCGTAGCTGAAAAAGCGATAGCCCTCGGCAACGGCTTCATTGTAAATCCTTAAAATATTTTCGCGTCCGGCAAAGGCCGAGACTAACATCAGAAGAGTTGATTTTGGAAGATGGAAATTGGTAATCAATTTGTCAACAAGTTTAAATCTGTAAGGAGGATAGATAAACAGATCTGTGTCGCGCGAAATCGACTTAAGTTTGCCGTCGGTATGGCCGTACCAACTTTCCAGCGCCCTTACCGAGGTTGTCCCGACCGCCACCAGATTCTTGCCTTTTTCTCGTAATTGCTTGATTTTCAATGCGGTTTCCGGTTCGATGCGGTATTTTTCGGATTCGATTTGATGTCTGCGGGGATCGTCAACTCGCACCGGCTGAAATGTCCCCCATCCGATATCCAGTATTATTTCCGCAATCTCGATCCCTTTGCTTTTTAACTTATCCAGAATCTCGGGCGTAAAATGCAGACCTGCTGTGGGCGCCGCCACCGATCCGCGGTAATGATTGTAAACGGTTTGATAACGCTCGTAATCGGATTCCTCCGGCTGACGCTGTATATAGGGCGGCAAAGGAATTATCCCCTGATTTTCCATCAGATCGTGAACTTTGTCCGGTGGGTCGAATCTCAAGGTACGGGAACCGTCGGCATGAACCTCAAACACCTCGGCGGAAACAGGAAAATCACCGAATGACAGCTCAATTCCCGGATTCATGCCTCTCCCCGGTTTGACAAGACTCTCCCATACGCCTTCCCTTAATTCTCGCAATAACAGAAGTTCGAACTTTCCTCCGGTCCTGGCCTTTTTACCGAAAAGGCGGGCCTTCATTACACGAGTTGTATTAATGACCAGAAAATCATCCTCATTAAGGAAATCGGCTACATCAAAGAATTTTTTGTGACTGATTTGATCGGTATTTCGGTCATAAACCAGAAGCCTGCTGTGATCGCGCTCTTGCGCCGGGTATCTGGCAATCTGTTCCTCGGGAAGATGATAATCAAAATCTGTGAGCTTCATATTTGCGGGCGGGAGTTTGGATTTATTTCTTTTTCTTCTTTTTCTTTTTCTGGTAGCGTTCTTTTTCCGAGAATACACAGCCGCAGTATTTCTGCATATATAGGCCCATATCGTATGCCTTCTGCCTGCCCTCACGATATCCCGAGACAATATCCAGATCGAGGAATTTCACACCGGTCTGGGCTTCGAGCTGATTACCGACTTTCCGGATATAATCAAGCTTCTGGTAGGGCGATACCAGAAGTGTGGTGGTAAAATACTCAAAGCCATTGGCTTTGGCATAATTCGCCGCCTCGGTCAGCCTGAGGATATAGCAATGCATACAGCGGTCCTGAAGATCGGACATAGCCATCTGAAGGAAACGCTCCAGATCATAGCTGTCCTGATAAACGATCTCCATATTCTTTATATCCTGAAATTTGCGCAGGCTCTTCAGGCGTTCCTTGTATTCCGTATATGGATGAATGTTGGGATTGTACCAGAAGCCGGTCAGATGCTCCCCCTCTTTAATCATCTTCTCATAGGGATAGACCAGACAGGGGCCGCAGCATATGTGAGTAAGTATCTTCATAATAATTCAAATATAATTCTTACAGATATACGGCTTTAATATTGCCGAAGTTTAAAAAAGCTCTCTTTGATCGCGTTCGGATTTTTTGAGATTTAAGTGCTTGTAGCCGTTGGAGGTAACCACTCGCCCGCGCGGTGTACGGTTTAAAAGGCCTTCCTGAATCAGAAACGGCTCGTAAATCTCCTCTATCGTATCCTGCTCCTCGCCTACCGCAACAGCCAGCGTATTGATTCCGACCGGGCCGCCCTTGAATTTGTGGATGATGACTTCCAGAATGCGTTTATCCATCTCATCTAAGCCCAGATTATCGACATCCAGACGCGCCAGAGAATTCGAAGCGATAGTCCTGTCGATACCGCCATTACCGGCCACCTCGGCGAAATCGCGTACCCGTTTTAGGAGACGATTGGCTACACGCGGTGTGCCCCGCGATCTGCGTGCAATTTCG
>CAZBZV010000085.1:0-11386 GCA_964496505.1 uncultured Ignavibacteria bacterium | reverse complement strand
TTATTCATACTTTCTGTTTCACTGCTATTGTCCGGTATTGCATTTCTAATAACCTGCAAAAACAGCCCGGTCAGTCCGGTCGATGAGCCGGTCATGTATGGTACGATTTTGGCAGTAAATGATGCCGCCAGAGCTGGAATTATTATTGACAGGCATTACCCAGATCAATGTCTGGAAAACAGTTTCACTGTCAACGATAAGAAACTTGAAGAGGGATCAGGTTATCATGAGTATTATGCCATATTTGAGGAAGATGAAATGCAGCTTCCCGATAAATTTGTGCTCTCGGCAGATTTTTGCGGCAATCTTGTAACTGCCTCAACCAGACTGTGTGATACATTTAGTATAGTAGCCCCGAAAAGTCATTCCCATTATGTGTCCGGGCAACCACTTGAAATTGTTTGGACCAGTGCTGGAGAGGGATTTAAGTATGCAGTATATGTAGAAAGACTGTATCCTGATCTTACTGCTCCAGTACTCCTTTCGGAATCTCTGGTTGATACCGCCTTTATTATTCCCAAAGAGATTTTATCCGACCATCTTATTTCTATTTGGGTAATCTGCTATGAGCATGGATTTTTGATAGGCAACAGTGTCTTTCGTATGGATGAAAACAATCTTACAGGAATGGCTGATGGATTTTTTGGTAGCTACCGGATAGAGACTATCCTGATGTATCCCGAATAACAATTCTATTGTCTTTTAGTCAAAAATCTGATAATATCATGGAATAGATTAGGCTTTCCTGCTGAATACCGGCTGTCAGGAACGGATTCCTGACAGCGCATACAAATATGATAATCCCATCTCTGAAGAGATGGGGCACCCGAATATCCATTTTTCCATTTGACAAATCCCCTATAAACACGTCATCTTAGAAACGGCATTTCATATTCAGGGGAGGAATTTGTGAAAAAGATTTTATTCATACTTTCTGTTTCACTGCTATTGCCCGGTATTGCATTTCTAATAACCTGCAAAAACAGCCCGGTTAGACCGATAGACGAGCCAATTTTGTATGGCACAATATGGGCCAGAGGTAATGCGGCTACTGCAAAAGTTCTTGCCGACTTGAACTATCCGGATCAGTGCCCGGACAACAGCTTTACAGTTAATGGCAAAAGGCTCGAAGTCGGTTATAATCATTTTGAATATTATGCCGGTTTTGGAGGCGATGGTACAGAGTTGCCGGAAACATTTACATTAGAAGCAGACTACTGTGGAAAAACTGTCACAGCAACCACAAGATTATGCGATACATTCAGTATAATCACCCCTATAAACGATTCTACTTTTGCATCCGGCCAACCGCTTGAGGTTATCTGGACCAGTGGAGGAGAGGGATTCAAATATGCTGTTATGGTTGAGTGGCTATATCCCGAGTTTGTAGCACCTGTTTTACTATCAGATCCGCAAACTGATACGACCTTTATAATTCCAGCGGAAATAATGTCCAATCGCCTGGTAGGCATCATAGTTTTCTGCTATTCTGTTTGCATATTGTATGGCGATAGAATTCTAATTCATGACTCAAATAATCTTTCCGGGGGTGTACAGGGATTTTTCGGAAGCAATCGCTTTACAGGCGTTTGGGTTTTTCCCGAATAACAATTCTATTGTCTTTTAGTCAAAAATCTGATAATATCATGGTATAGATCAGGCTTTCCGGATACATTCAGGCTGTCAGGAACGGATTCCTGACTGCGCGTTTGATATGTGCCGTCGGGAACCCTTTCCCGACGGATAACCGCCATGAAGGGGTTCATGGCGGCACATATATTTTGTTTCAAAATCCGCCCCATTATTTAACTCATTGCACCACAATCTCAAAACAGACTTGCTTTTTGATGGAGCATAATTTATTTTTCCTGGTTACATACTAACGAGCCGTCGTGTGGAACGGCGGGGAAAAACGATTGGAGATGGCGATGAGTTATTTAAAAGAAACTGATCCTGAAATATATGAAGCAATACTGAATGAAACCAAACGTCAGAACGAAAAAATCGAACTTATAGCATCTGAGAATTTCGTCTCCCGCGCAATTCTCGAGGCGGCTGGCGGGGTGATGACCAATAAATACGCCGAGGGCTATCCCGGTAAGCGTTATTATGGCGGATGTGAGTATGTTGATGTGGCCGAGGATATGGCGCGCGATCGTGCCAAAGAACTCTTTGGGGCCGAGCATGCCAATGTCCAGCCGCATTCCGGCTCGCAGGCCAATATGGCGGTTTATTTTGCCATGCTCAAGCCGGGAGATACCGTGTTGGGTATGGATCTGTCGTGCGGCGGCCATCTGACCCACGGCCATCCGATCAATTTCTCCGGCATTTTTTATAATGTTATCGGCTACACAGTGGACAAGGAAACCGAGCAGATAGATTATGATGAGCTGGCCAAACTGGCCGATAAACATAAGCCGAAAATGATAATCGCCGGAGCCTCGGCCTATCCCCGTATAATCGACTTCGAGAAATTTAGAGAAATTGCAGATTCGGTGGGCGCGCTTCTGATGGTTGATATGGCGCATATCGCCGGGCTGATCGTAGCCGGCCAGCATCCCTCGCCGGTGCCGCATGCCGATTTCGTAACCACAACCACTCACAAAACATTGCGCGGCCCTCGCGGAGGGATGATTCTCTGCAAGGAAAAATATGCCGCTGATCTGGACCGTATGGTCATGCCGGGCATCCAGGGCGGGCCGTTAATGCACATAATAGCGGCCAAGGCAGTCGCTTTGAAAGAGGCAGCCAAGCCAGAATTCAAGGATTACCAGGCCCAGATAGTCAAGAACGCCAAAGCTATGACCGACCGTTTCCTCGAACTGAAATACAATCTCGTTTCCGGCGGGACCGATAATCATCTAATGCTAATGTCTTTCATTGATACCGGCCTGACCGGCAAGAAAGTCGAAAGATCACTGGATAAATGTTCAATAACCGTAAATAAAAACGCCGTGCCGTTCGATCCCGAAAAACCATTCGTGACTTCCGGAATAAGGATCGGTACACCGGCCGTAACCTCGCGTGGTATGAAAGAACCGGAGATGGTCAGAATTGCAGACCTGATCGACAGGGTAATTCAAAACCGCAAAAACAAAGAGGTCTATGCTGAAGTAAAAGAGGGGGTAGCCAAACTCTGTTCCGAATTTCCGCTTTATCAGGAAATTCTGGATTAATGTTTTATAAACTACAAAAGGAGGACTTGTATGTTATTGGAATTTTCAACCTATCCGGCCAATGAAGAAAGTATGGCCGATTCGGTGGCGAAAGTAATTGACATGATCGACAAATCCGGCCTGCCGTACCAGACTCATGCCCTGGGTACCCTTGTTGAGGGTGAATGGGATGAGCTTATGGATCTGGTTAAAAAATGCCACATGAAACTGCGTGAGGACTTCGACCGGGTGTATACACGTATCAATATCGATGACCGCGAGGGATACTCGGACCGGATCACCGGCAAGGTCAAGGAAGTGGAAGAGGCATTGGGACGGCAAGTCAAGAAATAAAGCTGACGAGGTTTTGCAATGGACAATTCTGATTTTGTAATGGTTTTTTCATCTGCCGGTTCTCAGATAGAAGCCAATCATATCGCCGAGACTTTGATCGAAAAGAAACTGGCGGCATGTGTATCGATTCTACCGGGAGTCACATCTCATTATTGCTGGAAAGATAAACGGGAATCCTCATACGAAGTGACCATAATAATCAAGTCGCTCAGGAGCAAGTTTGAGGATTTGAAAAAGGAAATAATCGAACTGCACAGCTTCGAGGTACCGGAAATATTGATGGTACCGGTTCTGGACGGCAGCAAGGACTATCTGAGCTGGCTGAAGGAAGTCATGGCATAGTTTGATTTTGAAAAAGGAGGATTGATGTTATACAAGAAAGTTGCCGGCGGGTATCTTCTCAGGCTCGAAAGAGGCGAGGAGGTCATGGATTCGCTTATGAAATTCATCAAAAAATACAAAATCCGGGGCGGCTTTATGGTTGGCCTGGGCGCATGCGAGGATTTGAAGCTGGGCTATTTTGATGCTGTCAAGGGCGAATATCGGGACAAGGAATTTGATGGTGAATTCGAGGTCACAAATTTGACAGGCAATGTCGCCTACCTTGACAGGGAACCGATTATACATGCCCATATCACGCTCTCCGATGATAAATTCAGGGCAATAGCCGGACATCTCTGGCATGGCACGGTTTCGGGCACTATGGAGATTATGATTATGACCTTTGGAATTAAGATCCGACGTGAGAAGGATGATGAAACCGGCTTGAATCTACTGAAGCTGAGCAAGGTGAAAGTATGACCGATAAAAGGTCCACAATAGCGCTTCTTACAGATTTCGGCAGCCAGGACAGCTATGCGGCGGAAATGAAGGCGGTTATTCTTTCGATTAATTCCAATGCCAATATTATCGATATCAGCCATAATATTGAGCCCCAGGGTATTCTGCAGGCTTCTTTAATGCTTAAGCGCTCTTATCCTTTTTTTCCGGCGGGAACGATCTTTATCAATGTCGTTGATCCGGACGTCGGCTCTGAAAGGAAGATAGTGCTGCTGGAGGCAGATAATTATAATTTCATCGCTCCTGATAACGGTCTTCTTTGGCTGACGGCCAAAGAGCTGAATGTTAACAAGATTATTTCGCTGGAAAATTATGACTATTTCCTGAATCCTACTCCTTCGACATTTGAAGGCCGGGATAAGATGGCTCCCGCCGGGTCATATCTCTCGCTGGGAGTTGAACCGGGGCAGTTTGGACCAATTCATTCGGGTCTGGAAAAACTCGAGATTCCCTCGACTAAAACCGACAAAAATCTTCTAATCGGGGAAATCATTTATTTCGACAGATTCGGGAATGCCATCACGAATATCGCCGTGGATGATCTAATGGAAAAGGAGCCCTCGAATCTGCCTGTGGTGATTTTCGGTACAGATGAAATCGGCCATATAGTCTCGACATTCTCGGACGCCGATAATGGTTCTGTGGTAGCCTATTTGGGCAGCTCCGGTTTTTTGGAAATGGCTATATTTAACGGGAATTTCAGGCTCAAGTACTCGGCCAGGCCGAGAGACAGGGTGGTGGTTGATTATGCCAAATAGCGACGGACGTCCCGGATGGGATCAGTATTTCATGTCGATTGCCAAACTTGCATCCACGCGCTCCACCTGTCTCAGGAGAAAAGTGGGGGCCGTTATAGTGAAGAATAAACGCATTCTTTCAACCGGCTACAACGGCGCGCCGCGCAACCTGGCGCACTGCCTTGAAGTCGGATGCCTGCGTGAAAAAATGCATATTAGGTCGGGTGAGCGCCATGAACTCTGTCGCGCCATTCATGCCGAGCAGAACGCTGTGATCCAGTCGGCGGTCTCCGGGGTATCGATAGAAGGCGCTGATATATATTGCACAACTTTTCCCTGTGTGCTCTGTTCAAAGATCATAATAAACGCCGGAATCCGAAAGATTAAGGTGCTGGAGGGATATCCGGATGAGCTTTCTCAGCAGATGCTGGATGAGGCCGGAATCGAGGTCGAGTATCTCGACAGCGCCGATTTGATTTCAATCGATAAGGATGAGGTCGAAGAACTTTTATGAGATGCCCATTTTGCGGACATCAGGAAGACAAGGTCGTCGATTCACGTACCGCGCAGGATGGAAGGGCGGTCAGGAGACGGCGTGAATGCCTGGACTGCGGACGCAGATTTACCACCTATGAATATGTCGAGAATTTGTCTCTTTCGGTGGTAAAACGCAATAATGCCCGCGAGCTTTACGACCGCACAAAACTGCGCCAGGGAATCGAACTTGCCACCAACAAACGTCCGGTATCAATAAAACAGATCGATGATCTTGTTACGGAGGTAGAAAACGAAATTCTCGATCTGGGTAAAACCGAGGTTTCCTCGGAGACAATCGGTGAAATTGTAATGAAGAAGCTGAAGGATATCGACGAGGTCGCCTATGTGCGTTTTGCCTCGGTCTACCGAAAATTTCAGGATAAATCGGAATTCTACAAAGAGTTAAAGAATTTAATCGAAGAGCGCGATAAGTGAGTCCAAATCTGTTAAGCGACATGCCCTTCCTCGATCATCTCGAGGAACTGCGGATGCGTCTGATAAAATCGATATCAGCTGTTCTTATCTTCGGAATAGCCGCATTCGTGTTTTCAGAGCAGATTATGAATTTCTTCTCCAGTCCCGTGGAGAAAGTATATTTTATGGCTCCCACCGAGGCTTTTATGGTGCAAATAAAGATCTCGCTTCTGGTAGGAGTATTGATTGCGGCGCCGATCCTGATATATCAGCTCTGGATGTTTATACTACCCGGACTCTATGAAAAAGAGGTCAAGCTTGTCTTTCCGATAGTTCTTGCCTCCACGGTTTTCTTTTACGGGGGAGGTGCATTCTGCCTCTTTTATGTCATTCCGATTGCCATGCGATTTCTGATGCAGTTTGGGGGAGAGAATCTCGAGCCGCTTATTTCGGTCTCGGAGTATTTCGTTTTCGTCACCCGCATGGTGCTGGCATTCGCGATAGTATTCGAGCTGCCGGTGGTCTCGTTTTTTCTTGGCCGCGTAGGCATTCTTACATCAAAGATGCTGGGCAAGGGGCGAAGATATGCCGCCGTAATAATTCTGTTAATGTCTGCCATATTGACCCCGCCCGATTTATTTTCTCAAGTGGCGCTGGGAGTGCCGCTTTATCTTCTTTATGAATTATCGATACTGATAGTTTACCTGACTGGAAAAAGAGAGCCGAAGAGGGGAGAGGATAAGGATTCGGAAAAGACGGACAGAGATAATGATCCCTATGCAGGATAAAAAATGCTTGATTTAATACAATAATTGTCATATATCCATATGCATATAAAATTAGCATATATGAAACGGAGTGATAGATGAACCTCGCTAAGAAATGGATGATTACCATACGTCTGCCCTTTCTGACCGCAGCAGCCGTGCCGGTAATATTCGGCACCGCTCTTGCCTGGCAGATGACCGGACGTTTCGATTTTATTCTCGGCCTGATTACTCTTCTGGGAGTCTGTTTCGCACAGGCCGGTACCAACATGGCAAACGATTATTATGACCACAAAACTACTGATGATGATATCAACGAAACTCCCACTCCTTTCTCAGGCGGATCGCGTGTAATACAGGAAGGGCTTCAGACTCCCAGCACGGTGATAAAAGGCGCATTTGTCTTCTTCGGTCTGGCCGCTATGTGCGGGCTTTATCTCTGGCTGACCACAAGAGGCATATATGAAAACAGCTACACAATTCCGATTCTCGCGGTAATCGGATTTTTATCCGGCTTTCTGTATACAGCCACGCCTGTGAAGATCGGCTATCGCGGTTTGGGCGAGCTTTTTATCGGACTAAATTTCGGCACTCTCTCGGTGCTGGGAAGCTACTATGTTCAGACCGGTCAGCTTGGATGGACTCCCATAATCGCCTCGATTCCGATAGCATTTCTGATTGCGGCTGTAGTTTACATAAATCAGTATCCCGATTATGAAGCGGACAAGAAAGTCGATAAGAAGCATCTGGTTGTCAGGCTGGGCAAGAAGGATGCAATCGGCGGCTATCTTTTTCTGATTTTCGGCAGTTATATAGCAACCGCAGTTGCGGTTATTCTGGGTTTTATACCGCCCTTATGCCTGCTTGTGTTCTTATCCCTGCCATTGGCCATCAATGCCACTAAAACTATTCTGGCGCATTACGATAAGGTACAGGAGCTTATTCCGGCCAATGCCGCCACGATTAAAATACATCTGACTTATGGTCTGCTTCTGGCAATTGGAGTCGTTGTTGATAAAATCGTGTAGAACCAATGATAAATTTGAATCCCGGAGATAAAAAATCTTCGGGATTTTCTTTTTTTAACGGCAATCTTGACTGCCGAACAATCCGACATTATCATTGTACAATATAAAATGATAATTCATCATCGAAAGGTCTGTTATGAAAAGCATTCGCCCCGCACTTTTGGCTCTTTTTACTATTGGACTTGTTATTTCTAATCTTTCCAGCGGAATTGCGCAGACACAGGGAGATTTGATTGATTTCTGGGAGATGGAGACCCGTTATACATACAGCATTTCCACATGGAATACCGAGGTTGGACAGTCGACCGGAACTTTTGTGGGGATTGCCAAACACGCCAGCGTGGGAAATAAATATCTGTTTAGAACAGAAACCATTGTGAGAATGCTCAACGGGGATATATCCAGCAAGATATCCTCCGAGCTGTTCACCGATTCGAGGGGTTATCCCAGCTTTTATACTGCTGAATATATCGAAAAGAAAGATACTACCAGCCTGACAGGCATTATTTCACCCGAGGGTTTCCAGTTTCAAAAGCTGGTCGATACGACCGAATCCAGTTTTACCGTAAACAGTTCTCCTACTACTGTGCTCTGCGACAAGCAGTCCATACCTCTTTGGAATCTGGCATTTTATAACGAACCCGATCTCGAGGCGGATACGATTATCTTTCATGCCATCATTCCGTATCTGGAAAAACGTGTCATCATGACCATGGTCCGTCAGCCCGACTCAGTCCAGACAATCATGGGCGAGGAGATCAACTGCAAGGTTTTCTTCAGCATCCGTACGGAGGAATATTATTATATTACGCCCGAGCGTCATGTCGCCCTGGTAACCCTGCCTAAACAGAACCTGCGGTATGAACTGGTAGCGGTTGAAAAGATCGATATCGAGGAGAAGAAAAAGGACCAGGCTGAATGATTTAAATCTCTGGATTTCAGTGTTTTTCCTTCATTGGCAGGGCATTGTTTTGGCTTGCCTGAAAAAATCCATCAATTATATTCAGTTTTTTCATAATTGCAAATAAAGGCAGGATACGAGCGTATATTTATTAATGAATACAATTATGGTATAGATTATAGCTTCTTAGTACAACAGGAGGATACAGAAGATGGCAATGAAGATTACCGATGAATGTACCGCATGCGCTTTGTGTGAGCCGGAATGTCCCCAGGGTGCGATTGAGGAAGGCGACCCGATTTATACGATTGATCCCGATCTCTGTAACGAATGCGAGGATGTCGAGGGCGGTTCAAAGTGCGTTGAGGTTTGTCCGGTGGATTGTATCGAAAAAGCCTGAATAGATATCGAATTTGTATGAAAGCGGATTCTTCGGAAATCCGCTTTTTTTATTGCAATAAGTCAGCCTGTCTCTTATGTTTACAAAAAAGGAGGAAAAGATGAATGCAAAGTATATCATGATAATCGTGCTCGCGGTCATCCTGGTGCTCTTTCTTATTTTAAACAGCGCCCCTACCGAGGTGAACTTTATTTTCTTTCAGGTGACAACATCAACCGCCATCCTGATTTTTATATCTGCCTTGATAGGATTTTTAATTGGTGTGGCATTGCCCTATACAACGAAAAAAAGGAAGACAACAGCAAAGGGGAAAAGTGAAAAGGTTTGAATATGACGATACGGTTGCGGGGGGCGACTGCGCCTACCGGGCTTTTGGTAAAACATTGGAGGAGCTTTTTGCCAATGCCGGGTTGGCGGCAATGCAGTGCATGGTCGAACTGGATACTGTGGATGCCCGGCAGGATCGTGAGATAGAATTATCTGCCGATTCGGAGACCGATCTTTTATACGAATGGCTGGAGGAAATTGTCTTTCTCAAAGATGCTGAGGATTTGTTTTTCAAGGAGTTCGAAATAGAATTTGATGATGAGAACAAAAGACTCAAGGCAAAAGCCAGGGGAGAGAAGATTAATCCTGAAAAACATGGAATCAATGTGGACGTCAAGGCTGTTACAATGTATAGATTCAATCTGGAGAGAACCGAGACAGGATGGGAAGCATTCATAGTGCTTGATTTGTGAGGTGATAATTCATGCAATCGAATAAAATTTCAAACGGTATCTGGCAGATCGACCCGGATCAAAAAGAAGGAATGCATGTGCCGGCCAGGATATATGCATCCGATAAGCTGATTGATTCGATGGAGAAGGGCGTGTATGAACAGATCACCAATGTCGCCTGTATGCCCGGAATTGTCAGCCATGCTATGGTAATGCCGGACGGGCATTGGGGATACGGTTTCCCGATTGGCGGAGTGGCGGCCTTTTCGACCTCCGATGGAGTAATCTCCCCCGGTGGAATAGGCTTCGATATAAACTGCGGCATACGCATGCTGCGCACCAACCTTACTCTGGATGAAATAGAGCCCAAATTAAAAGAGCTGGTAAATATGCTCTTCAAGGTTATACCTGCCGGAGTGGGCGGCAAAGGGCTTGTAAAACTTGATAAGAAGAAGCTCGAGGATGTAATGCGCGGCGGTGTGAAGTGGTGCCTGGAAAACGGCTACGCCACAGAGGCTGACTATGATTCGATCGAGGAGAACGGACATCTGAAATGGGCCGACCCCTCAAAGATTTCCGACCGTGCGATTCAGCGCGGAATCAATCAGCTCGGCACACTCGGTTCCGGCAATCATTTCCTGGAAATAGGAGTTATCAGAGAGGATAATGTTTACAATAAGGAACTGGCCCCCAAATTCGGGATCGACCGTCCCAATCAGATTGTGCTGACAATCCATTGCGGCTCGCGCGGATTCGGGCATCAGGTGGCCACAGATTATCTAAAGGTTTTCGCGAAAGCGATGCAGAAATACGGTCTTAAGGTGCGTGATAAGGAGCTTGCATGCGCCCCCTTCGACTCGCCCGAGGGCCAGGACTATTTCAAAGCTATGGCCTGTGCCGCCAACAATGCTTTCGCCAACCGTCAGGTTATCGCACACAGGGTGCGGCAGGCATTCGAGCAGGTCTTCAACAAATCTCAGCATGAGCTGGGAATTTCCACCGTTTATGATGTCGCTCATAATATTGCCAAGCGCGAAAAGTATACAGTTAACGGCAAGGAAATCGAGGTGCTGGTGCACAGAAAAGGCGCCACCCGGTCATTCGGCCCGCAAAGGGAAGACCTCCCCTCGAGATATCGGGGCATAGGTCAGCCGGTGATCGTAGGCGGTTCGATGCAGACCGGATCGTACCTTCTGGTCGGCTCCAAATTTGCCGATGAGGAGACATTCGGCTCCACACTGCACGGTTCGGGACGCACTATGTCGCGCCGCCAGGCCAAGAAATCGGTGCGGGGAAATGAGCTCAAGAAGCAGATGATGGATGCCGGGATTTATGTCCAGGCTGCATCAATGCCGGGCCTGGCGGAAGAGGCAGGCATTGCCTACAAAAATATAGATGACGTGATTCAGGCTGTGGATGATCTGGGGATCTCAAAGAAGGTAGCGAAAATGCTTCCCATAGGCAATATCAAGGGCTAATTTTAGAATTATTGAAAAAGCTGTCTATGTTTAGTGTGAAAAAAATAGAGGGTGTA
>CAZBZV010000084.1:0-11392 GCA_964496505.1 uncultured Ignavibacteria bacterium | reverse complement strand
CGGGAGAACAGAGGCCCATATAATCTTCTCAGATCCTCGGACCCCGGGATATCAACTCCCCGGTCCGGGGATCTGGAATTGAATTGTTCAATCTCGATTGTCAAAAAGATAACAAAGTTCGGCTTTCTACACTTAGATATCAGAAATAACGGATGCTTGTCAAGCGGAAAATGGATAAAATAGTCTTGCGCTAAGAGCCAAATCAGTCACGATTGAGCCGGCTTTATAAAAAAATCATATATGCAAACAAGCCGGTGAAGTCACATACAAATCAATTCGGGCTCTGGCCGGGGTCGAATTTCCAACGGTCGCCCTCTTTCCTCATGTAATATCTGACAGGGACTGCATCCTTTGCATGAAACTCAGGCATAACCCAGAGGGTGGCATCATCGCCTTCGACCTTTTCATCCGTAACCGTAAATCCGCAGTAGCTGATATCGCCAATCAGCATCGGGAGCATCGAACGGGCCATATCACGCTCCTCTTTGGATGCTTTATTCCATTCCTTCCAGAACTCATCACCGTCGACAGTGTACTCGGAAAAGGTCCTCATATCGCCGCTGCTGACAGCCTGCGCGCAGGTCCTCAGCGCCTGTTCGGGCGTGTCTCCCAGATTTTCGGAGCCGCGTCCCCAGAAAACCAAAGCAAACATAACAAAAATGACCGCGCTTATGCCAAACATGGTCCTCGCCGGATTCATTTATTCCCTCCTGAGATAAATTTTGTAAAAAATAGCATATTATAATTGTCGGAATTCTGAATTGATATTTGAAGGCCGGCCTGGCGGATTTTGGATAAGAAAATTAAATTATGATCTGCAGGTTTTTAAATCTGACTCCAATATCAATGGCAACCTAACCAGCCATGGGGCGGTATGGATATCGCAACGGTAAAAGGATTAATGGCGGCTGCTTCTTTGTGGAAAGGCCGGGCTGATTCCATCACTGTTTCTCTATGAACCCTTACCATTACGGTGCAATTAGGTCGCAATTGCATTTATATTAATCTTGAAAATCCGCGACTTAGACTGTATCTTGGAATAAAATCGAACGCACTGCAATTTGGCATAAACTTTTCGAAGACAGGAGGTGCTTTATGCCGGATGAACCAGTTGGATGTGCGCGGCCAACAGGGACTGTAATTGGTCAGGATGCGCCATCCGAGGAGAAATCTGAAGAACAACCAAAGACAGGAGTAGAAAGCATGGCTATGGTAAAAGTGGGAGGAAAGGCCCCCGATTTCGAGGCTCCCGCATATCACAAAGGGGAATTTATAACTGTCAAGCTGTCCGACTATCTGGGTAAATGGGTGCTCATCTGTTTCTATCCGGGTGATTTTACATTCGTTTGACCCACTGAATTGTCGGCGGTCGCCGGCAAGAAAGATCAGCTCGATGAACTTGGTGTCGAGGTCCTCTCGATCTCGACCGATTCCGCATTTGTCCACAAAATCTGGGAAGAAGTTGAACTCAAAAAGATGACCAAAGACGGCATACCATGGCCGATGGTGGCTGACGGCGCAGGGAATCTTGGACGGGTTTACGGCGTGTATGATGAGGCCAACGGCGTCAATATACGCGGCAGATTCCTGATTGATCCGGACGGTGTGGTTCAGGCCATGGAAGTTCTTACCCCTCCTGTCGGCCGTAAGTTCTCAGAAACTATACGGCAAATCCATGCCTTCCAGCATGTACGCAAAACCAAGGGTGCCGAGGCCTGTCCCGCTGGATGGGAGCCCGGCAAGAAGACCTTGAAACCGGGACCCGACCTTGTCGGACGAGTCTGGGAGGTCTGGCAGCCCGAAGATGAATAGAATTTCTTTGATTCTAAAAAATGCCGCCGGGAAAATTCCGGCGGCTTTTTTTATTTTTGCATGACTGTACGTTCGGTGATACGTTATTCGATATGAATCTAATCGACTTTTATGCCATATCGTTCTTTGGCGGATTTTATTATCAGGTCGATAACATCATTATAGCTTAAGCCTTTGGCCCTGGCGGCTGTGATCAAAGGACTAATCGGCCTCAGGCCGGGCAGGGGATTGACCTCGATCAAATAGGGCGTGCCGTCCTCTGTCAGACGGATATCGGCGCGCGCGAAATCGGGGATACGCATAACATTAAAAGCGCGGTCGGCAAGCGTGAGTATCTCCCGGCGTTCCTCCGGGGTTAGTTCCGGCGGGCAGATCGTATCCAGCGACTCATCCTGACCGCTGCTGGATTTGGTATCATAATCAAAGATGTCATGCCCTTCCCCACCGAATTTGTACTCGACAATTTCGAGAAGGTAACCGGAAAAAGCCTGAAGCATCGGCACAGTCAACTCCCGTCCTTCAATATACTGCTCGACAATAACTCCTTCAGAGTATTCCTCCAGCAATTTTTTCACAACCCTCTCGGCCTCTTCGGGAGTTTCTGCAACCGATTCCTGAGTGATACCCATACTGGAGCCCTCATAATTGGGCTTGATGAATACCGGATATTCCAGATCATCGGTAAGGTCGGAGTGTTCCTCTGTAATAAGGGCGCCCTTTGGCACCCTGACCCCTCTAACTGCAAGAATCTTCTCTGCCAGACGCTTATCCAGCCCAACATGCAGAAGCCCTGGCGTTCCGCCTGTGTAAGGAATCCCCATCAACTCATACATGGCCGGATAATATGATTCACGGCGCTTACCGCCCACGCCCTCGGCCAGGTTGAAGATCAGGTCGGGACGCGAATCTATCAATTTATCAACGACCTCTCCGGGCGGCCCCGAGACCTCTACCGGAGAGACCTTGTGTCCGAGCTCCTCCAGCGCGGAGACTACTCTGTCGACATACTCCTGACTGAAGAGTTCGGCCTGTTTTTCATCATCCTCGGATTTTTTGAGATTGAATGTAAAGCTGAGTCGCATTGTCTAATTATACTCCCGTTTCCGCCATATATAAACAACTTCATTGTTGATACGCAAGTAGTGCCAGGGCCAGGGCATATATTTTGATATTTTCCAGATAGCGGTCGATGCTGATACGCTCATTGGGCTCATGCGCCATCTCGGTATCGCCCGCCTCCTCGTCCAAAGGTCCGAATGCGACCGCTGAGGGAAATGCCTTGGCATAAGTGGTTCCGCGTATCGCTTTCAGTTTTCTGGGGCGTCCCGATGCGGTTTCGTATGCTATCTGTAGAGACTGCAGAAACCTGTCATGTTCTTCCGGAGAGATATATAACGCCTCCTGCACGCGCCCATGAATTCCGGATTCTATTTTCAATCCATCCACCGCCTTGGATTCCTCTTCGGCCACCCTGGCAAAGGCATTCTCGACATCCGTGCTTTTTACACCCACAGGATAACGAACATTGACAAGCGCCTTTCCGGAGTCCGGTTTCAGCTCGAGCACTCCCAGATTGACAGTGGTATCACCCATGTAATCATGATGATACTCGAGCCCGAATCCGGAGCCGTCAAGAAGTCCGCAGCGTTTGCTCAGAACCCGTGCGAAGGCACGCAATCCCTCAGAACCAATTTCGATCATATCTATAAATCTCAGCGCATCAAGAGCGGCATTATGGCCTTTTTCGGGAAAGGCCCCATGCGCACTCTTTCCAAAAAATTTCAATTCGAAGATCGTTTTATCGGGGTTTTTGGAATCTTCCCTGTGTTTCATGGAGAAATCACTCTCGGGGATCATCTCCTTCAAGGCAACCGCGCCATCGGTCAGGTCTCTGGCAACGGCGCTTTTTTGGAAGGTATCCGCTCTCAAAAGCAGGACCGCCGAGTCGGGCACCATATTATGCCGCTTGCCGCTTTTAAGCGAGACAATCTGAGGTGTTCCCGAGGATGGCTCACGTTTGGGCCACTTGCCGGAAAAATCGAGCATAGCCATACCCTTCTCGGCATTTATGACCGGAAAGATCCCGTCAGGCACGATTGTCATGTCCGGGATTTCTTTCTTCTCCATGAGATGATCTACATCCGGCCATTCATCGGTTTCCTCCAGGGTACCGATTAAAAATCTGATGTCTTTAATCTGTTTCAGGTTCAGGCTAGCCAGGACATCCAGGGCGGAAAATATGGAACCTACAGGCCCTTTATCATCCTGCGCTCCTCGTCCCCAGATCCAGCCGTCTGTTACAGTGCCGCCAAAGGGCGGGTGCTTCCAGCCCTTTCCGACAGGGACGACATCGATATGGGCTGCCACTCCTATGCATCCCTGGGATTGATCACCGGCATCCAGTTCGGCTGCGGCAGTGAGATTGTCGTATTTACGAAAGATCATTCCCAGACGCTCGGATTGCACATGAAGATATTCAAGACATCGGTGAATGGACTTTTCGAATTTATCCTGTCCGGCTATGGTCTTTGCCCCGCTGATTGTTTCGAACCTGAGTAGTCCGGATAGAAATGCGATATAATGATCGCCTCGCCTGGAAACAATGCGGTCGATTTTATCTGCAAGATTTTTTATTTTATCAGAATCAAATGAATTTTCCAAAACGCCGCCTTTTTGTTTCGAAGATCGATTCTAATAATACCATCAAAAGATATGAGTATTCAGTCTTATAATAATACATATTGGTTATAATATCAAGGCTTTAAATAAATTACGCCTTACGTGAGCCTGGGTTTGGGGCACGTTCAAACAGGTTTGGACCTAGGTTAATTCTCTTCTCATGTATTGGATTCCACAGCATGCGCTGTCGGGCATCTGGACAAAAATTATTTTGCAGCTTTAAACAGCTTTTCTGCCTTCTCGGCTGAGGTGATGATGCCGCGGATCATGGCTGAGCTGAAGCCGGAGTGTTCCATGTTATTCAGGCCGGCGATTGTGCATCCGCGCGGAGTAGTGACCTTGTCGATTTCTGTCTCGGGATGGTTGGGGTTGCCGTTTAAAAGTGCGGCCGCGCCTCGTGCAGTCTGGGATGCCATTGCCAGAGCCTCCATAGAATGGAAGCCGATCTCGATTCCGCCTTGCGAAGCGGCGCGTATGGCCCGAAAGAAAAATGCAATTCCGCAAGCACATAATGCGGTGGCCGGAACCATCAGTTCCTCGGATATCACCAATGTCTGACCGACAGAATCGAATATCGAACGTGCTTTATCCAACGCAATGTTGTCTGAGGCATCGGCACAAAGACAAGTCATCGACTCGCATATCCCCACCGCAATATTGGGCATGACTCGAATTACGGGCATGCCATTGCCAATAAGCGATTTAATATCCGTAATCGAGGCTCCGGATACTATTGAGAAAATTATATGGCGCTTTTTATCGAAATGCGGGGAAATCTCCTCCAGCACTCCAACCAACTGCTGAGGTTCGACAGATATTAGTATAATATCCGATTCTTCGACAGCCTTGATGTTATTGCCGCTGATCTTAAACCCCTCTTTTTCCATGTTTTCCAGGTAATGCAGACGCCGTCTTGTGAGGATTATTTGATTAGGAGCAAATCTTTTGGATTTGATAAGGCCGCGTGCAATAGCGCTTCCGATATTGCCGCCGCCTATGATAGCGAGATTTTCACCGATGGTCATTTTTAGCCTCTGGATTAGATTGTCCTATTCTTTATTGACGGCAGATTATTCTTAAAACTTAGCCTGGCTGTAATTTGTATAATATTAAGAAGGAGTTTTTGTCGCATAATAAGGCAAAAAAAACGATTATCATTGACAGAATATTAAATTACGGTATATTAAAAATAGGATAAGAGTCAGCACATGGCGCGTTTTTTGCTGTGCTATAAAGACACGAGATTTATATATGGTTACAAACCTTGTAAGTTCTGACAAATCAACAAATTCCGACGGTGACGGCAACTCCTGCATGCTTTATTCTGAAAATCTGGAGAAATCGTTTAAACGCCGCAAGGTTGTTGATTCAGTTTCGATTGATGTTAAATGCGGTGAGGTGGTTGGCCTTCTGGGACCCAACGGTGCCGGTAAAACCACAACCTTTTATATGATAATAGGTTTTATCAATCCCGACAGAGGCCGGGTGAAGATCGATGATGCTGATCTGACCAGTCTTCCGATGTTTAAGCGGGCGCGGAAAGGTATAGGATATCTGGCCCAGGAACCCTCGATATTCAGGAAACTCTCGGTTGAGGATAATATCAGCGGGATTTTGCAGATGCTTAAGCTGCCTAAAAAAGAG
Organism: uncultured Ignavibacteria bacterium; assembly: GCA_964496505.1. Lineage (GTDB taxonomy): Bacteria > Zixibacteria > MSB-5A5 > JAABVY01 > JAABVY01 > JAABVY01. The sequence continues at coordinate 5,257 of CAZBZV010000084.1, read as the reverse complement.
CGCAAAGAAAGACTGGAGAATCTTCTGGAGGAACTGGATATCAAGGACTTACGGCACAATTATGCCTATACATTATCGGGCGGCGAAAGGCGTCGAGTGGAAATAGCGCGGGCATTGGCCTTAAATCCGACCTTTATGCTTCTGGATGAGCCGTTTGCAGGCATCGATCCGATTGCGGTTGAGGATATTCAACGGATAATCGAGAAATTGAAGGATAATAATTTCGGAATACTGATTACGGATCATAATGTGCGCGAGACACTTTCGATAACCGATCGAGCCTATATAATGTGTGACGGCAGGATTTTGAAATCGGGAACGGCCGATTATCTTGCAAACGACCCGGAAGCGCGAAAGGTTTATCTTGGAGAGAAATTCCGTTTAAATTAGTGTATCGGGGTGCCGATAACTATATTAGGACATGGAGAAAAGGATTTAAATCTTGTATCTTACTTTAAGGCAATAAATTAACATGAAACTTGGATTACAGCTAAAACTCAAACAGACGCTTGCTCCTCAGCTGATTCAGTCGCTTAAGATGCTTCAGATGCCGCTTTTGAAGCTGGAACAGGTTCTGCGGCATGAACTTTCGGTCAATCCGATGCTGGAAGAGGAAGAGGTCCTGGAGCCGGAAGCTAAAGATGATGATTTCTCGGAAAATACCCTTGATGATTCCGATCCTTTGATGGATCCTCAGATGACCAAGGGGGATATGGACTGGGAGTATTATCTGGGAGATGATGCCCATGATTACGTCTTCCGTCGCATGAAGGAAAAACGTGAGGAATGGCAGACCAACACCCCCGCGCTGGAAAAGACTCTCTATGAGCATCTGGTGGACCAGCTCTCGCTATTGAAGCTTTCCGAGGAAGAGTTCAATATCGGCGAATTTATTATAGGTAATATAGATGAGTCCGGATACCTGAGCTGCGAGCCGGAAGAGATCGCGGAAATCCTGAAAGTTGAACCTGAGATAGTTACCGAAATCCTGCATAAAATACAGCTTTTTGATCCGCCCGGAGTGGGCGCACGCAACCTGAAGGAATCGCTGATGGTCCAGCTTCGGGAAAAGGGCTTGGAGAATTCTCTGGCCTGGAAAATTATCGATCAGTTTTTCCATGAATTAGACCGCAAGTCGCCGTTGCAGCTTGCAAAATCGCTCAATGTTCCGGTGGAACGGATTAACGAGGCAATGAATAAAATTAAATCGCTCTCGCCTCATCCAGCCTCGGGCAAATTTGTAACAGCCGCCAGTTCGGTTATTCCGGATCTGGTGGTCGATAAAATCGATGGTGAGTATATCGTATATCATAACGATAAATCTGTGCCGCGTTTGAGAATCAATTCTTCCTACAAGGATTTGCTCAAACGCAACAGGAAAACGCCCCAGGACACCAAGAAATATGTGCGCGAGAAACTGGAGCAGGCACGCTGGCTTTTAAATGCTATCAACCAGCGCCGTACCACTATGATAAATGTCATGCATGCTATAATCGAAAAACAGTACGAATTCTTCGAGAAAGGGCCGGATTATCTCAAGCCGATGATTATGGAGGATATCGCCCGCAAAGTGGATATGAATGTTGCCACTATTTCGAGGGTATCCAACGGCAAGTATGTGCAGACTCCCCAGGGCGTGTATGAGATAAAATATTTCTTCAACAGCGGTCTGCAGAGAGATAACGGCGAGGCCATGACCAAACGCCGTGTCAAACAGCAGATCGAGAAGCTGATTAACGAAGAGAACAAGTCAAAACCCTACTCCGACCAGGAGATACATCGAAAACTCAATGAAGAGGGCATAAAGATAGCCCGGAGAACGGTAACCAAATATCGTGAAGAGCTCAGGATACAGCCGGCACGATTCCGTAAAATGGTGCCCAAAGAAAACGGTTGACAAAATGCCGCATTTTTCTGATTTTTTGAATGTGGCCTGTAATTCAGTTATATTTCCCCGCCCCATATACCAAGGTAGTCAATTTGATGAATAGTTTGCATGCTATAGTTCTACTATCATGTCTAAAAATAAACGGGGGTAAATCATAATTTACTATCAAAGTACAAAACCTTTAATTCCGTTACTACGTTTAATTATTGAAAGGAGGCTCATGGGATGATGCCGACAGCGCATCATTCGGAATACCCTGAATTTTAAAGGGATTGCAAGAAACCTGAAATATTGTAAGACCTTATGATTCCGGAAAATTTTGAATAAAATAAGAAAGGAGTCCGGAATGAAAGTCAACATCACCGCAAGGCATTTCGATCTAACCAATGAGTTAAGGGCAAGAGTAGAGGATGAGGTTGAAAAACTGAAGCGATATTTCGACCATATAATATCGGCGAATGCCGTTCTGGCGGTCGAGGGTTACCGGCACATGGCGGAAATCAGCGTCAAGGTGTCTCGCTCGACTTTGACCGGAACAGGTGAATCTGACCAGATGCAGGTTTCGATCGAGCAGGCTATGGATAAACTCACCGGACAGCTCAAAAAGTATAAGGGCAAACTGAAAGACCGTCAGCAAAAGCAGGTCTCGAAGGAAAAAACTGCCATACCTGATTTAACCAAGGATGATGATATTACTCTGGACTATTAGAGAATGAGCGAGCTGACAGTAGAAAAATTATATAAGCAGTGCCGGGAGATGTTCGAGCTGTATCTCCTGACTGAGGGGGAGGGCCTCAAGAAGAAGATTCCAACCCCGGCCATAAACCGTCCCGGCCTTGCCATCGCCGGATTCACACTGCGTTTCGCGAACAACCGCGCCCAGATTCTGGGCGAAACCGAACTGGCATACCTCAACAGCTTAAACCGTGAGCAGAGGCTGGATCAGCTCGATAGAATGTTCCGATGCGATATGCCGTTTCTGATCGTGACCAAGGCGATCAATCCGCCTCCGGAGCTGGTGGAGATGGGCAATAAGTTCAAAACCCCAGTATTCCAGACCCGTCTCTCCACCGCAGATTTGATCATGCGCTTGAGCGGCTATCTGGACGAGTATTTCGCGCCCTTTATCAATACCCATGGCACGCTTGTCGATGTCTACGGTGTGGGGATGCTTTATACCGGCAAGAGCGGTGTGGGCAAGTCCGAATGCGCGCTCGACCTGATCGAGAGAGGCCATCGTCTGGTGGCCGATGATATGGTGCGGATTACCAAGAAAGGTCCCAACTATATCGTGGGAAGCGGCAACGATCTTCTGGGACATCATATGGAGGTACGCGGCATCGGCATCATCGATATCGAGCGGCTCTTCGGAATCCGTTCGATCAGGATGCAGAAACGCGTTGAATGCGAGGTTCGTCTGCAGCTCTGGGATGAAACCACCGACTACGAGCGTCTGGGTATCGAGGAGATGTACACCACTATTCTGGGCGTGGAGATACCGATCATCACGGTACCGGTTTCTCCCGGCAAGAATATCACGGTGATCTCGGAGGTTATCGCTATGAACCAGATGCTTAAGGTTTACGGTGAGAACACTGCCCAGCAGTTTTCGCGCAAGCTGTCCGAACGGATGCAGCGCCGTCAGCTCGCAACCCGGGAATATCTTCAGTCAGATTTCGAGTAATATCGGATATCAAGAATTTGCCAATAAAAAGCAGGCCTTTAAAAGGGCCTGCTTTTTTATTTGCCATTTGGGTGCCCCACACTTTAGGGGAGGAGTAGCGATTTTGCTCAATCTGATTAATCAAGGCAATTAGTCCAAGTGGCCTTAATAGCGGGACGACCTGTGCTTTTAACCTTGGTAACACTTCTAGGACCGTAAATGTCTATATATTCCCCATGAACTTCTATATTTGGTCCAGTGGGAATAGTCAAAAATAGTGTCGTATCGTCACACATAAAAGTTGTAAATACTTCGACGCGCGGTATTTCTTCAGAGCTAAAAGTTTGGACAGAAGACACTCTGGCACTGTCTATATTCCAGTTATCGCAAAATTTAAAACTACTCCAATTCATACTGCCGCCACATTCCAAATAAAATACATTTTCTCCCAGTGAAAACTCGTTTTCTAAAAAAGATTCCACAACCAATGTAGCTTCATACTCCACCTCGGAATTATCTTCTGAACATGATAGGCAAAGAAAAAGGCATGAAAGTATTGCATATGATATGCTATAGAAAATGGGGTCCGAATGCTTTTTCATCTTTAAATCCTCATTCAGTCAATTCACATTTCAAATAAATGTCTTTATTTCAATTGCTTTTCCAGCAATCGATTGTCAAATATCAAAAGCTCGGCTTAGGCATCTTTTCCTCAGTTTCTTCTATGCGTTTTCTTTTTGAGGTTTTTCTGCGAGCTGACTTCTTTACTACCCTATTTACTTTGTTGATAGCTTTTTTGGTTTCCTCATCCTCCAATAAATCTCTTTTGAGGACTTCGCCCTTAATGATTTTTTCAATTTCATCGATCTCAACCTTGAGACCTGACGCCATTTTCCTAAGGTTCCGCCTGATAATATTCAGGATGGGTTTGCTGAGTATCAATGCACCGATAACATTACGATTAACGCATTTTACTCTTTCATAATAATCTTCCCTTATCGATTTGCTCAAACCCCTGCGGGAAAATAGAAAAAGCTTTTCCTGATCTTCCTTCTTTCTGGGATTAACATTCAGGAAATTTAGCGATAATACTAAGTCTTTATCAATTGGCCTCTCAAACCTGATCTTGTATAACTCCCAATAGATTCCATTTGTCAGCACAACCCATTGTACGCCCTTATTAGTACCGTAGTCTATTGCTTGCTTCAAATGGTGATCATTTAAAGTTGTGCCAATAGCCTTAACCTCTATCAGGTACTGAATCTTGTCATCGATTTTGATTGCGAGATCGCAGTAGGTATTTCTTATAGCATATTCCGTAGTTACTTCTATATACTTATCAAAACCGAATACCTCGGAAAGCATATCCTGGCAAATAGCAACCGTATCTGCCTCATTGATATCTCTGTCAAGGGCTTCTTTGAGGACTTTCTGAAATTTTGAGACACTATTTGAATATCTCTCCAATACTTTTTTGGGTATAGCAGCCATTTTTCCTCCCCATGGCATCTTGGTGTCAAATAATATGTTTAAGTTGATGTATCGTTGAAAAGATAATCTATAATTATTTCAGTGTCAATAGCCAAATGTTGCTACCCTTGCATCTGAAGAACCCCACCGCTTTCGCAGTGGGGCACCCAATATTTACAGGATTGTACGAACAAGACATAGGTAACAGAAAAGACCGATCACATGGGTAACACTTT
>CAZBZV010000083.1:0-11636 GCA_964496505.1 uncultured Ignavibacteria bacterium | reverse complement strand
AATGGCCGGTTTTGACGTGACCCTCAGTGGACGGTTTTGCCCGACCCATGACAATGCTGAAGTTCTGGTTGTCCCTGATCTGCTGCTGAAGCATCCTGAGCCTGACCGGATCTATTTGCAGTTCCTTTCGTTCGGTACTTTCTTCCTGTGACGATTCGGTCTTCTCTTCTTCAGGCTCTTCTTTAAAATCGTCAAATTTTCCCTTGTCCCCCATATTAGCTCCTTGTATCGGTTCTGATCCGCCCGTTCCGGGGCTGTAATATTTTAGCGGTGTTAATGAATTTATAATATGATGTTGTTGAACGAGAGCAAGGAGATTCTTGTGCAAAGTCTGCACTTAAACAAATCCCGCCCGGCTTAACCGGACGGGATTTGATAGGATATCTTAGTAGAAAATTATTTAGCAGTCACAGGGCGCCGCGCCGCCTACGAAAATATAATTTATTATGTAAACTGCATCCGAGATATTAACATTGCCGTCGCAGTTTACTTCAGCAGCATCAAGCGGATCAGGCTCCGGTGATCCCGGGATGAAAATATAATTTATTATATAAACTGCATCGGAGATATTAACCTGACCATCCCCTCCCGCATCTCCGCATATATAGACAGGTTCAAGCGCAAATGTGCGAATTTTGACCGCATCCACTGCCGCCTCAACAACCGAAGGAGCATCAAGATCAGAGGCATCAAAACGAAGTTTCATTTTATCCGTTAGAGCAATATAATCACCGGCCCAGACCTCACGCTTATACCAACCGCCTTCAGCTTCCTCAAGCGGCCCGACTGTTTCAAACGGTGTCCAGTTAACGCCGTCGTCATTTGAGATGTAAACCTGCATTTCATCCGTATGAGGTTCATCACCACCGGCATTCGAATACCAGCGGGCATAACTGATAAGGCCGTTACCGTTGGATAGATCAAATGTGGGCGATATTAGTGTCGCCGTTCCATCGTCGACATCCGAACTCCCTGCCGAATTATCGGTAAGATAGCATTTGCCCGAGCCGTCATAATCATAGGGTGGATCTCCGCGGTCGTTGTCGACCGGGACTCCTCTGCCCCAGTGTCCATCGGATGCATCTCCCGTTACATGCCAGCTCAACTCCTGTTCAAAGTCGTCTGCAAAAACTGTCAGTTCAGCATATCCTGAGATTGCGCTAAAGGGCTCTTTGGAGGTATCGGGATCAAAGACTCTGCCGTCGGTTTCCTCCATAACGCTGAAGTAATATTCGATAAACTGCCCGGCGGGAATGTCGGGCATGTCGACACGATAATGATTATTATAAAGTTCGTTCATCGGGACAGCCTCGAATGTGCTGCCCTCGATAGAATAATGAAACATACCCGAACCGGGAATGACAGACCCTCCCAGCAGACCTCTCACAGTTACCCGCATAGTATCCAGTTCTTCCGGATGTATCCAGGTGGGAAATCCGGCCTGGTATTCGAAATCAACTTTTGCAGATTTATTGTAGACCACATAGCAGGCGCCGTAGCCGATGTCGTTACATCCGTAGGCAATTCGCATATAACCATCCTCGCCCCACCAGGGACCCCAGGAGTTGCGCATAAACCAGACGCCGTTTTCGCCCTGATTATCATCCCATCCGACCAGCACAACGGCATGATTAATATTTTTGGTCCACATGGCGTCGTATACACCGCCGTCGTAAGCCTGGAATGATGAATTTACGGTCACGGCCACAGAGACCGGACCATGATCGAGGATAGCCTGTTTAATCGCCTCGGTTGAGGGCACCGAATAATTATTGCCCACGTAAGCATACGACTCTATGGTATAAGTGTGTTCATAGGGGCAGTTACAGGAAGCGTCATAAGCGACATACGGAAAGACCGCCTCCCGAACTGCGCCGGCATCACCGCATGGATCGGGCGCAGACATATGATAACTGTGTGCAAACCATCCACCCGAGCATCCCCAGCCGTTGGAATTACAGCTTACAAGGTACTGCTCGGACAAATCCATCAAAATCCCATCCTTGATTGCGATATTGCATTCAAGCGGCCCCACAGTCCCGAAGGCCCAGCAGCTTCCACATCCACCCTGATTTCTGGCCGGAGGCAAAGTCGTTGAATCACGCCAGTCGAAGCTTGCCGGAAGATCGCGCTTGACCGTGCAGGGATCAAACGGCGCGTTTTCGCGCCAGTTTTCCGGTTCGACCAGTCCGCAGAGCTGGTCGAGCGAGTAGTCGGTGGCCGGATTTTTGGCAACCTCGAAGGACCATCCTTCTCTATCTGCGCGTGCCTGAAGAGAATCGATCTCGGCATCGGTTAGCTGCGCAAGACAGGGACTTGCAAAGATCAGGAAGACAAATATCACTAGTGATGTGATGAGTCCCGCGAGATTTGATTTATTTTTCAGTGAGTTCATATTCGATATTCCTCCGGAGTTGTTTACAGATTAAAATACACTTTGATATGAGATCTTAATCCTGAAGGGCTGCTGTGTCCTTGCTGATAAGTTCTTCTCTGATTCTAACTGTTGAGATCGAGAGGGCCACAAGCGGCGAGAGTATCGGAAACTTGAAGAACCTCCGCACCAGCTTGCATAGAAGCCTGGAGAAGGAAATAACAGCGAGATCATGCAGAGAGCAAACGCCTCTTAATTTCGTTATCGGATATTCCAGAATCAGCATTGTATTTCTTCAAGCAGGTACATTTTTCCGCCAAAAATAGAAGCCATCTGATTTCAATATATAGTGTTATACGATTTTGTCAACGATTGACTTTGAGGATTATCAGCAATCCGGGACAGCGTCACCATTGGTATCACAGGGGGCGTTGCTACCGATGAAGATATAATTGATAATCCAGACCGCATCGCTGATATTAACCTGCGCATCGCAATTTGCATCCGCCGATTCCAAAGGATCGGGTGGGGCGCCACCTATGAAGATATAGTTTATGATATACACCGCATCACTGATATTAACAGCAGCGTCGTTATTGGCATCACCGCAAATAGCCTGTGGTTCCAATATGTCAATCGTGATTATCATGGTGTCTTCTCGGGGCGGATTATCCGAATCGTTTAGCAACAGTGTGAAGGTAAAATCGGAATTCCAGGTTGGAGTTCCCTCGAGAATTGCAATAGACTCATTCGTAAACAGCAGGCCGTAAGGGAACTGTCCGCTCAATTTGGTCCAGTCATAGGGCGGAAGCCCTCCCACAGCATGAAATTCATAGTAGTATGGTTCTCCCACTACACCGTCGGGCACATCATAGCACTGCATATGTAATTCGCCGTCACAGGCATCCCCGACGCCGTCGTCATTTTCATCGTATTGGTCGGGATTGTAAACATCACTGCAATTGTCGCAAACATCTCCATAGCCGTCCTGATCGGTATCCTCCTGACCCGAATTGGCATGCAGTGGGCAATTATCATTTTCATTTAACAGGCCGTCATCATCTGCATCCGGATCACAGGCATCCCCGAGCCCATCCGAGTCGACATCGGATTGATCGGGATTATATACATCCGGGCAGTTATCGATATCGCATGGATTATTGGGAACACCCGCATCACCGAATCCATCTCCGTCGGAATCAACACAGCAGGTCCAGTCGAGGAGCGTGAAGCCATAAATCCCCCAGGAGGCTCCGGGCTGGATTTCAACGAAATCAAACCAGTGGATATCGTAATCCCATGTATTCAGGCAGGCATATTCCATTTTAGAATCGTCATACCCGATAGCAGTAACAAAATGATCGGTGTCGCCGTTACCGTCCGTATCCACCAGCAAAACTATTGGGCGTCCAGAATCGATTTCGGCCTTGAATTGCTCCCAGCTAAAATCCCAGAAATATATTTCCTGTGTAACAGGCTGGTAATCCGGGTAAATAAAACCGGTATATTCAATCATCGCATCATCAACTTTATCGAAATAACTCCAGCCATAGCGGTTATAATCACTGCTCCATGAGGTGTGCATGAAATCCCCAAGGCATTCGCTGGGATGTGCTCCTCCAGTTTCTGATTTATCAGGCTCAATCGGACCGGAATCATCCCGCGGACAGGAATAACTTCGATAATGGTCTTCGTATGATGTTGCGCCGCAGGATATGATGCCATTGTCGCTGGCCATCATTTCATTGACTGCTGAGTTCTGGGAACCGGACTCGCCCGGGACAAGCTGGCTCTTGCCGTGCATATCCCAGTAACCTATAACCATACCGGCAGCGGTAGGCCCGCAGCCATGACGCCAGATATATGCGGGTACACCTTCTATTACTACCTGCGTTCCGCTTTTTTCAGTGCTGCCCATATAGATTCCCGGAGGCGGTTCCGGCCCGGTCGTGCTTTGCTGGGCATGAAGTATGCCAGGTAATATTAAAGTCATTAAAAGTAAGAAACCAAATAGATTTTTGTGGAGCATGGTTACCTCCAATGCTATCTCCTGCTGATGTCTTATGCATCTTTCAAATGCGGATGTGATATGCGACACAGGGCTTTGATAATCTCTGGAAAGTACATATACAATTTACATTAAAGGACAAATAGGTCAAGTTATAATTGCGCAATTTGATAGAGTAGACTAATTATGCAATTTTATTCTTGACATTTTGATGCTTAAATATATACATCTTAATGAGCATAAGATAGCGCCATTGACATGCATCCCGGAATTGAACATCACCATCTGTAGCGTCTTATAAGACTTGAAAGAAGGAGGAGGCATGGAGATTAATAAATGGACGTGATGTGGTTTTGGATTTAACTTGACACTGAAGATTCGTTTTGAAAGAAGGTAATTTGAAAAAGATTAACAAAAATATCATGGCAGCTTTGGTATGCTTTATATCACTAATTCTGGCATTTCTGTTCTATTCCTGCTGTGAGGACTGCCCGACCGGCCCGGTCCAGCCCAAACCTTACAGGGGCTGGCTGTATGCTACAGATTTCGAGAGCGAGTGGTTGTATAAGATCGACATAGAGACCGATTCTTTGGTCGATAGTGTACAGTATGTTGCGGATGAAATCTATAGCCCTGGGGCGATAGGAGTATCTTCCGACGGTCAATATATTTCCGTTTCATATCATGATACATATCTGACGGACAGATTGACAATCATATATGATGCCCAAACCCTGGATGAGATTCATAGGCTTGAAGGCGAGTATGGCCCGCTCTTCATAACACATGAAAACCTGTATGTCGGCTTTGCCTATGATAGTATACATTACTATAATCTGCCCAGTTTCAACAGAATTTATTCGGAATCTACACCTTCCTTAGGGCAGCCAATATTTCGATCAGATAAGAGCCTCATATACTTGTATGGTGTTCTTAATCCGGCCCGTTTTGATTCGACATTTATAGCTGCTTACGAATACCAAAGCATGGAGATTGTGGATCAGTGGTTTATTCATGACAGCAGGGACACCCTGGTCACGATTTACGCTTATGATATTCATCCTGACGGCCAGCGGCTTTATTGCGTAACTCTCTCCAAATATGATGGTATCAACATTACTTGCTATGATCTGCAGGAGAGAGAAATAATATTCCAGACGCCATTTTCAACGACAACGGGTTCTCTGAAGCTGTCACCAGACGGAAGGGAAATGTATGTCACTAATCCGGGATATCCGATGCAAGATGAAATACCGGGAATTATCTTTGTGTTCGACACCGAGACCGGCAATTATATAGACGGCATCTCGCTCTACGGGCAGGTCGAATATCCCACTGCGCCTCTTTATGCCACTCCGATTGTATTTACGCCGACAGGAGGGAAGGCCTACGTGGGGTCAGGACGACATGGTCAGGGTACTGGTACTGTATCTGTAATTGACACCAGGGAAAGAAAAATCATCAAAAACATCTGGCCCGACATGGGTCATTTTATCCAGTCTCTTTGTATTGGACCCAAAAATTAATAGGGAGGAAATATGAAATTCATAAATTTAGGAGTCGTTTTGCTGGCGGTTCTCATACCGATTAGTACAGTATTCTCTTCTATTGGTTATTTTAATGCAGATGGAAGTGAGAATATTGTAGAAATAAATGAATCAAAATTGGCTATAAGACTTAATCCTCAATATGACATTTCACCCTTCGATTTTGCCGCAAATTACGACTTCCTTGAAACAGATTCTGCCAGTTTGGAACTGCCAAACAATTTCTATTTATTCCTAATTACTGATAACATAGTGGACAATGCAGTAGATTCATTATATTCAGATACATCAGTCATGATGATAAATCCGGTAATTATCGGGAACTATGCATCGGACATATATCTGACAAACAAAATGATCTGCTATTTTAATAATGGCATTGCTTCCCAGACAGTCGACTCCTTTTTTCTTGCTAATGAGATTTCTCTCACTAGTCAGTTGGGGGTGATTCCACATATTATTTTATCGAATATGATCTCCAAACTGAGTTAGACATACTTGATATCTGTACCCTGCTTTACAGCTCAAATTTATGCAGAATCGTTCAGCCAAATTTCATCTATACTGATGCATTTACAGGAATACCTCAGGATCCGTATTTTCCCAATCAATGGCATCTCAATAATACTGGGCAAACTGGCGGCACTGCGGATGCGGATGTGGATATGGTTGAGGCCTGGGATATTAAACCAGATAGTGTGAATGGATTTTACACGATTCTGGCTATCCTTGATACTGGTTTTGAACTTGAGCATGATGACTTACCTCTAAATTGCTTCGTAGCACCATATGATGCAATGGGTGGGCATCCTACTCAAATTCCTCAACCTGATGGGGATCCCAGAAATCAATGTGATTCTGGCGATGCGGCTTATAAATTTTGCTATCATGGTACGACTGTTCTAGGGATGGTCGCCCCAGTAATAAATAACGATGAAGGCTTGGCTGGAATAGAACATTCAGTCAAAATAAAGCCAATAAAAATAAGTCATGATTAAACTGGGTTTTTTGACTCAGAATCGGTTTTACGCTCATTTGACCATGCAAGAAGACAACCGTTTCAGGCTGATGTGATAACTTGCAGTTGGGGATTAGGTACAATCGATCCCTCGGTTGATCAAGAATTACAATCTCTGTATAACATAGGAATACCTGTGTTTTTCAGTTCAGGAAATAGGCATCCCGATTATCCGGGTGACACCTTGGTTCATTATCCAGCTTATTTGCCAACTGTTTTTGCAGTTGGCGCTACAGATCATAACGACAATTATCCCAGTTGGAGCTGCAGAGGTGATTCACTTGATCTGATGGCTCCCGGTGTTGATGTCTGGACTTTTGATCTTTCTGGTGTTGGCGGTATTAATCCTTATCATGGAGATGATTGCGGCGGAGATCAGGATTATGCATGTTACATCAGCGGAACATCTTATTCCGCTCCAATAGTAGCTGCAATCGCGGCAAAACTGCTTTATATTCGCCCGGACATTCTGAGTGGGTACCAGACCGCGCAGCCAATATATGATATCCTCGGAAATACCGCCACTGACCTGGGAGATGAAGGCTGGGATCCGATGTATGGATGGGGAAGAATAAACGCTGCCAATGCCGTTTTTGCGATATCCCGAGGAGAGGTCAACAATGACTATATTATCAATATTTCCGATGCTGTGGTCATCATAAATTATGTTTTCATTGGAGGCCCTCCTCCTATTCCATATTTACACCTGGGAGATACAAATTGCGATGGGGCGGTAAATGTTAGTGATGCAGTATGGATTTTAAACTATGTTGAGGCATCAGGGCCGCCGCCCGAGATCTGCTTTTTGAATCTGCCGGAATGAAGTCGGTTTTAATTCATACGATGCGCAAAAGAAAACCCCCGCTCGGGGCCGGCGGGGGTTTGGCATGTGCCGTTAATCAGCTTTATTTACAGCTACACGGTTCGGGGCCACTGATAAAGACATAATTTATAAGATAAACAGCATCGGAAACATTAACATTGCCGTCGCAGTTGACCTCGCCTGATTCCATCGGATCGGGCGCAGGTCCCTCGATAAAGATGAAGTTAATGATTCCAACCGCATCGGATACATTCACACTGCCGTCGGCATTGCAGTCGCCGCACATCCATTCGCAGACATCACCGATGCCGTCCTGGTTCGTATCTTCCTGAGCAGGATTCCACTTATCGGGGCAGTTATCGCAAAGATCACCGGGGCCGTCCCCATCAGAATCGGTTTGCTCGCTGTTGGCGATATCGGGGCAGTTATCGCAGACATTGCCCACACCATCCTGGTCCGAATCTGCCTGATCTGCATTCGCTTCATCAATACAGTTATCGCAGAGATCGCCAAAACCGTCATCATCCGTATCGGATTGTCCCGGATTTTCTACAGAGACACAATTATCGCAGCCGTCTGCGACAGCGTCACCATCAGCATCGGCAAAATCATCATGTCCCTGGCATTGGTCACATCCGTCGGGCACGCCGTCCTCATCGGTATCGACAGCGTCGTCATAACCCTCGCATATATCGCAGCCGTCGGGAACGCCGTCATTATCATCATCGACGCCGTCATGATAGCCGGGGCAGATATCGCATAAATCGCCTACACCATCGCCGTCGGAATCATCCTGAGTACCATTGGCAACATCCGGGCAGTTATCGCAGCCATCCGGCGTGCCGTCTTCGTCAGCATCCAGGAAGTCATCATAACCGGGACAGACATCGCAAAGGTCGGGCATACCGTCGAGATCGGAATCTATATTGTCATCAAAATCAGCACACATATCACAACTGTCGCCGACACCATCACCGTCAGAGTCAATCTGATCGGGATTGTAAACATAGGGGCAGTTGTCTTCAAGCGGACAGATATCGTTTGCATAGCCGGGATTGCTGAAACCGTCGCCGTCGGAATCGACACAGTTCTCCTTCATCTGGATAGTGGGATCGCCGAAGAGGTTCAGCTCATAATAGCACCAGCGCATACAGGACTGATTAATACGATAGAGGTTGTCCTCCTTGGAGTCCTGGTTGGCCTTGCTGAAGGTGCGTAAATCCTCGCCGTAGATCGCATCGCAGAATTCACGATGGAACCTGTGCGAGGGGCCGTCGGTGCTGTTATATTCACCCCAGCCGTAACGGGCATTCATTACGATAGCAAAAGCGGCATTCATATATTTGACGGTCATATATTCGGCAAAGCAGTCAGAGCCATCAAAATGTCCCGCCAGACAGGTCTGAGAATAGATAAAGCAGTAATCATCGTTAGTCATGGAAGATACATCCGAATTAGAAAGCTTCAATCCATACGTGATATTGCCATGCCCGAGATGGTTTATGAAGTGTTTGCCCGCGCTTATTCGATTCTTCATCTCGACCTTTGGCCAGCTGCCGCCGGGCCAGTCGCGGTCGTATAATTCATCTATGTCGTACTCTATTGTTGGTATTCCGATCGTAAAATAGCCGTCATTATCAAGAGAGTCTTTGAGCTCGTCCATGCAGTTGCCGCCCCATTCGGATTCTCCGCCAAAGCCGAGATTCTCACCCACCAGGCAGACATTCTGCAGATACGGCGTGGAGACCGGCTGAGAGATATAGGCGATTGTCTTATTCACGAAATTGGCAGCTTCGGAGGAATTGCCGACCGAGGCACGGCCGACATAGACCTCGGCCATCAGGTCGACATCTCCACCGCCCTCACCGTCATCCGGCTCACCCCATTGGGAGTCATCGTCGTAATTATAGGTGCCGTCAAGACATGCGAAGTAAACATCGGCAGGCATCTCGTATTCAATTTCGGCGTCCCAGCCCGACCAGGACCTCACATATAAATCGACCGCAGGAATAATATCATCATCTGCGCCGATCAAAACATATTTTATGCCCATGGTATTATAGGCGCTTCGGATATAGTTGCGCAGCCCTTCCGGATTATAGATATCACAATTCTTATCGGTCTTAATCACCGTACTGATTCCGCAGCTATCATGGAATTGTTTGAGTGTCTCGAAAGTTGGCTGCAGGTCATGGGTAGTCAAAATCAAAAGATCATACATTTCAGTCGGATTTTTATCGGCCGCTGGAAGCGAGTTGTAGGAATACGCCTCAGAGGGGTTATCCACTCTTTTCAGCACTTCCTCCTGGTCTTCGATTAAACCGCGGAACAATGCATGCGATTTTTCGCTGTCCGCGGTCTTTACCTTAACTTCCAAATCGGGATAGTAATAAAGCTTCCCGGTTGAAGGGATGTATTCAACCGGATTCAGTTTAAGGATCAGGATCGAGTATCCCCGGAAATTCTGAACAGTTACTTTCTCGAACAATTCAGAGGGAAAAGATTTTTCTGAGTTATATATTTCCTGATTAGGTACCGGCGGACGGGCCTCATGCGGTGCGCTTAGCTTATATGGCACTGCGGCCGGCTCGACATTATAGTCCTCCCCGATTTTCACTCTTTTGCCGTAGACAATGTCAATTGAGATTACCTCCGATTGAGGTGGGAGAAGAATATTCGCTCCTCTGGAAGGCAGACGAGGCTCACCAGGGTTACCGCATAAATCCGTATTTTTCATGATTACGCGATCATAAAAATCGCTTCCGATGTTCACCCCAATTACATAGGGTCGTTCGAATTGATAGTTGACTGTGATTTGATTTTCCGCCCCCGCTGCCTGAGAGGCCGTCACGAGAAAAGCAAAGAGCAGCATACAAACCACCGCTTTTCCCCTGCCGCGGCCCGGAGAATTAGACTTTTGTTTCATACCATTTCCCTTCAAAGCGCAGAATAATACGATTTGCCATATTGCTGTTATCATTAGATAATAAATGCAATAATAGAGGCAAATATAAAACTTTGCTATTTTATGAAGCTAATTTATTCCCACATGTGCAAGCGCAAGTAAAATTTGATGAGTCCATTGCTTCTGATAAGGTCCAATTTATGTATACAGTTTAAATATATGGATGAACGGACAAAAGTCAATGTAAATGCTTACTTCCTTTTCTTATCAATATCAGAAATAATAGTCATAGCAGGATGATCATGTAAACCCGCATTTCATGTGGGGTAGCAGATATTGGGATCCGGGCGCATCAGGAGCTACGCGGCACAATGGAGCAAAAAAAGCCCGCCTTATTAAAGACGGGCTTGAATTTAAACCCGGCAGCGTCCTACTCTCCCACTGAGTTTCCCCAGCAGTACCATCAGCGTTGCTGGGCTTAACTTCTGTGTTCGGTATGGGAACAGGTGTGGCCCCAGCGCTATCGCCACCGGAATATTTATATCAAAATATCAAGCATCAGTTTTTGCGTCAAATTGGCGCCTAAAAGACTCCATTAAAAATCTTTGAGGCAATAAAAATTTTATGATCAAGTCGCACGGACGATTAGTATCGCTCGACTTAAACCATTGCTGGTCTTACATCTGCGACCTATCAACCTGGTAATCTTCCAGGGTCCTTTAGAGCCTTACGGCTGGGAGATCTAGTCTTGGGATGGGCTTGGTACTTAGATGCTTTCAGCACTTATCCCGAATTGACACAGCTACCCTGCGCTGCCCCTGGCGGGACAACAGGTACACCGGCGGTCAACTCAACCCGGTCCTCTCGTACTAAGGTCAAATTCCCTCAAATCTCCTGCGCACGTACCAGATAGGGACCGAACTGTCTCACGACGTTCTAAACCCAGCTCACGTACCACTTT
>CAZBZV010000082.1:0-11645 GCA_964496505.1 uncultured Ignavibacteria bacterium | reverse complement strand
AAAAGTGTCTCTTATATTTCAGCTGTAAAAGTCCAAAAGGTTCTGAAGACGTACAAGAAAAACATACTTGCTTTCCTAGTCCACATTTTGTATCATGATGTGGGTTTGCATCTGTTGATTATAGGCTATAGATATTGAGACTTCATTGGGAGGATATTAAATGGCTGGATAGAATCACGTCGTATCTGTTTTGTTCAGCTGTTATTTGAGTTATCAAAAGATCTATGTATTAAGCTGTGACTAATTCTAATAATAATATCATTGGCATGGGCCGGAAACCTGTAATTGCTGTGATTTTAAATAGGGAATAAAGATAGGGAGGTGTTTTATGAGACTGATTAGTATCATCTCATTATTTTGCATCATTATTTTCATTTTATCTGGATGTGCAATGCATCGAGCATATTATGATGTGGGATTGATAGAGGTAGAAAGACCTGTACAAGCAAAGGAGAGATATGGTGAGCAAAAGATTACAAAAACTGCCGAAGCTGGCATTGATAAATATTATTTTGAAGACGAGATGGTAAAAATACTGTGGGTGCCTACGTCACATCAAGTGTCTTTTGCACTTACCAACAAGACAGATCACTCAATAAAGATCATATGGGACGAGGCAGCATTTGTTGGCGTAAACGGGATAAGTAGTAGAGTAATGCACTCAGGTGTAAAATATATTGACAGAAGTAATCCGCAGCCCCCGACTGTGGTTGTGCGTAAGGGTACAATCTCAGACTTAATAGTTCCTACTGACAATATTTATTACAATACTTATAGTGGTTGGGAGACGGCTCCGCTATTTCCAGTATCCGCAACAAAAGAGGAGGAATTGAGATTAAGCGCGCAATCCTATGTTGGTAAGACGATACAGGTCCTCTTGCCTCTGAAGATCGAAGATGTTGTAAATGAATATATCTTTACATTTAAAATAAATGGATTTGAAGTGAATTGATTGCAGGGGGGATAAGGCAATTGGGCAATAGAGAATTGTCGCGACCGGAATGAGCCGGTCGCATTATGCCCTGAACAAGGGGGTGATAACATGAAGGCTTTATTAAGCCATCTATTGAATCGTCCCCGATGCATACCGCCAATGCTCTACCATTGCTAAGAAACCCTAAGGGCAAATATTGATTGGCAAAGTCGTCAAAGATGAATTGGATTTAATATAATTCTGTACCATCTTGCCATTCATCTGTAGAGAGGTGAATGGTTAAGCGATGGGGATGGGGTTTCTGACGCAACTTGAGAACAGCCTGAAATATGGTCGAGTTTTTGAGTTAAGTGTCGTCAATGCACATCCCCGCTAATCTGTTATTATGCTGGATGTTATGAACGCTTTTGCAATTATTACAAGAATCGTTGCTGCCGGAATCCTCTTTTGGGCATTGTCCCGCCATCCATACGACTATTATATATTGTTGAGATGGGTGGTCTGTGTATTGGCTGCATATAATGTCTATGTTTCTGTAGTTAAGAAGAATGTAGAATGGGTATTTGTATTTGGATTGATCGCGCTCTTATTCAATCCCCTAATTCCTGTGCATTTCAGCAGAAGCACCTGGCAACCAGTTGACATAATCGCAGGTGGGATTTTTTTAATATCGATACCGTTTTATTTTTCAGGAAAAAAGTATAATCCAAATAGTCGGGGGTAATTATGTCAAGATTTGCCGAAAATTTTATGGCGGGTTTGATTATTTTGCTATTCCAGATTCATATAACGGGAATGACAATATCGGGTGTGGTATTTAGCTATATTTACATAAGGGATAGCGGTTTTGCCAACTATGCGGCATTTGGCTTTATTCAGCCAGCCCTAAAAGCAATTATCTGGGAGTTTTATCTTGCAGAAGCTATAACCACCGACAAAGAGGCTGGGAAAATTAAAAATTCTGAACGTGATGAATTATTTAAACTCATTGGTGATTCGTCCTTGAGCATGGCATTCAGTGATCCGGAATACTCCGAAAATGATACTGCATATACAGTGACTTTTTTTAAATGGGAAAAGGGGGGAATCGCCGCCAAAGTATCTCCTGATGTTAATTATATGAGCGAACTTCAAGCAGATCGATACGAACTGGCTTCAGTTTTTATGTTTTGTATTATTGTCGATGAAAATATTGACGGAACTGCAGATTTCTTACATATACCCATTTCAGATTCAAGCTATTATTTTGATAGAAATTCTGAAGAAGACAAGATTTTTGTGACTTGGTACAGAGGAGTGACGCAGGATTTCATAGATTACTACCTGCATAACTAAAAGGTGGAGTAGGCGCAATGAGACGCGATAGTGACGAATATCAGCTGGAAGGCAGAGCAGAAATATATCTCACATGGGCGGTATTATTAAGAATTGCAGGTATGATGGTCATACCACTGGTCGTATCACTGCTATTCGATCCCATTTGGATAAAGATCATCTGTTGGCTTGTATTTTTTAGCATGCTTATGAGTAATGTGCCGGTGTGGGGATCATGTATATATGCTATAGCCATTGGAGTTTTGCCCACGTATGTTTTCTTTGAGTGGGATTCTGCACCTGACTGGTTAGCATATATTGCAGGCTTCATTTTGTTTATAGAGATCATATACATTAATCGCCGCATTAAAATAATCGAGGAATTTAGAAAAAATATAGAGTAACGGCTTTCTGAGGCTTGTTAATAATCAAGTTCATTGATTGCTTTTGCCAATTGTAATCTTCATTTAAGTAAATGTTTAGGAGGACCAACCATGACAAAATACCAGGCGATTAAACTGTTTCTGCTCGGCTTTATTGCCGCGCTGTTGGTGGTGCTGGTGGTAAAGGATGATACGGTTACTGCGCAATATGGCATACAAGATAACAACAATGAAGTGGGAAGATTCCAGTATTGGACGCACCCTAACGGATTGGACAATGGTATTATCGACACCAAATTGGGAATCTTGATTAATCTTGGAAATAGTTGTAGGTATAAAAACGTTATTCAGTTAGCTTTTATCCAGCATGATAAAGATTATGCCCCTCTTAGCAAAGAAGCCTTGGAAAAAATATTATCTGATGATGGCGTACTTTCTTTCGCAGCAGACAAACTCAGGGAACCGTATTTATTCTGGCATAGGAACTCTAAATTATTAGAACAAACTGACTCTGCTTATGTCACATCTATATATAATTATGTAAAATTCATATCCGACGATAATGAATAAAAATGCCAAATATAAAAAGCCTTGGATTTTCACAAATCGGGGGCTTAAAGGCAGTTAGGGGCCGAAAGGAGAGAAGATTTTTGGTATGGATTGTTGAGCTTCTCCCATCTCAAGACAGTGTCTTAACAATTTATGGCCATTCGCCGGAACATCAAATTGCCCAAAACAATTTTATGGAGGTCTCATATTGGATAATTCAATTCCGATACAGCTAATTATTTCATGGATATTGTTTTTTGGCTTTGTAAACACACACCAACGGCACGCAAGGAATTTTCGAGGAGCTTCACAAGGCTATCTTCTTGCTCTTTGTTGTTCAGTAACACTTGGCAGCTTGGCCGGTCTTGGCCTTTTAGTTTTCTATTTCATTCAAGCGGCGTGGTATTGGCCACTTGTTCTTTTCTTAGTTGGTAGTGTGGTCGGTGGGAGTTTATTTGGAATCTTAGACGGAATGATTGGTTTACTGGGGAAGAGTCTGATGAGTCTGGCTTCTTTTATTGGGTGGCCAGCCTCAGCAATTTGGGCTTTTTTGATAATTCGAGATTTACACCCCTAACAACCGCATCAACTCGAACTGGCAATTCCGCTGCGCTCCATTGCCAGTCTGTGATGCGGAGCGACTTTTAAATTGACAAAACTGTATCATAATATAATATATTGCCATAGAGTATAATATTTAAATCTGAATAAGGTATTGATTATGAATGCTGCCCGCAAGTCTGGAAAATCCCCGGGTCAGATACAGGAAATCGTTATCCGGAAAAAGGAAAAGAAAGTCCCGAAATATAAAACCATGCCCCAGGTTGCCCTGCGCCTAAGGCAAGATCAAATTGAATTTCTGGGGGCCTTGGAGGCTGAAATCTCTGCGAAGAGGGATGTTCAGGGCATTGAAGCTGTTGATGCCGCCACAGGGAAAACGGTTGAAATAGACCGCAGAATTACCAAGAATACTTTTATCCGCTGTATTATAGATCATCTGAGAGAGCATTATTACCGCAATCCCAAAAAGCTTGATTTAAAGCAGGTTCTCAATGAAGATGATCTCGCACAACGCCTGAAAAAGCTTCTCTAAAATACCAATTTTGAAAGCTATTTCATTGACGTATTATAATTATATTATTATATAGTATAAGAGTATATATACTAATACAATATACTTGAGGCAGGTTGACGAAATCTATTAAAATAAGTCTGCAGAATTTCTCTAACCGGGCTCCCCTAAGATCGACCGACGCCTCGCCGCCAGATTTGACGGCGCTTAAGGACCGGGTTGGGAAAGTTTTGTAAGAAAAGGTGTCGGTTATGAAAATCTTTAAGTCAAATAATAATTTGCCTGTGAGGCAGAATTCAGCCCAGGAGCTTGTTTTCGAATTCCTGAACAGGCGATCAGAAAAGACCAGGCAGGCATATCAAGCCGATCTGGATGCCTTCGCCACTTACCTCGGATGGGGAAGCCGGGAGGCGGCGCTGCAAAAGCTTATCAGCGGCGATCAAGGCCAGGCCAATGCTCTCGTATTAGCATATAAGAATTATCTAATCTCAAAAGGCCTTACTCCAAATACAGTTAACAGAAGGCTTTCTACCCTGCGCTCGGGCGTAAAGCTTGCCAACCAGCTCGGGTTGGTCAACTGGACAATCAGCATCGAGAATGAGAGAACCGAGACCTACCGGGATACTTGCGGCCCGGGAAGAATTGGTTTTTCGGATATGCTGAAAGAGATCGATTCATATCCTAATCAGAAAAAAGCGCTCCGAGATAGAGCCATACTCCGGCTTCTTTATGATCTGGCATTACGCCGCGGGGAGGTCGCAAAGCTGGATTTCGAGGATTTTGACAGTGAGGCGGGCACACTGGCCGTTTTAGGAAAAGGCAGATCGCAAAAACAGATTTTAACCCTGCCAGAAACCGCACAGGAGGCGCTCAGGGCGTGGATCGAGGCCAGAGGCATATCATCAGGCCCATTATTCTTAAATTTCGACCGTGCGGGCAAGGGGTGCCGCCTGTCTGGCACATCCATCTATAGGATCGTGCGTGATCTGGGCCGGAAGGTAGGCTTGGAAACCCGGCCCCACGGAATCAGGCATCTGGCAATAACCGAAGCCCTGAATCTGACCAATGGAAACATCAGGATGGTCCAGAGATTTTCAAGACATCGGAATATGCAGACTTTGTCTGCTTATGACGATAACCGGCAGGATTTTGCCGGAGAAATATCAAAAATGATAAGTATTTTAATTTTATGATTGATGTGTACTTAAAGAACGATTATCGTACACATGTAGACCATGGAGGCGTCTATGTCGAATATTCACATTCAGGAGATTTATAATAAAAATGCACATTCGCGCAATAATGGAGCGGATAAGACTGAAACACCCCGGCGCTCAGACGATGAACACATTGAGCTTTTAAAGGCTCTTATTGTGTTGGGATTAGTTGCGCGTGGAGGCAAGGGGGCTAACATACGGCCATGAAGGAAAAGAAGGAAATCAACAGGCATAAGGCGGCTCTGCAGGCCGCCAAGGCGATGATGGCTTTTCTGGGGTACGATCATTATATACCTCGGTTAATCGAACTTTATGACAATGATAATTCCCTGCAATCAGCCAGAGGGGGGAAAGAAAAAGCGATCAGAAAAGGTGATGTAGAATAGGAACCCGGGTGGAGTGAGAAAATTGGATTATTTTGACTCAGAAAGCACTCGTGTGACCGTAGATTCCATTATTCGGGAGCACAAGGTTGATAGGAAGTCTGTAAATGATTTGCTCTCAAAAATTAATAAGGCAAATTTCAAATATTGCGGAAGCCCATTGGCCTTCTTTGATAGATTACGATATTGGCTATTTCATATACCTGCTGAAATGATAGAAAGGAGCATGGCTCGGCTACAAAAAGGGGATCCAGATCAAATGATCTACCTGGAAACTACCGGAAATTTTTTATTAAGGGAGGTTGATAAGTTAAATACGCCCATTGAATTATCATACATAATTGAAGATTTTTGTGCAGAATATTCGAAGAGCAAGAGGATGACAGATGAAATTGGTTGGCCGTCCCGGTCATTTGTAGGGCACTCCTACCTTAACTATCTTACACCATGCTTTCCTCTGAGTAGACCTGAAAAAATTATGGCAACGCCCAAAGCTTATAAAGAGCAAATTGAACCGGTGGAAAAATATTATTTTGATATTTTGCAGCCGCTTTCATATGGCTTTGAGGGGAATATTGACTATGGATTTGATTATAAATGGAAGAATAATGATTCCGATGAATCACCAAGAATAGATTTTATAGATCAAGAAAAAGCAAAGGACATCCGTAGCAATAGATTTCGGATTTCAAATATGAAGCTTGAATTACTCGGAAGAATGGCGTCGATATTGAGAACCGAAAGCAACTTAGGACCATGGTTAGATTGCCGCGATTGCTTTGCGTCTCTCAATTCCAATTTTATTAGTAGATTCTTAAACTATGAACCTCTCTATTCCAGTCATAACGTGCCTGCTGGAGGGATAGCCCAATTACTGCATTTTGTTGGATGGATAGAAATTGAATTTTTCACTGGCGCATACGAATCCGCCCGCCGAAAACTATCACATCTGCTTGAAAGGAATGCGTGCGGCGTTTTAAAAATCAAGGACTTAAAAACAATCAACGTCCTATACACATCAAAGGAATTCCGGCAAGATATTGACATGGCCTGTAATCTGTTTTTTCCAGCCTGGCGAAGAGGGATAATTTACAAGGAGCTCTTCATACGTCGAGTCAATGATGATCTCGGTTTGTCCCATCAGTCTGGGATGAATTCGATTACAAGGCCCCCTGAAGATGCATTCCAGAATGAACCATTGGAAAAAATAGATAGGAGGAAAATTGCCGAACGAGCAATTCAATTTTCAAGTGATAAATCGATAATGACTTTCAATGGAAAGCAGATTGTACTAAATGACTTGGAGTACCATATACTAAATACTTGTTATGAGGAATACATAGAAACAGGGAAGGCCCTACGTGGCTCATATATAATGGACAAAGCTTGCGAGCGAGAAGGTAGAGAGTATGATCCCCAGAATCATAAAATGGATAAGGTTTTCAATCGCGCAAAATTTAAATCAAACAATGTCTTCAACCGACCTTCGCGTGGCCAGTATGGACTAAATCTTCCCCCTCCCTTAGATTCCCCAAACTTACCCTAAACTTACCCCAAATCTACCCCAAACTCACCCTATTAAAAATAATCAAATTCTATTTCTTAATCATGTTTACGATATAGCGCAAGCGCGCATTTCAGAAACCCAACAAAGAGGAGATGCGATGTCAGAACATGATGAGATTAGATTGGAGCGTTTTAAGCAACGTATTTCGCAATGGGATCTTGCCAAGATTGTTGGAATTCATCCTGCCACCATAAGCAAATACGAATCGGGGCAGATTGAACTCAGTAGAGAAAATGTTCAAAAGCTCCGCGAAGCTCTTGGCTTGGTCAAGGTGGAGAAATAGCCTTGACCCAGCCGCATATCGAAATCGAGCTTCCGGAGCTGGACCGGGAAAAGAAGGATATCCTGCTGGACTGGCTGGCGAAGCTGATTGCGGATGATATCATTCGGGAGATGGAATATGAACACGCAAATTGAGCGCATAAAGGATTATGTTTTAATTGAAAATGTATTGGATAGATATGGCATAAGGCACTCGCATGGTCGGTGTTGCTGTCCTATACACGATGGAGATAATGCGACAAGCTTCAGCTTTAATGATCAGGTATTCCACTGTCATTCATGCGGCGCCAGTGGAGATGTTTTCCAACTGATTCAGCATCTGGAGCGAGTGGAATTCAAAGAATCTTTGAAACTCGCTGCAGCCATGGCGGGAATAACTGTCGAGGATTGCTTTCATGGTCGGAAGAAATCAAATCCACCAAAACCGACTCCAACGTGCGATCCCGAGCCAGTTGGATTAATTCTCGCTCGCGCTGGTTTAAATTTTGAGTTAAAAAGATTGGAAAGGGCTACGAGGAAGCTCCGAGAATTACCCAGCAGGCTTGAGTCGAGCGAGATTGGCCTGGGGAAATATTATCTTGAAGAACAAATTTTAGACAATTACAAACTTCCAATGATTGACACAGCCGTCATTGCACTCACCCACCGCGTGCATGCTCTGGAAAAGGAATGGAGGGCCCAAAAGCGTGAGCAACGCCAAAAGTGATAATTTGGGACGCATCTATGCGAGAGAAACCGGCGCGGACATGGATATAATTATTCCGGAATCGGGATTTATCCGCGATTACTATGAATATGCCAGGGAATTAACCGAGGCTCCTCCCTTCTTTCATGTAATGGTTGCATTCTCGCTGATTTCGGCCGTGCTTGGCCGGAAGGTGTATCTGCCGATTGGTGCGAATTATGTTTACCCCAATTTATGGGTTACGCTGGTTGCGCCTTCTTCTCTGTATCGCAAATCAACAGCTATAAGTATTGGAAAAAGGCTTTTAATGAATATTGATGAGGGGATTGTATTTCCTGACGAATATTCGCCGGAACAACTGGTTGGCACCATGGCCGAAAGATCAAACGGGCTTTTTACATGGTCTGAGCTGGGGGCAACGCTGGCACGCATGGAAAAGAGCTACATGCAAGGCACCAAAGAGATGATGACTGAACTCTATGACAATCCGCCAACTTATGTACGAAAGCTTAAAAATGAAACAAAGAAAATCGAACAGCCGTGCATTTCAATACTCGCGGCCACTGCTATGGACTGGTTTCGCAAATGGACCAAAGAAGATGATATTAAGGGCGGATTTCTTGCACGCTTCTTACTTGTTCCCGCGATTGAGCGAGGTTCCCGCTTGCCGATACCACCGCCACCGGATAAAGAGAAAAAGAAACAACTCGTTGGTCGCTTGAAGCAATATTTGAATTTGGAGGCAGTTGGGAATATAAGCCCCGAGGCGGAAAATACTTATAAGGCATGGTATCTTGATAGCGATGACGAAATGATGAAAGACCCTGACGCGGAAACGATATCTTCATTTTATACAAGAATGACTGTTTATGCTCTCAAATATGCACTGCTTTACGAGATTGCGGCAACTGGTAAAATTGTTATCTCGGGCGACAGTATGGCCAGAGCGATTGCGCTCATAGACAAACTTAAGGACGATCTCAAGAGACTTCTGTCAGATGAGTTGGTATTTGGTAGGGAAGCTCAAGAGATCCAAAAGATAGAGAAGCTGATAAAGTCAAATGGGGGCATTTCAAGGAGCGACCTCCTGAGAAAATGTAAAATGAGCAGCCATGTTTTGCAGGGGTATATGAGAACATTGTCCGAACGCGGAGATGTTAAAACCGAACATGATGGTACCGGTAGAGAGAAAAAGACAATATATATCTGGGCTGGGAGATCATGAGAATTCAATTCACTGATTCACCATTGATTCGCCATGCAAAAAGTGAATCAGAGAAATTATGTAAGTCTTTATATTTTAATAATATATATATAATTAATATCTATAATTCACTAATTCACACATTCCTTAATATCGGTTTTTGGTTTTATGGATTTTTTTATGGGTGTGGAGAACTGGTGAATTGGTGAATTTGGGGAATAACTATATGCACCGTATTGATTTATTGATTCTCCTGAAAGCCGAGAATTGATAGGCGAATGGGAATTTGACTGGATGTTATGATATGAGCAGCTTTTTCGATTTGACAATTTTCCAAAATAGTGGAATAATTGAAGGTCGGCGATATCGTCAATACTCTTCAAGGACTATACTATGAAATGCGCCATCTATGCCAGGTATTCAAGCGAGAACCAGAAGGATACCTCGATTGATGATCAGGTATCGCAATGCCGGAAGGCCATAGCAGACCGCGGCTGGATTCTGCTGGAAGATCGTATCTACACGGATAGAGCGCAAACCGGGCTCGACACTAACCGGGAAGGATATCTGCGGCTGAAAGAAGCGGCTTTGGGCGGCGCCTTCGATTATATCGTAGTTGATGATCTATCGCGCCTTGGACGGGACCATGGGGAACAAGTTCAAATCTTCAAAGAATTCCAACTTTATGGAATCCATATTTTAAGCGTATCCGATGGCATAGACACGGCCAGCAAATCCGCAAAGATGCCCTATTACATGAAGAGCATGTTCAGCGAGTTTTATTCAGACGATCTCAGAGAAAAATGCATGCGCGGCATGAAGGGGCAGGTCGCGCGGGGATATTCTGCAGGCGGCAAGGTATATGGTTATGATCGCCAAGTCCATTACAAAGAAGATGGTAGCCTGGACAAGAATGGAAATCCGGCCCGCCATGGCGTAAAGCTGGAGATTAATGAAGAGGAGGCCCGGATAATACGGCGGATTTTCGAGTTGAAGGCTATGGGAAATGGCCACCGGACAATTGCAGATATGCTGAACAGGGATGGCGTCCCCTCCCCTCGGGCGGGCAATGGCAAATGCTCAGGCACCTGGAGCACCAATCCTATTTATACAATTCTCCGGAATAAGAAATATATCGGTCAATGGGAGTGGAATAAATTTAGCTGGAAAAAGGTCAATGGCAATTGGGTCAAGCGAAAGAAGCCCAAGGATGAATGGATTATCATGGAAAATGAACAGCTGCGAATTATTCCACAAGAGCTTTGGGATCGGGTTCAGGGCAAAATCAGAAATCGCAGGAATTTCCGGCCTGGGAGGCGCGGGAAATATCCGCTGTCCGGAAGCCTGATTTGTGGAGAATGCGGCGCCTCCATGGTAATCCATGGCTCCTCGCTGAATGGCCCCTCATATATATGCAATAATTATTGGAATAAAGGCCGATCAGTCTGCGATTGTAAACATCGGCTTCCGCAGCTGGCTACTGAAAAGAAGCTCTTTTCAGAGATCCCGAAACTCGTATTTGCGAAGGATATGCTGGATGATCTTATAGGACGGGTTGAGAGGCTATTATCCGAACATCAGAATTCCTCAAATGGAGATTTGAAAAAACTGCTGGCCCGGGAAGCACAACTCCAGAAGGCAATCGATAATCTGCTTGATCTGGCTGAATCTGGCAGTCTATCCTCGGAAGCGCTTAATGAGCGATTGGCTAAAAATGAGGGCGAGCTGGAGGCGGTCAGGACTCAACTATCGGCTTTCTCCAGTTGGGGCCAGAGCGGATTCAAATTCGATCGAGGAATGGTATTGAAGCGACTCTCGAAAGTTGCGGGCCTGGTTAAGGCGGGTTCGGACACTGCCCGGGAAACACAGCTTGCCTTAAAGAAGCTGTATCCGGAGAAGCTCAAGGTTTATGTGCGAAAGAGAGATGGCAGGACATTTTTTAAGATAACTGGTAAGGCTAAGCCATTCAACTTAATAGAAGATCGGGATTTTCCCTTAATTATGTACTTCCTGAGACATAGTTTACACTTAGTTCCGGTCACATGGTTTACAGAT
>CAZBZV010000081.1:0-11878 GCA_964496505.1 uncultured Ignavibacteria bacterium | reverse complement strand
GCATCGTTTAATACCGCAGCACGGTAGACCATAAGTTTGGCGGCATCGATTTGGGTAGCCATGTCGGCCAGCTTGAATTGTATAGCCTGGAACTCCGAGATTGCTCTACCGAACTGCTTTCTTTCTTTAGAATAGCTGAAGGCTTCACGAAATGCGGCCTCGGCAATTCCCAAAGCCTGTGAAGCGACACCGATTCGCCCGTTATCCAGAAGCGAAAGCGCCACCTTGAAACCGTGGTTCTCCTCGCCGATCAGGTTGGACTTGGGTACCTTGGCATCGATGAATGATACTTCTCGTGTATCGGAGCACTTAAGCCCCATCTTCTTCTCCGGAGCGCCCAGCGACATCCCCTCGGCACCTGCAGGAACTATAATGGCGGAGATTCCCTTGGGGCCTTTCTCCGGATCAGTGAGGGTGAAGACTACAAAGAGACCCGCACGTCCTGCGGAGGTCACCCAGCTTTTGGTGCCGTTGAAAACGTAATTGTCGCCCTCAGGAATAGCCTGGCATTTCAGGCTCCCGGCATCGGTGCCCGAGTTAGGTTCGGAAAGACAATAAGCGCCTATGATCTCACCCGAGGCCAATTTGGGCAGATACTCCTTCTTCTGTTCTTCGGTGCCGAAGTATTCGATAGCTTTAATTACAAGTGAGTTGTGTACGCTGATCATGATTGCGAATCCGGCGCAGGCCTTGGAGAGTTCCTCGATAATCAAGGCATAGCTTAGGGTATCGATGCCCTCGCCGCCGTATTCCTCAGGAGCCAGAAGCCCGAAGAAGCCGAGTTCTTTGGCCTCCTCGATGACCTCATCGGGAATATTCTCATTGGCATCCATCTCCTCGGCGATATCGAAAAGCCGCTTGGCTGCGAATTCGCGTCCGAAATCGCGCATCATGATATGATCTTCAGATAATTCGAAATCCATATAGACTCCTTCTATTTGGAGTAGTCATAAAATCCACGTCCGGTTTTACGGCCCAGATATCCGGCCTCAACCATTTTTCTAAGTAGCGGGCAGGGTGCATATTTGGGATCGCCCAGACCCTCATACATAACCTCAAGAATCGCGAGGCAGACATCAAGGCCGATAAAGTCTGCTAATGTCAACGGCCCCATCGGATGAGCCATACCCAGCTTCATTACAGTGTCGATAGATTCTTCGGTGGCAACTCCCTCAAAGAGCGCATAAACCGCTTCGTTTATCATCGGCATTAGTATCCTGTTGGCAACGAATCCGGGATAGTCGTTGACCTCGACAGGAGTCTTGCCCAGCTTCTTGGCGAGTTCCTCGACAGTTTTGTATGTATCATCCGAAGTCGCCACGCCGCGAATTACCTCGACCAGCTTCATCATCGGAACCGGATTCATGAAATGCATGCCGATCACGCGGTCGGCTCTTCCAGTTGCGCTTGCGAGCTTTGTGATTGGAAGTGATGATGTGTTGGATGCCATGATCACCTCGGGTGCAAGTATGCTATCTAATTTCTTGAAGAGCTCCAGCTTCGGCTCGAGTTCCTCGATAATAGCCTCGATCACAAGCTGGGCGCCTTCGGCATCTTGAACATTGGTGGAGGTAGTTATCCGTGTCAGGGATTCCTTCATCTGATCTTCGGTCATTTTCTCTTTTTTGACCTGACGCTGCATATTCTTCTCGATAGTCGACATAGCCTTGTCGAGGAATTCCTGTTTGATATCTATCAAGGTTACTTTATATCCATTCTGTGCAAATACATGAGCTATACCGTTACCCATTGTTCCGCCGCCGAAAACCGCTACATTGCTGATTTCCAATTTAATCCTCCCTTACTTCTGTTTCCTAAACCAAAAAGTTAAACCATCTCAATTGAAAGAGCGACCGCGCTTCCACCGCCCAGACAGAGGGTGGCGATACCTTTGCTCTTGCCGCGATCCTTGAGCGCATTCATAAGTGTGACAAGTACTCTTGCGCCGGAGGCGCCGATTGGATGACCTAATGCTACCGCGCCGCCGTGGACATTGACACGATCCCAATCCCATCCGAGCTCTTTGCCGTCTGCCAGCGCCTGGGCGCTGAAGGCCTCGTTGGCTTCGATCAGGTCGAAATAGTTAATATCCTTCTGGTCGAGCTTCTTGAGTACTTTTCTGACCGCATAAATGGGTGTGAAGAAGAGATCTATAGGATCGAGACTGGCCGAATCGTAGGCTGTGATTTTAGCGATCGGAGTCAGGCCGTGCTTGTCGATATACTCCTTGGAGCAGACAATTACCGCAGCCGAACCATCATTAAGACCGGGAGCATTACCGGCCGTAACACTGCCGTCCTTTACGAAAGCAGGTCTGAGTTTGGCGAATTTCTCCAGTGGCGTTTCGCGGGGGCCTTCATCCTTGTTGAAGATAACCGGATCACCCTTTCGCTGGGGGATCTCAATTGGGAAGACCTCTTCGTCGAACTTACCGTCGGCCCATGCCTTCAGGGCTTTCTGGTGTGAGTTGTAGGCGAACTGATCCTGCTCTTCACGGGTGATTCCGGCTTTGTTGGCCGTATATTCGGCGGAATTGCCCATGTGATGATTATTGAACGAATCCCAGAGACCGTCGTAAACCATGATATCCAGAAGTTTCTGATCGCCGAATTTGAAGCCGCGCTTGGCCTTGGCGGGAAGCACGTTGGGAGCGTTGGACATGCTCTCCATACCCCCGCACAGGAAGCAATGGCCATCGCCGGCTTTAATCTGCGAGGCAGCCATCATCACCGCCTTCAAACCCGATCCGCAGACCTTGTTTATGGTCATGGCCGGGACCTCGGGCGGTACTCCGCCGTGAATTGCGGCCTGACGTGCGGGAGCCTGACCGCATCCGCCCTGGACGACCTGGCCCATAATGACCTCGTCGATAGTGGCGGGATCTATATTGGCTCTTTTAATGACTTCTTTTACTGCAAATGCGCCCAGTTGCGGCGCTGAAAATGCTGATAAATGACTGTGCAGAACGCCGATTGCGGAACGGCATCCGGCAACGATATAAGCTTCAGGGTACTCCATCAAATCCTCCGTGAGTGCTCAATTTATTGAAATTCGTGACTTTTTTTCATCAGATTGCGACTCCCCTCGCCCGAGAGGCATAGATAGTGAAACAATTCTCAATTATAATAAAATAACCCCTTTTCGGCAATAGAATTCGCAGAAAAGCTAAAGTTGATTTTATAGTTGAGTTGGGGGGTTTTGGAAGTGTATTTTTGCAGACAAAGCATCAAATCCCACAGGGATTTTGACCTAAAATATACTCAGAATTTAAAGTAGGGAAGGACCCCTGTGGTGTAAGATATCACAACATTGTAAACAATATGTATCATAACATTGGTTACACTTGGTATATATTCTCTGATCATATCAGAGGAGAGAATATATGCCCTGGAGAAGAATCGATGTCATGAAAGAACGAATCACACGAGTGCGGTGAAAATCCCACCGCTGACGCGGATGGGGCACCCGTGATTCGAAGATATACCATCTATTTGAAATATTTCTTAGAATTGGGTGGCCTGCTCAAACTCCGTTTGGGCAGGTTCTACTTATCATCACGCCCAAAGCCAGTTTGGGCGTGCCACCCTTCGGGTTGTGGTTGGACTTAATCGATGCGTTCGACTTTGCGGATTTTGTATTTGCCATAAGCGGGGACCGCGCCTACTCCCTGGCAGGCACGGCAGTATGCCAGCTCCTCGCTCTCGCCCTTGCCGCCACAACTGCTGCAGGGTACAATCGGAATATCCTCGGACTCGCACATCAGAGTGACATGCCCGGTGCCGTTACAGGCTTTGCAGTAACGCTTATGCTTGCTCTCTCCGGTGCCCTTGCAGCTGCCGCATTTGACAACCGCGGCAGTGCCGGATCGTTCTATGATATCAATTTTTTTAGCCATGTGGTTTCCCCGCTATTGGCAGGCTCACAGGGAACCTGCTCTACTTTTTTGCCTATTTCATTCTTAATTCATGCTAATGTCATTCTGAACGAAGTGAAGAATCTGTTAGTATTATAAAGATTCTTTCGGTCATTCCACTCCCTCAGAATGACAGTAGAAAGCGATTTTACAGGCAATATACCCTATTCTGATTTTTCGACAATTAAGATGGTTTCTTCAGTGCCGACCAAATCTCCGTCCGAATTATTTATCTCTTTGACCACGCCATCAAATTTGGCGCGGATTTCGTTTTCCATTTTCATTGCCTCGACCACGCACAAGAGCTGCTTCTCTTTAACCTCCTGGCCGACCTCTACAGCGATCTTCACGATCTTGCCGGGCATGGGCGCATGGATCAACTGCTTACCATCTACAATTTCCTCAGCCGAGGACATCTCCGATTCAAGTTCCTCGGTTACAGCCTGAATCGGCAGAACCATGCCATCAATATGCGCATAAGATTGACCGCTCTCTTTATCCGTTGCCACATATACGGTTTTGACCGTTCCGTTAATATTGAGCTTGAAGCAGTTGGTCTCGAAATCGATGGGTGTGAATTCGGCTTCCTCGTCATCGATTTTAAATTTGTAGCCGGTTTTGGTTTTATCCACCGATACGGAATATGTCTGGCCTATCAGGATCAGTTCAGAATCCACTTTAACCTCCCATCCCAATTTCCCATTTACCAATGGTTTTCCATGGCGATGGCATCTCCTGCTCCATGCCCTCCACCGGCGCAGCTTTCTGGTTCATCTCATTTAAAACGACCGATACGAGAGCGGCCTTGAGAGAATCTTCGGCAATCTCAGGCGGCTTCCATTCGGACATATAAGTCGGGATGAAATCGGTGAAAGTCTCGCCCGCTATGAATTTTTCATGTTCGAGTATCGCTTTAAGATATGGTATGGAAGTCGTTACACCCAAAAGGATATAATTATCCAATGCCTTCTTCATTCTTTCGAGAGCGTCAGATCTGTTCTCGCCCCAGACAATCAGCTTGGAGAGAATCGGATCGTAATAAACCGAGACATCAACGCCTGAATAAACACCAGTATCGACACGGATAAACGGTCCCGTCGGCTCCCGATAGAAAAGCAGTTTACCCGAAGACGGCAGGAAATTGTTGAGCGCATCCTCGGCATAGATACGGCATTCGATAGCATGCCCGTGCTGACGTAAATCCGACTGGCTGATCGAAAGCTCCTCCCCTGCCGCGACACGAATCTGTTCCTTGACCAGATCGATTCCGACCACCATTTCAGTAATCGGATGCTCCACCTGGATTCGAGTATTCATCTCGAGGAAATAGAAATTTTTGTCTTTGTCGAGCAGGAATTCAACCGTTCCGGCATTAGTATAATTGCAGGCCCTGGCCACCATGACCGCCGCCTCGCCCATCTTCGCACGCAGAAGATCGTCCACGGCCACCGAGGGAGTTTCCTCGATTATTTTCTGGTGACGTCTCTGGATCGAGCATTCACGTTCGAAGACATGGACGTAGTTGCCATGCTTATCGCCGAAAACCTGAAATTCGATATGGCGCGGTTCCTCGATATACTTTTCGAGATATACCGAATCATCGCCGAATGCCGATTTGGCCTCGCGCATGGCGCCGTTTAAGGCGTCCTCGATATCATCGGGATTATCCACCACACGCATGCCCTTGCCACCGCCTCCGGCGGCGGCCTTAAGGAGTACCGGATAGCCGACTATCTCGGCATGTTTTTTGAATTTCTCTGCATCGCTGGCAGGCGCTTCCATACCGGGGATAACCGGAACACCGGAGTTGACCATCATCTGGCGCGCTTCGACCTTATTTCCCATGGCGCGGATCGATTCAGCATGTGAGCCTATGAAGGCAATGCCCTCGTCCTCACAGCGCTTGGCGAAATTATGGTTTTCAGCGAGGAAGCCGTAGCCGGGATGAATAGCGTCACAGCCATGCTCTTTGGCGACTTCAATTAACCGGTCGATATTGAGGTAGCTCTCCAATGCCGGAGCGGGTCCCAGAAGCGCGGCCTCATCGGCCTTGAGCACATGCAAAGCTTTCTCATCGGCCTCGGAATAGACAGCCAGCGTGGGAATATTCATCTCACTGGCGGCCTGAAGAATCCGGCAGGCTATTTCTCCTCTGTTTGCAACAAGAATTTTATTGAACATCGATATTTTCTACTCCACCCAATTCGGTTTGCGCTTATTCAGGAAAGCATCCATCCCCTCCTGACCCTCGGGCGATTTGCGCAGGTTGGCAATCACCTCGGCCGTATACTTCTCTGCCTCATCCATATTCTGGTTGGCGATATTATGCAGGAGGTCCTTGCAGACACCGATAGCATCCGGGCCGGAGGTCAGAATCTGCTTGACCATTTTGTCCACAGCGGTATCGAGCTCATCGGCCTTGACCGCCTGATTGACAAGTCCGGCATCAAGAGCACGCTGTGCGGTCAGACGCTCGCCGGTCAGGAAGAATTCACGGGCACGTCCCTCACCCACACGTTTTACCACATAAGGCGAGATGCAGGCCGGAACGACACCGATCTTGACCTCTGAGAATGAGAATATGGCGGTATCGGCTGCGATTGCGATATCGGTTACCGCCACGAAACCTGTCCCTCCTCCGATAGCTGCACCGTTAATACGGCCTATTACGGGGCGCGGGAATTCATAGATCAGTCTGAACAAAGCGGCAAGCTCCAGTGACTCCTTGAGGTTCTGTTCATAGGAATAATCCTTTACCGCACGCATCCAGTTTAAGTCAGCCCCGGCACAGTAGGATTTGCCTTCGCCTGTCATGACAATCACGCGAATTTCCTTATCATCTTTCATTTTATTGAAGACATCCATGAGCTCGAGGATCATGTCGGAATTGAAGGCGTTATGGATTTCCGGCCGGCAGAATGTGATCCTGGCGACCTTATTATCCTTCTCGAACTTGATTGTGCTGTATTCAGACATAGAAAGATACTTTCCTTTCGGGTTTACATTCGGAAGACACCGTACTTGGTCTTGGGAACATCGGCGTTAAGCGACATGGCAATTCCCAGCGCC
Source organism: uncultured Ignavibacteria bacterium (assembly GCA_964496505.1). Lineage (GTDB taxonomy): Bacteria > Zixibacteria > MSB-5A5 > JAABVY01 > JAABVY01 > JAABVY01. Next base: position 4,896 of record CAZBZV010000081.1, on the reverse strand, counting down.
AGCATATTGCGAGTCTCCGCCGGATCAATCATACCGTCATCCCAGAGACGCGCTCCGGAATAGTACGGAGTCGATTCCGCCTCATACTTCTCCAGAGTCGGCTTCTTGAACTCCGCTTCCATCTCGGACGTAATCTCCACGCCTTTCTTTTGAAGCGCCCGTTTTTTGACAGTCCAGAGCACATCAGCAGCCTGCTCACCGCCCATGACACAGATCTTGGCATTGGGCCACATCCACATTAAACGCGGGAAATATCCCCTTCCGCACATGGCATAATTGCCCGCGCCATAAGATCCGCCTATAACGACCGTGAACTTGGGCACCTTTGCATTGGCAACGGCATGAACCATCTTGGCGCCGTCTTTGGCGATGCCGCCGTGCTCATACTGCTTGCCGACTATAAAGCCGGAGATGTTCTGCAGGAAGATAATCGGTATCTGCCGTTCGGTGCAGAGTTCGATAAAATGTGCGCCCTTGACAGAGCTTTCGGAGAAAAGTACGCCATTGTTGCCGATTATCCCGACCGGATATCCCATGATGCGAGCGAATCCGGTCACCAGGGTCAAGCCATACAGCTCCTTGAACTCCTGAAAACGGGAGCCGTCTACGATACGGGCGATTGCTTCACGTATGTCGTAGGGCTTCCTCAGATTAGCCGGGACTACGCCGTAAAGCTCCTCGGGATCGTAGTAAGGATCCTCGGGTTCAGTACGGTCGAGCTTGAATTTGGCAGGCCTATCCAGCGACTCGACAACATTTCTGGTAATTTCCAGAGCATGCTTATCATTCTGGGCATAATGATCGGCCACGCCGGAAATCCGGCAGTGCACATCAGCCCCGCCCAAGTCCTCGTCGGACACGGTCTCGCCTGTGGCGGCTTTGACCAAAGGCGGTCCGCCGATGAAAATCGTCCCCTGCTTCCTGACAATCACGGTTTCATCACAGAGAGCCGGGACATAAGCTCCACCCGCGGTGCATGAACCCATTACCACAGAAATCTGGGGGATGCTCATAGCCGACATCACCGATTGATTGTAGAAAATACGCCCGAAGTGATCCTGATCGGGGAATGTCCCGCTTTGATGTGGCAGGAAGATTCCACCTGAGTCGACCAGGTAAACGCAGGGCAAACGGTTTTCTATTGCCACCTGCTGGGCACGTACATGCTTCTTGATTGTCTCCGGGAAGTAGGTTCCGCCTTTGACGGTGGCGTCATTGGCGACCACCAGCACCTCGCGGCCGTTGACAACACCGATCCCGGTAACCATACCGGCGCCGGGAGCCTCATTGTCGTACATATCATAAGCCGCCAGAGGAGACAGCTCCAGAAAGGGCGTATTTTTATCGAATAACAGAGCGAGGCGTTCACGTGCGGTTAGCTTACCGCGTTTATGATGGCGCTCGACCATGTAATCCGGCCCGCCCTCTTTTACTTTCTCCAGTCGCTCCAGGAATGAATCCCGGAGCTTTATGTTTTCCTCCCGGTTTTTTTTGTAGTCCCCCGAGGATGTGTCGATCTTCGTTTCTATTCTGCGATACATAGCTACTCCGCCGGGACTGCTTTGTATCCGTATGAGAGCACACCGTGATGCGCATCAGTCTGAATACGGCGGAACTCAAGCCTGACCTTTTTGCCGATATCCAGCCAGTCCTTGTCGAAGTCGGTTATCTGGCAGGTCAGCTTGGTGCCGTCAGTCAGCTCGACAATGCATACCACATAGGGAGCCTCGTCCTTGAACTGGCTGGGCGGAACTTCTATTATCGTATAAGTGAATATCTTGCCTTCATCGGGAAGGATGTACTTTTCACCGTTGAACTTCTTTCCCTCCTTGCTCACATAACGAGGCGGGAAATAGACTTCACCGGTATCTTTGTTCTTAACCGCTTCGAGACGGTATCTCTGCGGAAACTCACGCCATATTCTTGCCGGAAACATTATACCACCTCCATGATGTGAACGATTGACGATGCTCCGGTACCGCCCATATTCTGGGTCAGACCGACCTTTGCGCCTTCAACCTGACGATCTCCGCCATCACCGCGAAGCTGCTTGGTGATCTCGATCACCTGCGCAACGCCTGTGGCGCCGACCGGATGTCCCTTGGACTTCAGGCCACCGGATGTGTTCACCGGAATTTTTCCGCCTATGTGTGTATTGCAGGCCTCGGTGAATTCTCCGCCTTTACCCTTCTCACAGAAACCGAGCTCTTCGAGCACCATGATTTCCGCAATGGTGAAGCAGTCATGGAATTCAGCTACATTTATATCCTCCGGTGTCTTACCGGACATCTTATAGGCTCTCTCGCCGGCAACCTTGGTCGCTTCCAGTCCGGAAAGCGAGGGACGGTCGTGCAATGCTATCGAATCGGTGGCATGACCTATTCCGATGATCTTGACCAGCGGATTATTTTTGGCGAGCTTTTTAGCGGTTTCCATATCGGCCAGAATAACAGCCGCCGCGCCGTCTGTAATCGGTGAGCAATCCAGAATCGTAAGCGGATCGGCAACCATGACGGAATTTTCAACACCCTCGAGCGTAACCTTGAATGGGTACTGGGCCAGAGGGTTCTTTGAGCCGTTTTCATGGTTTTTTACCGCTACATGGGAAAGCTGACGGCGGGTGGTGCCGAACTCATGCATATGGCGGCGTGCCATCATAGCATAAAGGCCGGGGAAAGTCGCGCCGTGGAATACCTCGTATTCCTGGTCGGCGGCGGTAGCCAGCGCATAGGTAGCGCCGTCGCCGGAAACATCAGTCATCTTCTCCACACCGCCTGCCAGAATTATATTGGAATTGCCACAGGCGATATCCATGAAAGCGCATTTGACCGCTAATCCGCCTGAGGCACAGGCTGACTCAACTCGTCCAGCAGGGATATTCTTCTGACCCAGATAATCGGCCAGGAGTGCGCCGATATGCTCCTGTCCTACGAACAGACCGGGGGACATACTGCCCACATACATACCATCTAATTTTTCTATACCGGCATCGGCTATGGCTTCATAAGCGGTTTCGACAAACATCTGGCGCAGAGATTTTTCCCAGATCTCTCCCCATTTTGTCATGCCGACGCCTATTATTGCAACATCTCTCATCTTATCTCACTCCTAATCGTTTTTCAAAATTTTCTTACGAAACTTGGCGTAAGTGCCATAGTCGACATAGATTTTATTTTCATCGAGCTGGGGACGGGTTTTGGGACACAGGTCCTGAACCTCCTTGATTCGGTCGGTTACCTTGAAGACAAAACCGTCGGAACCCGCACCGGAACCATAGGAGACCATAAAGATATTATCACCGGGCTCGGCGATATCCAGAATCGCTGTCAGGCCTATGGGAGAGGCGCCGGAGTATGTATTGCCCAGAGTGGGAACCAGCCATCCGGTTTCGAGCTGTTCGCGCTCGAAGCCCAGCATCTTGCCCACTCTCATGGGGAACTTGCCGTTGGGTTGATGGAAAACCGCATACTTAAAGTCCTCGGGTTTCATTCCCGACTTCTCGAGAAGCGCATACGCGCAGCCCTTGATGGTTCTGAAGTATGCCGGCTCGCCGGTGAAGCGTCCTCCATGCTGCGGATAGTGCTCATGCTCCCGTCGCCAGAAGTCGGGAGTATCGCTCATCCATGAATGCGTGTACAGACATTCGGCAACCAGGTTCTCACGTCCCATTATAAATGATGCAGCTCCGGCGGCTGCGGAATATTCGAGTGCATCTCCGGGAGCGCCCTGTGATGTGTCCGCGCCGATGCCTACGGAATAATCGCAGAATTCCGACTTCACCAGGCCGAGCGAAACGAACATTGCCTCGGAACCAGCCTTGCAGGCGAATTCGTAATCGGCATTGTGGCAATTGGGTGTGGCGCCGATTGCCTCGGCACAAATCGTGCCCGAGGGTTTGACCGCATAGGGATGCGATTCGGAGCCGATATAGAGTGCATCTATCTTATCACCTGTGATTCCCGCACGCTTGAGGGCATATTTGGTAGCCTCGACCGAGAGTGTCACACAGTCAACATCGGGAGCGGGAACAGATTTTTCCGTTAGCTGCAAACCGCGCTTATATGATTCAGCGTCGGCACCCCAGACTTTGGCAATCTCTTCAACTTTAATGCGATGCCGGGGTATTTTGGCACCATATCCAACAATTCCTACCATAAAACCTCTCTATCTTTGATTTTTGTATTTATTTTCTTATAACCGAGTATAAGGCAACGCTTTCCGGCAGTGACCTGTCCACTATAGAATCTAAATAGATAGTGAAAAAATGCCCGAAAGTCAAGCAATTTCAGCAGTAGAGCCCCCGTGTTTACAATATTTAATAATGATTTTTGGAATCAGATGTTTCCGAAAACGGAATGAAATAATCGGTCTTGATTTATATTGGCCGCACTACTCTGTGATGCAGATATTTAAACTATCGCAGGGTCAGCTTTTCAAGTTCTTCCTTGGTAATCTGCCGGAAGGAATACTTGTAGCCGAAATAAAGCGCGATGACATAGAACAGTGCATCGATCGGTTCAAATCCGGCTTTCAGGAATATCCACATGGTCTCAAAGTTCAATTGAGACAAAATCTCGGACAGCAGGATACCGTACTCCTTGGAAACCGCCAGGCATACAAAGAATATATTGCCGGCTATGCATCCATAAAGAGCAAGTATCGCGCCTGCGATACCGAACTTAATATCCACGCCGGCGCCGAATTTTCGGATCGCAATCCCCACTAAAAAGCCTACACCAATAGCCATGAATCCAATTTGATAATTGGTAAGATAGGATATCAAACCCCACAGTCCCGCTCCGGCCGAACCTGCTATAAATCCCGCCAGAATGCCCATGCTGATGTCACGGGTCGGATTAAAACCAGCCAGTTGGGGTCGGGTTAAAACCGGCCAAT
>CAZBZV010000080.1:0-12445 GCA_964496505.1 uncultured Ignavibacteria bacterium | reverse complement strand
ATCTATGATGAACCAATTCGCCATTGACTATCCCAACTTATGTCAGGTTCATAATGTCGGCTCCACGGTTGAAGGAAGATCGATATTATTTCTGGAGATTTCTGACAATGTCGGCGTGGAGGAGGATGAGCCGGAGGTTATGTATACCGCTACTATGCATGGTGATGAAACCACCGGATATGTGCTCATGCTGCGTCTGGCAGACTCGCTTCTGACCGCTTATGGCACCGACTCATTAATCACCCGTCTGGTGGATAGCTGCGAGATCTGGATAAATCCTCTTGCAAATCCGGACGGAACTTATGCCGGTGGAAACAGCTCTGTATACGGGGCCACACGTTACAACGCGAATAGTTATGATTTAAACAGAAATTTCCCTGATCCAGAGGACGGACCTTATCCGGGTGGAACCCGTCAGCCGGAAACCCAGGTAATGATGGATTTTGCAGAGGCTCACAGTTTCGTTATTGGCGGCAACTTCCACGGCGGCGCCGAGGTTGTTAATTATCCCTGGGATACATGGGCTCCGCTTCATGTTGATAATAATTGGTATTACGATATCTCACGTCAGTTTGCCGATTCGGCTCAGTATTACAGTCCCCCGGGATACCTGACATTTAAGGATAACGGTATTACCAATGGATATGCCTGGTATTCGATCTCCGGAGGACGACAGGACTATATGAATTATTTTCAAGGTTGCCGTGAAGTGACTATGGAAATTTCCAATACAAAGCTTCTTCCCGCCAGCAGTCTTCCGGCTCACTGGGGATATCTGCGGGTATCGCTTCTGGACTGGTTCGAGCAGGCGCTATACGGTATCCGCGGAGTTGTTACAGATGCCAGTACCGCACAGCCTGTTCATGCTATGGTGCGGGTACTCGGCCATGATACCGATACTGACAGCTCGATGGTCTACACTGATCCGGATGTGGGCGACTACCACCGTATGATTGAAGCAGGTACTTACGATCTGGAATTCTCGGCTCCGGGTTATTACACGGATACGGTATATTCTGTTACGGTCGTTGACTTGCAGACCAATCGTATGGATGTCGCCATGAATCCTCTGCCAAATATTCCGATTCTGGATTATGTCTCACACAACGGCGGGACTCTCGATCCGGGCGATAACGCCTCGATGAATATTACACTCGTTAATAACGGCGCCGGAATTTCTTATAATACTGCAGGTGTTTTATCCTCGAGTGATTCCTTTATAACAGTGACCCAGGCAACATCCACTTATCCGACTATACCTGCACTGGGCGGAACGGCGCAGTCCGATCTCCAGTATCAATTCGATATCGATCCGGCCTGTCCCATAAATTATCTGGCTGCTTTTAGGCTGGATGTTACCGCTGACGGCGGTTATACGGACAGTATCTTTTTCGACCTGATGATCGGCCAGCAGATCGAGGACTTCGAGAGCGGAGGCTTTGCGCAATATCCCTGGGTGCAGGGAGGTTCTGCAGATTGGTCAGCGGTAACCTCGGATGTATATGAGGGTATGTATGCGGCCAAATCCGGCAGTATAACGCACAACCAGAATTCATGGATAGAGCTGACCGCGGAAGTCCTATCCGGCGGTGAATTCAGCTTTTATTATAAGGTCTCCTCTGAGTCAGGCTGGGACTATCTGCGATTCTATATTGACGGAAATGAGCAGGAGAAATGGTCGGGCGAGGATCCCTGGACTCAGGTCAGCTACAGCGTAACTCCCGGTATACACACATTTAAATGGTCTTACACCAAGGACGGCAGTCAGTCCGACGGTTCTGACTGCGGATGGGTGGATATGATAGTATTCCCGCCGCTTCGAATTGCTCCCGAAATTGTCACGACCTCACTTCCCGACTGGACCTTCGGTTATCTCTATTCCGAGCAGCTCGAGGCTACCGGCGGTACCGGCGCTCATACCTGGAGCGATAAGTTTAATGATCTGGATGGCACGGGGCTGACATTGTCGAGTACAGGTCTGCTTTCCGGCCTGCCCTCTGTTACCGGCACGATCGCGTTTACAGCAGTGGTGACCGACGCTTCCAGCGAGTCCGACGAAAAGCAGTTTAGCTTTGATATTAATCCGGATGTGGAAATTCTGGATGATTCGCTTCCGGACTGGACCCAGGGCCGGACATATACACAGCAGCTTAATGCCACCGGCGGTACCGGCAGTCTGGCCTGGAGCGATGTTAATTCCGATCTGGATGGCACCGGCCTTTCGCTTTCCACAGACGGCTTAATCTCCGGCGTGCCGTCGATAAACGGCCTTGTCCAGTTTACGGCGCGCGCGGCTGATGCTGTGGGGGCGGATGATACTCAGGCCTTTGAGTTTATGATCAATCCCAGCATGGAGATTGTTGAGGACACTCTGCCGGACGGCATCGTGGGCGAAGAGTACAGCGTCCAGTTGACCTGCACCGGCGGCACCGGCGAAAGACTCTGGAGCGATAAATACAGCAGTCTGGATGGCAGTGGTCTGACTATATCCGAAACGGGTCTGCTCTCCGGCACACCTCTGGATGAAGGCCCTGAAGGATTCTGGGCAAAAGTTGAGGACGAGACCGGCAGCAAAATCGAAAAATATCTGGGTATGCAGATCAAGGCAGCATATATATGCGGAGATGCCAATTCCGACCAGGCGGTTAATGTCAGTGATGCTGTGGCCGTTGTCAACTATGTTTTCGTGGGAGGCAATCCTCCCGATCCGTATGAAGCCGGTGATGTTAACTGCGACGAAGCTGTGAATGTCAGCGATGCGGTATGGATCATAAATTATGTCTTCATTGGCGGAAATGATCCCTGCGATACCGACGGTAATGGTGAACCGGACTGCTGATTGTCACCTAAAAAAGCAAAAAAATCAAGCCCGTTGAATACAACTCAACGGGCTTTTAATTTTATCGAAAATATTCCCAATTTTCAAGCGCCTCCGGGTGTGCGGTCAGGCTGATCTCCGATTATAACATCGGAGTAAGGGTACGAAAATAACGAGCCTATTTCATCTCACGTTCAAGAGAATTAAACAGATAGTCATCCCCTCGCAGAATCCGGTTAATCACAGTTGCCAGTTTGGAGGGAGGTATACTCTGCAGGCGGTATAGGGCCCAGCAATTCCGGGATTCTGTTTCGTCCGCATTGGAACGTTTTGGTGTGTACATAAATACCCTCTCAAGAAACAAGGTGTTTCATCAGTTAAATGCCAGAGCGCATTGTTCCTGAAGATTAAACGATGTTTAATACTCTTTTTGATAAGGAAATCGTTAGGAATATGCGAAAAAACCAAATTTTTTTCTATTTCAAAGCAATTATCACCAATTCTTTGCTTATATTGTGGACATGCAAAGCAAGAAGGAGTATCTGTACGCCGAGGTTCTGGTCGATTCGGAGCTTCTTGAGAAATTTCCGGAGGAAAGATCGGCATATTACCAGACCAGGCACGAAAAAGATAAAAAGGAATTCAGCAGAAAATTTATCGCCAAGCTCAACTGGCATATACGGAATTCATTATCTGACAGACAGCGTGAGGTTATCGAGCTAATAATCGAGGGTTTCACCGAGAGGGAAATAGCTGCCAGGCTGGAAATAGCTCAGCAGGTGGTAAATATTTATAAATGGCGTGCTATCAACAGGTTAAGGAAGAAGATCAAGGCCTGAGGTGTATGTCAAAAAACTGTAAAGTAGAAAACCATACGTAACCCTAATGCCGCCTCCCGGAAGGAGGTCGCCATGGCTTCGGAAAGCTTTGATCACAACCAGGCCAAACTGCTTGAAAAGAAGATTATCCATCCCTATGCCCTGCAAGGTCTTAATGGGTCGGCATTTGTGGCCGCAACCAATAAGATTCTGGCAGGTGAATTCGGATTAATTTCATTCAAGCGCAAAACAGCAGAAGGGCAGTTCTCGGGTTAAGCTTTAGCACGAGACCGTCGAGATTCAAGGGGCGATCTGGGGAAGCATAAGCATTTGTATCATGCCGCATTTCCTTTTTGAATTGACAAAATCCCCATTTTCATTATGTTATTTAACATAAGGCGTTCCTGCTTTTATACTTGCAAAATTTAAGCATCAGGAACAAATACATTGTTGCCGATATTAATTACAATGTAGTGATAAAGAATTATCTGTAATGGAGCCCTGTATCTGATGTCTCGCCCCGGAGAAACCTCATGAAATCATCTTTGCTGAAAATATTACTGCTTTCGGCTTTGATGCTTTTTACTGTCCAGAGTCTTTACGCTAAAAGCTCTCCGATAGAAAAAATAGAGGCCGCTTATGCCCAGGAGAGGATAAGTCTGGGAGAGAAAATAATCTATCAGGTTATGACTGTGCGCGCACCGGATAGGCTCCCTGAGGAATACAAGGTTGAAGATGAGAAGAAGCTGAAATCAGCGACCGAGATTATGGTCGAGGCCAGGCAGAACTTCGATCGGCTGTCGAAACTTGAACAGGAGACCTTGAAGCAATATTTAAGCCGTCCTAATCTGGATTCCTCTCATGTCAGCCCCGAGGGATATTTTAGAATTCATTACAAAATCGAAGGGACTCATGCTGTCAATCCGGAAGATATCGATCCTGCCAATGGAATTCCGGATTATGTGGACTGGATTGCTCAGTACAGCGACAGTTCTTACAGATGTATGCATGACAATCTCGGATATCTCTATCCTCCCTCGGATGATACGGTGGGAGGGGATTCGCTTTATGATATATATCTGATGGAGATGCCTTATTACGGTTATACCCAGCCGGAAAGTTACGGGCCGGAGACATGGGATGACTGGATAAGCTATATGGTTGTGCACAGAAATTTCGACGGCTTTCCTCCTAATGAAGACCCGGAAGGTTTGCAGAAAGGTGCGGCCAAAGTCACCTGCGCCCATGAGTATTTTCATTCGGTTCAAATGGCCTATAATCTCCTGAGCGATATGTGGTACATGGAGGTCTCCTCGACCTGGATGGAGGAAATCTGTTATCCCGAGGTCAACGACAATTATAATTATCTTCCCGAATTCTTTAATTTTCCGCATCTTGCTCTGGGTGATTCATACAATTATCACGAATACGGCTCTTTTATCTGGAATCGATTTTTGGATAACCGTTTCGACACCACGATTATCAGAAATATCTGGGAAAACCTGATTGAAGATGACGATGCTTATGCAGTTATAAACTCTACCTTACAGGATTATAACTCCAGCCTTTATGAGGCATTCAAAGAATTCGCAGTCTGGAACTGGTGCACATACATCTATGATGACGGAAATCATTATGCAGACGGTGCCGATTATCCCGTCACTATTGATCTTCTGGGAACGATCATATTTTATCCGACAGGTGACCTGCAGCCTTACCTGTCTAAACGTCCGGACGGGTTGGCAGCGAATTATATCCAGTTTGATGAATTCGGCGATGTTATCGGGGATTTCGTCCTGAGCTTTGACGGGCAGGACGGGTATCATTGGGGAGCCAATGTTATTCTGGCTGAACCGGGAAATAATTACACCTTTACGGAAATTTCGCTCAACGAGGCGTATGCCGGTTCACTGATAGTATCCGAGATCGAATTATACGATTATATCGTACTTAATCCGGTGGTGAAATCATGGTATGCCGATAATGTGAATTATACCTATTCTGCGTATATGCTTCCCTGGCCGGATTATGCAGCCGAGGTGGGGGAGATAGGGCCACACGATATCTATTCCATGGGACCGCGTACGGTGAGCTTCTGGGTTTACAACCGGGGAGCGAAGCAGGATATCTATCACATGACAATCGATGATGTGATGGGATGGGATTGCCAGCTCCAGGATACGCTGTTTATTATTCCCCTCAAGGATTCGGTGCAGGTTTATGCCGATATTTACTCCGGCCCCGGCCTCGTGCCCGGTACTGTTGACAATATCATTCTAACCGCAACTTCCCACAGCGACAGCACGGCGTATGCCGTCGATTCCCTGCCTATCGAGATTACAATCTTCAATGGTGATTCCAATAATGATGGTACTATTAATGTAAGCGATGCGGTTTGGATTATCAACTATGTCTTTATCGGGGGAAATCCTCCCATTCCGCACCTATTACAGGGCGACGCCAACTGCGATGAGAACATAAATGTCTCCGATGCGGTGTTTATCATCAACTATGTTTTCATTGGGGGACAGCCGCCGCCATGCCTGGCATATTAGATAGTTTTGCATATTTGGATCAGGCCATTAATCATAGTGGCCTTTTTTTGTTGACTAAAATATAGTGTATGGTTTTAATAGCCCTAACCAAAGGGATATTATATGGATACAAAACGAATAGGTAAATACGAGTTACGTGAAAAACGCGGTGAGGGCGGCTTTGGTGTGCTCTATCGCGCCTTCGATACGATGATCGAACGCGAGATCGCTCTCAAGCTCCTGCACAGCCAGCTTGCATCCGAAGAGAAATTCTCCGCCTGGTTTCATCGCGAAGCCAAAGCGATGGCAAAATTGAATCATCCCAATATCGTAACCATCTACGATTTCGAGGTCATCGATGATATGCATTTTATCATTATGGAGTATGTGGACGGGATGAATGTGGATGAGATCATTCGCGAGAAAGGGCCGTTTTCGGTACAGGATACGGCTATGATCTCGAGGCAGCTTCTTTCGGCTTTGGGCTACGCCCATCGAAACGGCATAATACACAGGGATATCAAGCCCTCGAATATAATGGTTACCGAAAGCGGGTTGGTTAAAATCACCGACTTCGGAATCGCCAAAATACTGGGCTCATCGAAGCTGACACAGACCGGTACCGCTGCGGGCTCACTGCCGTATATGTCCCCCGAGCAGATTCGCGGCAAAAAGGACATCGATTATCGCACCGATTTATATTCCACGGGCATAACATTGTATCAGATGATTACCGGGGAACTGCCTTTTAAAGAAGACTCCGATTTTCTCCTGATGAAGGCGCATATGGAAAAAGCTCCGCCGCGGGCCTCGGATATTCGTGAGGATGTTCCGCGCGGACTGGAAGAGATTTTACTCAGATCGCTCGAAAAAGAACCCACCAACCGCTTCGAGACCGCGCAGGAGATGTCGCAGAAGATTGCCGATTTTCAGCGCAGCGCCAATATCCCTACAGATGACGAGGCCACTCTGGCGGCAACAGTTTACGATCGCGAGACCAATGCCAAAACGGAAATTCGCACGGAAGATACGGATAAGACGGAGTTCAAAAAGCCGCCCACCAAAAAAGGACCGCGTCCGATTTTAATTCTGGCGGCCGTAATAGCGGTTGTGGTGGTGTTATTTGTAGCTTACCAGTTTGCCCTGAAGCCGGGAGGGGAAGAACCGATTGCAGAAGAGACTACCGGGCCAGCGGATGGCGGGCAGATTGATGAGGGCCTGAGCGATGCTGATGAAGGAAAAGATGAAGAGCCTGATGCGGATCTTGAGGATGCAGGGACCGATGACGGTCAGCAGACAGCAACTCAGCCCGGGCAATATAACGGCAAGCTGGAAATATATTATACTCCGTATGACTATGCCAACGCCGCTGAGGTATATATTGACGGTACAAAAATCCCGCATAACGATGTGCCGATCTATCTGGACACTTTGCAACCGGGCAGGCATGAGATTCTTCTTATCAACAATAAGATGGACTGGAAAAATGCCCGCTTCTTTGATACGATTACGGTTAGTGAGGATGTGCAGTCACGCGATTACAATTTTGCCGCACCCACGGGTAAAGTGCGTGTTTCAGCCAGCTTTATTGGAGGGGCGTCCTCCTGGGGTACGATCTACATAGATGATAAGAAGCAGGATGTGGGCACGCCATTCGCCTTCGATCTGGCCGAGGGACCGCATAAAATTGCAGTGATTCGCGACGGATACCAAACTGTGGGCGGATATAAGCTTATAAATGTCGGTGCAGATGACGATATGGAAATAAACTTTAAATTAAGGAAAAATTAAGCGAAAACAGGACTTTTAACGTAAAATATGTAGGTGTAACAAGTTTTTAACTTGATTTTTGCAAAATCACTACCTATTTTCCATTAAATTTTACCAGGAGGGTATTTTAATGGTCAGGGAGAGAAAAATCTTTGCGGGGCTTTTTTTCATTTTACTTCTGTCGTTTCTGGCATGCGCATCCGCGCAGCAGGAAGAAACACCCAAGCTGGCAGCCACTGAAATTGAACAAACCATAGTTGAAGCTAATAAAATGTATCGCCGAGCTCAATTCGAGGATGCGGTCATAAAAACATCCAGTCTTCTGGCAAACCAGGATCTCAATGTTGAGCAGGAAAAAAATGCGCTTTTGATCCTGGCAATGTCCGAGGTCAATCGCGGCCAGGAAGCGGAGGCTCAGGCCTATCTTGAACGGCTGGCCAAGCTCGATCCTACCGTGCAGTTGACTCCCGATGAATATCCTCCCCAGATGATGAAGATCTGGTATGCCGTGGAAAAAGGTATTCCTGTAGAAAAGCGCGGGCAGGATTCTGATATAGAGACGATTGCGGTGATGTATTTCGACAATCACTCGATTTCCGAGGATCAGGAAAAGCTCGATCCGTTGTGCAAGGGCCTGATGTCGATGATGATTCAGGATATAACCAAATCCGAAGCTCTTCGCGTGGTTGAGCGCGACAGGATAAATTTCCTCGTGGATGAGTTGAAATTACAACAGTCCGACCTTACCGACAAGAGCACCGCGGTTAAGATGGGCAAACTTGTCGGCGCCCAGACAATCCTGATGGGCGGATTCATGAAGATCGACAAGAATAACTTCAAGATATACGGCCGCCTTGTCTCGGTGGAGACAAGCGAGATCATCAAGGCGGAAGAGGTCGAGGGCGACCCGGATAATATTTTTGAATTGCAGAAAGATTTGGTCTTTAAAATCCTTGATGATATGAAGGTAGATGTCGACAAGAATACTGAGGAGAAAATCAACGAGGGTAAGGATGCAAAGTATGATGCCCTCTATCATTATTCTCTCGGTCTTGCTCTGGAAGATAAAAAAGAATATCCCGAGGCCTATGCAGAATTTCAGAAGGCGCTTGATCTGGCGCCAAATTATGCGGAGGCCCAGAAAAAGAAAGATCGTCTGGAACCATTAGCTTTGAAAGGATAAAAGCTTATTGAAAATTAGGTTACTGTATCTCCTGACAGCTTTATCTCTTTTATTGGTTTCCTGCTCGAGCGGTATATACAATCGCGGCAAAAAAGAACTTGATGCAGGGAATTATCAGGATGCAATTGCCTTCTTCGATGATGCAGTTTCCCGCAATCCCGACAAAGCCGAACCTTGGAAGTATCTGGGTATAGCGCATTATCGGGCCGGCAATTACGGTGAATCGGTGAATGCACTCAAGCAGGGGGCGGTTCTTGCACCTGAAGACGGTTCTGTGAGCCTGTTTCTGGGGCTGTCTTACGAGCGTCTGGGAGAAATGGAGCAGGCCGCGAAAGTATATCGAGCGTATCTCGATAAGCATCCGGATCAGGATATCTCAGACCGTATCAGGCACCGTGTCAGATATCTGACCGATCAGGCGGTGCAGGCCGAGGTAAACCAGATCATCTCCGAGGAAAAATCCATTGATACCGAGGAGATTCCGGATAATACACTTGCCGTTCTGGGATTCAATCCGGGCAACCTGACGCCTCGTTATTCGCCTCTTGCACGAGGCCTTTCCGAGCTTTTAGTAATTGATCTCAGCAAGATTCCGGAATTGCAGGTGGTTGAGCGCATGAAACTACAGGCGATTCTGGATGAGCTCAAGCTGACCAGATCGGAATACTTCGATAAGGATCGTGTCCCCCGTGTAGGCAAACTGGTAGGAGCGGCCAGGGTAGTATCCGGTCAGCTTTCGCAGGAGGAATCGGATGAGATCAAGATCGAATCGGGCATCATCGGTGTTAAGGATGGCTTTGTTGAATATCCCGGGGATGTCGAGGGCGATTTGCAGAAGTTCTTTATGCTTCAGAAGGATGTTGCCAGAAAAATTCTGGAGAGGCTTGGCTACGAACTTTCTCCCGAAGAGGAAGAGGAGCTTTTGGAGCAGCCCACCAATTCATTTCTGGCATTTTTGTCTTACAGCCTCGGACTGGAATATATGGACCAGGGCATGTTTTCGCTGGCAGAAGCCCAGTTCGATAATGCTTTGAAGGAGGATCCGGGCTTTGAACTGGCCGAAAAGGCCAAATCTCAGGTTGTCGGTTTGTCCGATTATAACGGCGAAATCGAGCCGCCCTCGGAGTTCGAGGAGCGGGCCGCGATGTACGCCCGTTCGGTAACTACCGTGGAAACCGGGCAGAGCCTGCGCTCTCTTCGGAACACTCTCGGTTTTCAGCCTGACAGAGGTGAGGATGAAGGTGACAATCCGCATACCGAACCAGTGGTCGGTACGGGCAGCGTAACTATCAACGGTTCATTCGATGAGTAAGTTTATGATGGATTATAAAAGAAAATACTTGATTATCATTTTTCTTCTGACCGGTATTCTGTTTGTATACCAGCCTTTGGAGGGGCAGATCGTATTTGGACAGCCACCGTCAGGAGAATTAAAATTTATATATCAGAGCTGGGATGTTACCAATGACGATGGTGAGGAGATCAGCCTGAGTCAATGGGTGGTTCCGGTTTATGGCTTCGTCCCGATTCAGGATAATCTGGAAATCGTCTTTACATCTTCCACCGCCGGTTCCAGCCGGGAACTGGATGATGGCAGTGGTACGGTTACGGATGCCTCGCTTTCGGGATTAAACGATTCCCGCCTGGCGGTATACGTTTCATTCCTCGAAGACCGGGTGCTTTTGGGGGCGGGAGTCAATCTCCCAACCGGCAAGAAAGCGCTGGATAATGATGAAGTCGGAGTGGTGAATCTGCTGACAGAATCGTTTTTTAACTTCCCGGTAAAAAATTACGGCGAGGGATTCGGCGCCACGCTGGAAGCGGGTTACGCACGCACATTCGATAATCTGTCGTTCGGCGCCGGAGCGGCTTATATGCTTAAGGCATCTTATGAGCCTCTTGAGGGCACCGATGATTATAAGCCGGGAAATGTGATCCGCCTGGGCGCATTTGGATCGGCCAGGAGGGATCAGTTCTCGGGGCGGATGTCGATTGTCTATAATATGTTTGGAGAGGATGAGCTCGACGGTAATCCGGTATTCCAGGACGGTGACATTTTTGACCTTACCGGAGAATTCCGTTTCAATGAAGATCAAATCTCCACATTGCTTGGATTTAGACAGATTATTCGCGGTAAGGATAAGCGCCTGGATGCGGGTGAGCTGATAACGGAAACGGAGAAAAGCCATGGAGCCGAAACCCGCGTATACGGGGAGGTCGGCTACAGCGCAACCGAGAGAATCGGAGTAAAGGCTCTTCTCGATTATCAGTATGTTGCCGCCAATGGTTATGATGAGGATCATGTGCGCGGCTTTGGATCATCCAACTATTTCGGAATAGGCGCCGGGTTAACGGGCGTATTCAGCAAGGTGTTAAGCGGCGTTGCTGAATTCGAGTATTTCACCGGTTCTGCGGATGACAGCGCTTTGGACCTCAGCGGCTGGCAGTTGGTTTTAGGAGTGGGAGCGAGTTTCTGATGAATAGATATTCTTTAAAAAGAACAGGTTTGACGGGATTCCCGTTTGCTGTTTTGCTGATCGCGGCGATATTGCTATCCGGTTGCAGCAATTCAACCGGACCTGAATTCACAATGCCGGTAAATTTGGCGGCGGCATTCGAAGGCTCTCAGTTGAATTCCAATGTGTCTCGTGTTGAGCTTACGATTACAGCCGGAGATATTACATTTTTGACTCGCAATGTGCCGTTCGAATCGGGGCGAGTAAATGTTGTTGTTGATGTTACCCCCGGGCAGAATATAAACTTTTCTCTGGTTGCTTTTAACGCCGAGGAGAGAGTGCTTTATTCAGGAAGTGCGACTGAGGATGTCGGATTGGGCCAGGATGTAACGGTTAATATCCAGATGGTTCCTCAGGTGCTAATGCTCAAGGTCGATCCGCTCTTTCAGCCGGTTTCACCCAATACGGATAATCTTAAATATTTCGATATATATGTATACAATGTAGAAGATTTGTTTGGAGCGAGTTTCAGAATAGAATATGACAATGATATCATCGCTCCGACTGAAGTGGCTATGGGGCCTTTTCTCGGCGACAGTCCACAAAGTCTTGCCCGCATTGAGCCTGAATATGTAGCAGTAGGAATTACCAGGACACAGGGCGAATCGGGCGTTACAGGCTCTGGCCGCCTGGCACGTGTATTTTTTGAACCGGTGATTGAGGGCACCACCCAGTTGACTTTCAATACCAGTACGGTCAGTCTGGGTGATCCCGAGGGCAATCCCGTTAATGAGTTTTCAACTCTGGTTTTGGAAAATGGCGAGGTAAGTGTTGTATCTCCAATCATAGAGTAAATTGAATATGGC
>CAZBZV010000079.1:0-12635 GCA_964496505.1 uncultured Ignavibacteria bacterium | reverse complement strand
CCGTCCCGCTACCAACCGCCACTTTACGACTCTTGCCGTAGCCATTGCGGTAGCCGCGGAACTCTTCTGTCCGTTCATAGCACCGGCGACCCAGAAACTCCTCTACTTCTGATTCCAGTACCGCTTTCAGCATCCGACAAGCTCCCTCAAGGGCCAATTCATCCAGACTTTTTTCAAACTTTTCGGTTGACTGACTTCCAACTTTTTCATAATCTCTCATCAGCGTATCCTTTCCGTTTAAAGCACTATTTCTTAAATATCTTGTGAAAGGTTACGCTACTTTTTTGTCAATTTCCACACCTTTTGTAATTAACTCGAAATTTACCCAACTAGCGCAAAACTCTATAATATGCTATTAGGTTATGTTGAACTTGAGGAAATGCCAGAGATCTATGAAGAAGTACTTGAAAAGGGAATTGAGAGTAACCGCTTAAAGGCATTAATGGTCGTTGCCTTCGTAGAGCTAAAGAACTTTGATATCGCCTTGAAAACTATTAATCAAATAAATGCGAATACTCGAGAAGAGATTTGGTTTTCAAAGCTTTTTAAAGGTATCTGTTATTATGAAATGAAAAGATTTAAGAAGGCAATTTCCATTTTTAAAAATCTAATCGATGAAGACTTAAACATAGACTTAGAATTTATTCAGTACTTCTGCATGGTCTTAACATTATTGGATCAATCAAGAATCAAACAGGCTTTGGAGATTTTTCATGAAATCGAAATAAGAGATTACTATGGAGGCCCCTTTTCATTTTGCTTAGATTTTGCATTCATAGATAATGCAATATATCCATATATAGAAAATGCTCTGAAGAGGATTGAAAAATCATCGAAAGATAAATCAATTAAAGCTAAAGCAAAAACCATCAGGATTGTAATTGCGGATGATTTTCAATCAACCATAAATCTTTCGAAAAAAAGAATTTTGAATGATTTAAAATATGCAATCAAGTATCTACCACCCAACAAGGCCCCATATTTTAAGCTAATTGATAAGCTAATTGAGGAAGACGATAGAATGGGGGCGCATTCGTATGCTTTGAAATATCTTAAAAGTACATATTATTCTGATATAGAAGATCAAATTGAATTGCTTGGATTTTCATACATCTCTGATGCGCCTGAAAATGAATTTAAACAGATCATTACGGATATAAAAGAATGCATAAATAAGGGTAATTGCCTGGACATAAGACAGTTTATCCATGGGCCTATTCTGCATATATTATTGAGATTATTTAAGGAAAAGGATTACAGTGAAATTTGTGAATTAACGGATTTATTAGGAAATAATATCTATAATATTTCGGAGAGATTATTTGAAATAGCATATTCATATGCTGAGCTGAACAATCTTGAAAAGGCCACGATTTGCTATTCTAAATACCTGGAAAAACATCCAGAGGCCGCAGCGGCACATAATAATTTGGGCGTAATCTATGAAAAAAAAGGGGAATTCTCCTTGGCCAAAGAGCTTTTTGAACATGCATTCTCCTTAGATAAAACAGAGCCTATCTACAAACGGAATCTGGAACGACTTAGATCATATCAACAATCGGGGGAAGCATTTTTTAAGGAATCTCATGAATGCAAATCATATATACTAGCGTTATGGGAAAATAAAGATTTCGAAAATTTAATAAACAAACCAAAGATAATACTTGAAAGTATACATTCATTAGCCAAACCAAAAGCCAAAAAGGCAATAGATTATCTTGTAAAGGAGAAGTATTTAATTGATCGAGATAGTACTTCCCAAGGACAAGATCGTCTATTGTTCAGGATAAATCCTTTTATTTCAGAGAGAATTTCCGAATTGCAAATGCAAGTAGAAAAAAACCAAGAAGTATTAGATATTTCGTCTGCAATTACGCTCAATTCTTTGCGACAAATAGGCTACGATGACTATCTTAAATCTTGCTTAAAAAAAGTAAACTCACAAGATCTGCAATTTATGCTTAAGCGTGATCTACATGAATCAGCTCTTGCAATATTAACAAAATCATATAAATCTGCCCTAGTAATGACTGGAAGCATGATTGAGGCAATTCTTCTTGATGTCATAAAAACTAATGGAATATCATCATATAAATTATCGCAAAGAAAAATAAATAAAAGTGTTCATAGAATGCAATTGAATGAATTGCTAGAAGTGGCAGATTCAGAAAAAATAATTAGTTCACAATTTTATCATCTTACACATGCATTAAGGGGCTTTAGAAATTTGATACATCCTGGCCTTGAGCAGCGAAAAAGGGCATTAAAGATATCAGAACAGAATGCGAAGATTGCATGGGATATCCTCAGAAAATTGCTAATAGAATTATAATTTACAACAATAAAAAAACGCCCGCATTAAGCGGGCGTTTTTATTTCAGTAAAATCTATCATTTATACAATATGGTCAGCAACTGCCTGGGCGACTTCAATAGAGGTATTAGTGCCGCCCATATCGTAAGTACGGAATTCTCCTTTTTTGATAACGGAAGCGATGGCATTATCTACCGCGGCTCCTTTATCCACCTCGCCCAGCCAATCCAGCATCAGCTTGCACGAGATCAGCATGGCGGTCGGATTAACCTTGTACTGTCCGGCATACTTGGGTGCGGAACCGTGTGTCGGTTCGAAGACAGCGTAGTCATCTCCAATGTTGCCTGAAGCTGCGAATCCGAGTCCGCCCACAAGCTGAGCGCAGAGATCGGATACGATATCGCCAAACATATTCGAGGTTACGATGACGCCATAATCGAAAGGATTCTTGATCAGCCACATACACATGGCATCGATATTGGTTTCCCACAGTTCGATATCCGGGTAATCCTGGGCCACTTTACGCGCGGTGCGCACCATAAGGCCGGAGGTCTCACGGATTACGTTAGGTTTCTCAACAATCGTAACCGTCTTGTAGCCGAACTTTTTTGCATACTCGAAAGCATCGGTAATAATATTGCGGGCGGCATATTCTGAGATTATTCTCAGAGAAACCGCGACATTTTCAAGGCCATATTTCCTGAATCGGGAAATTTTCTTGTTATTCTTTTCGATCACATTAAAGACCTCTTCCGGGAAGGGGAAGAACTCTACTCCGGCGTACAAATCCTCTGTGTTTTCACGGAAAACCACCAGATCGATTCCGTCTTTGTAATTCAGCGGATTTCCCGGATAGGCCTTACAGGGACGCAGGTTGGTTCTGAGGTCGAATTCCTGACGCAGGCGCACGATGGGCGAGGAATAAACCAGGCCCTTGCCCTGAAGCTCCGGCACCAGCTCTTTCTCGGCCTCCTCCTTGGGTTTGGATGTGATCGCACCGAAAAGTGCGCAATCGGTATCTTTCAACAGGTCAACTGTGCGCTGGGGAAGCGGGTCTCCCTCTTTGCACCAGAATTCCCAGCCGATATCGCCGTGGATGTACTCGGCATCCAGTCCGACTTTGTCCAATACAATTTTGGCGGCTTCCATAACGTCAACACCAACCCCGTCACCGGGCAGCCAGGCGATTCTCTTTTTAGCCACTACTCCTCCTTTAACAGCGAATATGTGAGTGAAATTCTATGCGTATCACCAAGGTCCGATTTGAAAGGGACGTATGCGTAGTCAATATTGAATCCTTCCTGTTCAAAGCCGAGCCCGAATGCCAGAGCCTTTTCTTCATAGCCGCTCTGGAATCCGCTTCTCAGGAAAAACATCTGGCTTAGATTATACTCCCCGCCAAGATGAAAATGCGGATCGTCGTCAGTGGGATACACAACATCTCCGGAAATCAGGAAGTCCTTTATTCTGTATGAGGCTCCCCCCCGCAGAATCCGCGGCAGATCGTATTCCTCATCATCGAGTTTCATCGACGAGCCCAGATTGGAAAAACTGGCGCCGATCATAAGCTCCGGCCTTACCAGATATTGCATTCCGAAATCGAAAGCCACGCCGGTCGAGGAGTATACATCCAGCTTTTCGTAGACGATTTTTGATGTGATACCCAGTTTCAATTTCTCGCCCAGATTTCGAGCGATTGTGATTCCGGCAACAATATCATTAAGATCGAATAATCCCTCCGGTTCATCGGTAGGTCCGGAACGGCGCTCGATATCATCAACGGTGCCATAATTCACAGATACCCCCAGGGCAAAATCCGAGGGATGGTAAACCAGGCCGATATACTCACTACGGTAATCGGCTATCCACTCGTTGTGAGCGGCTCCGACAGTGAGGTAGGGAACATTCAGAATTCCCGCCGGATTGGAATAAAGTGTAAAGAAATCCATTCCACTCGAACCCACGCCCTCGCCCATGGCGGCATGACGTGCCGAGGGGGAGACCAGCAGGGTTGAAAAGCCTGAGATATCATCTTTCCTGACCTGACCCGACAAAGAGCCCTGAAATAAAATCAGGCTCAGAATGATTATGATCGATACTTTCATTATCTTCACGATAACCTCTTATCTGAATTCAAATCCAATGGTAAACAAATGATCCGGCGCCTCGCCATCAACAGCCGTGACGAAGGCGTAATCGAGTTTAAATCTATAATAAATGAATGTTTTCGATATTCCGCCCCCGAAGGCCAACCTCTCATCGGCATAGCCTGCTCTGAGAGCCACCAGTTTATTGAACACATATTCTCCGCCGGCGAAGAATTTTATATCATGATTTTCAATCTTGCGCACATCCACACTGACCAGAGTGGTACTATCGAGAATGAGCGCCGAAACACCGCCCTTGACACCCAGAAGCATATCCTCGTCCTGGGCTACGCCGACCTCGCCGAATTGAGACCAGTAATCGCCGGTATTAAAGCGATGGGTTCCGCCCATATTCTCGACTACAAGTCCAACCCTCACTGCATCGAAGAACGCATCCGGCTCGAAAAAGTTCAATTTATCGAGAACGGCCATTCCGCCAAGATCAAAGGTAACCGTATTGGAGGTTATATCCGCGACCTTGGTAATGAAGTACTTACCGGTAGCACCTACCATAAAGATATCGCCGAACTTCTTAGCGAATGCCAGAGCGATTGTATTATCGGAGTAAGACAGGTCCTCATTGGTGGGTATGCCTTCACCGTCTCTCCCCACCCAGTTCCCGTCGGATGCATGTATCCATCCACCGGCAACCGTAGCCTCCTCAAGTGCTTGTACTCCAAACGCTACATAGCCGAATTTACGGTCGAAATCCATATGCCTGTATGAGGCGCTGGCGGAATTCCATTTGAGCTGTGCCAGCCCGGCGGGATTGTAGAACATGCCGGTGGCGTCATCGGAGATCGCCAGATATGCCCCTCCCATACCCATTACCCGGGCAGAGAAGCCCAGCTTGAGGAAAGCCGCGGTACCACCGCCATTACCGTCTTCGGCAAGCGCGCCCGAAGTCCCGACCAGTGATAGTATTATAAATATCGAAATTATCTTCTTCATCATACACTCCTGCCTACGGTATTACCATAATTTTGCCCCAGGCCTCTTCACCCGAGGAATTCTCGACCTTGAAGTAATACGGTCCGGTTGCGACAATATCACCGTTATCATTTCTCATATCCCATGTATCGCCGTCATGCTGTACACCGCCTTCGCGCTGCTCGCCGTCGACCGGAGTAGCTACAAGATCCATGGCAAAATCGTACACCTTTATCGTTATACTGCCGCTTTGTTCAAATTTGTAATGAAATTTTACTCTTCCGCCGGGTGAAACGAAGGGTGATGACGGCACTGGAGAGGCGTATGCGCTGGCGCCGGCATCTTCGGGAACATCCTCGAAAGTCCTGTAAACCGACCAGCTATTTCCGCCATCTGTGCTTTTGGCCATGCCGTCGTTGGAGGCGGCCCAGATAACATCCTCGGCCAACCCCACACCGAAAAATTCAGTTCCCTCATAAATTTCAGAACCGGTTCCGGCATCCACCAATTGCAGTGTATCCCAGCTCTCACCAAAATCAGAAGTGCGCAGGAGACCCGCCGAAGTTGCCGCGTAGACAACGGCTCCGTCAAAGGCAAAGTTCCAGGCATTGATTCCGGTCAGCACGACATCCCAGGTCCGGCCGTTATCGGTGGAAAGATTTATGCCGTTAGTCTCGCCGGTTAGCCCGGTCGAATTACCGGCCACCCAGACATACCTGTCGCCGTCATAATACTGCACCTCAACCGAAACAGCGAAGTTACCGGAGAGGCCGTCCTCATCACCGGAGGTGGCGCGTATATTGTGGTCGAATGTAGTCTGGTCTAGATTGACCGTATCTATAGTCCAGAATCCAGGCAATGCATTGGGACTCGAGGCCAGGCCGTTCTCCGAACCCACCCAGAATAGCGAATCTATATCGTCGAATAAAAGCGCTGTAAGAGTCGTGTCGATTTCTCTTTCTTCATCTGTATTGCTGACCTCAACCGGAATCCAGGTCTGATTGGAGCGGTTATACCTTCTCAGGCCAACCTCGCTGGCCAGCCAAATATCATCCTCAGTATAGATAATGTCGTTCACTTCGTCCCCAACGAATGTTATGGTCCAGGTCTGACCGAAATCCTGAGAAAGAAGAATCGCACGCCCGCCTTCACCTTCGAAGGGAGCTGTGGCCACAGCCCATTCGAAAATCGTGTCAATCACGCCTTCGTCTTCCTCTTCCCAGTAATTAGCTGCGACCGCGGACGCTTTCAATCCGGCATTTTCGATATCTCCGAATCTAAACAGCTCTGTATCCACCGGGTCACCGCTGTACGGGCATGGGATTTCAATCCTCCAGAGACCGCCTCCGCTCCCGGCAAAGAGATAAAGAGTGTCATCGGAAGCACATTCAGCCTCTTCGGATAATGAATAGAAGCTTGCCAGCGAAAAGATCTGGTTGAAAGTTGAATCGGGAGAGGTTTCCGATTCATCAAGGATGATCTTATCCCAGGTCTGACCGTCATCCTGCGAGCGAATCAATCCGCCTTCGGAGCATGCCGCCCAGATTGTCTTTTCCATATCATCATCAAGAGTTATAAGAATATCCTCGACCTTCTTACCTGCCCCCACAGCCTCATCCGGTAGGCTCTGCATCCAGGTATCGCCGAAATCATCCGAGTAGGCAAAACCCTCGCCCTCGTCATTATCAGAATCAAATCCCGCGCTTATCACGATGTCATCATAAGCCGCAACCGCGCTGGTATAACTCTCGGTCAGGCCATCCTCCTCAAAATAGGACCCAAAGCTGGTGCCGTTATTTTCCGAGCGGCTGAGTCCCTGGTCGGTAGCAATCCAGAGATAGCCGTTCTGAACCGCAAAATCGAGGATGTGATTTGATGCCAGCTTGCCGGGACGGTCTATAAACTGGAATTGATTCATGCCGGCTGCAGAACCGGCCCAGACTACAACAGTATCCTCGGGATTGCCGTCAATGTGAACGGAGAAAAATCTGTTGTTGAAATAGGCAAATGTGCTGTCCAGAAAATCCTGCCGAGCCAGTGAATCCGGATAGAGATTCTCCCATTCCTGACCGTCGTCGGTACTGTAAATCAAACCGCCGTAAAAACAGGCGGCATACACGACCGTATCGTAAACATCAAGATCATAGCAGATCATGCCCGGACTGGAGGCCTGAAAAGGCATGAAAGTCTGAAAGCTGCTGCCGAAATTCGAGGTCACGCTGAACCCATCCCCAACCGGCACCGAGGTGCCCTGCGATAATATTGCGCTGGAATTGGCAATCCAGAGATGGCCGTTGCCATAAGAAAGCGCGGCAATCTCATCGGTCAGAAGCCCGTTGGAGGAATCATAGGAATTCCAGTCCATTCCGCCGTTATCGGTGCCCGAAAGCCCCTTGCTGGTTCCGATCCAGACATAAGTACCGTCATAAACAACGTCAACTCCGCTATTTGCCAGCAGTTTCATAATCGGATCGTCCAGATCAAAAACCGGTGCGGCATATAAACTGCCTGCAAATAGCAGAGTCATTATTATTAATAGATAAAATCGCTTCATTAAGCCTCCTTCAAAAAAAAATACCGAACGGAATAAGGTTCGGTATGTAAATGAAAGGTCTTATCATCAAGTTGTATAAAAGGCTACATTAAAATTCTTACAGTAAAAATTTAGCTATAATAACCTCCGATGGCGGAAATTAGGAATATTTAAGATAAAGTCAAGATATTTCAAAGTTTGCTGATTAAAAAGCCCCATCTCAAATTTCGGGTCGAAACCTTAAGTGATATTTTTCCAAAAAGCCTCAGCAAACTCCGTAAAATCAGCCCACCCGCAACGATCACCTCTGCACGGGAAGGCTCAAAGGTTATAACCCCCTTACGGTCTGAAAGTTTCATTGGCGCCAGGTCATAAATAAGCGACTCCAAACGGCTTAGCTTTAAGGCTTTGCCATGAATCTTTTCCGGGTCATATTCCGGAGGTTTCATATCAAGCAGCTTATAGGTGGAAATCGTTCCGCCCGTACCGATTAAATCGAAATCACTTGCACTGAATCCGGACAATTTATCCGAAAAATACTGGTTTATTTCATCCGAGGCCTTCTCCAAAGTCCTTGCTGAGGTTTTTCGGTTCGTGCTAAATTTTTCGGTGATTTCAACCGCCCCGATTTGCAGACTGACAGCTTTTTTGACATCCTTTTCATTTGCCAAAACGAATTCAGTTGATGCGCCTCCAATGTCGAACATAATTCGGTTCGGCTTAAGCTGGGGGATTCCGGTTATGGCGCCCAGATAGGTAAGCTCGGCTTCACGCTTTCCTGAGATAACTTCGACCTTGATTCCGGTTTCGTCCTTGATTCGCCTGACTACATCATTTTTATTCGCGGCGCTTCTGATTGCCTGGGTGGCAACCGCATAGATTTTTTCAGCGCCAATTTGTCGGGCCTTCTTTTTGAATGAGTTGATGTCCTTAATAGCTCGTTTCAGGCTTTTTTCCGCTATATTTCCGGTCTTTTTGAGGCCGGATGCGAGACGCGGTGTTTTGCTGTCCTGATGTATCGGTTCTATTTTATTATTACTATGGATTTTGGCAACTAAAAGCAGGATCGTGTTCGATCCGATATCTATTGAGGCTAAAGTTCTCATGTAACCAGCGCGGTTTTCTCGAATCCGAGGCCGGCGGTCAGGCCCCGGTAGAAATATCCTTCCTCCACGAATGGCAGCCAGATCAATTTCTTTTCATCATATTCAAGGTAAAGCCTCCAGAGCGCCTCCAGATCGAGATGCTCCAGATTGTCCTTGCCTGCCAGCAAATACGGAAGAACCATCTTCCAGGCATGCTCCGAATCGACACAGGCTGTGGTGAAATTATACTCAGATTCATCCAGCCTGTCAAAGTCAATTTCATCTATCGCCCTGGAAAGCGATAGCGAGAGACGTGCCGCGCGTTTGAGATTCGATATTTCAAAGGCGGGTATGAAGATCGTATCGGAATCAAAAACCAGAGCTTTTTTCAGGATTTCGGCATGATCGGAATTACTGAGCCGAAACATCCAGAACGGAAAGAGCAGATTATGCTTGTGGTCACCTGTGGGAAGATTAATCTGCACGGATTGATACTTTTCCCCCTTTGATTGATACATCCGGCCGCAGTTTGAGCAGATAAACATCTCGCCGTTTTTCTGACAGGGAAGGTCGAATCCGCAGTGATCGCATCTATGGGCGACCATCTTAAATACCGAGCCTTCTCGGGATGAATCAAAATTCAGCTTGCCAAAATCGAATTCACCTTCTTCAACCTTTACAACTCTTTTGGCTATGCAATCCACGATGCCATAATGATTCCCGGAATCAATCGAGAAATTTATTATCCAAACCGGCAGATAGACCACGCTGATCTGCGGGCAGAGAGCTTTTGAATAATTCGATGATGATTGCTGGGAGGCAAAGCGCTCATAGCTCCCGATTGATTTCTCATACCGGCCCAGGGCATAGTTCAGATCGTATTTGAGATCGATAAATCCTTTGTCGGCAGCCCGCTTTGGTGTTAATGGGAGAAGTCGCATTACAGAGGTCCTCACACCTAACGACTCAATACTGTATACACTACTGTCGAATGCGGCAAAACTCATCTCGCGATCCCGCAGCGCGGAATTCTGTTCCTCTGTGGTATAGCGATATTCCTTGCCGTCTTCAGAAGCGGTGACATGTTCGATATATCTCTTTCTGTAGTTATAGACCTTGCCGGTAGCACGGTAAAACGGCAGATAGATTTTTTCGATTTCTCCTCTGCGGTTTATCAATGGCATCTTTTGCTTTTTCAATTCTCTCTCGAGAAAGAACAAGGCTTCGCGGCGCGGCAGATCACCCTGCACCAGAAAGCTCTCCATGCCGGACTGCGGAAGCAGCCTGAGCATGGAGCCACAGTTGCCGCAGGGCGCTATGATCTCGTTACTCTCGAGCTCAACCGGGCCGCCGCAAAAGGTACATACATGTGCGATTTTTGTTTTCGAGGATTGAGCCATACTTATTCAATCTTCTCACCGCAATCAGTACAGAATTTGGTTCCCGGAGGATTCTCCTTTCCGCAGTTTTCGCACTTTACCTTTCCCTCTTTATCAAGTTCATGCCCGCAGAAAGGACAATATTTGGCATCTGCGATAACCTCTTTGGAGCAGTTCGAACACCTGCGTTCAACAGCGATTTGATAGCCGCATTTATAGCAGTACCTCGATTCGGCCGGCGTGTCTATACCGCATTTCGGACAGGCAATTGTCGGGATCGACTCCGGCTTCAGATTAGTCTGCTCCGGCGCGAAGGCCTTCGAGAGAAATCCCGGGGCAAGCATAGCAATACCGGCTCCCAGGCCCAGTCCCGCACCCGACTCTGCCGGCGAGCAGCCGTCAGAACCGCCGCCGAAAGCCTTGGCCATGCTGAATTTCAGGTACTCATCCAGATTGCCCACCGCCTCCATTCCGGCCTTTTCATCGATTCGTTTCTGAACCTCGGGAGGGGGTGTGATCGAGGAGATATAGAAATCCAGAAGCTCCAGGCCGTATTTGGAAAATTCAACCGCGATAATATCCCTGGCCATTTTAGCGAACTCAGTATACTGCTGAGGAAGATCTAAAATCGTATCCAGCTTCTCGCCAAAAAGATCGTTTAAGCGAGCGATCACTATATCCCGCAGGAAGGATTGAATCTGTTCGGTTGAGAAAAGCGCCTGACGGCCGACTACCGAATTCAGGAAGACCAGCGGCTCTACAATCCGCATCGTGTAGGCGCCGTATCCGCGCAGACGAATCAGGCCCAGTTCTTTGTCACGGAATGCTACCGGATCCTTAGTGCCCCATTTGAGATCGGTAAAGATTTTATGATTAACGAAATATACTTCACATCTGATAATCGATTTGAAACCCCACGGCAGAGACAGAAGCCGTGTGAGTACCGGGATGTTCAACGTGGTCAATGTATGCCGTCCCGGACCGAGAGCATCGGTAGCTTTTCCGCTTTTGAAGAAAACAGCCGACTGGCTGTCGCGCACCACGACCTGCGCGCCAAGTTTGATATCCAGAGTACCTTTTTCAGGGATACGATGAATCATCTCATCAGAGTTTTGATCCATCCACTCGATAATCTCAAGGGCAATACCCATAACTATTCTCCTCGGTCTGTTTTATTCCTTTTACTGATTATCGACAGAGTTATTCAAGGCTTAAAGAATGGTGCGCGGATGTCAGGGTAAGGTCGACGGATCTAATTATATAGTGGACAATATATTAGAGGCAATGTTCAAATTTTGCACATAATGACGCCGATTGCGAATTATCAGCGAATCCATTCGCCGTTTATGAAGGCGCTGTCGAGGATATAATCCTCGTTATCCAGGAGTCCCACACCCTCGGCATAGTATTCGTAATAGTCATCTGTTTCGTAATAGATGCGGGCCACATCGCCGAAATTCCCGGCCGGGACTGTTTTATCAACAAATCCGGTGAATATCAATTTACCGGCAAGGGTAAACTCGTAAAGTGTATCATTCTGCACATAAGAACCTTGCGAGTTGTAGTTGTATTCATCATCAACTTCCATATTGAACGGAATTCTGAGAGGTGGGTCAAAGGACGGCTGGATATCTCCCTCCATTGTAGGAATAGTAAGCATATGGACATAGAAACCAGCCGAATCGGTGGCATTGATAACTCGCCAGGCTTCGGCAGTGCTGCCGTTTTCGAGGACACGTATGCAGTTGAAACCGTTGACAACAGTATCGCCATCAATCTCGCGTTTTATCTTCTCGGAGCTGGAGTTAGTATAATACCAGGTGTCGCCGTCACTGACGGGAAAATATGCGGCGGTAAATTCAGGATCGTTATCCGGACCATTGCCGTTGGAGGAACATCCGATTAATATTGCAATGATGAAAAGTGCCAGCGCTTTTTTCATATCTTATCTCCGGTTTAATCTGTCGGACAACTGGTATTACAATTTTACCCCTAATAAACTGCTCGGTTCGGATTAAGCAATAGAATAATTTTGAACCGATTGGGATTTGTATGTTAAATCAGTCCTGGGAGCGGCTGCTTAAGAAAAATTGCTTGATTTTTGTAATATTGGGATATATCCTGCGTATTCAAGTTGCTGAGCTTTCAAGACGGAGAGATGTCCGAGCTGGCTTAAGGAGCACGCCTGGAAAGCGTGTGGGCCTTTTTGGCCTCCTGGGTTCGAATCCCAGTCTCTCCGCTTTTTTGG
>CAZBZV010000078.1:0-12812 GCA_964496505.1 uncultured Ignavibacteria bacterium | reverse complement strand
CGGGCGAATTTATCGCGCCGAGTAACTGGCAAAAAGTACTGGGAGAGTGATATTGGTTTTTGGGGGCCTGTAATCTATTGATGGTTAATGACTTGATAAAAAGCGGGGTGGACCTCACTCTCCCCAAACTTTTGTGGAATTTGAATTTCCAGTGAGATTCAGCTACTTCACGTCAAGCGGAACCCGTTGGAAGGTAATCAATTAGGGTTGGACTATTCGTCTCACCGATTGGCAAGAGCAACGAACGCCTCAATCGGATATTGCCCCTTGAGCGGAGATAGTAACGTCCTGTTGAGACCATGGTTCACCAGCTGCAGAGGCCTGCCCATATGCAAGAAATCCACTTTCGCCTGAAAGACAAGCTCATTCATCGAACCCATCACCCGACGATCACTGGTTTTGCAGAAATTGACGGAATCCAAGGCCGGGGCAATCATGGTGTCAAATATATCCATGATGCCATCAAGCGCCAAATTCTCGCGCAACGTTTTCATACCTTGTTCCACAAACGCCTGCTCGTTTGGAACACCCTTGCCCGTGAAAACGACTGAATACAAACTCGCTGAGTTAGTAAGAATGATACATTGCCATCGTGATACCATGAACAGGTTAGCCGTCCAGTCAAGCAGCGGATTGTCATGCGGTGGTAGCGCCCCAACCAGGGTGACTTTAATCTTCTTGGCGAGCTTTTGTGTTATTCGAATTATCATGGGTTAGTAGTTAAAGTGTGCATGCTATCTCGAACTGCGAACCCTCGGGCAAACGTCTGCTCACATAAACTTGCGCCTCTTGAAAGCAGCAACATCTTCCTTTGTCAGCTCAAACCACTCGCCGTTCTTGCGACGCTCCTTGAAGCGCTCATGCCAGTACCTCTCTATACCAACCGGGTCGTCAGTCTTAATGGAATGAACCGTGACGGGCTTTTCTGGTAATTGAATACGCAGGTCATATTCACGTCTTCCCAAGTCGGATGTGCGGCCTATCTTATAATACTTGCCCGATTTCAAGAGATAAACGTATCCGATTATTGCCCCCGATTCGACCACTGCCGTGGATTCTATTTCGGAGGATTTATTTGTTGATTGTGACAACTCCTTCGCACAATGCTTTTCGACATCTGATAGACCATGCTGTTTAGCGTATTCCGCCAGTTTCTTCAATTGTTCTTCCTTTGGTCCAAGCCTTCGCCTTAGCGAACTGTCTGTCGGAAAGGTTGTATTTTTCTGTCGCTCCATTCTGATTTCGTTCCTTACTGGAAAACGGCCAAGCTTTCTTGTTAGCTGAGCCAAGGCCGAAAGCAGTTCCGTTATTGCTCGTGGAACCTGCATTGTAAGAGGCTCAAAACCTGCTTCCACCAGAGCGTCGCCCCATCGTGCCCAATACTTGCCCTCCCAGTCAGCATTCCGAATGCCAGTTTCCTGCTGAAAGCGCCTGACTCCAAGAGGCGATCCATTGTTGGCTTTTGCAGTTCGTTTAATCTCGGAGACTATGTGAGATTTCGAGAACATTACCTATTTCTGCCTCTCCAACAATTGTGGATGACTTTCCTCCAGCCACATGGTTACCTGCTTTCCCAGCTCCACAGCGATCTTCATCGCCGCATCCGCCTCTGCATCCGAAATCATGTCAACCGAATCATAGGTTGCCGTGTGGCGCATCTTCCTGATCTTGTGCAGAAGCTTGATTGTCTCAGTCTCGATGCAGGGCACGGAGTAAGTGAGCGAATCAATAGTCCGTTCGTGCTCACGTTCACGTGCCGGGCGGTAGCCACATGCATACAAGGCGGCCCTGGCATACCGCAAAGCCGCGGTGTAGCCCATGTTGAGCCTCCACCCGGCGGCGATGCCTTCAATTTGCGCACTGCGGATGTCTTCCTCGGCGCTGTGCAACAGCGCCTGGATTTCTTCAGCGCTCGTTTCATGGCGGTGAAGCCAACGGTTATTCAGCCAGTCGTCTAAACTCATCCTCAGATCCAATTATGAATTCCTTCTCTGCATTGGCTACCGACCTGATGAAGTGATTCTTCTCTGACCACTTCTTCTTGAACTCTGCCGCCGAAAAGAGTGTGGGATTAATTTCGCGCCCAATTGCTTGCTCGACACTTGAAAGAGCGCTGACTAAATCATCAAGCCCGATATTACCAATGACAAACAGATCAAGGTCGCTGCTTGAAACCTCTTCGCCTCTGGCGAACGACCCATATACGAAAGCGACTTTGATTTGCCCCCCAGCCGGATCAAGTGCTTCCCGGATCTTACCTATTACGCCATACGTCTTGAAAATGATATTTCGCAGGTCCTGGAATATGGGGTGCTTCCGATTGACAGCATAGAATTTTTGGCGACCCCGCTTCTCCGACGTCAGGATCTCTGCGTCGGTAAGACTCTTTAGTTCTCGCTGAATCACGCCCTGCCTTGTGCCAGTCAAGCGAACGACTTCAGAGAAGTAGTACTCCTGATCCGGATTGAGGAAGAACAGCGCCAGAATCTTGCGCTTGGTCCCCGGAAAGAGAGCTGCCGATATGTCCTTCGTCTTCGTACCCACTTAGGGTATGAATGTACCCAAATCGAGTAATCTCGTCAAGTGAAAAATCTGAAATTACAATCAAAGGGTGTTAAGATCGATGATCGAAATGACTGAAGGTACCTGGGAAAGTGAGGTTTGCCGGGGTTTTTATGTTGCAATCCATTGATTTTCAACAGGTTGAAAAAAGCGTGCCCCGATATCACTCTCGGGAAACTCCTGTAAGATTTAAATCTCGGGCGAGAACATGCCATTCTGCATCAGGTGGAACGCGTTGGAAAGCAATGCGATTAAGCCTACGGCGACGCAGTGGCCTTCGGCTCTGGAGCATACTACTTAGCCTGACAATTATCTGGATCGCCGGAATCCGCACTTCTGCGAAGCGCGTCCCCCAACGCCTGATAACGCTGCCGAACATCCTGTTTATCATTTTTTTCGGAAATGAACTCCTCGCTTGCGCGGAGAATCATATCACCATGCCTCAAGAGAGCTTCCTGTTGTTCGGAATTTCTGCAAGCGCTGGCAATCATGGTAAGGGTCTCGAGGAGTCGCGTCGTCACCGCAACATTGGTCTGACCGTTCTGACGAATCTGGTCGAAGGCGGCATTGACGACACCTGCAAAAGTCCACGGTTTGGTAACAAGGCGAAGTCTGCCCTCATCGTCGCAGAGATGTGCTGACGGGAATGATCGACCTGCCAGGAAAGATACCGCCGATCCCAGCCGATTAATGCAGGCAATCGCCGTGAACGGATCATTAATTCCAGGGGAAAGTGCCCGCACGGCGATTTCCACCAGCTGATGAATGGCATATTCCGCGTCTTGTAGCGGAGATCGTTGAGGACCAACATAGAAGGCATTAGCAACATCCCCTGCAAATTCATCGCTGAATTGACCGTTAAAGATCGCCGTTGCGAGTATGCTATCGGCGGAGACGTATTCTCCAGGACGATACTCGATACAGAGAATCGAATCCGTAGTGACCGCAGCATTTAGCAAACCACCTGTATCCAAAGCCTGCAGATAACCGTCTTTTGAGGCAGCGATGGGGCGCGATTTGCGGTACGAGTTAATCCGGGCTTGCGAGTCCTTATCGCATTTGCCGGTCGACCCGGTATTATCGGAGATTTCGTCAGGAAACAAAGGCAAAAGCCTCTCAAGCAACTCATCGTAGACGGATTGGACGACATTGTCAGCTTGTATTGATGCGGAGATGTGATGGATAAAGTAAACAAGAATACCCACATTGGCGATGACCAACAAGATTGAAAAGTTCACCGCCAAAATTGGAACGAAGAAATATCCCTCTTGATCGTCTATCGATCCGAGCACCAACAGACAGTAGATGAAAGTACCCACAAAGGCGCCAAGGACAACCTGATTACCCGGGTGCCTGACAAAGTTGCGCAATAGACGCGGGCCAAATTGAGAGGTTGTAAGAGTCAGTGCAACGATTGTGATCGAAAACGTAACACCGGCAACCGTGATCATCGAGGCGGCAATGGTCGATAGAATTGAACGAGCGCCGTCCACTCCACCGGAATAGAAGAAACTGAGGAATCCATAGGAATCAGACCCTAATTGCCTGTCAAAATATACCGCGATGATCGCCAAACCTATTGCGATGACGACCATCAAGCCAGGAATAAAATAGAAAGTGGTTCTTATCGATTCCCAGAAATTAAGGAGCTTTGTTTTCATAGGCTACCAGGATGAATGATATCAGTTAAATCGTTTCGATCTATCGCAGCCAGGAATTGATTTTCTCAACTGTCGCCTCTGAGATATTATCCCACCCGTCCTTGATCAATTCATTGAGTTCCTTGAGTTGGTTTTCCAGCTTCTCAATTTGATCATTCTTTGTTCCATGGGCGTCAGCTTTGAGCTGGGCCACATCTTGCTCGAGCTCTTTCTTCTTTGCCTCGACACGTGCCTTTAGTTCAATTGTTCTATCCGGCATGATTCTCTCCTTTGACAAGTTTAACTTTTGAACAAAATACTGAATTGGTGAATGTGGGTCAACTATTTTCGGCAATAGCTTCCCGGGAAACAAGCGACTCCATGTGTAATATTTCTATCGACCGATTCCTGCGCTTGTGGCTGCCTCCATTTCTAATTCTTCACGGCAAAGCCTTGCGGGAATTCGAAAACACCGCCTGGTGGCGGCCGGTTTCCACTGCTTGAAGGTCAGGTCCCACCACCAATGATTCTGTCTGCCTGCAATGGCCATATGGTTTGGCACCACATCAACCATTTGACTGGGGAGTGCCGGCTGCTACCTACAGGTATGGGGAAGCATAGAGATGACTGATGCCGGGATCGGCGAGATAAGGAAGGATTTCGGCGGCCTGATCGAATCCGAAGCCGGGCTGCAACTGTAAACGATATGTCACATTGGGTTCAGGGTTCATGGCGCAACACAACCAGGGAGCGAGCTTCAACTTCTATCTGGTCACCAGCCTTAAAAGATTTGCCTTCTTCGAGCCAGCCGGTTTGGGAATCGAGTTCCTTAATCCAGCGCTCTCCCCAATCGATGCCCGGAAGGGTGAAATTCAAAAGTTCATGGTGGGAATTGAAAATCACGTAAAAATTATCGTCGGTCACCGGCTCGCCGCGTGGATTGGGGTTCGGAATGGTCTCGCCGTTTAAGAAAACTCCCAGCGATTTGGCGTACCCCAGGTCCCATTCTTCCTGGGCCATTTTTTCACCTTCCATGGTAAACCACGCGATGTCGCCGACGTCGTTACCTTGTATTGGCCGGCCTTGAAACCAACCCCGGCGGTGGAAAACCGGATGATCTTTACGGAAGTTGATGAGTTTACGGCAAAACTCGAGGATATCTGCGTCCAGAGTATCCCAGTTGAACCAGGAAATCTCATTGTCCTGACAGTACGCATTGTTGTTGCCCTTCTGAGTGCGACCGATTTCATCTCCCCCCAACAACATGGGCACGCCTTGAGAGAGCATCAGAGTGGCGAGAAAATTGCGTCTCTGGCGTTCTCGCAGACGATGCACTTCCGGATCATCCGTGGGGCCCTCCGCACCGCAATTCCATGATCGGTTGTGGTCTTCACCATCACGGTTGTCCTCGCCATTGGCCTCATTATGTTTTTCGTTGTAAGAAACCAGATCCTTCAATGTAAACCCGTCGTGTGCGGTTATAAAGTTGATGCTTGCATAGGGCAGGCGGGAAGTGTTTTCGTACATGTCAGAGCTGCCGGTAAAGCGGGTTGCGAACTCGCTCAGAGTCTGATCTTCACCACGCCAAAAGTCCCGCACGCAATCTCTGTATTTGCCGTTCCA
Organism: uncultured Ignavibacteria bacterium; assembly: GCA_964496505.1. Lineage (GTDB taxonomy): Bacteria > Zixibacteria > MSB-5A5 > JAABVY01 > JAABVY01 > JAABVY01. The sequence continues at coordinate 6,987 of CAZBZV010000078.1, read as the reverse complement.
CTCTGTCCACACCGGCGGAAAGTTGCCGACCTGATAGCCGCCTTCGCCCACATCCCAGGGTTCGGCAATGAGCTTGACCTGACTGATAACAGGGTCCTGCTGGATAATGTCGAAAAAGGCGGAGAGTTTGTCCACCTCGTGGAGTTCCCGGGCCAGAGTGGAGGCTAGGTCGAACCGGAATCCATCCACATGCATCTCCAGTATCCAGTAACGCAATGAATCCATGATAAGTTGAAGAACATGCGGGCTGCGCATATTCAGGCTGTTGCCGGTCCCGGTGTAGTCCATATAGTAACGCCGATCGTCCGTAAGACGGTAGTAATAGGCGTTGTCTATCCCCTTAAAGCTGAGCATAGGGCCCAGGTGATTGCCTTCCGCCGTGTGGTTGTAGACCACATCTAAAATAACTTCTATGCCGGCCAGATGTAGCGCCTTAACCATCTGTTTGAACTCGGCCACCACTCCTCCGGGACGTTTGTCAGCCGCATAGTCGTTTTGTGGAGCGAAATAGCCGATGGAGTTGTATCCCCAATAGTTTTTCAATCCCTGGTCCACCAGGTGCTTGTCGTGAATAAAAAAATGGATCGGCATCAGCTCAACTGCCGTCACTCCGAGCGCTTTCAGATAGTCGACCACCGCCGGATGAGCAAGTCCCGCGTAAGTTCCGCGCAGTTCGTCGGGAACCTCCGGATGCTGTGCGGTCAATCCCTTCACATGGACTTCATAAATGATGGTTTCGTGCCAGGGCAGCTGTAGCCTGCGGTCATCGCTCCAATCGAAATGCGGTTGATGCACCACGCTCTTGGGCATAAAGGGGGCGCTGTCGCTGTCGTCGCGGCTGTCGGGTCCCTTGTCGAAAACATAGCCAAAGACCGCTTCGTCCCATCGGACTTGGCCGTCTATGGCCTTGGCATAGGGATCAAGGAGTAGCTTGGAAGGGTTGCAGCAGTGACCCTGGGACTGGTCCCAAGGACCGTGCACCCGGAATCCATACCGCTGGCCGGGCTCCACCATAGGGAGATAACCGTGCCAGCAATAGCCCGTCACCTCAGGCAGATCAAGACGCTGTTCCGCCCCCCCCTCGTCAAAGAGGCAAAGTTCGACGCGATCGGCGACCTCGGAAAACAATGAAAAATTCGTTCCTGAGCCATCATAGACGGCTCCTAATGGATAGGGTACACCCGGCCAAATTCGCGGTATGTTTTCAGACGTAGTAGACATGATATAACTAAGTTAATATATGGTTTGTCGTTGAGCAAGAGCAATCCCAAGTTTCATCGTTTTTCTTTTGATTCGATTGCATTGCTCCATTATCCTCGTCGCTCAACCAGGGTAAACATCGGCCGGCCTGACATTATCCAGCGGTTTATTATAGCATCGCTTATTTTAAATAGTTTCCAACGGTGACAATCTCGCTTTTTTCAGGTCATTCAAGTGGAGTACGACGTAATCACGCACACCATTCAGTAACAAACTGATGCTACGGCAGGCGCGGTGGGAAATCCATTTCCCGGCTTCATCGGTCAAGAACAATCATTTTGGTGATTCGCTACCCAGCGGCGAGCAAATGGTCAGATTTACTTTCCAGGAGTATGCAACTTACTCAGACTGTGACGCACACAACCCTCCTGTCTTGAAGCAAGAGAAGGGATAGTATGGACAGAGTGATATTGGATTCTTCGACGGCTGTAATCTATTGTGGTACAGTGAGATATAAAATGGCGGGTTTACGAGACGAGTTCATCAACTGGGTGGCAGAGAATTCAGCTGCCTGAATGCTTGGGGGACATAGCAAGGATCGAGCTGTAATGCTATCGAATGGGGAATAAGATCACTTCCCAAAAAACCAGATATTACTGCTTGAACAGTTCCTGTGACAGCCAGCAGAGGAGTCGATCCGCGAATTTCTTGAGAAGACGTGTATCAAGGATCTCAAACCTACTTTTTTCTCTTCCGCCCTTTATGCCTCTTCTGTCCTGAGTAAGGCTTCTTCGACGGACGCTGCGCCGAAGGCCGGCGTCGTGGCGGTTTATTACTGCCCGGAGATTGGGTCGCGGCCGTACGCTTGCGCGAGGGGGGCAGGTTTGGCAGTGCCGATTTAGGCAGGTGGGTTTTGATCAGTCGCTCAATGCTCTTCACATCTTTCTTCTGATCGAGAGTGGCAAAAGACACCGATCGACCGGAATGGCCAGCTCGCCCGGTGCGTCCGATTCGATGGACATAGTCTTCTGTATTAGTTGGCAGATCGTAGTTAACAACCAACTCGATTCCCGAGACATCAATGCCCCTTGAGGCAACGTCGGTCGCCACCAGCGCGCGGTACTTTCCGGACTTAAAACCATCAAGCGCTTCACGACGTTGCGGTAGACTTCGATTGGAATGGATTTCCGCCGCCGCGTGCCCCATAGACCTGACCTCGCGGGCAAGCTTACGCGCCCCGTACTTGGTCCGCGTGAAGATGAGGACCGGACCGAGATATCGCTCAAGCATAACTTCGAGCAACTGCGTTTTCGACCCTCTTTCGACGAAAAACATCTCCTGGACAATCTTCTCAGGTGTGGTCCCTGAGGGGGCCACTTCGACATGAATTGGAAGTTCCATCTCGCGTCGGGCGAGAGTCATAATCTCTTTCGGAATGGTAGCCGAAAACAGCATCATCTGACGCTTCCTCGGAATGACAGCCATAATCCTGTTGATCTGGGGCGCAAATCCCATGTCCAGCATGCGGTCCGCTTCGTCCAGAACAAGTATTTGTACATCGGCAAGACTGACAGTTTGGTGTTCGAGATGGTCAAGCAGACGCCCGGGCGTGGCGATGATAACACGCGGTTTCTGTCTGAGAGAGCGGAGTTGAATTGCCATGGATGCTCCCCCAATCAGTACCGTAGTTCTCAGTCCCAGAGATCGCCCGATGGTATTCAATGCCTCGTCAACCTGAAGAGCTAGCTCACGAGTCGGAGTTATAACGAGACCCCGTCCTTTAATCTGGGCCAGGCGCTGTATCATTGGGATACCGTAAGCGAATGTCTTGCCGGTCCCAGTCTGCGCGACAGCGATAAGATCCTTGCCCTTGATAGCTACGGGTATGGACTGCCGCTGGATTGGTGTTGGTTCGGTGAACTTGAGGCGGTCGATGGCATCGAGCAAACTGGGTGCAATGCCCAAACCAGTGAATCCGCTGCGGGAAGATTGGGTTGATCTATTAGTCATCCTGTCGTAGCCCTCCGGAGCAGGGGTTTAGTGATTGGTAGTGATATATACTACCTTGTAAGACGATTTTCAATTTTATTATAACATATTCATGAGAGCTTCGTAAGGAGTTTTTCCATTAAAAGCGCTGTTACGTTTCTGCCTAAAGTGGACATGATTGGCTTACGATTGAGCCATGGTTTTACAGATTGGGCTTGTAATCTATTGTTTCCCAATGAAAGACGGCCCCAATATCACTCTCAGAAAACTTCTGTCGAATTCGAGTTTCAGGTGAAAGCAGGCTACTCATCAGTAACCGGAACACGTTGGAAGACAATAAAATGCGACAATTAAAGTATAGCAAAAGAAGATTGCTACTACTGCTATTTCTCCTCAAAAGTGATAACCACTTTTCCCTGTGCGTGTCCTTTTTCAACATATCGGATTGCCTCAGGAGTTTCAATCAGAGAGTACTTCCTATCTATTACGGGCACAACTTTGCCAGCTTCCAGAAGCTCTTTCATGAAAATCAAATCTGCCTGATTCACGTTCGCCATGAATGAAATAACCTTTTTACCCTTCATCTTTGCAATAATGGGATTGAAAATCAGTGACTGCAAGATGCTGGTAGTCGATGAGGAGCCGCCAACCCCGACGTATATGCCGGTTGGTTTCAAGACGCGCAAAGGCTTACTTATCGAATGAAATGCAGCATTGTCAACGATCAGATCAAATTTCTTCCCGCATTTCCAGAACTCATCTTTGGTGTAATCAATCACATGGTCTGCACCAATCGAACGGACCAACTCTACATTCTTCCCGCTGCATACTCCGGTTACGTGTGCTCCTAATGCTTTGGCGATCTGTACTGCAAACGTGCCCACGCCTCCCGATGCACCGTTTATCAAAACGTGTTGTCCATTCTGAATCTGGCCATGCTCTCTTAGAGCCTGCAGTGCGGTCAGACCTGCGACTGGTACGGCCGCAGCCTGCTCAAAGGTCATGGTCGCCGGCTTGGCTGCCGCCTGGCTTTCATGAATAAGTGCATATTCTGCAAATCCTCCCATACTCGAGCCGAATGCTTCATCACCCACTTTAAATAGAGTCACATCTTTGCCGATGGCTTCAATCTGACCGGCCATGTCGGCTCCGAGTATTTGTTGTTTTGGTTTTAGAAGCCCAAAACCCATAAGTCGGACCATAAATGGCTTGCCACGCAGAATATGCCAGTCAAGCGGATTCACCGCTGCTGCCTGCATTCTTACAAGTATTTGATTGTTTGTTGGAGTCGGTTTGTCAATTTCCCGCAGTTCAAGTACATCCGGCGATCCATATTTAATTCGTACAATGGCTTTCAATAGATACCTCCGCACTAACAGCGAATATGTCATCCGCCATATTATTTGAACATCTTCGTGGATAGCTAATTTGCTAAATCAGAGGTGGACTACCCACTCCCATTAAGAACGTAGCCAGGTTGGGTTTAATTGTCAATCAGTTTCAGGCACATTCTATGCTGTTTAGTCTGGCCAACAAGATTAGGCGAAAGTTTGGAGAGAGATACAATAGATTTTGATGCTGTTGTAATTGATTGTGATATAACGGTCAATAATAAAAGCGGGGTTTACAAGACGAGTTCATCAACTGGATAATAGAAAATGCGGCAGTTTGACCTAAATCTGTGAGAACTACTATTAATATACCTTAAATATCAATAACTTACCTCCCAATCTTTCGTGTAAATGCCAAATTGACCTTGCATATATAAAAAAATATTTATTACTTAAAGGGTTATAAATGTCCTCATACATTTATGCCGTATAATTGGCTTGGGAGAGATAAATGTCCGTTATTACAATTTTCAGTGCTTCTTATTGCCATGGCGAAGAAATTTCCAGAATGCTGGCAGAAAAACTTGGTTATCGCTTCGTATCGACGGAGCTTCTGGATATGGCCTCTGATGAATTCTCGTTCTCAAGAGATAAACTTGAAGCCGCTTTAACAGGCTCGACATCGTTTCTGGGCAAAATACTCGAGTCCAGAGACCGCAATATCGCATATATGAGGGTGGCGGTTGCCAAAATGGCCAGTAATGATAACCTGGTTTACCACGGTTATGCCGGTCTTTTGCTTCCCAAGGATATTTCTCATTTACTCAGGGTCTGCCTTGTGGCCGATAGCGAGTTCCGTATTAAAATGGCCATTGAAAAAGAAGGGGTCTCCGAGGACAAGGCAGAATCCATGATAAAGAAAGATGATGAGCAACGCTTGAACTGGACCAATTACCTGTTTGGCGTGGTGCCATGGGATGAATCCCTGCACGATATCATTTTGCCCATGCATTCATTAAAGGTTGACGATGCCGTGGCTTTAATAATTGAAAACGCGCAAAAGGAGATCGTCAGGACCACCCCGGAATCAAAGAAAGCGGTGGAGGACTTCATTCTTGCATCCCGGGTTAAGCTTCTTATGATTGAGAAGAAACAGGATGTCGATGTTTCGACCGAGGGGGGGGAAATAATCATCACCCTAAAAAAATATGTTATGCGCCTTGAACATCATAAGGATGAACTCCGGAAATTAGCAAAAAAGGTACCAGGGGTGCATGAGGTCGAGTTCAAAATCGGGCCAAAATTTAAAATGCCCGCGACTTATCCTCCTGTTGATCTGGAGGCCCCCAAAAAGACACTGCTTGTTGATGATGAGGTCGAATTTGTACAAACGCTTTCGGAACGGCTTCAAAGCCGCCAGATAAAATCATCTGTGGCATATAACGGCGAGGAAGCATTATCGGTTGTCGAGGAGGATGCCCCTGAGGTAATGGTCCTGGATCTGAAGATGCCCGGCATAGATGGTATTGAGGTGCTGCGTCGTACCAAACGGGATCATCCCGATACCGAGATCATAATTTTAACCGGGCACGGTTCTGAGCGTGAGAGGCAGCGTGCGCTTGAACTTGGGGCATTCGCCTATCTTGAAAAGCCCGTTGATATAGATGTATTGGCAGAAACAATGAAAAAGGCTTACGCAAAAGTAAATCTTTCAAAAAAATCCGATAATACCAAAGACTAAGATTATTTAAATCCCGGTATTATAAGGATACCGGAGAAGTATTTATGGGTGAAAAATGCTTCTGATTATATTCGTATGAAGATGAAAAATCATGTGGAATGGCATAAAAAGGATCTGGACTACTCCTCGGATCTGAATACGTTCTTTGTTGAAGGCCGCTTTCGCTATCGGCGTTTGAAGAGATATTCGATTCTGCTTACGGCATTTGTAGCTATTACCCCTCTAATTATAATGACCATAATCAATTCGCATCAGTATCAAAAAGCCCTGAAGGCCGACCTGATTTATCCGATTTCCCGTCAGACCTCGAACACAAGGCGTGCACTGGAATCCTTCATTGAGGAGCGGAGGGCGGCCCTGGATCTAATCATAAAGGAAAAAAACTATGAGGAGCTCTATGATCATGACAAATTGGCCAATACCCTCAGGCATCTTAAAGAATCAATTGACGGCTTTATCGATCTGAGCCTGATAGATTCCAGGGGAAACCAGGTGTCGTATGTTGGACCGTACAGGCTGGAAGGAAGAAATTACCGGGATCAGGACTGGTTCCACGAGGTCAGTATAAAGGGCGTTTTTGTCAGTGATGTGTTCCTTGGTTACCGTGACTCACCTCATTTCGTCATTGCGGTGATTCACGAAAAGGCCAATGCCGATTATTATATTTTGAGGGCTACTATCGACAGTGAAATGCTGTACCGGAAAATCCTTTCACAGATTCTCCGG
>CAZBZV010000077.1:0-13020 GCA_964496505.1 uncultured Ignavibacteria bacterium | reverse complement strand
GTGTAAACCATCTGCCCGGAATAAACTGTAAAGGATGTGCCCGGAATATACCAAAAAAATGCCGAAGGCGGGATTCGAACCCGCACGCCCTTGCGGGCACTGCGCCCTGAACGCAGCGCGTCTGCCAGTTCCACCACTTCGGCATCAAAACATCATATGTCTTACGGCCAACCAATATATGAGATTGGAATTTTTTGGCAAGAATTTTTTACTGCTGAGGCGTGGTCGAAACCTCAAATCGCACGACCCGGTCATTATCGGTATCGGCCACATAAATATACTGCTGATACGAATCAATCCCGCGCGGATTGTTCAGCCTGTCCTCCAGAGAACCGTCCTGACCGAATTTTAAAAGCAACTGTCCATTTCGAGAGAATTTCCAGACCTCCGAGGCTGATGCCATTGTCACAAAGATATTGCCCAGCCCGTCAACCGCAATATCCTTGTGTCCGCTGACAGTGGTAAGATAAATATCAGCCGAATCAGAAAACGGTATCACCGGCAGGCCGGTTGAGGCCTCTATCAACTGCACTGAAAAACTGGACCTCCCCGAGGTATAGCCGATATAATACTGCCCGCCGATATTGAAGCTGTTGACCGCCACCGGCGCCGCTACCCGTCCGGCAGCATTTCCCGAGGGCACCTGAACCGCCACGAATTCATCATCCGAATCAAAACGGTAAATCTCATTCTCGTAGAAATTCGAGAAGCTGTATGTCTTATCCGGGAAGGGCGAGGCCGCAATTCCGAATAGAACCGCGTAGGAAGTATCATCGATAGGTGGAGGACGGGGAACATCGGGCGCGGTGTATACAACCTGAAAATCACCTCCCTCACGGAAACTACGTCTCAGTACCACGCTGGAATCATTTACCGCCAGAAGATCCAGAGCACGGTCCTGGGTAATCTGAGTGGGATTGGAAATCTGGTAGGATTCCACGAATTCGCCGGCAAGTGTCAGCTTCACAACCCGGTCGTTATTCTTATCGGCCACATATAGAAAGCGGTCATAGCCGATTTTGACATCAGCGGGACGGTCGAATTGAATACCGTCAGCCTCTGTCCAGGCCGGAGTAATCATAACATAAGTCGAATCCGGGATTACAGAGCCCGGCTCCGGCAAATTGGTGGGCTGACTGGCTTTGTCACTGCAATAAAGCAGCAAAGCAATCAGCAACAGCATAAGTATGATGCCAAATGCCATTCTCATCAAAAGCTAACCCCCAGTCCCAGTTTGAGCTTACGGGGGGCAAGAAACTGCGAGGGATTATCCCAGATCGGCAGGCTGTATCCCTCAGAGGGCACTTCGAAGAAATTGCCGCCCTCGGGGATAATATCACCTTCTTTATATTCCTCACCGGTCAGGGGATTTATGATTGCTACATTTTTGTGATCCAGAAGATTCTCCGCTTCAAAGAAGAGCGACAAACGATATCCGCCCATATCAAAATATTTTCTAAACGATAGATTCAGCCAGCTCTGGTATGGTCCCATTTCGGAATTGGTCTCACCCGAGGGCTGGAATTGGGTGACTCCGAATGAGTCGGTAACCTCGGCATAAGGAGTATACCTCTTCCCCGCCCGAGCAGAATACTTGAGATAAAGGTTCCAGTCCGATGGCAGCTTTATACCCAGAAATTCCGGATTCTTATCTTCGGGCACATTGATATTGGCGCCCACTGAGAATTGCCAGGGAACATCCCAGTCAAATGGCACCTCGGTGAAAAGCTCTCCTTCGGCACGTGCCTCAAGGCCGCGCAGGATATCTGCCGGTAGCGACCGTTCACCCTCGGCAAGAGATACTGCAATATCGGTGAATCCGCTGATGTATTGACCAAAGCTATGGTTATAGCTCACTTCAACGCCCTGTGATTTGGCAAAGTCGAGATTGAAATAGACAAGGTATGATTCCTCGGGAAAACGAGGATCGGGCTGAACCTGGGTGGCGGCGATGTAATCGCTGATATCCTTAAAATATGCAGATACCGATAGCGCTCGACCGGGCGAGGGCAGATACTTCAAACCGGCTTCAATGGTGGTCACCTTCTCATACCCCAATGCCGGATTGCCGAAGAGCTGGTATGCGCCCTGAGCCGGAGTAAATAGCCGGGCATAGACATATTGCGAAGGCGGTTTTTTTGCCAGACGGTTGTAATTTACGTACAGGGTCAAATTATTCGAAAGCAGGTAGGAGATTCCGATCCGCGGCGAAAAATTGGAACGGGCGCGACGCCCGAATATCGTGAAGGTCTCGTCCTCAAACATATTCTCGATCTCCTCGCCGATCACCGGAGACTCGCCCGCAAGTGCGGCATCCTCGGCATACTTGCCAGGAATCCAGAGATCGTAACGCACGCCTAGGTCGAAGACCGCGCCGGAAAAATTGAACCTGTTCTGAAAATAAGCCGCAAAGCTGGAGGGATGAACCTTGTAGATATCATAATTCAATCCCAGCCCCTCCTCGCCCAGGTAAGGTTTGAAGATATCAGTCATCTGCAGGGTCTCATATTCATAAGAAATACCGCCGGACATACTCTGATTCATAGCGAGCTGCTTGCGCCCCCTTAATGCAACCGAGTATGTTTCCAGGAAATGATCGTACCACAGGTCGCCATCCCCGCTGTCCCAGAAGCCGTCTCCCTCTTCTATCGTGTAATATGATGAGTCTTCGGAGATTTCTATTATCTCCGGAAGAGTATCGACCGGAGCAACATATTCATCCCAGCTCTTTCCATTGACATCGGAATGCAGGTTGGTGAAAACTCTGGAAAGTACCAGTTCTAGCCCTGACCTTGCCTGGGGAGTTGTCTCCAGCTTTATAATCTGCTGATTGGTGAACTGGGTGAATGTATTATAATTATCGAGGTTTTTTTGATATTCAAAGGGGTATCCGTAGGAATAGGTCGCCAGACGGAATCGTGTATCCAGGATCGCACGATCCTGATTGATATTGACTGAGCCGTTGTAAGATACGGTCAGTTTGAATTTATCCTTCAGCCAGCCGTGCCATTTGAGAAATAATGTCCAGTAATTATCTCCTCTGGGGGCAAATGTATTGCCGTGGAAGGAGGAATACTGCGAATTGCTGTACGGCAGGTAGCTGTCGGAGATAGACATCCCGGCGGACACAAAGAAATAGCTGCGATCACCCAATCCAAACGTCTCCAGAAGGTTCGAGAATATTGGATCGGGCCCTGAAAGCTCCAGATTGAGGTTGTCGGTGTCATAGTCAAAACCGGAACCGAATCCGAAATTATCGGTGCGATATTCGATATTGCCCATGAAGATATCGGTGCCTTCACGCGTCAAAATCTCCACCACACCGCTTGTGGCGCCGCCGTACTGGGCCGAAAGCCCGCCGGAAATTACCCGCACCTCTTCCACAATATCGGGATTCAGATTGAGCGAATAGCCCTGGCGAACCATAGGATCGGAAATCGAGACACCATCAACAAGAAATTCGCCCTCATAAGTCCTTCCGCCCCTTATATGAAGCTCGTTTTCAAGTGTAGAGACCCCAAGCTGATCCTCGATTACAGTCTTAATCTCTTCCGGCGCAATCATTTCCAGCTCCTGACGGTCGACTGAACGGGTGGTTGATGGCTGATTCAAATCGAGAAGCGGCTTTTTTCCCACCACAATTTGCTCCTCGCCCTGCGGAAGTACTGTTGGTTCGAGGGTGATTTCGATCCGGGAGGTATCACTGGCATCGACCTGGAAATCGTAGTGAATATAAGCTTTGTAGCCGATTAGCTCGGCGCGTAAAGTATATCGCCCGGAACGGATATCCCGTATAGTAAATCTTCCAAGGGAATCTGTCAGATCGCCCAGCGCCAGTTCATCGATCCAGACTGCGGCAGACGGTATCGGCTGATTATCCTCGGAATCGATAACTGTACCGGTTACGACCCCCTTGCTCTCGGCTTTTATCAGCGAAAAGGGAATTAAAAGCAGTATAAGCAGGGCTGTATAGAAAATTCTGGTTTGCATAATCTTTATATTGACGGCTCACTGTTTGTCAAACGCTAAATTAATCTCAAGTTACAAACAAAGTCAAGCTCCAAGCGTTCAATTTCTTATTTTACTTGATGATAGCGTGATAAACTGTATATATTAGCGCCATGGCTCAGAATGATGATGACATAAAAATCGTAACGACCAATCGCAAGGCCTATCACAACTATCATATTTCCGAGACTTATGAGGCCGGGCTGGAGCTAATAGGCAGCGAGGTCAAATCGATCCGTCAGGGACGCGTTTCAATTCAGGAGGCATATGCCGCTGTCGAGGAGGGCGAGGTTTGGGTGCATTCGATGCGGATAAACCCCTATGAGCAGGCCTCTTTCGAGACACATGATCCGGATCGAAAAAAGAGGCTGCTGTTGCACAAACGTGAAATTCGCAAGCTAAAGACAAAGACTCAGGAGCGGGGTTATACCCTGATCCCGCTCAGGCTTTATTTCCGGAAGAATCTGGCCAAGCTCGAAATCGGCGTTGCGCGGGGCAAGAAGCAATACGATAAACGCGAAACTATCAAGAAAAAAGAGGACGCCCGCCGCATGGAGAGAGGGCTGCGGGAACGAAACCGTTGATCTGCCGTACAATTCTGATATGAGTATCAAACAAGCGTTATATATATCGATTCTGACATTTTCTTTCATCTTGCTGTTTCTCCCCGCAGTTGGAGACGGCGCGACACTCTATTATAGAACGCCCACAGAAATCGGCCATTTGCAGGAAGGCGATATCTACTACATCTCCCTGAGCGATCTTTCCGATGCTTTGGGGATCGAGATGGATTACGATCCGCTGACATTCGAGGCGGTGCTGAATTCCGGTGATAATAAAGCCAATTTCAACCTCTTTTCCACATATATCAGGCTCAACAACAGCCTCCGCAATATAACTTATCCGATTCTGTATAAAAACGCAGACTTTTATATACCGGCTGTTACAGCCGTGCCGGTCATGGCTGATCTGGCAAAAATCACCATGGTCTGGGATAATACCGAACTTTCGATTCGGGCGGCAGAACTTGAGCATAATGTTCTCGATCTGGAATTTTCACCCAAGAGCAACGGTTACCTGTGCGAGGTAATACTGGCTCATCCGCTGGAATATGAGGTGCTTTTAACGGAGGGAAGCTGGATAAATATCACTCTGCAGGGGGGCAGTCTTAATCCGGGCAAGATTTCAGGTACGCCTCATAGCCGGGTAATCAGAAAGATTCGCGCCTTTCAGTTCGAGAATTCATCCCAGGTCTCATTCAATTTCCGGCGCGATATAAACGAAATACATCACAATCTGGCATTGAATCCACCGCGAATTCAGGTATCCATAATCGATACTACTTTCGATTATTCGGCAATCGACACGATTTTTTCTGACGAGGAATTCGATCCTATTGACGTTGTTGTCATCGATGCCGGGCATGGGGGTCTTGAGGACGGTGCGATTGGACCGAAGGGGACACTTGAAAAGGAAATTGTGCTCGATATCGCCCTGCGGCTTGAAAAGCTTTTCGAAAAAGATGATATCCGGGTGGTGCTGACAAGACGGAACGATACTACCCTGCTTCTGGATGAAAGAGCCGATATTGCCAACGGCTCCGGGGGCGAGATGTTCGTGTCCATTCATGCCAACTGGTTCGAGAACAGTTCGGTCAAAGGCTCGCAGACATTTTTCCTGGCGGCGGCCCTGAATGATGCCGCTCGGGCAACCGCCATGCTCGAAAATAAGTCCATACTTCTCAATGAAGAAGGTGAGATTACCGATACTATGGACGAGCTCAGCTTGATTCTATTCGATCTTTTGCAGACCGAATATCTGACAGAATCTCAGGCATTGGCGCGTGAGGTTCAGACCGAGATGATCAAGAGCCTGAGAACCCGAAACCGCGGTGTGGATCAGGCGGGATTTTTCGTTTTGAATAAGGTATATATGCCCTCCGTGCTGGTGGAGGTGGCATTTATAAGCAACAAACATGAGGAGGCCCTTTTGGGGAAAGAGAGTTTCCGCCAGAAAGCGGCCGAGGGAATATATGCCGGGATTAAAAATTTTATTGACAAATATTCTCCCGATAGGTAACAAAACGTATGGCAAATATCGACAGTTCACAACCGATAGGAATATTCGACTCAGGTCTGGGCGGCCTGACGGTGGTCAAGGAGATGCTCAAAATCCTGCCCAACGAGGATATAATCTACTTCGGCGACACCGGACGCACTCCCTACGGGCCGCGTTCCAAGGATATCATCATCGAATTCTCACGCCAGGACACGAATTTTCTTCTGGAGCAAAATGTCAAGATAATCGTGGTCGCCTGCAATACCGCCTCGGCCCAGGCCTTAGATGAGATCAAAAAGGATTATGAGCTTGAGATGATCGGCGTGATCGAGCCGGGCGCAGTTTCGGCGGTGAGAGCCACAAAAAACGGTAAAATCGGAATCATAGGCACTGCGGGAACTATTTCCTCGGATTCCTATGCCCGCACAATAAACCGTCTCGATCCGAAGATCAAAGTTTTCTCTATGGCCTGTCCACTGTTCGTACCGCTGGTGGAAGAAGGCTATCTGGAGAAAAAAGCGACAAAGCAAGTAGCCGAGGACTATCTTTCGATTTTCAAAACCAACGGTATCGACACGCTTATTCTGGGATGTACACACTATCCCCTTTTAAAGAATATTATCCATGAGGTTTTGGGCAAGGAAATAGTGCTCATTGACTCGGCCGAGGAAACGGCACAGGTCGTGTATAAAAAGTTAATCGAGATGAATCTACTAAGGGAGAAGACCGCCAGCGTGCTGCATAAATTCTACGTCTCCGATTTTCCGGAACGATTCCATCAGGTGGCCCGCCATTTCATGGGCGACAAAATACAGAATGTAATTCGCGTGGATATAAACAAGTATTAGGATAAAGAAGTACTTCACAAGGAGCGGCAATGAAGCAGATAGTACTTGCAACAAACAACGAGCATAAAATTGAGGAAATCTCCTTTATCCTGCGAGACCTTCCGATTTCGGTTCTCAGCAAAAAGGATTTCAATAATTTCCCGGATATCGAGGAAACAGGAAAAACGCTTGAGGAAAATGCCATCCTGAAGGCCAAAGGCATCTATGAAGCCACAAATGTTATCTCCATAGCCGACGATTCCGGGCTTGAGGTTCCTGCATTGGGAGGCAGACCCGGAGTAATGTCGGCGCGTTACGCCGGAGAGGGATGCAGTTTCGAGGACAATAACAGAAAGCTGTTGAAAGAGCTCGAGGGCGTGCCGGAAAACGAACGTACCGCCACCTTCAGATGTGTCATTGCTATCTGCTTCGGCGAAGATGATATCGAGCTGGTTCAGGGCAAGGTAACCGGGAAGATAACGACTGAAATCAGGGGCGAACAGGGATTCGGCTACGATCCGGTCTTTTTCCTGCCATTTTATCAGAAAACCTTCGCTGAGCTTCCCCCGGAAGAAAAAAACAAGATTTCGCACCGGGCAATCGCCATCAACAGGGCACGAGAGCTATTGATAAAACGGCTGGAAATAGAAGTCCCTGCTGAATAGTTAAAGAATAACGTATGAAAAAAGGCCGCTCGATTGAGCGGCCTTTTTATTTAGGTGAAAAACAATGAAATCTATTTCTCGAATCTCAGTGAAATACCCCAATTTGTGGGTTCCGGTGGTGCATAATCATTCCATGAAGCGTATGAGTGGGAATCATCGGTGACATAGAAGACTTCGTATGTACCCGCATCCAGCATAATGACACCGTCATACAGCCTGTTTTTAAGTGCGCCTCCGGCATGGTCGGTTTTCCTGAATGTCATCTCCCAGATTACGGAATCGGTATTCTTATTTTTTATCCAGCCATAATCGTACATTCTGCCATCCAATCCCTCACCCAAAGCATGAATTCTGACACGGGTTGGTTTGTCGAGATGGAATGTTGTTTTGAGATTGGCGTTATTTCCGACTCCTCCGATACGGACAATGAATTCAGAGGATTCGCTTGAAGGACTTACCTCGATGAAATTTATATTATCCAGACTTTCAAGCTCCTTCTCGAGCATCTTCATTTGTATATCCAGCTCTCTATTCTCGAACTCTATATGCTGGCGATTGAATTCTGATTTGAGTTCAGCGATGTCTTCCCTGTAGGCCTGCTGTATTTCCTCGATTTCCTCTTTCAATTCCTCAATAGCTTCCAGATCGCCCGGGGATTCACGCATTTCTCTGCGTAAAACATCAAGCTCTTCCAGATATTCATGGGTCAGCTTCCTATGCACTTCCATTATTTCACGCAACTCCTGAGGATCAGGCGCGGGCGGAACATGCATATGGAAATCGGGAGGCGCAACCGTCCTCTCACCTCCATGCAGATTTCTGAGAGGACCGACCTCAACCAAATCGGGCCGGTAATCCTCTTCATAAGCGAAAAGCGTTATGCCGTAATGACGGCTGTCGGAAGGCTGAGCTGAGTTCCAGGAACCGTATGAATGTGATCCATCGGTCTTATAGCGCAGAGTATATTTACCGCTTTTTAGCTCAAGGATACCGTCAAAAACCCGGTTTTTGATTGCACCGCCGGCATGATCGGTCTGCTCTTCACGCATTATCCAGATGGTCTCATCATCCTCAGCGTCTTTAATCCAGCCGTAATCATACATGTAACCCTTCTTGCCCTCTCCAATAGCATAGACATTGACCTTCATATCGCGCTTGAGTTCGAAATCGCGGGCAAGGTTAGCATCATCTGTAACCTTGATAATCTGGGCTATCGTCTTTTTGCGCTCGTCTATATCGGAAGCTTTAATATTATCCACATATCGATTCGAGGCAGCGGCTATCGTAATCCCCCAGAAATAGGGATCATAGGGCGGCGTACTGTTCCAGTCATCGAATGTATGAGATTCATCGGTCCAGTAATGCACGATATAATGACCCGGATCGAGCCTGATCTCGTCATGATAACAGCGGTTTTTCAAAGCCCCACCGCTCCAGTCGGTATTCCACCTTTCCATCGCCCAAACCTTGTCGCGGGTACGGGCATTGATAATTTTGGCGCCGTCCATAAAAACATCATTGTGTTCGGAGTACTCGCCGATCGCGTAAACCTTTACCTCAACAGGAGAATCTACCGTAAATCCGGCGCGTTGATCGTTCAAATTCCTGGGACGTACGAGGGATATTACCTGGTTGGGAAGTGTTGGAGGATCATCACCCCTGACAACAAAATTGTCGTTTTCGCAAGACAATTCAAACTTAAACCTCTTCATTTGTTTGTAATAAAGGGTGCCGTCTTCCGAAAACTCATCATCGAAAGCATTGCCGACAATATCCAGCAAATCGCCGAGACCTTCAATATCTCCCTTTAAGCTGAAGCCCGTAATCATTTGAAGAGGATTTCCCGCAAAATAGTAAGCCTCGTAATCCCCTTTATTAAGCCTGATACAGCCGTTATAACGGCGCAGTTTGCGATCATCCTCAAGACGTCTCGTAGCCTCCTCGGACATTGACCAGACAACCTCGCGGTTGTCCGAATCCAGAATCCAGCCTAACGCATACATCTGATCTGAATTTTTATGCCGCGCGCCTATTATATCGATGTCAAGCTGACAGTCTTCATTAAGAGTAAAGGCCTGCATTCGCAGTTCCTGGGAGGAAAAATCTTTCATGTCAAAAAGGGTATAAGTCGCACCATGCAGGGTCACAGCCCCGAAACATATGACAGCCAAAATTACTATAGCCGCCGTTTTGATGCCTGATCCGCCATGTTGTCTTTCATACATATTCATTTGTCAATTCCCATCCATTTCTTATAAAAAGATACGGGATTGATCTCAATATGTTTCAAAGCTGTTAAATTGAACTCCTATACGACTGTTCTACATACACTTACAGATATTTTAAAAATCCGTCTTACCGGAGAAATTGAACTCGGAAACCCTCATTGCAGGCACATGATTGCATCCCAGAGCATTCCACCAACCGGGAATCGAAACCGATTCGCTTGAAATCTCGGCCACATGTGAGAAAACATCAAGCATGCTGTCGGTAAATCTCAGATTCTTAATACCACTTGAAAGCTTGCCGTTTTTTATCAGAAACGTACCGTCACGGGTCATTCCGGTCATTAGCGCTTTACGTGTATCCAGATATCCGTTAATATAATGAAATCTCGTAACCAGTATGCCATACTCGACATTTGAAATCATCTGCTCCAGTGAGGAATCGCCCGGCCTGATAAAGACATTCATCGGCATCGCACCCTCGCCCGATTCATCCGGCATAATAGCATGCCCGGTAGACCTCTTATTCTCCTTATTGGCGGATATCGTATCGTAGACCACGCCATTAGCAATACCGTCTGAGACAAAATCGACCTTTTTCTTGGCCACGCCTTCCAGATCGAACGGGAAGGCTATACCGGCCGGGTTTAAGGCGTCATCATAGATGCTGATATTCTGGCCCATAATCTGCTTCCCCACTCTTCCTGCAAGGCAGGAGGTTTCCTCCTGGAAGGCTTTCGAGCCGAAGGCAATAAAATTCATCCATTCCAGAAGATTTGCTACTGCTGCGGGTTCAAGTATCACCTCGTATATGCCCGGTTCGACTTCCTTCGGTTTTTTGGATTTCTTGCATTTATTTAGGGCCGTATTGGAGAGCGCCGTAAAATCAAGATCGTCTATGTTGTGCGATACAAAATTCACATAACCGGATGAGTCATCCCCCATGATAACGATATTGCCGGAGGCGGTAGAATAGGGCTGATAGGCTCTGAGCCCGTTGGAATTCAAAACAGCAACCTCCCCTTCACCAGTTGTAAAGGCGCCGGCGGCATCGAGATTGTTGCTAATTGTCTTGGAGAAAATCCGCTTTAACCTCGAAGCTCTCTGTTTTGGGGAAAACCTGGCGGTCTTCTCGAAATATGTTTCAGCCTCGGGGTAATCCTGCGGTTCGGGGAATCTATTGAAATGCGGATTTTCCACCTGACGTTTGGCTATGTCGGTTGCCGCTCGAAGACATCGCTTCAAATCGGTCAATGACATCGAAGTTGTCGAGGCTACACCCAGCTTTTTGCCGATTGCCACGCGAAAGTATACAGTGGTATTGTTTTCGGCAACGTTCTGATGTATATGCGAATTGGCAAAGCGAGTCAGGCCGGTTGACGATCCCAGAAAGACAGCCTCGATCTGATCGGCCTTTGAATTCGCCATTACTTTTTCAAGCGTCGTATATAGTTTATCTTTTCCTATCATTTGCTCACCCCCACCTGTATATTTCTGAATCTTGCCGGTGATGTGCCGTGGGCGACATGAGCGACCTGCATCGGCTCACCCTTGCCGCAATTGGCCACACCCCAAATCTGCCAGTGATTTTTGTTGCAGACCGCATCGCATGAATTCCAGAACTGAGGCGTTATGCCCGTATACAGCGGATTTTTGTACATCGTCTTCAATTTGCCGTTCTTAATTTCCCAGGCGGCCTCCACACCGAACTGAAAGTTCAGGCGTTTATCGTCGATTGACCAGCTCTTATTGGTATCAACATAATAACCGCCCTCGGTATCGGCAATCAAATCATCCAGCTCCCAATCGCCCGGTTCGAGGTTGATATTGGTCATCCTGATAAGCGGGATACGGTTCCATCCATCGGCACGCATACAACCGTTGGAGTTCTGGCCGACTACCCCGGCGGTTTCACGTGAAGTGAGGTAGCCCACAAAACGGCCGTTTTCGACCAATGGCATGCGCTGTGCCTTCACACCTTCGTCATCATATCCGAATGTCCCCAGTCCGCCGGGACTGGTGGCGTCATGTACAATCGTGACCTTATCCGAACCA
The DNA here is from genome assembly GCA_964496505.1 of uncultured Ignavibacteria bacterium. GTDB lineage: Bacteria > Zixibacteria > MSB-5A5 > JAABVY01 > JAABVY01 > JAABVY01. The sequence continues at coordinate 1,182 of CAZBZV010000077.1, read as the reverse complement.
TACTGCAAATTACCGACTTTATCCAGCGTAATGAACGATCCTCCGGCCAGCGAAATCTCCGTTCCGAGCACACGGTCGAGCTCGGTAGGATGGCCGCAGGATTCATGAATCTGCAATGCCATCTGTGAGGCGCCGATTATAATATCGGCCTCGCCTGCCGGAAGCGGCGGTGCAGTCAGCAGTTGAATCGCCTCCTCACGGACACGATTGGCGTTTTTCTGCAGACCCATATTCTCGATCACCTCGAATCCGCCGGTCATAAAATCACCGCCATGCGAATTCGGGAACGATCTTCTTTGCACCTCACCTCCTTCAACAGCAGTGGCCGCGTATCCGGCGCCGGATTCGAGAAGGTCCTGCTCGATGACAGAACCGTCGGTGTTGACAAAAATTTTGTTAGTCTTAAAAAATGCCATCGAGGATTCGGCGATCTTGATCTCAGGTTTCTTGTGCAAGGTCTGATTGATCTTCATCAGCATGTTTATTTTGCGCGAGAGCCTGACCTTGAATGGGTCTTTCTCGAAGGGAGTTATATAATGGTCGTTATATACCATGCCCTCGTCCAGCTTAACATCCTCTCTTTTCGTAATAGCTGATGCCTGCGCGATTTTCAAAGCCTGGTTTGACACCTTTTTCAATTCGCCTGCGGTCAGCTTTGATGATGATGCGAATCCCCAGGCGCCGTCAACCAGTACCCTGATTCCAAAGCCCTGGTCAAGAGTGCGCGAAAGTGTATCTACATTTTCATTGGTGACCTTTATAGATTCAACCTCCTGCCGGGAAAATCTTATATCGGCGTATTGCACCCCTTTGGATTTCAAATAATCAATTGCCTCTAAAAGCTTGTCTTTCATTTATCCTCCTTCCGAGAATTTGGAGAGATGCTTAAAGTTATTAATTTATTCAAATGTAACCTCAAGTCAATCTGAATTTGGAGCGGCATTTTCCTGATTTTGAGTCGGACTCAATCAATCCATTGCGCAGTATTACAATGCCCAAAAAGATTAACCTATATCTTTAATCAGTTATTTTAAACACAATTCATCTGAGTATGAAATATTAAGTTTCTTTGAGGAGCATTCTGTTGGGATGTCATTCTGAGCGAAGCGAAGAATCTGTTTGAATCGTTAGAGATTCTTCGGTCACTTCGTTCCCTCAGAATGACACGCGGAGTGGTTGTGA
>CAZBZV010000076.1:0-13137 GCA_964496505.1 uncultured Ignavibacteria bacterium | reverse complement strand
CACGAAAGGACGCTGCTTGAAAAATAAATTTACACAACTATTGACAAGAACTCTTTTGAGGAGATTGTTATGTTTAGAAAATATCATAAAGATTCGGTAAAATGGGCGAGGTTACAAAAGTGGCAAATAGAAGAGTTTTCCAATCTAGGTGATGATGATCACGCGCAATGTGAAATCTGTTTCATTCCTTTATGGAGAAACGACAAAAAGTATACAAATGGCCAGGGAAATTATCTTTGCGGAAAATGTTATCGCAAATTTATAAAAGAGACATAGAAATTAATTTTGTTGACTGGTACCCCACATGAAAGGGCTTGTTGATAAACCATAAATGCATCGATATTCGTCATTGCGAGGAGCGAAGCGACGTGGCAATCTCCACGACTATTCTTGAGGCAACCGCGGAGATTCCCACCGCCTGCGCGGATAGGGCACCCCTCTTCGTGCAGTTTGAATCTACATTGTGTGCGCTGATAATAGTCGTGCACGGGGACGTACACGACGCACGAATATTTGGGTGGCCTGCCCAAACTCGCTTTGGGCAGGTTCGATATATCCAATATAGCACGCCCAAATGAATTTGAGCGCGCCACCCGTTAATGGTTGAATATTGTCATGTGCGAGCCAGGTTCCCTAACCTGGCGCATTAACCGTCGGGTTGGGGAACCTGACGGCACAAGAAAGGCCATTCCCACCGCTGGTGCGGATAGGACACCCCTCTTCGAGCAGCTTGAACCCGCCAGTGTGCGCTGATGATCCTCGTGCACGGGTACGTACACGACGCACGAATATTTGGGTGGCCTGCCCAAACTCGATTTGGGCAGGTTCAATATATCCAATATAGCACGCCCAAATAAATTTGAGCGTGCCACCCGTTAATGGTTGAATATTGTCATGTGCGAGCCAGGTTCCCCAACCTGGCCAATAACCGTCGGGTTGGGGAACCCGACGGCACTATGATCAAACCTGAATCTACAACTGAAATTCTTTTTCTTCTGCATTCGCAAAGGGCGGGACTGATATCTTCCTCTCGCCGTCGCCGTTGGAAATCGTGATCTCTACCTCCGGCTCATGCTTTTGGTCGCAATAACGCGCTGTCAGACGTGCCGCAAATTCGAGCGCATCATCCGAACTCACACCCTTCAAGAGCACAATCGGCGAGCCGGTGTCCTTAGCCTCGAGGACTATATCATGATCCTCTTTATAACGCTCGATCTTGTCGTTCTCGACTTCGTTACGTCCGACAATCATCCTGGCATTATCATTGAAACGGAAATGCCTTCCCACACGAAGCAGATTGAGATCGTCGAAATCGATATGCTCCTGATGTCCCATCAAATCCCGCAGACGATCGGAATATTTCTTGTCGGTCAGAAGACATCCGGCAGCCGGAGTCGGATAATCCTCCAGGCCGAATTTCTCTGCCAGCTCCATCTGACGTTTGCGGCTTCTGCCGTTAATATCCAGAAGCTGCTCGCGGTCGACCAGCCCTTCTTTCTCCGGAATAGTCGGCTCCAGAAGTTTGGCGGAAAGAGGGCGTAGAAGAATCCCCTCGACATCGGCATCACGTTCAACCGCCCGCATGGAATTCTTCAACTGCGACTTGGGCCTCTGCCCCAGCACCTCGCCGGTAATCAGGAAATCCGCCCCGGTCATCTCCATGAACTGCTTCGCCTCACGCAGCATCAGAATGCGGCAGTCCACGCACGGGTTCATATTCTTGCCATGACCGTACTTCGGATTGCGTACAATATCGATAAACTTCTCCCCCAGGTGCATCATCTTGACCGTAAAGCCGAACTTCTTCGACATCGGCTCCGGGTCCTGCGAGCATGACGACTTATCGACAATATCACATCCGAAATGAGTGAGGAACATCAACGCGGTCACATCTATATTCTGCTGCAGCATCAAAAGCACTGCCAGCGAACTGTCTAAACCGCCCGAAAACAGGGCGACACATTTTGCTTTTTTCTCAGGCATAATAGAACCTCAATTCAGACAAACAATACTCATTCTATCATGATTCATAATTATAATAAACAAATCGCCATCTCTGTCAAGAACTTAAACCTCAGAATTCCATATAGAGCTACAAACAAACTCTGCCGAAATTCAATTTACGGGATATATAATAAAATTTATGGTGCGAAGCGCAAATATCTATGTATAATTTTAAAACAGCGTTAAGATTAATAGAAATGTAAATGCAATTACATGACGTGTATGTATTTACAGGTGTATTTTCCATGCACACTTAAAATGCGGGCGAGAATTATGACTTTCAATCAGCGCACATCGCCTAAGCCTATGTGCGGCAAACAATAACTATCAACGCTCTGGCGGCAAACATGAAGGAAACTTTGGTACTCCTGTAAACGTTAAATATGTAAGAAGATAGACGATTGAGCCGGGCTCTCCCAAATAGCGTCCAGCTTGACAGATATATAAAAACAGTTAGATTATGCATGGAAGATAATTTGATCGGAGGCAATATGTATAGAAGGAAGACAACGGGATACTACTCCATCGTACTGGCGGTTCTGGCGCTGGCGCTGATCTGGTTTGTCGGGCATGGTGAAGCCGGAGAGGCTAGCCTCAATGCACAGGATTTGTTTGCAGTCGATACTGTTGATCTGAATGAGCAGCAGGATCAGGAATCCGGCAAGGCCGGTCAGGACAAGCCCAAGACGATGTCGCATTACACCCGTCTGCTGGCCACGATGGCCTACAAAATTCACAACAACTACATGGAACCGATAGAGGCCGACGAGCTCGCGCGTCATGCTATTGACGGTATGCTGGAGGAGCTCGATCCGTTTTCGGTTGTACTGGAACGAAAAGCTTATGAAGGTTTGATGGAAAAGACTCACGGCAAGTATGAGGGTCTTGGAATAGTGATCGCCAAACGCGGCGATTATATCACAGTAATTTCGCCCTTCGAGGGCACCCCTGCCTGGAACATGGGTATTCAGGCCGGTGACAAAATTATCGAAATCAACGGTAAAGATACCAAGAATATGACCGTGGATGACGCCTCCGATATTATGCGCGGTCCTGCCGGCACCTCGATCAATCTTACTATCGAGCGTCCCGGCTTCGACGATCCGCTCGATTACGAAATCGAGCGCGCTGTTATCGAGTTGAAATCGGTGAATTACGCCGGTATAGTCGGTGATGATATCGGCTACGTGCGTCTCTCGAAATTCTCGGAGACTGCCACCGAGGAGCTTCAGAATTCGATAGACAGCCTGATGCGCGAGAAGCCGCTGGAGGGCCTGATTCTCGATCTGCGCTCCAACGGCGGTGGGCTTCTGTCGCAGGCTGTTGATGTTGCCAACCTGTTCCTGAAACGCGGCAATACCGTAGTTTCTACCAGGGGCAACACAACATCAGCCGAGAGAGAGTACACGGCACGCTACGACCCGATTTATCCCGACAAGCCGCTTATTATTCTGGTTGACGGCGGCACCGCCTCGGCTTCGGAAATCGTTTCCGGCGCGGTTCAGGACTGGGATCGCGGAATTATTATCGGCAACACCACTTTCGGCAAAGGGCTGGTACAGCAGATATTCCGGACCAATGATCCGGATATCGCCCTGAAGCTGACCACGGCCAAATATTATATTCCCTCCGGCAGATGTATTCAGCGTCCGGAAAGATCTACCAAGCATCCCGAGGAGCTGGAGCTCGAGGATGAAGATGTGACAATTGATGAAGACTCTGAAGAGACCCCCGAGGACAGAGAGATGTTTCTGACCAAGGGCGGACGTCCGGTCTATGGCGGCGGCGGTGTGGTACCGGATATCGAGATCGAACGCGACAAGTGGCAGCCGATCGAGATCAACCTGGAACGCCAGACTATGTTCTTCGAGTTTGCCGTCGATTACACCTCGAAGCATCCTGAAATTGACAGGAGCTTTACGGTTACCGAAGAGGTTTTTGAGGACTTCAAGGAATTCCTGAAAGAAGAAGAATTCACATATAAGAGCAAGCTTCAGTCCAAGCTCGAGGAATTCGAGAAGGCCGTAAAGGAACAGGAAAAGGAAGACCTTTTCAAAGATGATATCGAAGATCTTCGCAGGCTGGTTGAAGTCGAAAAGGAACATGATTTGGCCAACAGCGAAGACTGGATCCGACGTTCGATCAAGCGTGAGATTATCCGCAAGCTCTACGGCGAGACCGGAGTTTACGAGGAGATGGTCCTAAAGACCGATCCTTATGTCAAGAAAGCTCTGGAAATCTTAAATGAGCGCGGGACATATTCGAAATTGCTGGAGCCTCAGGAAGAATCTGACACATAGTAAATAGCATCCCTACGGGGAGGCGATTGCCTCCCCGTTTTTTTATCCGTAATATTACTAACAGATTCCTAAACCAATCCTGATCCCGGCCGATGATATTATTGAGGGAGTATCAAAATGTTAGCAAGCAAACGCGCGCCTTATACCGCATTTGCGTATTACTATGACCAACTGGGCTGGTCGGAATTTACCGACATAGTCTACCCCTACGTGGAAAAATTCATTGGTCGGATGCGCACCAAACCGGAGACATTTCTGGATCTGGCATGCGGAACAGGCACCCTGGATTACAGATTATCGGAACAGAAGATCAAGGTACTGGGCATAGATATTAGCCCCGAGATGATCGAGGTCGCCTCGGCCAAGACTTCCGAAAACGGATGTCCTCCTCAATTCCGGGTAGGAGATATCACCGATTTCGATCTGAAACGAAAATTAGATATGGCCGGAAGCTTCTTCGACTCACTCAACCATTTGCAAACCAGATCCGAAATCAAAAAAGCGATGCAACAGGCTTACAATCATCTCCGAGAGGATGGATGGTTTCTTTTCGATATGGTGACAAAAATCGGTCTGGAAAACTGGAAAGACTATTATAATTCATCTGGAGAATCGTTCTATGTCACCCAGGAGGCGCGTTTCCTGCCCTCCGAAGACAAGGCTGAGGTTAAAATCGAAGCTTTTGTAAATGACGACGAGAACGGCACTGTGCATATTCGCGAGATATTCAATGAAATTTACATCTCACTCGAAAAAACCTACGAATATCTAAACAGCGTGGGCTTTACTAAAATCATCGCCGAACCTTTCCCCCCGGCCGAGAAGGTCGAAGATGCCGACCGCATCATGTTCTACGCCAAAAAATAGTTTTCCCTTTTTGTCTTTACAGACTGCCATCTTTGTTTCATATTCCCCTTTATGAAAAGATACAATCGAATTGTTTTACTAATACTCGATGCCTGCGGGATAGGTGAACTTCCCGATGCCGATGAATATGGTGATGCGGGTGCGAATACGATAGCCAACACCGCCAAAAAGATAGGCGGCTTGAATCTACCAAACCTGGCACAAATGGGACTGGGCAATATAGAGGATATCAAAGGCGTGCCCAAAACCGATAAGCCCTCCTCATTTTACGGTAAGCTGGCTGAGATTTCCAAGGGCAAGGATTCAACAGTGGGCCACTGGGAGCTGGCAGGAGTGGTATTGCATGATCCCTTTCCGGTATTTCCCGAGGGATTCCCGCCGGAGCTTATAAATAAATTCGAGCTCCTTTCCGGATTCAAAGTTATCGGCAATAAACCTGCCTCCGGAACCAAAATCATCGCCGAGCTCGGTAATGAACATGTGGAAACCGGAAAGCTGATTGTCTACACCTCAGCCGACAGCGTATTTCAAATCGCAGCGCACACTGATATCGTCCCGCTGGAAAAGCTCTACGAGGTCTGCCTGACCGCACGCAGGATGCTAACCGGCAAATGGGGAGTATCGCGTGTAATAGCAAGGCCGTTTGTGGGCGAATCCGGAAACTATACCCGGACTTCCGACCGCAAGGACTTCTCGATAGAACCCGTGGAAGACACTATGCTCGACAAGCTGATCAAAGCCGAATACCAGGTCACCGGTGTGGGTAAAATTCAGGACCTCTTTGCAGGACGCGGCCTGACCGAAAGCTATCATACGAAGAATAACGAAAATGGCGTCGATACTACATTGAAGATGATCTCAAAACAGGACAACGGCCTGATTTTCATAAATCTGGTCGATTTCGATATGCTCTGGGGACATCGCAATGATTACAAAGGCTTCGGCAAAGGATTGGAGGATTTCGATAAACGCCTCCCTGAAATTTTGAATGCGCTGCGTGATGACGACCTCCTGATTATAACCGCCGACCATGGCTGCGATCCGACTATCGAGACCTCTACCGATCACAGCCGAGAGTATGTCCCCCTTCTGGCCTATGCACCCGACATGAATAATCAGAAATCGCTGGGAACAAGAGAGACCTTTGCCGATGTTGCTCAAACTGTATGCCAGAACTTCAAACTCGAACCTATGAAATACGGGAAAGGATTTCTTGATGAGCTCGCTTGAGGAAAAGGCGCTGGAAAAGGCAAAGGCTGCGATGGAAAATTCATATTCGCCCTACTCGGAATTTCGTGTGGGAGCGGCAATTATTTCCACCGACGATCGGATCTTCGCAGGCACCAATATCGAGAACCGCTCCTACGGCCTGACTGTTTGCGCGGAACGTGCGGCTATTTTCAGCGCGGTTTCAAAAGGCGTTAGAAAAATCAAATACCTGGTGCTGGTATCGAACTCCGAGAAATGTATCATCCCCTGCGGGGCCTGTCTTCAGGTGATCTCCGAGTTTGCCAATGATATTAAAATTGAATCCGTTAACAAAAACGGCAAGAAGGAGACTTTTTCATTAAAAAAGCTCCTTCCCAAATCCTTCAGATTAGAATAGAGATTTTATGCTGAAACTCGAATCATTCATAGACCACACCCTCTTGAAATCGGAATCCACCTCACAGGATGTAAAACAGCTTTGCAAAGAAGCCCGCGAATACAATTTCAAAACAGTCTGTATTAATCCGGCTTTTATAGAACTCGCTGCCAGCGAGCTTAAGAACACTGATGTCGCTGTGGGTACTGTATGCGGATTTCCGTTGGGCGCCACCCGGACCGAAATAAAAGTCTACGAGGCCGAAACTGCTGAAAACGCCGGGGCCTCGGAAATTGATATGGTCGCCAATATAGGCGCTATAAAAGAGGGTGATTTCGAGCTGGTGAAAAAGGATATCGCCCGAGTGCGTAAGGCCCTGGTCGGCAGTACGATTCTTAAGGTCATACTCGAATGCACGTTATTGGAGGATGAGAAAATCGAAACCGCCGCCAAAATCGCGGCCGAATGTGGCGTGGACTTCGTCAAAACCTCCACCGGATTTTTCGGCGGGGCTACGCTTCACCATGTCACCCTTCTGTTTAATACAGTCGGCAAAAAAACCGATATAAAAGCTGCCGGAGGCATCCGTGACGTCAAAACCGTTCTGGCCATGATCGAGGCCGGAGCATCTCGTATCGGAACCTCCTCGGCGGTAAAGATCATGGAAGAGTACCGAAACAGAAATAACAATGCTGGCGCCTGATTTAATTGCAAAAAAGCGAGACGGGGAAAAGCTCTCTCGAAATGAGATAAAATTCCTTGTCGAGAGCTACACCGCAAATAAGATTCCGAACTACCAGATTTCGGCCTTCCTGATGGCAGCATTTTTAAACGGTCTAGATACCGATGAGACTTTCTGGCTGACCGAGACTATGCTTCATTCCGGTAAGAGCATAAAATTCTCTAAAAAGACGCATCCGGTCTATGACAAACATTCCACCGGGGGGGTGGGCGATAAAATCAGCTTAACCCTCTCCCCTCTTATGGCCTCTGTCGGATATAATATCGCCATGCTCTCCGGACGCGGCCTGGGACATACAGGGGGGACGCTCGATAAGCTGGAATCTATCCCCGGCCTAAATCCATTCTGGAGCGAGGCTCAGATAAAAAAGCGTCTCGAAAAATGCAGTATCGCAATTTCCGGCCAGACGAAGGATATCGCTCCCGCCGACAAAAAAATTTACGCTCTCCGCGATCTGACCGGCACAGTGGAATCGATCCCGCTTATAACAGCCAGCATTCTCTCCAAAAAGCTGGCGCTCGAAACCGACGGCATAGTCTTCGACATCAAGGTCGGCTCCGGCGCATTTATGAAGACCAAAAATAACGCCAGACGGCTTGCCCTATCGCTATTGGGAGTCTGCCGCAAATTCAAACGCAAGGCTGTCTGCCTTTTAACCGATATGTCCGAGCCGTTGGGACATTATATCGGCAACTTTGCCGAGATAATCGAAACGGTAGAGTTTCTGAAAACAGGAGAGCCGGAGGATATCAAAGCGGTAACATTCCGTCTTGGCTACGAAATCGCCCGTCTTAACGGATACACAGGCGGAATAAAGAGATTCTACGATAGGCTCTCCGAGGCCATAGATTCCAGAGAAGCCTTAAGAAAATTCCTTGATTTCGTAAAAATATCCGGCGGCGATATAAAACTGCTCTCCGATCCGAAAAGCTATCATAAGCCCAAAGCAGCCGGAAAGCTCACCGCCGATAAAACCGGATATATCGCCTTTTACAATACGGAACTGATTGGCAAGGCCTCGCTTGTATTGGGCGCGGGACGTCTTAAGATCGAGGATAAAATCGATCCAATGGCAGGTATTTATGTCTGCAAAAAGCTGGGGCAGAAGATCAAAAAAGGCGAAACTCTGTTTAAGCTGTTCGGTTCAAACAGAAAGATGATGGCCGGGGCAAAGACGATGCTTTACAGATCGTATAAAATCACAAAGGAAAGATTTGCATCGCCTCGAAAAATCATTACCTTGGTAGAAAAATGAACGGTAAGGATAAAAAAAAAGCGACGGAAAAGAGGCCTTATCTCGGAATTTACTTTCGATGTTGTCATATATACAGCAGAATTTATAAAAACAGAGAGGGCAGTGCCTATGTGGGTTATTGCCCCAAATGTATGCGCAGAGTAAGGGTTAAAATCGGCGAAGGCGGCACAAGCGAGAGGTTTTTTATAGCGCAATGAGAATACGGAAATCACGGCTTGTTATAGTTCCACTGGGCGAGGTTGATTATTTCCTGATTAATAAACTGGCGACCAACCTTTCATCAACACTTTCAATCTCAGCCAACATCATGCAGGGTGTAAAAATCCCTCCCGAGTCTTATAATATCATGCGCTCCCAGTATTATGCCACGGTGATTCTGCAGAAGATGGAGATCATGAAATCCAGCCAGAAAGAGCTTATGCTGGGCATTATGGAGGAAGATATTTACTCCGGCGAGGAACATTCGGTTACCTCGGAAATCGACCGGCTGACCGGCTGCGGTGTGATCTCGCTCATGCATCTGCGTTCCGATTTCTACGGCCTGCCTGAAAACGAAAAATGGGTCTATCCCCGTCTGTTTAAAGAGACCTTCAAAATCGTGGCGCGCCTGATGGGCATGCGTGCCTGCCGTAACCCGCATTGTGTGCTGTACTATTCCGAAGATATGCGCGACATAGACGACAAAAAACTCAAACTTTGTGATATCTGTCAGAGGGAATTCTTTAAACTGGTCTAAAATCATTTTCTTGCCGGTTCTTTGATGTTTTTATTGAAATTCCGAAAGCATCAGTTAATATAAATCTCATGAATATCGAACAGCTTGCACAGGCGCTCAGAAACGACAACGAGTTCATGGACTGCGTCACCCATTGGGAGACGCTGCCTGCCATGGAACCGAAGTATGCCGATTTTCCCGAGCATCTCGATCCGCGGCTGAAAGAGGTGCTGACCCAAAAGGGCATCCGACAGCTTTACACTCATCAGCGAGAGGCTTATGATCTCGCCTCGGCAGGCAAAAATTTTGTAGTGGTAACCCCCACTGCCTCAGGCAAGACACTCTGCTACAATCTGCCGGTACTGAATACGATTTTATCAAAACCGGATTCACGCGCGCTGTATCTCTTCCCAACCAAAGCGCTCTCGCAGGATCAGGTCAGCGAACTGTATGAGACTATTACCGCTCTCGAAGCCGATATCAAAACATTTACATTCGACGGCGACACTCCCCAGAATGCCCGCAAGAAAATCCGCGAGGCCGGACATATTGTTGTTACAAATCCTGATATGCTCCATTCCGGGATTCTGCCGCATCATACGCGCTGGATCAAGCTCTTCGAGAATTTAAAATATGTGGTCATAGACGAGCTTCACCACTACCGCGGAGTTTTCGGATCACATCTGGCCAATGTCATCCGCAGATTAAAGCGGCTTCTAAAATTCTATAACACCGAGGTGCAGTTTATCTGCTCCTCGGCAACCATAGCAAATCCGATTGAACTGGCCGAGCGGATTCTGGAGGAAAAGGTTGAACTGATCGACAAAAACGGCGCGCCCCGCGCCCAGAAACATTTTATCTTCTACAATCCGCCAGTAGTAAATCAACAGCTTGGCATAAGGAGATCGGCGGTTCTATCATCTAAAAATATCGCCTGCAAAATCATAGCAAACAACATCCAGACCATAGTCTTCGTGCCCTATCGCACCACAACCGAAATTCTTCTGACCTATCTCAGAAACAGCCTGGGCGGGCATATCAATCCCAAACAGGCGGTCTTCGGCTATCGCGGAGGGTATCTTCCCAATGAGAGGCGTCGAATCGAGAAGGGCCTGAAGTCCGGTCGGATACGCGCTGTAGTATCCACCAATGCTCTTGAGCTTGGAATCGATATCGGTCAGCTCGAGGCAGCAATCCTGACCGGCTATCCCGGCTCGATTGCCTCTACACTTCAGCAGGCCGGACGCGCGGGACGTAAGCGCGGCCTGTCACTGGTGGTGCTGGTGGCCAACAGTTCGGCCTTAAATCAGTTTATTGTCAATCATGCTGAATACATATTCAAACAGCCCTTTGAATCCGGTGTGGTCGATCCTAATAATTTCGTGATCTTAACCTCACACATGAAATGCGCCGCCTTCGAACTTCCGTTCGAAGAGGATGAGAAGTTCGGAGTCGAAACCACGACCGAGATTCTGCGCTACCTCGCGCAGAAGGGCATCCTGCGTGAAACCGGAGGCAAGTTCCACTGGACCTCCGATGTTTACCCAGCGAACGAACTTTCACTGCGTTCGGCTATCAACGACAATTTCGTGATCCTGAACAGCTCGAATAATTATAAGGTCATCGGGGAGATGGATCTCTTCTCCACGCCGGAGATGCTTCATCCGCAGGCGATCTACCTTCACGGCGCGGCGCAGTATCAGGTGGAGGAGCTCGACTGGGAGGGACGCAAGGCGATTGTGAAAGAGGTCGATGTCGATTACTTTACCGATGCCGAGTCCAAGACCGATCTCAAAATCTTGACGGAAGAAAAAAAGGATGAGCCTACAATGTCCGGATGGGGCGAGATTTCGCTTACAACTGTGACGGTGCTTTTCAAAAAGGTCAAATTCTTCACGCATGAAAATGTCGGCTCGGGTAAGGTCAGCCTTCCTGAGATCGAGATGTCTACCACCTCGTTCTGGCAGGAATTTCCGCTGGAAATATATGATAAAGTCAAAATCGATCGCGAGAAGATGGGCGAGGTGCTGCGAGGCATGGCCAACTGCCTGGGCGATATTGCACCCTTGTACATCCTCTGCGACAGAAAGGACATCGGCTCGATTTCCAATGTCAAAGCCAAATTCTCCGAAAAGCCAACCTTGTATCTTTATGACCGTGTTCCCGGTGGAGTAGGATTTTCAGAAAAGATTTTCACGATGAAAAAAGAGATTTACAAGGCGGCGCGCTATTTAATAAAAAGCTGTCCCTGCGAAGCCGGATGCCCCTCATGTATCGGCCCGCCCCCCGACAACAATCCCATCCGCAAAAACCTCGCTGTCACCCTGTTTGACTATTTAATCGATTTAAAATAATGAACATTCGTGCGCTACGGGAGCGGTACCCCACAATGAAATGTGGGTTTAATCGGTCATCCTGCTATGATGATATCAAAAGGAAGACTCACAACATGGGTAACAGTCCATGTTCCAAATCAGCATAAGTGCTCGGGGTGCCCCAAGCTTTAGGGAGTGTTGAAAAAGTTGCCAATATAGAAAAAAACGAGTCACGTCATTCCGAGGAAGTCCCGCCGAAGGGGTGGACTGACGTGGGAATCTCTGCGATTGCCTCAAGAAGAAACGCGGAGATCGCCACGTCGTCCTCGACAAAGTCGGGACTCCTCGCGATGACGAATATCAATACATTATTTGTTTATCAACAAGCCCATTCCACTCAATTATCTATTGCCCAATCGTCAAAAATAAATAAAATATATACCTATGGAGTGGATCACTAATCCGGAAATATGGATTGCGCTTGTAACACTGACTGCGCTCGAGGTAATCCTCGGTATCGACAATATTATCTTCATCTCTATCCTGGCCGACAAGCTACCCAAAAGCAAGCAGGCCCTGGCAAGACGTGTTGGTCTGGCGCTAGCTATGCTTATGCGTATCCTGTTACTCCTGTCACTGAAATGGATGATGAAGTTGACCTCTCCTTTGTTTGTGATATTATCGCACGAGATTTCCGGACGGGACATTATTCTAATTGCCGGAGGGTTGTTCCTCCTGGCCAAGAGCACCATGGAAATCCATGAGAATTTCGAGGGCCACCGAAAAGAGAAAATCGAAAAGAAAGTCGCGGCCTCTTTTATGATGGTGATCGTTCAGATTATGATAATGGATGCTATCTTTTCGATTGACTCGGTCATCACCGCCATCGGCATGGTCAAGCAGCTGGGCGTGATGATAGCGGCTATCGTGATCGCAATAATCGTCATGATGGTCTTTATCGGAGCAGTGCATCGTTTTGTGCAGAAACGTCCTACGGTCAAGATGCTGGCGCTGTCGTTCCTGCTTTTAATCGGTGTGGCCTTGATCGGGGATGGCCTGCATATGCACATTCCCCGCGGCTATATTTATTTTGCCATCGCCTTCTCCACCTTCGTGGAATTATTAAATCAAAAAATCAGATACCGCACAAAACACGCATAGGATGCTTACCGAAACAAGAGTAGGGCAAAACCCTTTAGCGGTTTTGCCTATTTTCGTGCGTCGTGTACGTCCCCGTGCACGACGAAAAATAGCTCAGGCTGCCCCAAGTTTCAGGCAGTGTTGAAAAAGTCAGTGGCAACAAAATGTCATTCTGAGCGTAGCGAAGAATCTGTTTGATTCGTGAGAGATTCTT
>CAZBZV010000075.1:0-13508 GCA_964496505.1 uncultured Ignavibacteria bacterium | reverse complement strand
GGCAGTGAGGGCATGATACAAACTGTCGAACGCTTCGGAGGCTATTATGCCGATCTTATCTGGCCCAGTATAGTGGTTTTGGGTATGGTTATCCTTTTTTCGATATATATGCAGAAAATCATTCCCGAGAAGCGGGAGAAGGAGGAACCGGATCATAAGCTCAGACGCGGCCTGGCCTGGCACACCACATTTTTCCTGGCGGCGGTAATCGTTGTATATGCATTTTTAAGCAGGCTTATAGGATTGGGAGGACACTTGTATACCGCTATGGAATGGTCTGCGTATCAGGGCGGTTTGATGCTGCTTTCGCCGGGTGAGTCGGTAGCGAACTTCTGTCATTGTCCAATCTTGAATCTTAGTCCGATATCGTTTCCCCTGGCAGCGTATCTCTCCTTCCGCTTTATAAGGTCTTACCGAAGCAAGGTTTATATCCGCATTTTCAACCGCAATAGATGGCTGAATGGCTGGCTGGTTGGCCTGATTCTGGGAATTGTGATACTGCCCCTGGTTGAGATGTTTACGATATTCGCGCTGTTTAAGCTTGAGAATTTCGATCTGGCCGGCCAGTACTGGATCGGCTATTATAAATCCTTCATCTCGGCTCCGTGGAAGATTATCGTTTTTAAATGGTTGTACTCTCTGGTTATCTTCCCACTGGCATTCATCCTGATAGTACCCCGACCGGAAAAAGAGCAGACGGAGAACAAAGAGCCTTCTCCCGTAAATTATTGCATTTGATCTAATTGCCGAAACAAAAAACGTCACCGCGTTGGGAGGAGCATCATGAGGATTGCGGGATGCAATCGTCATGGCTTCCTGGTGGCCTGTACCGCGATGACGTTAACTGTTAAGGGGCTTGGTTCGACTTTTGCCAATTAGAAAGCTTCTATTTGTTCTCTCAGTAATTTGTCGCAATGATATAAAATATGTTACAGGGGCGGGACGATTTAATGGGCAAGGCTTTATTTGTTTTCCTTGATGCTGTTCTCGAGCCGCTTGCGGGCTTCTTTTGAAAGTGTGTTCTCTTCGGTATCTTCAGGCATCTCTTTGCCTTTGCTTCTAAGGATGGAACGAATTGCATGAATCTGCTTTTCGAAGCTACGACAGAAACGGCAGGCCATCAGATGCATTTTCAGGCGCATCTTCTCGCCCAGAGTCAGATTGGTATCAAGTGATTTGGAGGCCAGGCTACTGGCCTCATCGCAGGTAATCATGGCCTTCATCATGACGCCCTGCATTTTCAGCATTATTCTTTTTACAAACGGCAGCTTTTTATTCATTTTCTATCCTTATGTGACCTTATCCAGTTGTCTTCCAAGCATGAGCGCAACTGCTTACGTGCCCTGTACAAAATTACTCTGAGATTAGTCGGCTTAAGCTCCAAAACGTTACTCAATTCATCCGTTTCGATTTCCTCCATCTCACGCAGGATAAATACCTCGGCCAGTCTTCTGGGGAGTTCAGCAATACAGCGCTTCAGAAATTCCCAGAACTCGTTTTTTTCGGTCTGATCATTTTCATCGATCATCCAGTCCCTGGGACGGCGCCCGGTTTTCCATTGTCCCCGGCGCGAACCGGATAGAAGAAAATCGTCATCCTGCATATCGATAATTTTCTGGATATCGTCATGGCTGTCCTCGCGTGAGGATTTGCGGAAATGGTCGATGATTTTGCGTTTGAGAATACCCACGAACCAGGTCCGTTCCGAGGATTGCCCGGCGAAATTCTTGCGTGCCTTTAGCGCCGCCAGAAATGTCTCCTGCACAACATCCTCGGCCAGCGACTGATTATTCAGGCGCATCATAGCGTAACGGAAGAGATAATCGCCGTGCAGTTCCACCCATTTCTCGGGATCGGAGATCTGTTTTTGATTTGCGGTTTTATCGGCCATAAGCGGAAGGCAAGATAATAAATTGGACTGATTTGGTAAATGATAAAGTACAAGTGCCTGGAATTCATAAATTCCAACTTTTAAAGATTTTTTATTCTGCAAAACAGCCTGAAAGAGTGCATGACCGGAATTATTACAAAAATAATCAGAAAATATGCAAAAAAAGCTTGCGATTTTTTTCACATATTCGTATCTCTTTTTAGAGCTTAATAACATTGTAAGATTGTTCTTACATTGATGCGAGAAAAATGGGATAATAATTGGGTAAATTCATGCCGTATAATTCGTTAACAGACATGATGCTTCGTTGTCCACGCAAACGATTATACACAAAGCGGTTCAATTTTAGGGAAAATATAAGACACAAAGTACCCGGAATTATGGTGTTTTTCCATCGGAATTACAATTTGCCCCTGAAGCTGGTTTCCATTATTGCCATTATCTTTCTGACAACCTTTATCTCTGCCATGTTGATAAACCTGCATTTGCATATCGCCCCTGGCGGGCAGATCTACATCCACAGCCATCCAGTCGAGCAGGGCACGCAGTCGGGCAAGCACAGCCATTCCCAGAGCGACTATACCTTTCTAAATATTCTAAAGAATATTGGATTAAAATTATTAGTAATAATACTTGTACTGGCCGCGATCCTTCAAATCCACAGACGGTCAGTTAGCCGTGAGCCGGAATTTGACGGCTCTTCCGATTTCAGCTTCTCGTATTCCAACCGCGCTCCTCCGATTTTATCCGTCAGCTAAGTTTTGTTGGCACGATAGAATCATATTTTATTTGAGGAGTTGATATCATGACAATATCTATACTACTATGTCTCCTGCTGGTAATATCATATCCCGTATATGCTCTGGCGTCAACGGGAACAGTAACGGGGATTATAACCGATGCGCAGAGTGAAAGACCGATACCCCATGCCACAATTCAAATCGAGGGCAGCAAGCTGGGAGATATCAGTGAAGAAGACGGCAGTTTCAGAATTGAGGGGGTAACCCCCGCCACACACAAGCTGATTGTCTCTCTGATAGGATATAAGACAGTCACAAAAACAATTGAAATTTCGCCCGGCCAGAATCCTGAATTAGGATTCGCTTTAAGCGAAACGCCTATTCAGGATAAGGACGTGGTTGTTACCGGCACCCGGACTCCTCGATATATCAAGGATGTTCCGGTGCACACCGAGGTCCTGACGCATCGTGAGATAGAGACCAAGGCCGCGCATAATATCTATGAGGCGCTGGATGGGATGTCTGGTATACGGGTGGAACAGCAGTGCCAGGCCTGCAATTTCTCGGTACTTCGTATGCAGGGCCTGGGCGCCGATCATACCCAGGTCTTAATCGACGGACAGCCTGTGTATTCCGGGCTGGCATCTGTCTACGGTCTCCAGCAGTTGAGCGTGGTCGAGGTCGATCAGATCGAGGTGGTCAAGGGCGCCGGTTCGGCCTTATACGGCAGTAATGCTATCGCCGGGGCGGTAAATATAATCTCGCATGTGCCCAGCTCAAGTGAGGGCCATGTAGGGGTGGAAGTCGGTCAATACGGCACCAATAAATACGAGCTGTCGGCCGGTACCAGAATCGATGATCTGGCGGTTTTTCTTTTTGCCCAGCAGAACCGCGCCGATGAAATCGATGAGACCGGGGATGGGTATTCCAGAGATGAGGTTTATGAGCCCGACGGTATAACCGATAGGGTCCGCTCGAATATGAAGACTGCCGGCTTTAATCTTGTTCTCGAAGATCTCTCAGGATGGGATAGACTTAGCCTTAAGGGCAGAATACTTAATGAAAACAGGCAGGGCGGTGAGGTCGCGGACGATTTATTCGAAAATATATTTGCACCCGGTACCGAGCGGATTATAACAGACCGCTACAATATTGAAATGGGTTATGAAAAAAGCTTTTCCGACGGTTCCGAGCTTGGAGTTACCGCCAGTTATACCAAACACGACCGCAATGCGACCAATGATACTTTTCTGGGCGACTATGAATCTATTTACGGAGAACTTCCGCCGGTAGAGGAACTGCGCCCATACATCGCGAACGAGAAGCTTTTCACGGCAACCTTAAATTATCTGCTGCCGCTGGGCGGCGGCCATCGCCTGATGTTCGGATCGCAGTACTCGCATAACAACCTCGATGAAACCGGAAAGTATATAGTCGTTGATGAGAGCGATCCCGATTTCGGTACGGCCTATACATCTGAAAGCAATAAGAAAGCCGATGAGATCGGCTTATTTGTACAGGATGAATACGCGATCAGTTCGAAGCTTGAGATTGTGGGCGGACTGCGTTTCGATTATCACAATTCCGAGGATAACTTCCGCGGCTCGGGAGACATTTCGAATGCCAATTTTGAGCCGATCGAATATGAGGAGACCAGTTTCAATCCGCGCTTTGCGGTCAAATACTCGTTCTCACCGGAACTGACAGTAAGGGGAAGCTTCGGTACCGGATTTCGTGTACCCTATGGTTTCTCTGAAGACCTTCATCTTTGCAGCGGCTCGCCGAGAGTATACAAGGATCTATCTTTGGAACCGGAACGTTCCCGCAGTTTCGGACTTTCGATCGATTATGACGGAGGCATGGTTGAACTGAATCTAAATTTGTACCGCACCGATCTTTTTGACCGCATCGATTTTTCCGAGGCCTCGGAGGAAGTAAGGGCCAAGGGTTATACCTATCAATGGCGCAATATCGATGATGGCTACTCTATGGGAATAGAGCTTGGAGCAAATCTTGCCCTTGCCTCGGATTTGGCGCTGGCGGCCAATGTGGAGTTCAACCGCAGCGAGTATGACAACTCGCGTGAGGACTGGATCGGCACCGAATGGGAGGAGGATAGCAG
This sequence comes from uncultured Ignavibacteria bacterium, assembly GCA_964496505.1. Classification (GTDB taxonomy): domain Bacteria; phylum Zixibacteria; class MSB-5A5; order JAABVY01; family JAABVY01; genus JAABVY01. The sequence continues at coordinate 8,755 of CAZBZV010000075.1, read as the reverse complement.
GAAGTTCTCGCGCTACCCGGAAACTTCCGGTTCGATGGAAATTCAGTACACTCCCGATACCTGGGACTTTGTTCTCGATGCATCTTACAAAGGCAAGATGTATATCGACCTATTAGAACCGGCAAATGAGGATGATATTAATATCAAGGAGACTGAATCATTTATCGTTCTAAATGCCAAAGTAGCCAAATCACTTTTTGGAAGATACAAGCTGTATGTGGGAGTGAAGAATTTGACCGATTATGTTCAGGAGGAGAAGCATGTTGATGATGCCGCATTCATGTATGCTCCTGTCTACGGTAGAATTATCTATTCCGGTCTCGAGATAGATTTTTAAGAGCCTCTTTTTCGATAATCATAACTGCACGGGACTGCGATGAAAATTGCAGTCCCATTTTTTCATATAATGTTATACAAAAACTAAACCCATCTCGGAAATCAGAGATGGGTTCGTTTTACCCTTCATTGGTGCTTAAACAAAGATGTCTTTTCCTTCAGGCAAATTTTTGATCCGCAGGGAATCTGAGAGCCGCTATGAAGCGACCCGGCCTTCAGATTCCCCCGGCGCGGATCATTCAGCAAAACAGCGCCAAACTAGCTGTGTTGCGCAGTAAAACTTTCCATGTATACAAAGCGCTCCGAAATGCGTTAAAAATCGCAATTCTGACCGCTAATTCTTTCTAACTGCGTCCCTGCACTCAATCTTATAAATTATCAAGGATGTCTGAGTTGCCTTGCCCCAAAAATGTTATGCAAAAAGATGTCTGATCGGTGTTGATTCCAACTATTTCACAATCATTCCGTGATTTTGTTCCGGCCCAACCCGAAATATTCAGCCGGAGTGTATCAATTCATCCTTGAATTATAATACGTTTAAGTTCTCAAATCGTTGTAAGGCAATGAAAAAACTTTGATCTTGTAATAATGCCAATGCCCCAACGCCTTATCCACCAAACAATTTAGTTATGTAAGTAGTTCCATTTCAACATAAAAAAGTGGATATATTCAACATAAGTTTTGTGATTTTTGAGGCGCAAAAATTACGCCAATTGGGTACCATTGGGTACATCCCGCTCCGGAACAGCAAGCACGACCGAACCATCATCGCGATAAAAAGAGGCTATAAGAATCACCCCCATAATATTGCAACTCAGGGCTTATTCGGATTCGGGCATCTTTTTTGGCTTTGCGCTTTTGGAATAATTCATCTTCATAGGCGCCACAGCTCCGCCGGAAACGATAAAGCTCATTGCCTCGTCCACAGTCCAGTTGGTATAAGTTAATTTATCCCGGGGTACGATTTCCAGATAGCCGGAGGTGGGGTTGGGAGTTGTAGGGACATAGACCGCCGCCAGCTGCTCGCCGGTGTCTGAATCCTCGAGAGTGCGAGTTAGAAAACCAAGCGTTTTCATCTCCGGCGATGGAAAATCGATCAGCACCACAGTCTGGGCGCCGTCGGGCCGGGCCTGAAAGGACTGAATTAAGGTTTTCACACCCCCGTAGATAGTCTTGATTAAGGGAATCCTATCCATCAGAGAGTCGAAAATCTCCAGTATTTTCCTGCCGACCACCCGAGTTGCCAGAAGACCCAGAAAATAGAAGACCAGCACAATCAATATAATGGCCAGGATAGCTTCAATTACAGGATTGATTAGAATATCTGCAGCAGTTTGAGAATAAGGAGCTATGACCCTGGCCAGGGCATTGATCACCGGTTCGCCAGCGCCGGTTAGAATATTGAGTATAAACCGGACAACCAGCCATGTAATCAGGATGGGGATAGCGGTCAGAAGCCCGGTGATTAGCAAACGCCGGAAATGTGAATCGCCCTTCTCCCTTTTTTCTTCGGTTTTGACTATTGTCTCGGCCATGACATTATTTTATCGAACCGCAGAATATTTGTCAAGTTAATGTAAAATACCTTTTTTATCATAATAGCATTGGTGATATTCCTCGGCGCGGTAAAAATTGCCGGCAGGCTCTATTTCGGTCACTATTTCGCGTCCGAATTTATCGCTTGAGTTCATCTCATTTTTCGATCTTATGGCTTTCTCGCGCTGCTCATCCGTATGATAAAATATGGCCGATCTGTACTGGCTTCCGATATCCAGGCCCTGACGATTTTTTGAGGTCGGATCATGCATATTCCAGAAAGCGTTAAGCAAATCCTCGTATGACACGAGATTGGGATCGAACTCGACTTCAACCGACTCGGCATGCCCGGTTCGTCCCGAGCAGACATCCTCGTATGACGGGTTCTCGTAATCGCCGCCGGTATAACCGACCTGAGTATTTATAACGCCGTTTATCTTTCTGAAGGCCGCTTCGATGCCCCAGAAGCATCCGGCCGCAAAAGTTGCTTTTTCAGTCATAGTAGCCTCCTTGGGTTTCAGTATTTATTAAAAACCGGCTTTGAACTTTTTCGTTCCCGGATTAAATTGGGCGTAACAATTACCATCCAAAACCAGTCTTAAGAGTAGATGGACAACAGAAATGATTTATTCTGGAAACTTGTCGAGCCGGAGCATTTAAAAGCCCGAGCCTTCTGCCGCAAGCTTGCGGGAAATCGGGATGAGGGTGATGATCTCTACCAGGACAGTCTTGTTAAAGCGCTGACGGGACTTGCGAAGCTTCGGGATCATAACGCCTTCCGTCCCTGGCTCTATCGGATAATTGTCAATACCTTCAGGAGCCGTGCGCACAAATCATTCTGGAAACGGTACTCGTCCCTGGATGATAAAGCCCTGAAAATTCCCGATAATTCCGATCTGGCGGCATCCCAGGCTGTTAAAAGAAGGCTTTCGGTCGCTCTCAATGCTCTCTCGCCCGAAAATCATGCCCTTATCGTTCTGCATGATGTGGAGGACTGGGGAATCGATGAACTCTCCCGAATGTTCGGCAAGTCACAGGGTAATATCAGGACTCGTCTGTCACGCTCTCGCAAACAAATGCAAAAGGCTTTGACAAGATTCTTCGATAAATCAGAGACGTCCGAACTAAAAAAAACCATTCAGAGTGAGGAAAAAATATGCGTTGCCGTAAAGTCCGCCAAAGATTAACAGAAGCGGGCAGAAATATCGAAAAATGTCTTCAAGATCATGACCTCAAAGAGCATCTGGATCACTGCACGGAATGCAAGTCGTTTTTGCAGACGCGGCTTCTGGTTCAGCGGGATCTGGAAACTCTCGGGGCCGACGATCTAAAAGACAGCATTTCCTTCCCTGAATTGAAAGCAACGGTTAACAGAAGAGCAGCAGATGATGGAAATCGTCTGAAGGAGATGAATATAATGAAGATCCTGTCATATCCGTTTTTAAAACGCCCCCGTCTGGGCATAACCATAGCATTGGGAATTATAGTACTGACCTTTATCACTCTCGTACCTCTAAAACTTCAACAGACAATCGGTTATGAGGTGGCATTTGCCGGAGTAGATGAAAACATGGTGGTGGACCAGCAAAAAGCCCAGATGTTTCTGACTCAGCTGGGGCTTGATTCTGCCGAACTGGAGGTCTCCGACTGCGACCAAACATGCAAAGTGCAGGTATATAACCTGAAATCCGAGGATGAAGTGGAGCTGGTTATTACTGCTTTCGATGAAATGGGCAATTCCAAACTGGAGACAGTGCAGAAAATAAAAGGGGAAGAGAATATAACATTGGCGAAGCATTTCAAAAATGTTATCTGGATAAACGATGACCCGGATGGCACGAAACATGAAATCAAAGCCGATAAGATTGTCTTAACCGCAATGGGTGAGACAGATGGAGACAGCGCGACATTTAATATCTGGATCGCCAAAGATTCAGGTGCCATGGATATCTCAGGTCATGAGATCATATTCCTCGATTCCAATCAGACCGCGCATCAGGTAATCCTGGAAAAGAGCGGTAATGACAGCGGGATAAAGTATTTCGAGGTAACAGCTTCGGATGACCCCGGTGGAGAGAGAATGATGATCTTCCATGATGAAAACGGCGCGGTTCATGAGCTCGACCTGAATGATCCGAATCTCGAGCAGAAGATCAAGGAGCTTGGATTGAATATCGAGATCTATAATGAAGGCGAGGAGCCGGAGGAAGTTATCGAATTCATGGAATCCGGAATCTACCCCAGCCAGAAACAGGGATCGGCAGTGCCGGATAAATACGAGCTGAAACAGAATTATCCCAATCCGTTCAACCCAACTACTGATATTCGTTTCGCTATACCGAAATCCGGCCATGTAACGCTTGAGGTTTACAACATTCAGGGACGGCTGGTGAGGACTTTGATCGACCGTGAACTCTCTGCCGGAGAACATATTGTGCAGTGGGATTCGACCGATGACAACGGCATTACTGTGGCCTCGGGTACGTATCTGTATCGTCTCACCACCGATGAATATATCGATTCCAAAAAGATGACCTTAGTCAAATAAATCTCGCCCATAACGGTTATTCTTCTTAAAAGCCCGGCCGATTTTGAAGGCCGGGCTGTTTTTGTCTGTGCCGTATATCTTTATTCCGCAAATAATCATTTTATTTAGAAAGTAATTGCGTTGCAACTTCAGGTTAATCATAATTTGTTGCCGCCGTAGCTTAATGGATAGAGCCTATGCCTTACGAACATAACGGTCCGGGTTCGAATCCCGGCGGCGGCACCCTAAAAGTTGCGAGGTATTGGACAAGGCATCTTACCTCGCTGCTTTTTATTATGAATCTGAAACTTTTTCTTGACTTTTTGGTTAAATGGGTCGATAATAGAGTCGTAAGGCATAGCTTTATTAAGCTACGGAAAATTGGAGCTCTGACTTTGTCAGGGCTCTTTTTTTGTCTGTGGCGCTATAACTAACAATTTATTTAAGAAGAAAAGCCGTATTTTGATTAATCGCCCCAATGACATATAATTACTTAATAATGCTTGAAAAGGTAGTGTCCTAATTTGAGGAATTGGAAGGTGTATATGCATGGCGGCGCACATATAGCCACTGCCACATATCAAAGTTTAATATTGATTATGCCGATCAAAAATAGTAGGTAAATATGAAATTAGCAAAATCTGTAAAACAAGAAATAAATGACCTTGACGGTGAAATTGATCCGCAAATTGCCAACTTGGTAAACCTAATGCGGCAATTCGGATTTAATACAATTTCATCTTGTGAAGGCCATTTTTATAATGGAGAATATAAGCACGTCCGGCCTAATGTGATTTTCAATGCTTTAGATCGTGGATTATTACATAGTTGGATTAGAGAGGTTTCCAAGACTATTTTTAGAAATGAGACGGCTCCAATAGAGTTTTGTATGTTTCCGGTTTGGGATTCAAACCGCGATATAGTCCATGAAGATAATTGGATGGTTTGGATTGATTTAAGTAATTGTACCTCATTGGAAAATGCCATAGAAATTAGAAATAGTTCCGTATTGTTTCTTGAAGATACATTAAAAAGGGCGGTCGCAAACCGCCCTTTATCTAATGACTGTTTTGTACGTTCAAGATGGTAATTATCTTGATAGTTTGCCAGCGATAATATCTTGGCATCGACTACATAGATTGCGGGAGCCGGGATTGCCACTCCGCCTTTTGTCTTTTTCGATATTATTGCCATTGGCACAGTTTGAACATACATGATAGATGTTTTCATCTATCGAGTAATAAGGATCGACTCTATTGCAAGCCATATCCCCTCCTTGTCCAATTAAATTGATGATTATAGCTATATGAATAGCCTGTTAACATCGAGATGGTTTCTTAGGCTATCACCTCCCCCCAATTTAAGAATGTTTTAGATAATCCGGCTGCCATAGCAGGCGTCATACCAAGCGATCTATGTAAGCGCATGAAATTGTAATACCAAAAATGTAGTGCGAGGGCTGCTTTTAAATTAGCCAATTTCTTTGAAAAGGCAATAGTCAATCTATTGAATCTTTTCAAATGCGTGCGCACAGTCAAATTTTGTCTCTCAATGAATGATGTTGAGATTTTCCTCATATCGGGATTTCCGCATACAATGCTTTTATCAATCCATTTTAAACGTGGTGGGCTATAGCCTTCGCGCTTATTGCCCTTCTCAGCGCGAAAGGCCTTATTTAACATTGCATAGTCTATCATTGTGCCAAAAGTCCAGGTGACGGCGCTACGATAGCCTACAAACTTGTCTGTTGTTAACTGGAATCTACCATTGATTTTAGTTTTCAATCCTTGCATGAAATAAAATGCAGATTTGAAATCACGTTTGCCAATGGTAAAATGAGGGATAAGTTTTGTCTCTCGATCTATGGCTATAAAGACGTATTTAGTACCAAGCTCAGTTTGGTTATCTGTAGGTTTGAGCATTTTTTGCCTTTTACCTACATAGGTGAAGATTTCGTCTACTTCGATATATTTGGTTTCAATGCCCTGAAAGCATTGAGCCATGTAATAACGGCAGTTTTCGCCAACACTACGCATCAGTCTCATAATTGTATCTCTGTGAACGCCTGTCATTCGTTCTATCCCTCTAATGCTATTGCCTTCAACTATAAGATCGAGAATCATAGCCTGCTTTTCCTTTTTCAATCTATTCATGATCGACCTCTAATTTTTTCTTGCGAAAGGCCGATATATTCGTATAATAACAGTGGATCAGCTATGCGGCCCGTTCGCATGGTTGGGCTTTGTCCCGTCCAGGTGTTCGCGCACCTGGCGGGCGTTTATTAAGCCAGCTCAGGGCAGAATTAACCACCCTGAGCTTGATAGAATATGTTTATGTTATAGGTGGCGGGGGACGTGCCAGTAAGTTTATTAACTTATTGGAAAATATTAGTTTATAGAAAAACCTTGACAGATATAATCTATCGGTATATATTACACAATGTAAGGAGGCTAAAACTTTCACCTGCGACCTTATGTTGAAGGTTTATGTCTAAGTTTATTGACCGGTGTTGCACCACCGGTCTTTTTATTTATTTGTCTTCATTAATTCCAAATTCTTCCCTTAATCGATACCGGGGATTCCCATCTGATCCTTCAATCCTTAGCCATTTGCCTGTTTTGGCCTTTGCCCTATTCTTCAGTCTGGCTGAGATTTTTTGGCCGAGATTATTCAGAATATATCTTCGAGCTTCAAGGGCCTTTTTGATTTCTGTCCCCCGCCAAGCCTTGCTCTGCTTAGTTTTCATTATATAAGCAATAGCCTCGGTCAAATTAAGATCATGCAAACCGTTTGAATCAGATTCCTTTAGGGGGTGCAAGGGATATTGCTCTTCCGTATCTTGTTGGCTACTATTAGAATATTCATTAATCAGATTTTCAATGTTATCGGCAAGTATCTGATGACGGCGCATTTCCTTTAAATGGGCTTCTTTCTTACGTTTTAGTGTTTCGATAAATTCTCTATCATTCATAGCAAATCCTTTCTAAATATGGACACATGTGCAATAAACAGAATCTTTTAATGTCTGTCAATAGTTTTTTAACGGTGCCATTAAAAAAACGTATAGGCATTAATGATTGGTATATAATAGGCATACAAGAGACATATAGGATACATATAATAACATCGCGTAAAAGGCGAAACTTATTTAAGCTATTGCGATTCTAAATCGAAATATGTATATTTTGTCCATGAAGATTAATAAGCTACAAAAAATAATCATCTTGATTTACGGCCTACTGTCTGCCTTTCTCTGTGTCTTTGTGCCTTGGAAGGTACAGTATCTTTCAAAGCTTTCACACCTAAATAGCAGTTGGAGTTATTCATTCATTTGGGATAGTCCTAAAAGATTAACCGGATATCTTTCATACAGTGCAGTCTTAGCTGGTATTGATGTAAGCAGGATTATTATTGAGTTAATTGGCCTAACAATTCTCTCAGCGACTTTATTTATTCTCGCGAAAAAGTCAAATTGATTATTATCACTAATAATATCCCTCGACTATAAGAATTTGAAATTAGGACACTACCCTTGAAAATATTATATAGTATTATATAATACTTCATTATCTTTAATATGTGTTTATAACGAGGTGATTTATGCCTGAGAAAAAGACAAAATCCAATCTTAAGTTCTATACCACCAACGAGATAGCCGAAATGCTCAAGATGAATGTGCAGGTCATCGCGCGGAAATTGCAGCACGGGGAGATTCCGGGATATAAAATCGGCAAGGACTGGCGGGTGAAGGAGTCCGATCTTATGGCCTGGCTGGAAAAGCATTCCAACAAAAGTGTTATGAGTCCGGCGGAGAAAATCGTGGGGCGCTTTATGAGAAACGGCCGTTTCGAACAGCTTCCGGTCCAGCGAAAAAAGCGCAAATATATCCTGGAATATATATTGAAGCAATTCAAACCCGGTAAGGTATATGACGAAGGCGAGGTGGATGATATCATCCTGAAATATCATGACGATTACTGCCGAATCAGGCGGGAATTTGTGGATGAGCGTATGATGTACCGCAACGAGGGTAAATATCGGCGTAATGCGGGGTATCGGTTTATCGAAGAGGTTTAGCTTGCGGTTTTCGCGGCGCATAGGTGCCCCATTCCCGTTGAGCCGTTAATGGCTCATAAGGGGTGGGACCTTCTATTTCGTTATTGAATTCTTTTAAGGCAAAAACCCACCGCTAACGCAGTGGGGCACCCATTTGTAGGATATCAAGGTGGCCGGGTCAAACTGTGTTTGGCCCGGATCTTTCTGCATCCAAAAAGCCCACCGCTAACGCAGTGGGACACTCATTTGTACGAACAAGACATAGGTAACAGAAAAGACCGATCACATGGGTAACACTTT
>CAZBZV010000074.1:0-13511 GCA_964496505.1 uncultured Ignavibacteria bacterium | reverse complement strand
CCTGCATAATACAGACCCGGTTCCGGAAGGATTGACCCAAACGCCGAGAGTGATGGTTCGGTTACGATGACGACATAATCCGAACCGGTGATGGATGCGATCACCGGGCATCCAATCCCGGGAGGACCATCGGTGATGATCATTTCATGACCGGATTTATCTGCAATTTCTCGGGCCATTTTTCTCAGATGTGATACCAGACGTCCCGAGTTTGACTGTGCTATGCCGAGGCGCGCATGCACGAGGGGGCCATGATTTGTATCAGAAATGAACCAGTGACCGCATACCACCGGCTTGAAGTCAATGGCATCTTCCGGGCAAAAATGCCTGCAGATGCCGCAGCCTTCACAGGAAAGTGAATCGATTTCAAATTTTTCATTTTTTTCGGAGATCGCATCAAAACGGCAATAATCCAGGCAGACTGCGCATGACGTGCATCGTTCCTGAATGATTTCGGCCTTTTTACCGCCGACAAACTCATGGCTTTCCAAAAGCTTGCTATCCATAATCAGGTGGAGATCGGCAGCGTCAACATCACAGTCGACCATAACCTTGTTTTCAGCAAGGGCTGCTACCGACCCCACCAGGCTGGTTTTGCCTGTGCCGCCCTTTCCGCTTATGATAACCAACTCATTCATTGTTTTATCCTGCCTGCAATGCTTTCATAAAGTCTGTAGAGGTTTTCCCTGTAAATCGGGCTGATGTCACATGCCATCCTGCCTTCCGAATATGCCTTTGCGATTTTTTGGTCGAAAGGTATCTGAAGAAGAATTTCAATATCCTCCTTACGGCAATAGTCAACCGTCAGATCATCCCCCAGGTCGGAACGGTTAATCACGACTGCGAAAGGAAGTCTCAACTCGCGTGCCATACCCACAGCCAGTTTGAGATCGTTTAAACCAAACGGCGTGGGCTCAGATACGAGGATTAGGTAATCGGTATCGCTTACCGCTTCAATCACGGGGCATGAGGTCCCCGGAGGGGCATCGATAATTGTAATTTCTGCGGGGGGCATATCTTTCTTAAGCTGTTTTGTGACCGGAGGGGCCTGGGCTTCTCCAATAGTAAGCCGGCCTTCGGCAAACTTCAGGCCATTGGAGGAGCCGCTCTGAATTTCACCAATATCACGTGGCACCTCTTTGATTGCATTCTCCGGGCAGATGTGATAGCACCCCCCGCAGTTGTGGCAGAGGGAGTCGAAGACCATGACATTATCTTTTAAAACCGCCAGGGCATTAAACTCGCATATCTCAGCGCATTCTCCGCAAAAGGTGCATTTATCCAGATCTATTCTTGGCACCAGTACGCTTACTCTAGATTTACTATTGATTAGCGGCTTGAGAAAGATGCGGCCATTTGGCTCCTCGACATCGCAGTCGAGATAGACCACATCCTTGCCCTTTTTACTTAACGCTGCAGCCAAGTTTGTGGCGATGGTTGTCTTTCCAGTACCGCCCTTACCGCTGGCGACAGATATCTTTAGCAATTCAATTCCTTTCCGGCCGGCCGAAAATTATTATCGAAATCAGTCTTCCTGTTTTTCTTCCAGATCTTTTATACGCGTATTGATATCATCCAGCGCCCTGGTTAAATCTTTGGCTTCACGCTTAAGATAGCCCAGCTCATCTTTTCTGACATCTCTATTGCTTGTACGTCTTACTGGGGTATCATCGTAGACGGGATCATAGGGGTAATCGACATCATAAGCGCCGTAGGCAAAATTTCTGTGACGCCATCCGCGGCCATATCCCATGCCGAATCCACGGCCTCCACCATAGCCGCGTCCGCGTCCGAATCCGCCGCCAAAGCCTCGTCCGAAGCGGTTATTGGCATACCCGGGTACCGGGTAACCGCTGCAATATCCCGCGGCACGTCCGGTTCTTGGTCCTAAACCCAGCGGACCAGTTCTGTCTCCACCTGGCATTTTATACTCCTTTGCTTAAGAGATTAGCGATTATATCGATTCTATTGCCAATGTCCCTTGACATTGGCGCTCTGCGTATATTCCAATTGATTCGTTTTTACAAGCTCGATTACCTCGGAAACTTTACCATTCGCCCAGAGCGCGGTTTTGGCTCCGGAACCGTTAAGAACCTGAAATGCCTTTGGCCCGAAATTGCCCGATATTACAACATCCGGTTTATGCGAGACAACCGACTGTGAAGCCTGCACACCCGCACCGCCCATAGCATTAACATTTTCCGAATTGTTAATCGTCTCAAATTCTTCGGTCTCGGTGTTGTAAATTATAAAATACTGTGCACGTCCAAATCTCGGATCTACCATGCTATCAAGAGTTGGCCCCTGGGATGAAATTGCTAAAATCATAAATCCTCCGTTTGCATTTCAGGTTTCGGAACTAATATCACATCTTATGTAATTATATGCATAAGTCATGCCTATAATCATGTTGAATCTATGCAGAATTATAAGATGTTATCTAACAGCCACTTAATAAGAAGGGCGGATATTCGGCGGTGCCGGATGGCAACTGCGTGATTGCGCAAATGCAATTCTTCACGAAAAATAATATTGCAATGATGCAATCATGCTAAACGGCCTGATTTATTGTATAATGTGTGATGTTTAAAGCCATGAGCCTAAAATGCTTGCCTCAAAACCAATAATTTCTATATTGGCATCTAACAAAATACAGGCTTAGATGGTCATTGCGACCGGCTTATCTTATCTACGGGAGAACAACTTAGAATAATCGCAAAAATTCGGCAATGAGCAAGAAAAAGAAAAAATCCAAAAAAATAAAACCGCAAATCTTAAAGGGATTTAAGGATTATCCGGCTGAGGATGAAATTGCGCGCAGAGAATTGATCGCAAAAATCCAGGCGGTTTTTGAGCGCTACGGCTATCAGCCGTTGCAGACTCCGGCACTGGAATATATCGAGACTTTGTTGGGGGCGGATTATGGTGAGGAAGGCGCCTCGCAGATATTTAATTTCGAGGGTCCGGAGGAAACGCATATGGGACTGCGCTTCGACCTCACCGCCCCTCTGGCTCGTTATGTCGCCTCCCAGCCGAATCTGCCGCGTCCATTCAGACGTTATCAGGTCGCACCGGTATGGAGGACTGATAAACCTGATCCGGGACGATTCCGTGAATTTCTGCAATTTGACCTTGATATAGTGGGTTCAACATTGCCTGCAACCGACGCGGAGATAATAATCGTCATGGTCGAGACTATGAAGGCGCTTGGTATCGAGAAATTCACCGTGCGCTATTCCAACCGCAGGATTTTAAACGGTCTGGCGGAGTATGTCGGTCTTGATGAGGATACGGCTGCCGGAATGTTTCGTGTTCTGGATAAGCTGGATAAGCAGGGCAGAGAAGCGGTGATTGCCGAGCTTGGCCCGGGACGGGTGGATAAGTCCGGGGATGAAATCAAAGGCTTAAACCTGAAGCCGGAGCAAATCTCGCGGATAGAGAATTTTCTGGATATTCCACGCGGTGATTTTGACGAGATCTATACCAAATGTGAAGAGCTTCTGGGCGAGTACGAGATTGCCAAAACGGGTCTGGACGAGATAAAGGAAATACATGAATACATTTTGGCTTCGGGAAATTCGATAGAAAATAGTCTCTTCGACACTACCATTGTCCGCGGCCTGGGATATTACACCGGGCCGATTTTCGAGACGATATTGGATGATTTGCCCGAATACGGTTCTGTTTTCTCGGGTGGACGTTATGATAATCTTGTGGGACGCTTTACCGGTCAGGATGCCCCCGGCACCGGAGCCTCTATCGGGGTTGATCGCCTGCTGGCGGCCTTGAAAAAACTCAACCTGATCGAAACACAGAAGAGCCCGACTGATATTATCGTGGCCACCATGGACCGCGACCGCATGCCGGACTATTTCAAGATGGCCTCGGAGCTCCGCGGTCAGGGCTGGAATGTTGAGGTGTTTCTGGGCAACAACCGCCGTATCCCCAAGCAGCTTCAATACGCCGACCGTCTGGATATTCCGGTGGCGGTGATTGCAGGCTCCAATGAGTTCGATAACAACGAGGTCACTATCAAGAATCTTGCCCGGGGACGTGAGATGTCGGAGGATGTCGAGGATCGCGAGGAATGGCTGAAAGCCGAGGGGATACAGGTTACGGTGCCGAGGGGAGAGATGATTTCGACAATTAAGAAAATGCTTGAATCGAAGTAATACCTGCCATGAAACTTGGAAAATTTCAAATTGATGTCATAGTCGAAAATACCTCGTATGTTGATGGGGGTATGATGTTTGGGGTGGTGCCCAAGAAACTATGGGCGAAGAATGTTCAGGTTAACGAGCAGAATCTTGTGCCGATGGACCTGAATATTTTCGTCATCCGCACCGGCGAACATACCCTGATAGTCGATACCGGTCTGGGGGAAATGCTTACCGAACGCCAGCAAAAGATGTACGGCACCGCTCCCGAATCGAGGCTGGAGTCCGGCCTTACAGGACTGGGAATTGCGCCTGAGGATATCGATTATGTGATCCATACACATCTGCATCTCGATCATGTCGGCGGGGCTGTTAAGGATGACGGCAGAGGTAATCCGGTGCCGCGTTTTCCAAAGGCACAGTATATAGTCCAGAAGCTGGAATTCGAGGCCGCCAATAATCCAGATGACCGTTCGGTGGCCGCGTACGATAAAACCAAATTCATGCCGCTTTATGATGCCGGGCTTTTGAAGATCATCGAGGGCAATGTTGATCTGATCCCCGGAGTTAAGCTGGTGCTGACCGGCGGGCACACGATGGGACATCAGGGAGTGATAATTGAATCGGAAGGGGAGAGGCTGTTTTTGTTTGCCGATATAGTGCCATTTCAGGCACATATCCGTCCGGCCTATGTTGCCTCGGCCGATCTATTCCCGCTGGATACGATAAAAATCAAAAAAGAATTACTGCCGGATATCGCCAAACATGGATGGTATCTCGGCTTCGATCATGAGATCGATATAAAGGTCTGCCGAATTGTCGACACCGGCATGAAGCTGGCGGCGGAAAAAGTTGAAGTCTGAAAAAAATCCTAAAACATTCAGGACGGGTGCGCTATGTCCATAGATAAAAAATTAGAGCAGTTAAAAAAACTTCAGGATGACGCCAGATTAGGCGGAGGCGAGAAACGAATCGAGGCCCAGCATAAGAAGGGCAAGCTGACGGCACGAGAACGCCTGGACCTTCTTCTGGACAAAGGATCGTTCGAGGAATTCGATATGTTCGTCAGGCACAGATCGTCTGACTTCGGTCTCGACAAGCAGAAATATTTCACCGACGGCGTTGTTACTGGATGCGGAACTATTGACGGGAAAAAAGTATTTGTCTTCTCGCAGGACTTCACCATCTTCGGCGGATCGCTTTCCAAGGCGCATGCCGAAAAAATCTGCAAGATCATGGATATGGCAATGAAAGTCGGCGCACCTGTTATCGGCCTGAACGATTCAGGTGGCGCCCGTATCCAGGAGGGTGTGATCTCCCTTGGCGGCTACGCCGACATATTTCTGCGCAACACACTCGCCTCGGGAGTGGTGCCGCAAATCTCGATCGTTCTGGGACCCTGCGCAGGGGGTGCGGTCTATTCACCCGCCATCACCGATTTTACTCTGATGGTTAAGGGAACGTCGTACATGTTCGTGACCGGCCCCAATGTGGTCAAGACCGTAACGCATGAGGAGATCACTCACGATGAGCTGGGCGGAGCGATGGTGCACGCCTCAAAATCCGGCGTAGCGCATCTGGTCGGTAACAACGAGGCCGAGACGCTTCTTATGACCCGTAAGCTGATGTCGTTTATTCCGCAGAATAATCTGGACGAGGTGCCGATTATCGAGACCAACGATCCCGAGGATCGTATGGATGAAGAACTGAATTACATAGTGCCGGACAATCCCAACAAGCCTTACGATATCAAAGACGTGATCACCCGCATTGTCGACAACGGCGACTTCTTCGAAATCATGCCCGACTATGCCATGAACATAGTAATCGGCTTTGCGCGTCTGGGAGGACGCTCGATTGGAATTATCGCTAACCAGCCCAACTATCTCGCCGGTGTGCTGGATATCAATTCATCGGATAAGGCAGGACGCTTTATCCGATTCTGCGATGCCTTCAACATTCCTATCCTGACTTTTGAGGATGTACCCGGATTTCTGCCCGGCACCGACCAGGAGTTCAACGGCATCATCCGTCACGGCGCCAAGCTGCTCTACGCTTATTGCGAAGCGACAGTGCCCAAGATTACTGTGATCACGCGCAAGGCTTACGGCGGGGCCTATGATGTTATGAATTCCAAGCATGTGCGCGGGGATATGAATTATGCCTGGCCGACTGCCGAGATTGCGGTCATGGGTCCCAAGGGCGCGGTCGAGATTATCTTCAAAAAGGAGATCAGCACCGCCGACGATCCCGAGGCCGCTACTGACAAGAAGGTCGAGGAGTTTCGAGAGAAATTCGCCAATCCGTATATCGCGGCCGAGCGAGGTTATCTGGATGATGTGATCGAACCCAAAGCCACCCGTCCGCGTCTGATCCGCGCCTTCGATATGCTCTCCACCAAACGCGACCAGAACCCTCCCAAGAAGCACGGAAATATTCCGTTGTAGGATAAGAGCTTTCGACATGCGTCATTGCGAGGAGCGAAGCGACGTGGCAATCTCATACTTTGGATGTTGTAAGTGGAAGGCGGAGATTCCCACGTCAGTCCACGCCTTCGGCGGGACTTCCTCGGAATGACGTTTTTGGAAAGCGTTTCCGATTCCTGTCATTGCAAGAAGCTAGCGACGTGGCAATCTCATAGCAGGATTTAAGATGACTGCTTATATTTATATAATGACCAATAAAAATAATAAGGTTATGTATACCGGTGTAACCTCTAATTTAATTAAACGTATCTATGAACATAAAAATGGACTGGCAAAAGGATTTACATTAAAATATAAAGTGAAGAAACTGATTTATTATGAGGTTTTTGATAATATAATAGATGCCATAAATAGAGAAAAGCAAATCAAAAGTTGGAATCGAAAAAGAAAAGAAGAGCTTATTAATATTATGAATCCTGATTGGCATGAACTCTATGATGAACTAATATGAAACGCGGAGATTCCCACGTCAGTCCGCGCCTATGGCGGGACTTCCTCGGAATGACGTGACTCGTTTTTTTCTATATTGGCAACTTTTTCAACACTCCCTTTGGATTGGGATTTTGAAACCCACATCTCTCCCAAGCTGAAGCTTGGGGCACCCTGACTTTTATCATCACAAAAGTCAGCATCGAACATCCTGTCATTCTGAGCGAAGCGAAGAATCTTTTTGATTCGTGAGAGATTCTTCGGTCGCTACGCTCCCTCAGAATGACATTTCAATTCACCTTCAAAAATATCCCTTGCCCATAACGAATAATTAAACCATATATACCGGCATGAAAGAAAACAGAATCAAAAGAACGTGGTGGATCAGCTATAATCTGGCGGGGATAATCCTGATTGCTATGGGAGTGTGGGCGATATCGCTCTTTTTTCGCGATGTGGTCAACTATCACAGGCTGATCGCCGGAATCGTGATTATTGTCCTCGTGGGATACATTGTTGTTGACCGCAACCTGATGAAAATACGTCTGACCGATAATTATGTTGCGCGAATTGGAATCCGTGCAGTCTGCATTAAATTCAAAGATGCCACAGAGCTCTTACTAAAGAAAGGCAAAGCCTTCATTAAGTCCGAGAGTTCCAGTATAACCATAAGCGAGGAGATCAGAGGCCGAGAGGAGATTATCTATTTCCTGACCAAAAAGGCGGTCGAGCATAAGATACCGATCTCCGGTGATGATTATATGCTGGAGAAATACTTGAAGCCGCTCAAGGGGGATGGGAAAAAATGACGCGTTTGTAATAATATAATGTATGGGTGTCCCATCCCGTTAGGCCGATTTTCGGCCTATAAGGGGTGGGATTTGCTTTTATCAAAGACTGGGCATGATTCTATTGTCCCACCGCTGACGCAGTGGGGCACCCACAGGTAAAAATTTTTAAAAAGAAAGGTCGAGATTCTTCGATCGTCCTCGACCAAAGGTCGGGACTCTCTCAGAATGACATCTTGGAGCGTTCTGTCATTCTGAGCGTAGCGAAGAATCTTTGGAATCGAGAGAGATTCTTTGGTCGCTGCGCTCCCTCAGAATGACACTATAAAGGCACTTTTCTGCAAAAACAGTATTATATCAACATGCCCTAAAGCTTGGGGCACCCATGAAATGCATTGATTATTCTGCCCACTTAAATTCAAAATAATATTCAGTATATTGAGTAGGATTTGACGTAATCGTGCTTCTGCGTGTATTGTATATTTCAGGTACTGTAACCTGTAGTTGCGCATTGTTGATTGCGTAAGAAGTATCCGGGTCGAATGGGTTTGGATCTGGCAGGAATAGATATGCTTTCTCGGGCCAGAAAATCGCTCTGTTTGAGCAGTCTATTCTCCCATCCGGAAGTGAATCGTAATAACCGGAAACATCAAGCCCTAAAATCTGAATATAGGGTGTGCCGTTTTGATGATTAAGATTTTTGTCTGCATGAGTCTCAGTGCCCGGCTCTCCCAAATACACCTGTAGCTCATAGTAGTTGGTATCTATTGGCAGCCTACCCAATGAGTAAACATTGCGCCATTCATTTTTCCAGGTCTGACAATCGGCATCAGCGACATTATTCTCCAAGGCAATAAGCTTCAACAGCAATGTGTCATTTGCCAGGCTGCCAACTTCGATAGTATCACCGGAGTTCGTTTCAACCATAAACCAGCCTGCAATCACTTTATTTCGATCGTAAGTGAACATTTCCATATACAGACTGTCGTTACTGAGTCTGTAATCGGAGAGATCCAGCTTTCTTACCGTCGTAAATCTATCCTCCTTTGGAAACTCTCCAAAATTATCTGGATCTATAGCGACATTGGCATAATTCCATGCAAAATCCTGGTCTGGCTGATAATCAAGATTTATGTAAACATATATATTTGCATCAATAATTTTTCTAACTGAATCCTCCGGAAGGAAAACCCAGAAGAAAGTGCGTTCCAGATAATCATAGTCACGCTTGTAATTGGTGACTATTTCGTTAAATGGATTGTATGCCGGGCCGCATGTTGTCAGAATAATTCCTGTTGCAATAAATATTATAAGTATTACGGAAACGAATAATGCTTTCATCTTCATTCTCCCTCCGAAAATGGCATCTTCAATATGGATATCATAAGTTAATATATATTCAATATAATTGCAATAGCAGTTAGGCATAAAAAAACGGCCCCGGAAATCGGAGCCGTTTTCTATGCGGTTTCTTTCGGCAGTAAAAGAAAATTACTTTCTGAGCATGTTGTTGGCGATCACCAGGCGCTGGACCTCCGAGGTGCCCTCGTAGATCTCACACACTCTCTGGTCGCGATAAAGTTTCTCGGCAATCGAGAACTCGCCGATATAGCCGTAGCCGGAATGAATCTGCATACATCTGTCGACACAGAAATTAGCGGCTTCTGAGGCAAACAGCTTGGCCTGCGAGGCGGCCAGGTTGATCGACTCGCCGGCATCCTGAAGCTGGGCGGCCTTGTAGGTCAGAAGGCGCGCGGCCTCGACCTTGGTAGCCATGTCAGCAATCATCCACTGAATCGCCTGAAGCTTGGCAATCGGTGCGCCAAATGCTACACGTTCCTTGGCATATTTGATAGCCTCATCCAGTGCACGCTGGGCGATACCGGTGGACTGAGCGGCGATTCCCACACGGGCGCCGTCAAGAGTCATCATGGCCATTTTGAAGCCCTTTCCTGGAGGGCCGAGGAAATTCTCTTTGGGGACCTTGACGTCTTTATAAACGATTCGTCCCGTAGTGGCATATTTCATACCCATCTTATGCATCAAAGTCGAGCCCTCGAAGCCTTCGGCATCGGCGGGAACGATTATGGCCGAAACCTTGGGACGGCTGCTTTCATCGTCCTTAAGTTTTCCGAATGTTACGGCATAATGACAGACATCGCCGTGCATGATAAAAATCTTTTCACCGTTAATGATATAATGATCACCGGCATCCTCAAACACTGTGCTCTGGTTAGCGGCATCCGAACCGGCATTAGGTTCGGTCAATGCAAAAGCCGGAATCTCCTCACCGGTTGCGGCTTTGGGAATATATTTCTGTTTCTGTTCATCGTTGCCGAAATTGATAATCGGGTCAACCGCAAGCTGCGAGACAGCGGATAATAGTGAAGAAGGCGGATCGAAATATGAGAGTTCTTCGATCATCGTGGCATATTCGATCTTCTTGCGTCCCTGGCCGCCGTGTTCCTTGGGCATCACATACCCCACAAGCCCCTTATCGGCCAGCTTCTTGAATATATCATGAGCAAACGCATCGGGTTCACGGTCATGTTTTAGTCCCAGAGGTTCAATCTCCTTGGGGCAGAACTCGCGCATCATATCCCGGATCGGCTGCTGCAGTTCCGGATCGACATTATAAGTCATTCAATTCCTCCTTGACCTCTATTTATTAAAGTTCAAAAATGCAATTCTTATCTTAAAACTACTCTGCGGACTCTGAAGGTTCCGCCTCTTCTTTGGCCTCTTCTTTAGCCTCTTTTTCTTTGGCAGCTTCTTCCAATGCCTTCTGGCGCGCCTTCATCATCTCCACATCCTTGGCCTTAACCTCTTCCACAGTCTCCCAGCTATCGAAAGCCTTAATCATAATACCAAGACCGGCGGTAACCTCGGAACCGGCACGCTGATAGTCAACCCAGATAATCCCGTCAGCGCCGTAACGAGAAGCATCATCGATCATGCGGAAATCCATGGCCTGCGAAGAGAAATTGTTCTCGGTCGGCCCGGTGTGGATTTCCAGAATACCCAGGATTTTGTAGGGGAAGTCGACATCCTTGTATTCGATCAGAATCGGTTCCGGATCAAGTGGACTTTCTTTCTCCAGCTTGGGAGGTTTTTTGGCTTTCTTATTTCTCTTTTCGATTTCCTTGGGTGTGAGATATTTAACCGCCACGCCATTGGTAATCAGAGCATCTTTCTCGCCCAGAGGTGTGTTGTGGGTGATATAGACCACCGCATGTGCATCCATCTTGGAGGCGATCTTGGAAATGTCTTCCAGATTTTCCTCTCGGTTTTCCTCGGGTGTACCGGTGTTCTTAACGCTTAAGAGCTTGACGATTTCGTATGCCGTATCGACATCTTCCTCGGTCAGCCAGATTTCCTCCGGCTCGCGTTCGCCGAATTCCTCGGCAGTTAGAAGCGACGGAAGTGCCATCAAAGCTATAAATGCGAAAATTGATAAGATCATTAATTTTGAATTGAGCGGTTTCATAATAGAACCCTCCGACTTTAGACTACAAGATTTCCTCTTTTTTATCCCTGCCTGCTATCGCATCTTCTATGAAATTGATGATATCCTCGGTAGGTGTTCCCGGGCCGAAGAGTTTGTCGACGCCTTTTTTCTCCAGCGCTTCGATATCGTCCTCGGGGATAATTCCGCCGCCGAAGAGGATAATATCCTCGGCTCCTTTTTCTTCCAGCTTCTGTTTGATAGCGGGGAAGAGAGTCATGTGAGCGCCGGAAAGAATCGAGATACCCACGCAGTCGACATCCTCCTGAACGGCAGCTTCCACGATCATCGTAGGCGTTTGGCGCAGACCCGTATAAATCACCTCCATACCCGCATCACGCAGGGCCGAGGCGATAACCTTGATTCCGCGGTCATGGCCGTCCAGCCCGGGTTTTGCCAGCAGAACTCGTATCTTTCTTTCCATATTCTCCTTATTGTTTGTACACTTACAGTTAGCCTACGAATATAGCCAAACTCAATGAAAATGCAACAAAAATTCCCTTCGGGAATATAGCCTGCAAGGGACTTATTATTATACACCCGGAGGGGGGAGGTATTCCCGGGAATTTTTGGATGCTTGCAGAAGCCCCCCGCATAAATATAGTGCATACTGCGGCGGCATAAGGGCTTTCCCGCCGCAAATAGCAGTCAGGAAAGGATTCCTGACTGCGCATCAGGGAATGTTTACCCCGGCCGCACATATCACTGGTTGCTATAGGCCCAAATTATCCCGATTTCCCGCTTGCCAAAAGAGGGCGAAAATAATATATATATCCTGAAATTTTTCGAGAGGAGCGAATTTTCTATGATCGATACAACCGATTTTTTCAAGGGCATGAAAATAGAAATAGATGGCGAACCCTATATAATAATGGACTTTCAAAACGCCCGTACCGCACAGAGACGCGCTAATGTTACCACCAGGCTGAAACATCTGCAAACCGGACAGGTACTCGAGAAATCATTCTCATCCGGCACCAAATTCGAGGAGCCGCCGTTCGAGACCCGGGACATGCAGTACATGTATTCCGATCCCGAGAGCTACTATTTTATGGATACCGACACATATGACCAGATTGCGATTCCGATTGATGCCATCGGGGATGACAAATGGTATCTGCTCGAGAATCATGAATACGAGATACTTTTCTACCGCGGCAATGCCATTAATATCAACCTGCCAACCTCGGTTGTGCTTGAGGTGATCGAATCCGAGCCGGCGGTAAAGGGCGACCGTGTCTCCAACGTTATGAAGGGCGCCAAGGTCGAAACGGGGCTGGAGGTCAAGGTCCCGATTTTTATCAAAGAAGGAGACAAGATCAAGATCGATACCCGTGACGGCAAGTATCTGGAGCGGATGTAATTGATTGATATCGAGGCTCCCGACGAGTATATCGGCACCGATGAGTCCGGCAAGGGAGATTATTTCGGACCGTTGGTGATCGCCGGAGTATATATCGGTCCGGGAAATCAGGCACATCTCGAAAAGCTCAATATCCTCGAATCCAAGCGAATTTCCGATGGCCGCGCCATATCCCTGTCAGAGGAAATCAAGAAATTATCTCATACCTCGGTAGTAGTAATCGGCCCGGAGAAGTATAACGAGCTTCATACCAAAATGAAAAATCTGAATAAGCTCCTGGCATGGGGGCATGCCCGTGTTATCGAGAATATTTTGGAGCTGCATGACTGCCAGGCGGCGATTTCGGATCAGTTTGGGGATGAATCGTTGATAATAAACTCGCTTATGAAAAAAGGGAAAAACATACAGCTTCAGCAGACGCCGCGCGCAGAAAGATTTCTGGCCGTGGCGGCAGCCTCGGTTCTGGCGCGAGGAGCCTTTTTGAATTATCTGAATCGACTATCCTCGCAATACGGCATTAAATTCCCGAAAGGGGCCTCAAATCTGGTTGATCAGGCCGGCAAGAGTTTTGTCGATAAATTCGGCCATGATAAACTGAAATTAGTTGCAAAACTGCATTTTAAGAATACCCGTAAGATAGACGCCCTCTAAATCCCTCTAATTAAAAGCAAAATAAGAGCTTAATTGACATCAAAATTATAATTATCCCTCAACTGAAACCGTAATCCCGTACGGTTCCGGCGCGGGCAGCGATGCGTTCATCTGGGAAACCACCGATGAACT
>CAZBZV010000073.1:534-13874 GCA_964496505.1 uncultured Ignavibacteria bacterium | reverse complement strand
AGTGTAAACCATCTGCCCGGAATAAACTGTAAAGGATGTGCCCGGAATATACCAAATAAGCGGAGAGGCAGGGATTCGAACCCTGGGAACCCGAAGGTTCAACGGTTTTCGAGACCGCCCCGTTCGACCGCTCCGGCACCTCTCCGTTATTATATATATGGTCTATATTGATATACGCCAAATTCTCAATGTCAATCGGAATCTGATGATACCCGCGGGAACTCGAACGGTTCCACGAGCTTCTCGATGAATTCCGGACGGGGACGCACCATCAGATACCCCAAAAGCGTCAGGCACGCCATAAGAGTAAACATATCCTGCAAACCGCTCAACAAATAAAACAGGAATCCGTAAATCGCGGGTGAAAGCGCTACGAAAAAAAGAATCAGGTACAATGTCATGATCCGTCCCTTAAGCATCTTGAACGTACTGACCGTGGTCTGCCCAAGGCTTGCGGGATTAAGCCATCTCTTCTTGAGCACAATGATAATCAACAGCTCAACGGCCGAGACTCCCAGAAGCACATATCCGAGAATATCGACACTGCCCGCTTCGGCGACCTGAATATATCCCTGGCTTTCCAGATAGAGACCGATTAAAAACAGCGCCACCGCGCCGCCCACATCGATCAAAAGCCCGGTGTACAAAATCCTCATTGCGAATCTGGAAATTTCATATCTATCGGCTTTCACTTTTTTCCTCCCGCAGTTTTTTGAAAAATTCCTGCACCAATCCCCGTGACTCATCCTCCATTACGCCCGAGGTAACCTCAACCGTATGATTGAGCCTCTGGTCACTGGTGATATCATAAAGCGTGCCGCATGCTCCCGCCTTGGGATCGGTAACGGCGTATACCAGACGCGGTATTCGTGCCAGCACAATCGCTCCCGCGCACATCGGGCAGGGCTCCATGGTAACATACATAACGGTATGTTCAAGCCGCCAGCTCACCATATAATCACAGGCGGCAGAGATCGCAATCATCTCAGCATGTGCGGTGGGATCCTTGAGCATCTCGCGCTGATTGAAACCGCGGCCGATGATTTTGTTCTCATGTACGATCACACATCCCACCGGAACTTCCTTAAGCTCAAAGGCCTTCTCGGCTTCACGAAGCGCCATGCGCATCCAGTATTTGTCGTCAAAGATTTCCATAAAAGGTTATAGTAATAGAGGATAAGAATTATTTGAAAAGCAGGCAATCTTTTTGTTGAGCGATCGGCCCGGTTTACTCCCGAATAACTCCTCCGCGCCTGATAATCATCTCGCCCTCAGCACAGCCGATGTCATCGGCCACAACATGGCATTTGACCATCAGCAGGAAAAATATCTCGCGCTCGATCAGGCTCAAGGCCTCGTAATTTCCCTGCCCCTTGGCAATCACCAGATCGGCATTGAAAAAACCCTCCCGTACCTCGGACGAACAGTCCTCGAGTATTAGGGCCGGAGCATCGAAACCGTCGCCGATAACTTTGACTATATCGGTCAATCCCGTATATTCGGCATCGGCCAATGTAGCATCATTCAGTATCGGATTCCCGCGCACAACCACTGTAATCTTCTCGATCGGCATCTCCTCGATCAGGACCCGGTCGAAGAACAGCTCTCCGCAATTATCGGCGATAAACCAGATATCCTCGGCCTCATCAATTCTTTCGATCAACTTTTCCGAATCATCAAAACTTGAGGGCAACTCCATTGCGCTTTCCACTGTCTTCCGTACCTTCTCCTCTGTGACCTCATCGTATTTGAACATCCCGAAATCGATGATATTCCCTGTTACAGCCAGCTTAATAGCGGTCTTTAGGGGATCATCCGATTCTTTGACGATCTTTTTCAATTCCGGATAGAGAAGCTTACCGATGCGGTTGGAGAATTCCTTATGCTTCAAATACGGATCATCGACTTTTAGTATGTCCTTGACAACGTTTTCCACATCACGGCGGATCGCCACCGGAGACCTTTCAAACGAAAGGCCGGAGATTATACCCAGCATGGTCTTGAGCGCTTTTTCCTGCAGAAGGGCATCATCTGTAGCCCCCTTGATAACATCCGCGGCCTGCCGTACTTTGCAGGCGATACAATCAACATGAGTTCTCATAATCATCAATCCTTATCTCAATACGCAAAAAAGAAATTTCAAAGTAGAAATTAGGTTTGTTTTAGTCAAGAACTATCTGAGTCCCAATTGACAGAAGCCATTAGAGAACCATCCATAACCTTTTAGCAGAACTGGATTTATGCTTGACAAATGGAAGCCAGACAATTAAAATATTCATAGGTAATCAAATGACCGCACACTGATTATACTGGTTCTAATATTACCCATCACCGCTGAGCAGGTAAGGAATTAGCAGACCCGAGCTCCGACAACTGTCGCCTTGTTATAAATAGATTTATTGTATTTATAAATCTAAAATAAAGCACAAAAAATAAAGACGGGTAATCTTCGGGAAGGGAGGATTATGAATATGTAATCGTCTGCCGCCTTTCTTTTTATCCTTGTGGAGTGCGGCAACTTTTTTCTTGCCTTTAAAAATCAGCTCAAAGGAGAATGCAATGACTAAAAAATATCTAATTATTTGTATGATTGCGGTCTTTCTGCTGTCGGCGACGGCATTTGCCGTAAATAAATCTAATGATCGCGATTATACCCGGTCTGCAGCCGCACATAAGACTCCCCTGCTTTTCAGCCCGGGGGGAGAGACCGAGTCAATCGGATCATTCGCCAAGCCTTATGTCAGCCAGTCAATCGCCCAGACCTTTGCGCCAACCCGCCAATTGTACACCAACCTAACCACCCAGCGGGACAGACAGCATTATACCACAATGGGCCGGCAAATTTCGTATGCCGGCTATTTTAACGCCGCCTGCGATTATGTCTATTTCGATTATTCCTGGACAGATATGGTCGGAGCAACAGAAATTTTTTCGATTAAATTCGGTGTTTTCGACTGGGCACTCGGAGTTTGGGATTTTACTGTTGGCGGGATTGCCGATGTGAGTCCGACCGGCGCCTCCAATACATGTAATGTCGAAACCGATCCCCGCAGCGGCTATAGTGTTGTGGCCTACCATCATGCTGCCGATCCTAACTCGACTTTTTACTCTCATGCGGGCACATCCACCGCATGTCTGGGTTACGACCATCTCAGCAATACCGACACGTTGTTCGGCCCTCCTAACCTTGACGGTATCAATACCGGATATTGCGGTGACGATGATCCCGTTACCGAACCTTACGCCTGGCCCAACCTTTCTGTCGACACTCTATCCGACGGCAAGGTTGTGACACATGTTGTTTCGACAAAATTCGGCGGATGTGATGAGGTCGGAAATGATGATAGTAAAATCGAAACCAAATCACTGGTCTACTGGCGCAGGGTTTCGGATAATCTGGATGAACCCTGGACGGGAAGCTGGGACGGCCCGTACCTCATCGACTCGGTCTATATAAATACCGGGGTGGTCGTGTCGGACTTGAACAGCGACGATGTATACATCGCTTATCTGAGACCGATATACTATCAGACAGGCGACTCGCATCCCTGCAGCAACAATGAGGAATTCCTTGGATTTTATCAATTCACTCACGAAGTCGTCTACAAGAAGTCAACGAATAATGGTCAATCATGGGGAGCTTTCCAGAAGGTAACCGATTTTGAAAGCGGATACCTCGATGAGGAAACCGATCCGGCCTGGTACGATATTGATGCTATGGTTGACCCCAATGGCAACCTGCATATTGTCTGGGGTACACGTACGGCCGATGAGGAGGATGTCTGCTCCGGCGGATTCACTTTCGCGGCAAAACTCTGGCATTGGGATTCGGGTAACAATTGTATTTCCATTGCATACGATGCCAGCCATCCGGGCTTCTTTAGCGGGGCCACCGATATTGACGGCGCCTGGAATATCATTGTATCGAAATATAATATTTCCTGGTGTGATGATAAACTCTATATCGTCTTTACAAGGTTCGGCTCCCATGCCATCGGCGATACCGCCACTGACTATGGCGCCAGCGGAGATTATATGAACGCCGATATTTATGTGGTCGGCTCGGATGCGACCGGGGAAATGGGTAAGACCTGGACCGACGGCATAAACCTGACCGACACCGAATCCGATAGCTGTATTCCGGGCGAATGCTTCAGCGAGCACTGGCCCTCTATGGCGATGTATTCCACAGACAGTTTGATGATAGAATATATTGAGGACAAAGACCCCGGGGCCCTTGGAAGCAACGACTCCTCCTCCACAAGAACCAACAATCCGATTATGTTCATGACCTGGCCTTGTTTTACCATGGCTGAGGCCGGATCAAACGTTTGTCTGACCACATCCCCAGAGAATACGCTTTATCCGGAAATTGCGCTTGCTCCCAACGGCAATACCTCCGGATGCACCACTCCGGCTACATATAGCGATCAGGTTGAACTCAACAACTGCGGAAATACGAGCTTGAATTATTCTACCTCCTCCAATTCCGGCTGGCTGACAATCAACTCCGGCGCCTCCGGACCAATCTCGGCCGGAGTCGGCCCGAGATATTCCAATGATCCCAATTGGACCGGCGCGCCCGGATGCGCGGCCCCCGCCACGATCGAGTGGGAGGCCAACTCCTCAACACTGGGGCAGGGAAACTACTCGGGGGCAATTACGGTCGATATCGATGATGCCTCAATTGATGATTTTGATATTACCGTAAATCTGGTTGTGGCCTGCGAATACTACCTGCCGGAATTTGCCACCGTTTCCAGCGGATGCTGGACAATAGATCTCTACAATACTCCTCAGGCGGGCAGCGGAACCGATAATAACAGCATCGGAAATATGACTTACTATGCCTGCGGTGCAGACTCAACTCTTCATCCGCTTTATTCCGAGGCTCTGATTGTGGGGTGGAAACTCGGCAGCGACTTATATGTGTATACAGATAATTCTGACGATCACATGGGCGATCTTCTTCCGGCCGGCCTGCCGGCATACCAGCGTTTAAATGCCAGAATGCGCGCTTTAGGAGAAATAACCGTCACAGATAATACCGAACCAGTGCAGGGCACCGGATATTATCACACCGAGGGTTATTTCTGCACCCCGGACTCGGTGGTTCATGGAAGGGCCGAGTACTATATTCCGTTCAATCAGGATACTGCGGTGGTAATCGAAAAGGTTACACTCTGGAATGAGAGCGGTACGACACTCAACGAATTTTTGGTTGGTGAAGGTATTGACTGGGATGTGGAAAAAGACTCGAATTTCGATGCCGGCGGTTTTGATCCCTCCCGGGGGCTGATATTCCAGTATGGCGCCGGTGTTCAAACCTCGATCTGTGCCGGGCTGGCTCCCTATAGCGGGCAAGATGGGAGTTATGGCGGTGCGGTTCTGGATAATCCTGCCTGGATCTATCCCGATACCGGCTATAACATTATAGATATCTATGATACTCTTACCAATCTTGACGGCAGCTACTTTATCTTCTCCGATTCCAATACTGACCTTAACAGTGTCTTCAGATTCTATGAAGGAACCATGAACCCCGGCGACTCGATCACTATCTGCAAGGTCAAAGCGGTCAGCCTTGATGGAGAAACTGGACTCCAAACCCTTATAGATAAAGGCTTCTCTTTCATAGAAAACTATGGAATCTGTATGGTATTTGAACCCTGCCAGGGTCTTTGCGGTGATGCCAACTATGATGCCGCGGTCAATGTCTCGGATGCGGTCTGGATCATTAACTATGTCTTCATCGGCGGCGCGGAGCCCTTGCCGATTCTGGCCTGTGGTGATGCCAACAGTGACGGCGCGGTTAATGTGTCCGATGCGGTCTGGGTGATTAACTATGTCTTTATCGGCGGCGCAGCTCCCGGCGATTGCTCCTCCGGTTCATGGGGAAGCAGCGGCGGCGACTGTTGTCCGTTTTAAGCGATAATTACATATCATCAAAAAAAGCGGAGGAGAAATCCTCCGCTTTTTTTAGATCGGTCTAATAATATCTTCCGAGGATACATCGTAAATTCAATCACGAAAGTTTATCATTCGTATTATTGATAAAAATCCAGTTCGTGAAAAAATTAACAAAATCCTTGACAATAAATATCGTAAAATCTATGATGTTTGCTTCTGAGCAATTAAGTTTGGACTTGTTAACGAGATGGCAGAAACATAGAGGTGTTCATCGTGAATAAGTTACAGGAACCCGATCTCGATTTTATCCGCTATGTCAAGAAGGCCGGCGGAGCTGATCTCAAGAAATGCTATCAATGTGCGACCTGCTCGGTTGTTTGCGAGCTTTCACCCGAGCATAAGCCATTTCCCCGCAAAGAGATGATCTGGGCCGCATGGGGACAGAAGGATCGCCTGATTAAGGATCCCGATGTCTGGCTTTGTCATCAATGCAACGACTGCACAACCCATTGCCCGCGCGGAGCTCGTCCGGGCGATGTCCTGGCGGCGGTCAGGTCTTATGTATTCAATGAGAATTCATTCCCCAGATTCATGGGACGTGCTCTGGCCTCGCCCAAAGCCCTGCCAATTCTGTTTCTGGTACCGATTATTGTAATTGGCGCTATTATGTTCGGATTTGCGGATTTTGAGGCGGTCGATATGAGCATGGGCGCTGCGGTCGATTATAATAACTTTATAAGGCACGGCTGGACAGAAGGCCTCTTTATCGGGGGCAATATTCTGATCTTTGCATTTGCGGCTGTCGGATTAATCCGTTTCTGGAAAGGATTGAAGGAATCTTTCCCCGACCGAGAGGGGCCGGGATTTATCCCCAGTGCAATAAAAGCGGTAAAGGAGATCATCACGCATGAAAATTTCGGCAAATGTGTAACCAATAAGCCGCGACAATACGCACATTTCATGGTACTTTTCGGCTTTTTAGGATCAATGGCCACCGCTGGATTGGCGCTTTTGTGGACGGTTGCGCTGGGACATCATTCCCCAATCGATCTTCCCAACCTGATTAAAGTTCTGGGTTCTGTCAGCGGCCTGGCGCTTCTGATTGGACTCGCTATAATATTTGTCAGACGTTTCAGCGACCGCGATAAAATTGGCGCTAAC
Source organism: uncultured Ignavibacteria bacterium (assembly GCA_964496505.1). Taxonomy (GTDB): domain Bacteria; phylum Zixibacteria; class MSB-5A5; order JAABVY01; family JAABVY01; genus JAABVY01. The sequence continues at coordinate 6,803 of CAZBZV010000073.1, read as the reverse complement.
GGCTATTCCGACTGGCTTTTCCTGTATATTCTGGCCGCGGTTGGATTCACCGGTCTGATTTTGCAGTTTCTGAGGATGGGCGGGCTTGCGGCGGCTGCCTATATCACCTATTTTATACATTTGGTATTCGTCTTCTTCTTGTTATGGTATGCACCGTATTCAAAGTTTGCGCACATGTTCTACAGGACCCTGGCTATGATTTACGCCAAAAGCATCGACAGAAAACCACGAGAATAGATGGGATACTCATAAAAAGAAAGAAAATGGCCGGATCACACCGGCCATTTTCTTTTCAGGCTGTAGAGAGTTGGAAATTGGTAAAAAAGATACCCAAAAAGGCAGAACATGGTCATATAAGGTTAATTTAAATTGTATTATTATTATGTGAAATAATGCACTTTTTCAAAGTAGATTAATCTATTTTTAGATGCCCGGAAAAGTCACTATTCATGTAGAATATCTGTATAAATCACTTGACTTTTTCGGGCATTTTTTTATTATAAAATTTTTAAATTTCTACGTAATAACCATAGATGGCGGAAACGAAATATCATAATAAGTTTGTGACAAAAAGCACAAACGCAAGCTTTCGGAAAAGGTAAATCACAGTCTAATTATATATGTTTTTTGAGAGGAAGAGATAGGAGTAGAGGATGGACGTACAGGACATTAAAGGCGATCAAATCTCCTGCGATCTTCTGGTAGTCGGCGGCGGAATTGCCGGAATGACATCGGCTCTTGAAGCAAGCGAGGTTGGTAAGAAAGCTGTCCTGATTGAAAAAACCCCCATGCTCGGCGGCAGAGTTTTGAGAACAAATCTCTATTTTCCCAAGATGTGTCCGCCGGGATGCGGGATTGAAATCAATCTAAAGAGGATACGGCAAAACGAGAATATTACTGTTTCCACTCTTACTGAAGTTGAATCGATTTCCGGTTCCCCGGGAAATTATGAAGTCACTCTGAAAATCAATCCCCGATATGTCAATGGAAAATGCACTGCCTGCGGTGAATGCGCCAAGGTTTGTGAGGTTATGCGCAAAAACGAACTGAATTTTGGATTGGATGAAACCACAGCGATTTATCTTCCTCACGAGATAGCTTTCCCGTACCGCTATGTTATCGACCCTGAATATGTTGGCGACGAACGTATGAAAAAGTGCGTGGATGCATGTGAATATGATGCAATCGAACTGGATATGCAGCCTCGTACGGTAAAGGTCAAGACCGGAGCTCTGATCTGGGCCACCGGCTGGGAGCCATATGATGCCACAAAGATCGATAATCTCGGTTTCGGGCAATACAAAAATGTGGTCACCAATGTCATCATGGAAAGACTGGCCTCGACAGACGGTCCAACCCATGGCGAAATCAAACGCCCCTCGGATGACAACGCTCCCAAGAGCGTGGGATTCGTGCAGTGCGCAGGATCGCGTGATGAAAATCATCTGCCCTACTGCTCGGCAATTTGCTGTATGGCTTCGATGAAGCAGGCACAGTATATACGCCGCCAGCATCCGGATACCGAAATTCATATATTCTACATAGATATTCGCTCACCGGGACGCTGGGAAGATTTCTACATGAACGCCCAGGAAGACGAGAAAATACATTTCCATCGCGGCAAAGTCGCCCGGATTACAGAGGAAGACGGCACAGGCAACCTGATCTTGGAAGCTGAGAACACCCTCACCGGAGAGATGACCCGGACAACTGTTGAGATGGCGGTACTCGCAACCGGCATGGTTCCCACAACCAAGAGCACACCTCCTCCCGGAGAAGTTAAGCTGGACGATTTCGGCTACATCGATCAGGACGACAAATCCGGTATTATCGGCTGTGGAAATGTGATGAGGCCGCTGGAGGTTGCCGCCACAATTCAGGATGCTACCGGAGCCGCCCTCAAGGGCATTATAGCCGCGAAAGGAGGGAATAAATAATGGATACGAAAGTTGGAGTATTTATCTGCGAAGGCTGCGATATCGGAAAATCCCTCGATATAGATAAGCTGAAAGAACATGCCACCGGCGAATGCAATGCCGCTTATTGCGCCTCACACAAGGCTTATTGCTCACCTGAGGGCGTGAAAGAAATACAGGAAGCAATATCTGCAAATGAATTGAACCGTGTGAGCATTGCGGCCTGCTCGGGCAGGGTCTTTGCCGACCTGTTCCAGTTCGGACATGATGTGTTAGTCGACCGTGCCAATCTGCGCGAACATGTCGCCTGGTGCCATGAGCCGAATGACGAAGATACCCAGATGCTGGGCGAAGATAATATCGCCATGAGCTGCACCAAGCTCAGCAACTCGGCCCCGCCTGATGAGAAAACTGTAGAAATCAGCAAGGATATTCTGGTAGTCGGCGGCGGAGTTACCGGTATGCAGGCCGCTCTAAATGTTGCCAATGCAGGCTATAAGGCGATTCTGATAGAAAAGGAAGATAAACTGGGCGGATGGTCTCGGAAATTCCACAAACTTTTCCCCAAGAAGGCCCCTTACAGGGATCTTGAGGATAGCAACCATGAGGCAATGGCCAAAGAGGTTGAGGATAATTCAAATATAACCGTGCACAAATCAACGACCATAAAAAGGACCAAAGGCCAGCCGGGTGAATTCGATGTCACTCTGAAAAATGGCAGCGATCCAAAGGAGATCAGGGTTGGCGCGATTATTCAGGCTACAGGATGGCGCCAGTATCCAACCAAAAAGCTGGATTATCTTGGATACGGCAAATCGCCGAATATCGTTACGAACATCGAGATGGAGGAGATGGCAAAGTCCGGCAAGATCGAGCTTCCCACGGGCGGCGAGCCCAAATCGGTAGCCTTTATCCAATGCGCCGGATCCCGTGACAAGGATCATATCCCCTATTGCTCGGCAGTCTGCTGCAGAACATCTCTGAAACAGGCCAAATATCTGCGCGAGCAGTATCCCGATTGCAGAATATATATAATCTATAAAGATATCCGTTCACCCCAGCAATACGAGCTGTTTTATATGCAGGCTCAGGAAGATGATGGTATCTTCCTGACCAAGGGCGAGATCGAGAATGTTGCCGCCGATAACGGCAAAATCAAAATCGATGTCAGCGAGACCCTTCTGGGCGAGGATATCCAGGTCGAAGCCGATATGGTGGTACTGGCCACAGGCATGGTTTCCACCAATAAGGTCGGCAATAAATTTATCGATATCGGCCCGATGGAGAAAGAGCTTCTGATCGGCGGCTCTGATGAAGAGGATGATGAGGACGAGGAACCGAAATCCGAAGAGGCCAAGGAACTGCTGGAAGGCGGCAAGAAGGCCGCTGCGGGTGCCGAGGCCGGAGCTGAGATTCTCAACCTGACCTATCGCCAGGGGACCGATCTCCCGACATTGAAATACGGTTTTCCGGATTCACATTTCATCTGCTTCCCCTACGAGACTCGCAGGACAGGGATCTATGCCGCCGGTCCGGTACGTGCGCCAATGGATATCGCAAGCTCGATAAATGATGCCTATGGCGCATCTCTGAAGGCAATCCAGGCGGTCGAAGCAATATCGGTCGGTAAGGCGGTTCATCCGCGTTCCGGCGATCTCTCCGAATTCGATTTCTTCATGCAGAGATGTACGCAGTGCAAGCGCTGTACCGAGGAATGTCCGTTTGGTACTCTGGACGAGGATGAGAAGGGCACCCCGCTTTTGAATCCTAATCGCTGCAGGCGGTGCGGAATCTGTCTGGGAGCCTGTCCGGAGAGGATTATCACCTTCAAGAATTACAATATCGTCATGCATTCCAAGATGATCGGCTCTATCTCAATGCCGGATGAGTTCGATGAGAAGCCCAGAATTCTGGTCTTTATCTGCGAAAATGATGCTATGCCGGCATTGGATATGGTGGGTCAGATGAGGATGAAATACAGCCCCTTCGTGCGCTTCATTCCGGTGCGATGCATCGGTTCCACCAATGTCATCTGGCTCAACGATGCCCTTTCCAAGGGCTTCGACGGTGTTATGCTTCTGGGGTGCAAGAAGGGTGATGATTACCAGTGCCACTTCGTCAAGGGTTCGCAGCTTGCTGCAACCCGTATGACAAACGTGCAGGATAAGCTGAAACAGCTTGCACTGGAATCCGAACGAGTTGAGATTCATGAAATTCAGATAGATGATTACGACAAGATTCCCAAACTGATCGACGATTTCGTGGAAGAGATCGAGACTATGGGATACAACCCGTTTAAGGGAATGTGATCGGCAGGAAATGGAGGAGTTTAAGAAGGAAAAAAGAGCTGATTCCAGGTGAAAAAGAGGTCGATTTAGCTTGACAAAGCTTGTGAATTATTTATCTTGGCGCAGTTTGTGAAAAAAGTAATTTGCGAGCCGAATCGAGTACCTGGGCAGAACAAAAGCAAGTAAATCTATAAACCATAAACAAAAGAACAGGAATCAGTTATGGCAGATTCAACAGTCATAAAACCGCATGGTGCAGATGAACTTAAGATCCTGCTCCTGGAAGGTAAAGAGAAAGAAGAGGAGCTGAAAAAGGCTGAAACATTGCCAAAAGTGACCTTAAGCTCACGCGAAACCGGCGATCTGATTATGATGGGCATCGGTGGTTTTACTCCGCTGGAAGGATTCATGGGTCATGACGACTGGAAGGGCGTGTGCCAGGATATGAAAATGGCCGACGGTACCTTCTGGCCGATTCCGGTAACCCTTTCATATGACGAAAAACTTGATCCCGGCACCGAAATCGCCCTGATCTCAGGTGAGACCGAAGAAATCATGGGTACCATGAAGGTTACCGAGTCTTACCAGATCGACAAGGACTTCGAGTGCAAGCATGTATTCACCACCAATGAAGACGAGCATCCGGGTGTACAGATGGTTAAGGCTCAAAAGGCATACAATATTGCCGGCCCGGTGAAGGTTCTTTCCGAGAGCTATTTCCCCACAGATTTCGGCGAAATTTATATGCGTCCCTCAGAGAGCCGCAAGATTTTTGAGGAGCGCGGCTGGAGAACCGTGGCTGCATTGCAGCTTCGCAATCCCATGCATCGCTCGCATGAATATCTGGCCAAAATCGCTGCCGAGGTATCAGACGGTATTTTTATTCATCAGTTGGTAGGCAAGCTGAAACCGGGCGATATCCCTGCCGACGTCCGTGTCAAATGCATCGACACACTGGTAGAGAAATACTTCGTAAAAGATCGTGTGTTGTGCGGTGGATATCCGCTGGATATGCGTTATGCCGGACCTCGAGAGGGTCTTTTGCATGCAGTCTTCCGTCAGAATTTCGGCTGTACCCATATGATTATCGGCCGTGACCATGCCGGAGTAGGCGATTATTACGGACCATTCGATGCTCAAAAGATATTCTTCGAGCTCTGGGACGGCGCGCTGGAATGCAAGATGCTCCCGATCGACTGGACCTTCTGGTGCTACAAGTGCGGCGGCATGTCCTCGATGAAAACCTGCCCCCACCAGAAAGAGGATCGTCTCTTCCTGTCAGGCACAATGCTGCGTAAATCGCTTTCCGAAGGCGGCGAGATTCCGGCCGAATTCAGCCGTCCTGAGGTCCTCGGTATTTTGCGCGAGTATTATGCGAATTTGGATGAGAAGGTAGAGGTCAAGCTGCACGGTGCGGCTACAGGTGAAGCAAAAAAAGATAAGAAATAGATTAATTCACGGTGTCTCAGTATAAGATGGCAGAGACACATTACAGTTCATTAAGGAGGACTTAATGCCAAGCTATGTAATCCCGGAAAAGTGCGATGGATGTAAGGCACTTGATAAGACAGCTTGTCAGCATATCTGCCCCAATGACCTCATGGTGCTCAACAAAGACATCATGAAGGCCTACAACAGGGAGCCGGAAATGTGCTGGGAGTGCTACAATTGCGTCAAGATTTGCCCCACGCAGGCGATCGAAGTGCGCGGCTATGCCGATTTCGTACCGATGGGCGCGACTGTTACTCCGATGAGAAGTTCAGACTCCATCCTCTGGACAGTCAAGTTCAGAAATGGTATGCTGAAACGTTTCAAATTCCCGATCAGGACCACCTCTGAGGGCACCGCTGAGCCCGCAGGCGGTTTCGAGACCGAGCCTGATCTCAACAGCGAAGTTTTATTCACCGAGCCTGACTCAATAGGCATGGATGAAATGTGGACCAAGTAAACAAAGGATAGGAAAAAGATGGCAGATTTCGAGACACAAGAAATTACCACGGATGTACTGATACTGGGTGGCGGCATGGCCGCTTGTGGTGCTGCCGTTGAGGCCGCCTACTGGGCA
>CAZBZV010000073.1:0-524 GCA_964496505.1 uncultured Ignavibacteria bacterium | reverse complement strand
ACCGCAGCGGCGCTGTCGCTATGGGACTTTCCGCTATCAACCAGTATGTCGGCCTGAAAGACGGTCAGAACACTGTTAAGGATTATGTCGATTATGTAAAGAACGACCTGATGGGTATTGCTCGTGACGACCTGGTCGCCTCGATTGCCCGCCATGTCGACTCGACAGTTCACCTGTTCGAGAAATGGGGACTCCCGATCTGGAAAGATGAAGAAGGCGCCTATGTTCACGAAGGACGCTGGCAGCTTATGATCAACGGTGAGTCCTATAAGGTTATCGTGGCCGAGGCAGCCAAAAATGCTATCGGCACAGACAACATTTATGAGCGTGTATTCATCACCGATCCCCTGGTTGTCGACGGCAGATGTGTCGGCGCAGTTGGTTTCTCGGTTCGTGAAAACAAATTCTATATCTTTAAGGCCAAAGCCGTTATGGCTGCCATGGGCGGCGCTGTTCACGTGTTCAAGCCCCGTTCAGCCGGTGAAGGTCTGGGACGTGCCTGGTATCCGCCGTGGAACTCCGGT
>CAZBZV010000072.1:0-14179 GCA_964496505.1 uncultured Ignavibacteria bacterium | reverse complement strand
ATGGGGGAGATTTTGTAACAATTGAATACGAGCGAGAGGGCGAGTCCCGCGAAGTTCAGCTCAAGCTTGAAGATTTAACCAAACTGAAAGATTAATAATTCATGCAAAAATCCAATCGCATTAATATAAGGCAGGTAAACAGATTGAAAACTCTAACATCGTTAATTGTGATTCTCATGGTGGCTGCAAATCTTTCGGGGGCTAATCTTAACGGCATCTCCTATGCCGGTATAAAAATCGGAGTGGGACATACCAGCCAGGATACTCCCGATGAGCAGTATATAGATTATAGCATAAGCTCAAGCCAGAACGGCCTGCATACCGAGGTCTTTTTCAACTGGCATTTTCTGAACGAGGTTGCTCTGGATGTGGGTCTCTCTGTGATAAACCGCGGCGAATTTAGATGGCAGGTAGAAGGCACTGGCAATTTTTTTGGATCGATTAATCTGTATCCGCTCGACGCCGGTGTTAAGATCAAGCCTCTGGCCAGCCAGTTAAGCGATCATTACCAGCCCTGGGTAGCCGGCGGCGGATCGTTGATTATCGGTCGTGGTGTAATAGAGGGCGGATCTATTTTCGATCCCTACATCTATTTAGACCGTGATTCCGAAAGCGCTACCACTTTCGGTTGGTGGATAGGCGCAGGTTTCGACACATTCGTATCCACCACAATAGGCCTGTCCGGCTCGGTGAAATATCATAAGATGGATTTTAACGATGAAGCCATTGGCGGGTATGTCGATCACAGCGGTTATCAGATCGCATTTGGAATAGCATATATTTTAAGGAAGCAAGATAAATAAAAAAGGAGTGTGCAATGGGTGCAAAAGTAGCTATTAACGGCTTTGGGAGAATTGGCCGCATGGTTGTGCGTTCGGCTCTGAAAAACGGCGCTGATCTGGAATTCGTTTCCATCAATGATTTGGTCGATCCCAAGTCGCTGGCATATCTGTTTAAATATGATTCCGTTTTTGGAGTATTTCCGGGCGAGGTTGAGGCCGGAGACGATTCAATCACAATCGACGGCAAAGAGATCAAGGTCACGGCTTTTAAGGATCCCGCTCAGCTTCCGCATAAAGATTTGGGCGTTGATCTGGTGGTCGAGTCCACCGGGCTCTTCCGAAAAAAAGCGGATGCCCAGAAACATATCGAGGCGGGAGCAAAGAAGGTGCTGATTTCCGCGCCTCCCAAGGATCAGGTGGACGGCAATTTCGTTTTGGGCGTAAATGATGACGGTTATGATAAAGATAATCATAATATTATAAGTATCGGCTCCTGCACGACCAACGGCCTGGCTCCGATTGTGAAGGTCTTGAATGACAATTTTGAAATCGAGCATGCCTTCATGACCACGATTCACTCATATACATCCAGCCAGAACATTGTCGATGGCCCCCATAAGGACCTGCGGCGTGCCCGTGCCGCGGCGGTCAATATGCTGCCAACGACTACAGGCGCTGCCAAGGCGATCAGCGTGATAATTCCCGAGGTTGAGGGCAAAATCGATGGTATGGCAATTCGTGTCCCTACCCCATGTGGTTCATTGATCGACCTGGCAGCAGTTGTAAAGAAGGAAGCCAGTGTGGATTCGGTCAATGATGCTTTCAAGAAGGCGGCGTCTTCGGGCCCCTTGAAGGGCATTATGAAATATGAAACCGATCCAATCGTCCTCGTCGACATTATCGGCAACAACCATTCGACCATTTTTGATGCAGAGCAGACGCGTGTAATCGGCGGAAATCTGGTCAAGTTGTATAGCTGGTATGACAATGAGTGGGGTTTCTCGACCCGTATGGTCCAGATGCTTGAAAAGATGCTGTAAATATTAGAATATAATCTTATTGGTTAAGCCCGCTTGCTATCAGGCGGGCTTTTTCTTGTAATTTTACAGAGTAAAGCCCTGGGATAATGAATGAAATTAGGTTATTCACGCAAATTGCTATATGTCAATGGGACTGATTTATTGTTTTCCAGAATATTGAAGGAACTCCGGCGGCTGATTCAGGATTACAAGATAATGACTTACCAATTGTATTTAACTCAATTCAAATATCGCGACTTTGAATCATTATTCAGTGATGGAAGTGCAGTCAAATATGTTGGAGTAATCTGGCTATTTTGCAAGGTCTGATTCTGGTTATTTGGCATGCAGGAATAAAATCGCATTAGGGTAACATTCTTTTTAAAAGGATGCTAAAGAAATGAAGGAGAGTGAATGGATTCAAAGGTAGCAGACAATGCTTTTGGACGGATCAGGCGCCTGATTTTATGCTTCCTTTTGGAATCATTCCTTTCTCCTTTTGACCGTGGAGCTCTCATAGAAGTGAGGTTAGTATGATTTGGTTGCTGTGCATAGTTATACTGATTTTCCTAATCATGCTATTGTTTTGCATGACCAGAGGATATATACTGGCAATAGTCCTGCTTCGTGCTTTGTCTCGGAAGCATGTTTCAGATTTCCTCAAGAATGAAAAATCTCTATTAGAGCTTATAGAATCTATGATAAAGCGGCTTAAATGAATTTAAGACAATCAAATCAAACTATAATCTTAAGAGTGCTCCAATAATATATTTCAAAAAAATAATACTTGTTTTTTTCGAATACCCATTTTTATTACCAAAACGTTCGCTGAACATTAATCCCATATAGTGGTTAAACCATTATATGGGATTAACCAAAAGCTTGGAGGCATGCATGAACAAGTTGTCAATTGACGATATCGATATTGCAGGTAAAAGGGTGTTGGTTAGGGTTGATTTCAATGTGCCAATCGATGATGGAAAAGTTGCTGATGAGAGCCGTATAGTGGCTTCATTGCCCACGATAAAAAAGATATTGGACTCGGGCGGGTCAGCGGTTCTGATGTCCCATCTGGGACGTCCCAAGGGCGAACCTGATCCCACCATGAGCCTTAAACCGGTTGCCTATAATCTCTCTCAGCATCTCGACCGCCCGGTTAAATTCGCCGATGACTGTATCAGCGAAGATGCCCTGAAGCAGGCGATGAGTCTGGAGCCGGGCGAGGTTTTACTGCTTGAAAATCTGAGATTTTATCCCGGTGAAAAGAAGAACGATCCGGACTTTGCTGAAAAGCTATCGAAGCTGGGCGAGGTCTATATCAATGATGCCTTTGGTACTGCTCACCGCGCACATGCCTCCACAGAAGGTGTGACGAAGTATTTTGACCGGGCTGCAGCCGGATATCTAATGATCAAGGAAATCGAATATCTTGGCAATGCAATACAGAATCCGGAACGTCCAATGGCGGCCATTCTGGGCGGAGCCAAGATTTCGGGCAAGATAGATGTGATAAATAATTTGATGGAAAAAGTGGAAAAGATTTTTATCGGCGGAGGCATGGGCTTTACATTTTTCAAGGCTCAGGGCTATGAAATCGGTAAATCACTGCTGGAAGAAGATAGAATTGAGATGGCCAAACAGCTTCTGGATGACGCCAAGAACAAAGGACTCGAAATCAGGCTTCCTGTGGATGTGGTCTGCGCAAAGGATTTAAGCGAGGATGCCGAGTCGAAGACTGTGCCTGTCGACCAGATTCCCTCGGATATGGCCGGATATGATATCGGCCCGGAAACATTGCAGAAGTTCAAAAAGGATTTGAGCGATTGCAGAACTATTGTCTGGAACGGCCCGATGGGTGTATTTGAAAAAGAAAAATATGCCAAGGGCACGGTCGAAATAGCAAAAGTATTAGCCGAGTTAACCTCGGGCGGAGCGACCACGATAATCGGCGGAGGAGATTCCGCCTCGGCTGTTAAAAAGGCAGGTGTAGCCGATAAGCTGTCCCATATCTCGACAGGCGGCGGAGCTTCGCTGGAATTTCTGGAAGGAAAAACACTGCCCGGACTGGCGGCATTGACTGACAAATAAAAAGGGAGAATATGATGCGGAAAAAATTGATTGCCGGAAACTGGAAGATGTATAAGACTGATGAGGAGGCCGAAAGGCTTGCCTCGGGAATTGCCAATGGTTTTGACGGCTCGGATAAAGTCGATGTGCTTTTATGTCCGCCCTTTACCTCGATCCGAACCGTAATCGAGGCGGTTGAAGATTCACCGGTTTATGTTGGCGGACAGAATATGGGCTGGGAAAAAGAAGGTGCATTTACGGGTGAGATTTCGCCTGAGATGTTATTGACATTGGGTTGCGAATATGTTATTTTAGGCCACTCGGAGCGCAGACAGTACTTCTCCGAGAGTGACCAGTTGATTGGAAAAAAATGTCAACTGGCTTTATCGTCAGGGCTGAAACCTATCGTATGTGTTGGGGAACAGCTCGAAGAGAGAGAGGCCGATAAAACCGAGGAGGTCATCAGGACTCAGGTAGAAGGTTTTTCTGCCGAAGTTGAATATAGCCGAGTCGAAGAGATTGTGATAGCGTATGAACCGGTTTGGGCAATTGGTACCGGAAAAACCGCCAGCCCGGATCAGGTTGTTGAAGTTCATAAGCTTATCCGAAGGATTTGGAAGGAAAAGTACACTCAGGAAATGGCAGATGGTCTGCAGATTTTGTACGGCGGCTCGGTGAAACCGGAAAATTCGGACGATTTACTTGGAGAAGAGGAGATTGACGGCGCTCTTATTGGAGGAGCTTCGCTTTCTAAAGATAAATTCTTGAAAATCATATCATCAGCGACCTGAGGAGGAAGCTTTTGTTTAGTTTTCTTATAGTATTGCATATATTCATCAGTCTGGGATTGATCATTTCGGTTCTGATGCAGTCTGCCAAGGGTGAAGGGCTCGCAGGCGCTTTCGGCGGAGCTGGAGGCGGTGTCTCCGGAGCTGTTTTCGGCGGACGCGGCGCGGCATCATTTTTGTCCAGGGCTACTACGGTTCTGGCAGTGGCCTTCATGATCAACTGTATCCTGCTGACTTTCTCCGGCGGAGGTACCGGCGTACCATCCAGCCGTATCACCGGCGAAGCCCAGAAGGCTATGGAGGATGCTCAGGTTTCACCGATGCAGCTTCCGGGAGAAGGACAGCCCCAGCAGGGTCAGATGCCGCAGGGACAGCAACAGGGTCAGCAGCAGGCTCAGCCGGATGTTCAGGTTGAACCTGTCATGCCGCCTCCCACTGATGAAGGTGAATAAAAAAATTATAAATGCCGAAGTGGTGGAATTGGTAGACACGCCATCTTGAGGGGGTGGTACCGCGAGGTGTGCGGGTTCAAATCCCGCCTTCGGCATTTAAAATCCCGCCCCTTTCAAAGGGGCTGTTTTTTGCCCGAAATCGCTTCGAAAGCACTCTGTTTTTACCCCAAAAACGGCACCAAAGCGTTGCATAAATGCAACGCTAAAGGAAATTTTTCATAAAATTTATATCAAAATAATCCCTTGCGAGGCATGATAGTGCGTTTAAAATTGCGCTTTAATAAAGGCCTCCAAATCCCCGCCAACCCTTATTTTACTTGACTTTTTGGGATGTCATAATAATTTAGAAAACGACAGTATATCTGTCTACCCCCCTCCTTAGGCTGGTTGCATTCTGTAACCAGCCCTTTTTATTTTTGATGGCTATTTAGGACAGCAATACCTAAGCTTCGCACGCTCAAACTGTCTATTCATGCGCGGATTTGTCCAACTCAGACGGTGTACTCCATTGTGCTTCGCATGCACAGGGCGCACCATGCAGCACCCCGGCATGACAAATATTTTGACAAAATGTCGTCAAATCCGTCGAATAAGTGTGACACATAGTGGTAAATAATGTGGAAGGCTGAGTAATACACCACTTTCCTAAAAATGAGAGAAAATAAGATTCAGTAAGTTTTCAGGCCGGCCGAATGCGATCTGAATTGAATCGGAATCAAAACCTGGATACTACGCAAGGAGGAACCTTTATCATGCGTAAAAAATGGAACTTGTTAACTATTATTATGCTGGCCGGGCTGTCACTCGCGGTTTTAGTGATGTGCAACTCGGACAGGATGGCCGACTCGAGGACATCGGAAGGATTACCCTCATTCGGCCAGGTAATCACCCTCCCCAGTGTGGGCGATTCAATCGACCTAAACTCGGTAACCTCGGATACCGCCAATACCGTAATGACCGTCGATCTGGATGTTTACGAGGGGACACAGTTTTCGAATTACAAAATTGTGCTGAAAAGTCTTCAGCCGCAGGATATGTGCGACGGCTGGGAGGCTATGGTACAGAACAGCAGTCAGACCGATACTCTCTGGACCTATACATTCGAGTGGGATTGTGACGACTCGACCTGGTTCAGGATCAGCGAGGAGGCTGACGGCGATTTTATCAGCATGGAAATCGAGGAGGATGGAGATTCAATCATAGAAACTACTATACAGGACGGCGACACCCTTGTATTGAAGTACGACAGTGATCTGTATGATGGCATTCATGGGGATACATCAAAGTATTCCAGCTCGGAGAAAGCAGTGATCGATTCTTTGGAAGATGATTTCGCCGATTTCTACGACACGACTACCGCGATTAATGACAACGACGATGGTTTGCTTATGATCGAACTTCTGGACAGCGATGATTTTTGGGAATGGATGTATGATCGTATGTACGATAATCCGGCTCATGATCATCCGCGAGCACTGCTTTCCGATGTTCTGGATGACTATTGCAGTCAGCATCACATGTGCCCGATCAAGTGCGGTGACAGCGACCATTGGACCAATCCCGGATGCTGGGAATGCATATTCTCGTATGTCGTCTGTTCTCTCTATGATTTCCTGAAGGAAGTTCTAGAGTAACAGCGGGCAGGCATAAACGAGGGGGGACGGTTTAACGAAAGGGTGGACGTCGATCATCGGCGTCCGCCTATTGTTTTTCTATTGACATTTTGCCAATCTGTTTTTATTTGGCTCATAGACATTCAACGGGAGGACATTGCAATGGAATTTATGGATGGAATAATTAATCTAATTCTGCTCATCGGTTTTTTGGGCGCTATAATTTTCTGGATAATGGCCATGAACAGGGCTGTTTCCGATAATGTCCATTTTAAACTGATGCCAATTTGGAGAGTTAAACGGGAGTGGTTCAAATCTTCGGGGTATCAATTGTATATGGCTGCCCATATAGCATTGGGAATTGCTATCGTGTCAAATGTAATTTATCGGTGGTTTTTGGCCTGATTGCATATTATAATGTCGCATGGACAAAAAGACCCGCGCCAAAAAAGTCGTAAATCTCCTCAAAAAGGAATATCCCGATTCCAGATGCACGCTCGATTTCAAAAATCCCCATCAGCTTGTAGTCGCCACCATTTTATCTGCGCAAAGTACCGATGAGCGTGTGAATCAGATTACGCCTGCACTTTTCAGGAAATACAAATCCCCAAAAGATTTTGCCGAGGCCGATCTTGAAGAATTGCAGGAATATATCAAAACCGCCGGCCTTTATCGCAATAAGGCCAAATCGATCAGGAACTGCATGAAAATGGTGGTGGAGGAATTCGACGGCAAAATTCCTAAGACGATGGAAGAGCTTATTAAGCTGCCGGGGGTGGGAAGAAAAACCGCCAATGTTATCTTAGGAGCGGCTTACGATATCGCTTCGGGTATTGCTGTGGACACTCATGTTACCCGTTTATCAGAGCTTCTGAAGCTGACGAATAAAAAAGATGCGCCCAAAATCGAAGAGGACTTGATGGAGCTAATTCCGAAAAAGGACTGGATTATAGTCTCTCACTTATTGATAGATCATGGCAGAAAGGTCTGTATTGCCCGAAATCCAAGATGTCATGAATGCGTGCTGAATAAAATCTGCCCGTCAAGCAAGATATAGATTATTCCTCGCCGAAAACCTCGGCCGAAAACACGTAAATATCACAATTCTCTTTCCAGCATACCGGAGCCATACCGGCCTTACGGCAGGTGGCATTCAGAAACTGGGTCCGATCCCATCCGTAATCAACGGCTACCTGGGGCAAAAGCAGGCCCCGATTGTAGCCCTTCTGCAGCATCAGGCCGTGTCTGCCGACCTCGATTTTGCTTACGTCTTTGATCTCCTGCAGCGGTGTCAGAACCGATATTTCAATTGAAATAGCCGGATATTCCTCTTTGGTCAACGGCTGGAAACGGGGATCCTCCGAGGCGGCTTTGACCGCGCAGGTGGAAATTGTCTTGTAAAGCGGCATAATCGGCTCAGTGTAACCGATACATCCCCGCAATTGATGGTTTTTGTTGATAGTCACAAAGGCGGCGCCCGGGGATTCAAGAAGCTCGTCGTTGATATCAAATTCCGGCATCGGCTTGTTTTCCAGGTATGCGATTATCGACCTTCGCGCAATATCCAGAAGCTTTTGCTGCTGCTGATTGGAGAGATAATCCTCGCCTGTAAGCCCGGTGCTTTTTTCCCCAGAATTCCCGCCGGATTTGTATATAACAGCAGAAAGATAACTGACCACCGATTTTGTATTCCCGCCATATACTCCGGAGTCGGAATGTTTGAGAATTTCGGCTTTGTCAGCGCCCAGCTTTTTTGCCAGCTCAAGCGCAACTGCCACCGGAGCCGCACCACAAAGCTGGGCGCTACCCTTTTCAGAAGCGCGCCATAATCCACTGCCGTCAATAGCGGTGATATACTCTGCAGAGACAGAATCGATAGCGGCACATTGACTGCGGCTTTTGTAATGGGTCATGTCTGTTGAAGCGATTATTACAAAATCATCGCGATCTTTCAAAATATCATACAGTTTATCCGTAAGCTTTTCGATAATTTCCTTTTCCTGAGCACCGATTTGCAAAGGGACAATTGATAGATCAGGTGAGGCTAACTGCAAAAAGGGAATTTGTGTCTCTAGTGAATGCTCTTCCCGAAAGAGGCTGTGCTGATCGGCAATAAAATCTGCTGAGTTGAGAATCTCTTTTGCCAGCGCCTTATTTATGGCGATTTTCCCGATAGGCGTTTTCCATGATCCCTCAGCCCAGATTGCCACTCCGCGGTAATCGACACGATGTTTGAAACCCAGGATAATCGCGGTTTTAATTTCGGGATATCTGCCCAAAAGTTTGTGGCTTTCAGCCGCAATTGGGCCGGAATACACAAAACCGGCGTGGGGAGATATCAGCACCAGCGGTTTGCCGTCAATCTCGGCCGGAGCGGCATTTGCCAGCATAGTATCGACCATATTGAATAGCGCCGCGCTGTCATCCGGATAAAATGACCCGGCCATAGAGGGCATCCTGTCGGCGGCAAAAACCGAAGCAGAAAACATCATCAATAATAACACAAATATCTGAATATATCGGATCTGGAATTTCATCTTGCATTCTCCTTATTTGCGACGTATAACTATATAAATAATTTATAAAACCTGTCAAAGTAAACAATTATATGCCCAAATCCAGATTAGTTGTAATAACGAATCATAATATCTACGATTCTGACGGCGATTTGAAAGCGGATCAATCAAAAAAGATGATTAATCATGCGATAATGCGTCTGACCGGCAAATCCGATCCGGAATCAGCATGGAAGGTGGTAGCAAAATCCGGCGACAGGTTTGGGATCAAGCCGAACTGTCTTGCGGGGAGAAGACTTTCCAGTTCCCCGGTATTAGCCGGTGTCCTGACAGAGGGTCTGCAAACAGCGGGGGTTGTAGAATCGGATATAATTATCTGGGAGAGGACCAATCGCGAATTGGAACGAGCCGGATATAAGCTTAACTACGCGCGCAATAACGGACTGCGATGTTACGGTACCGATTCCAAAGGCGTGGGTTACAGCGACAGCTTTTATCAAAAAGGCAAAGTCGCCTCGCTCATATCGAAAATCTTTGAACAGGAAATCGACAAAAATATTAATTTCCCGATTTTGAAAGATCATTCGGTTGCCGGTGTCTCAGGCGGGCTGAAAAATCTATATGGCCTTGTACATAATCCCAATAAATACCATCCCGATAACTGCAATCCTTATGCAGCCGAGATATCGGCGCTTCCTATTGTAAAAAAGAAAAGTGTCCTCACTGTTCTTGACATGACGAGGATACAGTATAACGGCGGGCCGGGATTTATGTCGCGTTATCTGGTCAAGCCGGGCATGGTGGCGATGTCGTTCGATCCCATCGCGATTGATACTTACGGTTATAAAATAATCGAGGATTATCGTAAAAAGAATGGGCTCCCGAGCCTGAAGGATGACCGCCGCGAGCCGTTATGGATTCAGACAGGGAAGATGCTCGGGCTGGGCGAGTCCGATTTGTCGCAGGTGGAAATCATTGAAGAGGATATAACATAGATTTATGAAAAGACGGACTTTAATAAAAACTATGGCATGCGGGGCGGGATGTGCCTGTCTGCCATTCAATCCGGTTGAAAACGGCCTGGCGCTCTTTCAAAATGCTTACGCTCTCGAAACGACCGATACACTTTCGCATGTGAAGGCGATGTTCTACAAGAAGCTTGATGGTACTGCCATTGAATGTCAGTTGTGTCCTCGAAAATGCCTTGTGACCGATCTTGAGCGCGGCTATTGCGGGGTACGTGAGAATCAGGGCGGCGAGTATTATACACTGGTGCACAGCCGTGCCTGCGCCATGAATATCGATCCGATCGAGAAGAAGCCTCTCTTTCATTTCCATCCCGGCACCGCGGCATTTTCGATTGCAACTGCGGGCTGTAATGTCAACTGCAAATTCTGCCAGAACTGGGATATCTCGCAGGTGCGTCCGGAGCAGGTTACCAATGTCGAACTGCCTCCGGATGAGATAGTCCGCATCTGCCGTCAGCGTTCAGTGCCGACAGTTGCCTATACATATTCCGAGCCCGTAATCTTCTATGAATATATGTATGATACCTGCATAGAAGGCCGCAAGCATGGTATAAAGAATGTCATGATTACAGGGGGGTATATCGAGAAAGAGCCGTTGAAAAAGATAATTCCGGTTATGGATGCTATCAAGGTCGATTTGAAATCATATTCGGAGAAATATTATGAAGACGTTGTCAATGGAGAGCTTCAGCCTGTGCTGGATGCCTTGAAGATTATGCATGACGAAGGGATATGGCTGGAGATAGTATATCTGGTTGTTCCCACCATGAACGACAGCACTAAAGAGCTGACCGATCTATGTAACTGGATCAGGACAAATCTCTCGGAAGATGTGCCGGTACATTTCACCAGATTTCACCCGACCTATTTGATGACCAATCTTCCCTCCACTCCGGTCAAAACTCTGGAGAAGGCGTATGATATAGCAAAACAGTCCGGTCTCAATTATCCTTATATCGGCAATGTTCCCGGACACAGTGCCGAGCATACATACTGTCCCAACTGTGGCGAGGTTATTATCAAGAGAAGCGGATTCAGGATCAATAAGAATAATCTAAAAAACGGCAAATGCTACAAATGCCATACATCTATACCGGGAATCTGGTCATAGTTTTTTGTATTGTAATCTCCCTTTAAATCATTACTTTTAGATCATGCTGACGCGGTATGATCTTTTTATTTTACCATTTCTCTACGGATTCGTAACACTTGGTTATCAAATCCTGTACGTGCGCCGTTTGGTCTCGATTTTCGGTTCATCCGAGATCAGCTACACCCTGATAATAACGATATGGCTTTTCTTTACCGGTCTGGGCGCATATATGGCCGAGAAACTGGGAATTCAGAGAGGCTCGCGTTATATCTCGCTGGCAATTTACGGCCTTGTGGCAGTGGTTTTCTACGGTGCCATACCGCGCATCTACGATATCTGGAATCTTCAACCGGGTGAGATCACCGGGCTTCTAACGATGGCTGCAACCTCGGTTTTGTCTCTGATAATCCTCTGCCTTTTTTCCGGAGCCTTGTTCGTGGGAGTGGTGGGGACAGTTTCGGCATATTCGAGAATCACTTCCCTCTCATTTGTGTATGTAGTGGAGTCGCTTGGATCACTTGCCGGAGGGGTGCTTCTGACATTTATCTGCCTGACGCTTATTTCGGACAGATATACGGCCCTTGTTATTTTTCTCCTGATTATAGTAATTATGTTTGTCAAGATGGATAAGAAGCTGCTTTTAATGCCGCCCCGGGTTACTGTGGGGGTAATGTGTGTATTTGCCGGTACGGCCTTTGCACTGGGGCAGTTCGGGCATCAATACGAAAGTCAGAATATAGTCGCACAAACTAACACCGCCTATCAGCATCTAACTTTGACCGAATATGAGTCGCAGTACACACTATATTCAGACGGCCTCAGTTTCTTCTCATATCCGCAGGTTCAGGAGGCGGAGGAGGTGCATCTGACACTCTGGCAAAAAGAGGATTTTGAAAGCATTGCCATGATAGGAATCTGTCCGCCCGATAAATTAGCGGAGGTTTTGGAATATGAGGACGTAAAAATAAGTATCTATGAACACGATAGAGTAATGCTGGAGTTTCTCGAAAAGCATCTGCCCAAATTTGCCTCGAAATACTATTCGGATCCGGCTGTAGATTATATCTGGGGCGATCCTTATATTGATATTACTGAAGATGAAGAAAGTTTTGATTTCGTTTTGATAAATATATCGAATCCTACAGACGCTGTCAGCAACCGCTATTTTACAGTAGACTTCTACGAGGGGCTGTCCGGCAGTCTTCCCGATGAATGCATAGTGTCGTTTTCGCTTCCCGGCAGTTCAAATCTGATAGGCCCGGACCTTCGGGAATATCTGGGGACTATAAATAATTCGCTGCGCATGGGTTTTAGTAATGTCAAAATAATTCCGGGAGATGATTATCTTTTCCTGGCCTGCAATGATTCATCACTCTTGAATCTTAAAATTAATTCAATGCTTGCATCCAAAAATACGAACCATATTGATACTAAGTATGTGGACTCGGTTTATTTGTCGTATCGCATAGATGAGTTCAATCTTCTCAAGGCACAGCCAATTTACAGTAATAAGCTGAACACAATGAATACGGTTTCGCGTCCGGTTGTCTATTATTACAACTCGATTCTCTGGGCCAGCCGTTTTTCGGGATTAGAGGAATCGATTCTGAAATTCTGGAAAGAGAATAAATATCTGATCTATATTCTGCTTTTTCTGCCGCTTCTTTCGCTATTAAATCTTATTAAGAGATCTGTCCACAGACCGGCCTATTTTTCAATATGCTTTCTGGCCGGATTTTCGGGGATTGCGCTGGAGATGTCGCTTCTTATCCTGTACCAGTCGCATCTCGGCAATGTCTACAGCCAGATCGGGCTTTTTATCGGGCTTTTCATGGTCGGAATGGCGCTCGGCGGGGCGCTGCCGCTTCGTTCCAAAGGCACCACTATATTTATGCGCAAGTGGTTTTATCTGGGGGCGGCAATCGGGCTGGTAGTGCTTCTGGGTTTGGCCGTGATCATGCGTCTGGAGGCATATCATTTCCTGAAATATATCTTGATTCTGGGACTGTCATTTCTATCGGGAGGATTTTCCGGCTACCTGTTCAATTATGCTGCGGTAAGTTATCGGCATAAATATGGACAAGAGGCGCCGGGAAGGTTTTACCTGGCTGATCTTCTGGGAGCATCGTTAGCCGGAATATTTATATCGGTACTGTTTATTCCGCTGATCGGATTCGGATCGGTGCTGGCGCTCTTTTTTGTGCTTTATCTTGTATATGTAGTTTTACATCGATTCGTAATCATAGGAGTTGATTAGATTATGAAACCCTGGCTTCTGGCCTCCCTTGCGACGGCATTTTTGTTCGGCGCTTATAATATATTCGCCAAGATGGCTGCGGGACGGCTGACCGATGCAATGGCGGCCTTTATTCTTGAGTTTTCGGCGGCTATGCTGGTTCTGGCCTATATTATTTTCGGCCGATCGATCAGGCTGGATATTGCCTCTGTGACCGGTAAGGGGATGCTTTATGCTGTTTTGGGAGGATTATTTATAGGCGGCGGCTCGATTTTCTATTTCTATGCCTTCAGGCATCATGCGCCTCTGGCAATTGCCGGGCCGATTATATTTGCGGGCGCGACTCTGGTAATGGTAATTTCGGGCTTGATATTCTTCAAGGAGCGGCTTGATTTGATAACCACAGCCGGGATAATATTGACCATCGCCGGTATAGTTTTGCTGTCGATTTCGGCCAACAGAGGATAGGGGAGGCTAAAATATCAAAAAATATCTTGCAAAAATCGTATAGATATGTAAATTTTCAAATCGCCTGCGGGAGTAACTCAGTTGGCTAGAGTCACAGCCTTCCAAGCTGTTGGTCGC
>CAZBZV010000071.1:0-14203 GCA_964496505.1 uncultured Ignavibacteria bacterium | reverse complement strand
ATTGGCCGGTTTTAACCCGACCCCAACTGGCTGGTTTTAATCCGACCCGTGACATTACGACTGAGAAAAGGCTGCCATGCACTACGGCAGCCTTTTTTATTGTTATCGGTGGCCGATGTTTTAACCTGGGATTATAACGAGCTGGGCGTACCTCCCGGTGCGCCCAGTGGACGCGGCGCATGAGGACATACGCCGCGCACGATTGTGCGGGCGGGTTCCCTAATCCGGCGCTGATATTTTCGATTATAGGGTGGCATGCCCAAACTCTGGTTTGAGCATGATTGGTTTTCGGAGGGCAGAATCCAAGCGCAGCGCCCTGATTCTGCCTATTATTTTCCTGAATGAAAGATAGGCAAAACCACTTAAGGGTTTCGTCATGCTCTTGCTATTTTTTCAATGTGATTGGGGCATCTGAATTAATTCGCGATGGATCATTCTCATCTGATTGAATAGAATTTCCAAGATATCCATTATTTGCATTTTGTGAGGAATCATTTAGAACCTGACCAGAAGTCTCATTAAAATTAAAATAAAGAATTAATCCGCTTTCGTTTCCCGATATTTGAATTCCCATGTTGTTTTTTAATTGAATTTCTGAACGAGCGTAATTCCATATTCTCAGTTCATCGATTATTCCATGAAAAGATGATATGGAGGCTAATTTTGGACGACAACCTATATGGACAGATGAGTCAGATGTTGGAATGATAGAAGAACCCGAGGAATGAGATTTTAATTCGCCATTTATATAAATGCGTCCCGTTCCCGAATTAAAAGTGTAAGCAACATGAATCCATTCTTCAACGGGTATGTCAAATTCATATCTAGTTTGATTATGTCCTCGATCAATATATCCCCTTATATAATCAGGCTTAAAATCTATACAATATGCACAATCGTTTGAATATTCCTTTGTCAACAATTTATTATCAGAGTTTCCCGAGTTTATTGAATAAGGATTAAACCACATTTCAATAGTAAAACCGTTTGATAAATCAAAATCTGAGTTATAGGGAATGGTTGCCCAGTCAGCTTCACCATCAAAATACAGCGCGTTATTTCCTGCAGATGCCTTAATATTGTTGCTAGCGGAATAATTTTCATCTATGTCATATGTAAACACTCTATAGTAATAGTCAATATTTTCACTAATATCACTATCGTAATATATAGTATCATTTCTCTCATGTTTTATCGCCAAAGTTTGCGACGAAACGGTAACATTTGGGCTTTCAGATCTACAAATTCTATAATGACTGAAATCAGTGTTTGTATTTTTACTCCAAACCAGGCAAATTGCGTCATCAGTGCATTCTATCTGCCTGCTAAGAGTAACTGGAATTGGCTCAGGTGGCAGGGTCTTTAAATAATATTCGTTGCTTGTGGAGAAATTATTGCCCATATCAAATGTAGCCACTGTGTAATAATAATCTTGGTTAGCAATTAGATTGCTATCGGTAAAGGAGTTAATATTAACATCCATTATTGAATCAACGAGATCACCTGCAACTCCTAAACCGGGAAATGTTGATCGATAAATCTTATAACACCGGAAGTCAACATTATCGTTTTTAGTCCATGCGATCCTCAAAATGTTTTCATCGGGATCTCCCGCGGACATCACAGACACAGGTTCAGGATTTTCATCTATGGTCTGACAATGTAAGATATTGCTTGCTCGATAGAAACCATTGTTATCATAGACATACAGTCGATAATAATAATCTTCTGCAGGAAACAGCTCTTCGTCTGTATATGTTGTATCCCCGGGAATGCTAACTTCAGCAACCAATTCACTTGTGTCTAATACTTCGGGTATCAAAGAACGGAATAATTTGTAATGATCAAAATCCATATCCCAGCATGCCTGCCATGTTATATCAATTGATCTTTCTGTCTCAGAGCTGTATGATATAATATTTGAAAAAGACGGCCTTGGATCGGAAACAGTCACTGATAATTCATTACTTGCACTGGCCGAATCACCAGAATCAACTGTGAAAACCTTATAGTGATATTGTTTTAATCCCTCCACAGTACGATCAATATAAGTTGTATCATTTATGCCGGTCAACTCTGTAACCAAATAGTCCTGCCTGGAAACATTACTTGAAAGAGACCTATGTATGGCATATTTTTCAAAATCATGTGCTTTGCTCGGCGTCCATAAAAGATATATCTCAATGTCGCCCAATTCGGTTAGTGTTAAAAACTCCGCAGTGTCTGGCGGCAGATTTAAAGTCCTGACTTCAATCTCATTGCTTCCCGAATATAAATTTAATGTATCAAAAACATATACTTTATAGTACATGGAGGTATTATCCAATTGGCTGTCTATAATCAATGAAGTCTTTTCATTTTCTTCGATGGTTTTTAATAGGGTGGACTGCAAATTAACTCCCGACTGTTCGGAATAAAAAAGCCTGTATGATTTAAAATCAGGTACAGAGGATTTTGTCCACACGAGTGTATAGGAAGATGCTGTAATGTCATTCGGTATCTCTAATACCGAAGATGGGGGTTTGGCAATTGAATTGTTTACTATAACATTTACCGTATCTGTGTAAATAATGCTGCCATCAATGTAAGCCTTTGCGGAAAGCCGATGTGATGTGCTGTCCTGATAGCCTGTAACATCCCATTTATGGACAAATGGAGCATTTCTATCAATTGCCCCCGCCGGAACTGCGTTATCAATATAATATTTTACAGAATCTCCCTCTTCATCAACAAAACTGACTGTAATTTCAACGATTTCATAAACGATGGCACTATCAACCGGGGAAGATATAAATGCCTCATGTTTTGGAGAAGGCTCCGGATTGCTGGATGTTGAATTCTTTGAGCAAGTGTACAACAATAAAAAAGGAATTAGAAATAAAACCCTTAAATATTTCATATGTGATCTCCAATCAGGCGCGTTCCCTTATAATATGCTTTGAAATCCAATATTGTCAATGATAAATGTGGCTTTTATTATTGATTGAATTTGAAACAGAGCAACTCACGCCCAAATGAATTTGGGCGTGCCACCCTGTGAAATGACATGGTCAGCAAAAACACCGGGCGTGCGTTGTCGCACGCCCGGCATGTCTGCCGAGATCTCTGTCTGGAGCCCCGAATTGGTTCAGGTGCAGAAACCTCAAACAGATATACAGAATTCCAATCGAGAATCTCAAGCGCCTTAAATGAGATTCTCAACACGTTGTGCGGCCGGGAACCCATTCCCGGCGGAGAAACCGTTGGGTTAGGGAACCCGACGGCACAATTTTGGAGTCATAAAAGATCTCAATTTGTACTGGGCCAGTCAGGAGCCCGGTCGTCGACGTTTCTCCAGTACGCTCAGGCTATGGGTACCGCATCCCCTTATAGCCCGTTTTCGGCTCAAAAGGGGTGGGATGTTCATCTAATTATGAAAGATGCGTGATATTTATAAGGTCCCACCACTCACGCAATGTGGCATCCTCAAGAAATAGGAAGAGTAGGGAAGAATCCAAGCGCAGCGCAGTGATTCTGCCTATTGTTTTCCTGGATGGAAAATAGGCAAAACCACTAAAGGGTTTTGCCCTACCTGAATTCAATCGAGAGACATTTAGACCCCTATATAATTTATAAATCAACCAAAATAATAAATCGCGCTATTTATCTCATAATCCAAACGAATACTTAAGTTTATACGAATAATTATAATAGGGGAGACCTGACAGATTAAGTGAATGAAATCACTTGACATATATAGTTAATCTGTTTATAAATACTGTCTTATGCGCGAGCCGTGATGCCGCGCGGGCGGAAATAAAAGAAAAAAACTACTTTCAAAAATTTTTTTAAGCAATTTTGCAGGTGAAATAATTCACATGCTTACATCATTCTTTACATCGAAAAAGAACTTCAAGCAATAGAAAGAACAGCAACATGAAAATCGCTTACTACCCTGGATGTACACTCAAGACCAGCGCCAAGAACCTGAACGATTCCGCGGTTGCGGCGATGGCCAAACTGGGAGTGGAACTGGAGGAGCTCGACCGCTGGAACTGCTGCGGTGCGGTATATTCTCTGGCCGATGACGACCTCCTGCATCAGGTGGCCCCGGTACGCGACCTGATCCGTGTCAAGGACCTCGGGTACGATAAGGTGGTCACTGTCTGCTCCATGTGCTACAACACCCTCGCACGCGCCAATAATCTCATGCGCAATGACGAGGAGAAGCGTTACACGCTCAACAGCTTCATGGAAGAGGAGAGCGACTACAACGGCGAGGTCGAGGTCGTACATCTCCTGACATTTTTGAAAGATGAAATCGGCTGGGACAAGCTCAAAGAGAAGGTCGAAAAGCCCTTTTCTGAATTGAAGATTTCGCCTTATTACGGCTGCACACTCACCCGTCCCAGAGACATTGCCATCGACAGCGCGGACAATCCCAGAATTATGCATGATTTCCTGGATGCTCTGGGCGCGCAGGTGGTGAACAATCCGGCCGGAATCGAATGCTGCGGATCATACCAGATTCTTTCCAATCCGGATGCGGCCTATAGCAATATTAACAAAATCATATCGACTGCGGTCAACAGGGGCGCCGAGGCGATTGCCTCCTCCTGCCCGCTTTGTGAATTCAGCCTGAGCAAGCGCCAGAAACAGGCGACTGAGAAATTCGGCGATGGCAAGGTTCTGCCGACATTCTATTTTACCCAGCTTCTGGCGGTGGCATTGGGCGTTGACGAAGAGTTGATGCATTTCGAAATCGGGCATGAGAAGTCCCGTGAACTCCTGGCCAGCAAAAAACTGGTCGGCGCATAGAAAAAAAATATGAACTACAAATAGATGAGAGAACAGCTTATGCAAACTACAGAAACAACTGATGTAAAAGTAGAAGCCAAGCTTATTCCAATCTACATAATGGGCAAGAAATACGAGGTCCCGGATTCATTGACCATTATGAAAGCTATGGAATATGCCGGTTACAAATTTATTCGGGGCTGCGGATGCCGCGGCGGTATCTGCGGAGCCTGCGGAACTGTCTATCGTCTCCCCGGAGACTACCATATCCGTGTCGGCTTAGCCTGCCAGACAGTGGTTGTCCCGGATATGTATCTGACCCAGATACCGTTCTATCCTGCCAATCGCGCAGTTTACGACATGGAAACCGCTCTGCCGGAACTGGCTGAAGTGCAGAAGAAATATCCGGAGCTATTCCGCTGTGTGGCATGTAATGCCTGCACCAAGGTCTGCCCGATGGATGTTCCGGTTCTGGATTATGTCTCGGCTATCAAACAGGGCGATTTCAAGAAGGCTATGGAGCTGTCGTTCGACTGCATCCAGTGCGGACTCTGTGCCACACGCTGTATGGCTGAGATGGCTCAGTATCATATCGCGCAGATGGTGCGTCGTCTGTATGGCGCCAAGCTCGCGCCACAACCGAAACATGCGGCGGAAATGGTGGACGATATCAAGGGCGGCAAATACAACGATATGCTGGCCGACATGAAATCGAAGAGCCTTGACGAGCTCAAGAAACTCTACACCGAGCGCGAGTCCGAGCCGCATATGAGCCCGGAGGATTGGAAACCGCAGGATACATCCTGCCTGTAAGAGGTTTGAACATTCAATTGGAGATATAGATTATGCCGTATCCTGAAGCATTAAAAGAATTGATAAAGAAAGTCGAGGAGACGCGCCCGGCCAGAGTCGAGAGAAAGAAGGCGGGGGAGGAGTTCCCCACGATGTCTCTGGAGGAGCGCGAGGATATCCTCAAGTTTCATCCCGACTATATCGACACGGGCCGCCGTGAGATCAAAGTCGGCCCCAATAAAGGCTACAAGATCGCCCATGAAATGGTTGATATGATCGAGGCCAAAAGCCGGGTCAATCCTGAAAAGGTCGATCTGTCAAAATGGGATTATGAAACCGATGTCCTGATCATAGGCGGAGGCGGAGCCGGAACCTCGGCCGCGCTTCTGGCACAGGAGCAGGGCGCCAAGGTCATGATCGCGACTAAGCTGCGTCACGGCGATGCAAACACGATGATGGCCGAGGGCGGTATTCAGGCCGCCACCAAGGGCTGGAAGGACTCGCCCTTCTATCACTATCTCGACGTCATGGGCGGTGGACATTTTGTCAACAAGCCGGAACTGGTCGAGACACTAGTTACCGAGGCGCCCGACGTTATCAAGTGGCTCTGTGAGATGGGCTGTAATTTCTCGAGATTTGACGACGGAACATTGAAAACACTGCACGGCGGGGGCACCAGCCGCAAGCGCATGCATTACGCCGCCGATATCACAGGCGCCGAGATGATGCGCACTGTCCGCGACGAAGCCAGGAATCGTATTGATGATATTACCGTGCTGGAATTCTCACCCGCTGTGGAACTGATCAAAAACGAGCACGGCGAATGTGCCGGCGCTCTTCTATACAACATGGAAACCCGCGAGTACTTCATCGTCAAGGCCAAGGCGGTTGTAATGGCTACAGGTGGAAGCGGCCGTCTGCATGTGCAGAATTTCATGACCACCAACCATTACGGCGCAACCGGGGACGGCATCGTCATGGGTTATCGTGCCGGAGTGGGACTCTGCTTCCTGCACACAATCCAGTACCATCCCACAGGCGTAATCTTCCCGGAACAGGCCGAGGGTATCCTGATTACCGAGAAATTCCGCGGATCAGGGGCTAACCTGGTCAATGTCCACGGTGAGCAGTTCGTTAACGAGCGCGAGCCTCGTGATATCGAGGCCTCTGCAATCATCCGCGAATGTGTCGACCGCGGACAGGGCGTTCCCACACCTACCGGCAAGTTCGGCGTCTGGCTGGACAGCCCGATGATCGATGAACTCTCCGGCCAGGGCACGGTCGAGAAGGAATTCCCCGGCAAGTTCATCCTCTACAAGAGATTCGAGATCGACATAAGCAAGGAGCCGATGCTGATCTATCCGACCCTGCACTACCAGAACGGCGGACTGGAATTCGAGAAATCCGGCGAAACAGCGCTTCCGGGATTTTACGTTGCCGGCGAAGTTGGCGGCGGAACTCACGGCGAGAACCGCCTGATGGGCAACTCGCTTCTTGACATCATGGTTTATGGACGAATTGCCGGTAAGAATGCGGCGCAGTTCGCCAAAGAGAAAGCCAAAGACGGGACGTTGAATATCGATCATGTGGCGAAATATCACAAGGAGATGGATGAAGCCGGAATCGAGACCGACCGTGTGGCGCCCATGCTTCTGCCGGATTACACGCCCGAGAATATAAAAGAACGCGAACTCACCAGCCATTATGTTGGCACAATGAGATAAGAGAGGGCTATTATGGCTGACGAACCGAAAACTGAAAATTGTGAAAATCCGGAAGAGTGCACCGGCAAGGTTGGCTTTGTGATCTCCGAGAAAACCTTCGGACGAGCGTTCGTGGAGAAAGTCAAGGAAATCTCCGGCGAGAATATCGACAAATGCATGCAGTGCGGGACCTGCTCGGGCGGATGTCCGATGGTTGAGGTTTTGCAGATTACCCCGCGCGGTATCATGCATCTATCGGCCCTGGGCCAGGAGCAGAAAATTGCCAAGGCCAATACGATCTGGATGTGCGCGTCATGTAACACATGTGCGGTCAGATGTCCCCGCGGAATCGATATTCCCAAGGTGATGGAGGCCATGCGCCAGATATTCCTGCGCAAGAATGTGAATTACATCGAGCCCAACCAGATCCCCGACGAGGTCCTGGAGGATATGCCCCAGATCGTCATGGTAAGCTGCTTCCGCAAACACACTGCGTAGATTATTGAAAGAGAGGCGCGGAGCACGAGGACGTACTCCTCGCACAGAAATAAAAGACTTCGTGCTGGGCGTACCTCCCGGTGCGCCCAGTGGACGCGGAGCATGAGGACATACGCGGCGCACGAAATATAGATACTTAGTAGGCTGTCATATAAAGACCGGGCGAGTCGTGAGATACGCCCGGTCTTTTTTGTAGATGTCATTCTGAGGGAGCATAGCGACCGAAGAATCTTTACCGAATCAAGAAGTCTGACTATTCAAATCCTTTCAATTTTAGGCTTTTTCCGCCGATACAGATAAAAACCCGCCAAAGCGATGGCTGTAATGAAAACATCTATCCCGATTGAGACTGGTTCCGAGGGATACTCCAGTGACAGATGCAACAGCCCGCCCGATTTCCAGCTTCCGCCCAGCAAAAAGCCCAGGAAATTCACGCCGTTATGTATACCCGCAACAAGCCAGATCGATCTGGATCGGTAGTAAACATAACAGAACAACAGCGCAATCAGAAAACGCGAGATAAACGCCGAAAGCGTAAACGGCTCGATTACATGATGCACAGCCGAAAATACCAGCGAGACCGCAATAATAATCGAAATCATATAACCGGGATAATCATTAAACTGCTCAATTGGATAAGCCCTGAAAACAAGCTCCTCCTTAAGCGAATTCAAAGTTAGCAAGAATAGCAGCCAGAGCGCAAAATAGCCGATTACGGTGAAAAACGATGTTGCCGCCGGCACATTTGAGGTCAGGCTGGCATCGCTGCCGAAAAGCACCAGAAGG
Source organism: uncultured Ignavibacteria bacterium (assembly GCA_964496505.1). Classification (GTDB taxonomy): domain Bacteria; phylum Zixibacteria; class MSB-5A5; order JAABVY01; family JAABVY01; genus JAABVY01. The sequence continues at coordinate 5,648 of CAZBZV010000071.1, read as the reverse complement.
GAAACCTCGATTGCCTGCAATACAATGCCGATTCCAGTGCCGATTAAAAGCGGCGCAATAATCGGCCTGTCAAAACCAAGGGATGCCAACGGTCGTTTATGAACCAGACGCATAACCAGCCATATCAGCAAAAACTGAGAAGCCGAATATATTATTACAACCGTCATGACGTTGAAAGTGGGTTCGAATTCCGCTCCCTGTAGTTTGCTTATATCTGCGCCGATCAACTCTGCCAGCTCAGGTACACCCAGTGTGGTCAAGACGGCAAGAATAAGTACGGTGATAACAACGATGAATCTCAAATATATCGGCATACGGTACTCGGATTTTTCACCCATGAGATTTCCCACATTGCAGAAGCTAAAAAAAAAAATGTATTATCTTAGTCTATTTCAATAGGATATTGATGTCAATTAGAATTCCTTAAAACAAAAAGGGAAGTTTTAAGCAGAATGCTGTATATCATATGAAATAGCGAGACGGCATTCTAACCCCATAAAACCCTCTAAAAAGTATCGATTGGATGAAACTTTTTTTTGATTTTGAGCATTTTAATACGAGAATTCTATGTATGGACTGTATTTTATTGACCATACATTGACACATATAAGACAGGGGGCAGCATTACTTCATTCCCAAAACCTTTCAAAAGGAGGAGAGTTGATGTCAAAACTCCGCTTTTTACTTCCATTATTTGCCATTCTGGGGCTGATTTTTGTCGGCTGTCAGGGAGGCGAAAATTTCTCTACTTCACAAAACAGCCCAAATGCCCTGAATAAGGCTACGGTATATACCGAAACTCTGGGCGAACCCGATATACCGATTGCGCAGGGATCGGGTATGGTGATCGAAGGCACCGGCATGCTTACCCAGCCTAATTCGATCTCAATCGATGTTCCCGGCAGCTCAATCGAGCAGGTACTTCTGTACTGGTCGGGCGGAACCAACATCGAGCCTCTAAATGGAGACAATACGATTATTTTCGAGGGCATGGAAATTGAGGGCGAGCTGATCGGCGGACCTGCATACTTCTTCCTCGATTATGATTTCTTTGCCTATCGCGCTGATATCACCGGTATGGGCCTTGTCTCGAATGGACCTGGCACTTATTCGGTTGATGGAATGGATTATCCCTTTGATAATCTGAATGAGAATGATGGCGTCGCTCTGGTGGTCATCTATGATGATGGAACCAGTTCGGATATCCAGATCCGTGAAGGCCTCGATCTGGCCTTCTTTGATTTTCCGGCCCCGCGTGATGCTGTCGTTCCGCAGACATTCAACTTCGATGCCGCTGATATGGACAGAACCGCAAATATCTATATCGTTGCCGGAAGTGTTGGTGAAAACAGACCTACCAAGACTGTGGTAACGGTCGGCGGTACTGTAAATGAATTCGATAATATCCTGGGCTCCAATGATGGCCCCTTGTGGGATACCGAGATTATTACGGTCGATGTCCCCGCCGGGGAGACCTCTCTGACGGTGGAAATAATTTCTGTCGAAAGCCAGGACCCGCTGGGAGCCTCGTTGAGCTGGGTCGTGGGAGCAATGTCACTACAGCTTCCGCCCCCGGTCGAGACTGCCTCTGTTGGCGATTTTGTCTGGAATGACATTGATATGGACGGTATCCAGGATGAAGGCGAACCCGGAATCGAAGGCGTAACAGTCAATTTATATGATTGCGAAGACAATTTCATCGCCTCGACCATGACCGATATGGACGGCATGTATATGTTCACCGATCTCATGCCGGGCGATTATTATGTCGAGTTTGAGCTTCCGGATGATTATTTCTTCACCATGATGGATCAGGGTATGGATGATGCGCTTGACAGTGATGCCGATCCTGAAACAGGTATGACAATGTGCTTCAACCTGGAATCGGGTGAAGTCGATCTTACCTGGGACGCCGGCCTGTATATGGAAGAAGATGATGATGGCTGTACCCGCACTATCGGCTACTGGAAGAATCATGCCGGTTTTGGCCCTCAGCCTGACATGGTCTCGCAGTATTTGCCAATCTGGCTGGGCGAAGATGATGGTGATAAGAGCATCCCGGTAACCTCTGCCGAGATAGCGGTTGATATCCTGAAAATGATGACATACGGACATCCAAGTAACGGTATTACCAAGCTCTATGCGCAGCTTCTGGCGGCCAAACTGAACTTTGCCGCTGGTGCCAGTGACGATGCCATTGAGGATATTGTTGAGGATGCCGATGAATTCCTGTCTATGTACGACTGGGAAGACTGGGGAGAGCTCAGCGAGGAAGATCAGGATATGGTAATGTACTGGCAGGGCATGCTGGATGATTACAATAATGGCTATATTGGGCCAGGACATTGCGACGGTTACGACGATGATGACGATGATGATGATGAAGATGATGATGACGACGATGACGACGATGACGAAGATGATGATGATAAAGGCAAGAAAGGACGCGGCAGAAATTAAATCCAAACGTACCCAGTTTAAAATAAAAATGATTGATTAGAGCTGACAATCAGTGTTTGCAAAGGCCCGGCAAATTAGATATTTGCCGGGTTTTTTTGATCAAACAATTTAGATAAAAATTACATTATTACGCTTGATTAGCCCGTTCCGGCTGGTGCCTGGCAATGAAGCGGGCGTATTTCATGTCGATGTATTTGATATGGTCGATTAGCCAGCTTTTGATCAGGCGTAAATCCTTGCGGGCGGTCATGGCGCGTTCCTGTTTTGTCCAGATCTGTAACGATTTGACCTGCTTAATCAGTTTACGATGTGCCTTCTGATGGTCCTCCAGATGCGGGTAATCGATCTTGGTCATCAGATCTTCCTCGGCATGAAAATGCTGTTTAATCTCCGAGGCCAGATTCTCGAGATGCCCGCTGAGGTTTTTGCGCTCCGACTCGATATTCATTGCGGCGTGAAGCTGATTTAAAATATGGAAGATATTTTTATGCTGCTTATCCAGATCAGCCAGTCCCACACTCAGGCTCTGATCCCATGAGACAAACAGCTTGGCCAGGTTGATAGCGTCTTTGCGGAAGAATTTGCTGTAATCCTTGTCCGCGCTGTGAATATGATCGATCAGCCAGTTCTTTAGCAGGTTTGCCAATTTGACCGGATCGGCGGCCTTGCCGAGGATATGATTCTTCTGTATCTCCAGAAGGTTTTTGATAATCTTCTCATGCTCCTTTTTATGCCAGTCCGCTTTCGGGTACTTGATCTTCCGCATCAGGTCTTCCTCGGCAAAGGTATGGAACTTGACGTCGTTAATAAGCTGATTCAGGGCGTGCTCGACCCCACGGGCTCGATTGTCGCTTCCATCAAGATCATGGATATGATTTATACTTTTCAAGAGCTTTTTGTGCTGACTGTCGAACTCATCAATATCGATGCTGTAATTCCTGTCCCAGGTTGCGAACATGGTCTCAGGGGAAACGTTATTCTGATTGACATAATTCACATAGCGTGCCGCCTCGCCCTCGATATGCTCGATTATCCATTCCGCCAGGAATTTCAATCCCTCGGCGTTTTCCCGCGTGCTGTCGGATTTCAATTTGAAACGGATTTCATATGACCTCCCCAGAAGGCTCTCATGATCGGCCCGATGCACCTCGTAATGGGAGTACATAATCCGCTCCATTAACTCCTCTTCATCTGCAAAAATCGTCTGGCAGAAATTGAAGAAGTCGTTAAGATGAGCTTCAATTTTAGATTCGCTGTCTCCAAGACTAAGTGCGGCATGCAGTCTGTTGAAAAGCCGAATCATCTCCTCATGAGCACTGTCGATACGGTCACCGTCGAGGCGCAGGTCGGCATTCCAGATCAGGTAAAAGCGCTCATCGAATCCGGAGGCATGTTTTAGGTATGCGGAATATTTTCCATCCTCATTCTGGACATGGTCGGTAATCCAGCAGCGCAGCAGTTCCAGCACTTCGGTTGAGGGAATGCGCTGTTTTTTCTTCCGTCGATTTTCGAGCTCCATAACTTCCGATGCCATAGCGGAATGCAGCTTTTTATGCTGTTCCAGATGGGGATAACGGATGATTTTAAGAAATTCTTCCTCCGCGGGAAAATGCATTACCACATAATCCCTTAAGCAGGAAAGGATTATGCCGGCCTTATCACCTTCGCGCGGCTTGCCCATAGCCTCATGAAACTGGTTAATCCATTTCACCAGGTCGCGATGTTGCCGATCGAGCTCATCTATACCAACATTATATTCCGGTATCCAATTAATAAATAGCATGTGTCTTTCTGAAATACGGGGTTTCTATATCTGACCGTTATTTATTATATCGTAAAAAACAGCCTGTAAAATGAGCAGCATTTATAAATGGGCGATTTTTAAGCATTTTGAAGCCATTTCTTAAGTGCTTAATAGATAAATATCAATTAAAAATGCAGAATCACTTAGATATGCCCATTCTGAGGGAACGGAGTGACCGAAGAATCTCTCACGAATCAAACAGGTTCTTCGCTTCGCTCAGAATGACCGTTTTTATGAATTATTCGTGCAGCGCGTACCTTCTGGTGCGCGCTGTTTGACGCGGCGCATGAGGACATACGCCGCGCACGATCCTTTTGGTGCCGCCGACAAACAAGTCTCTTATAAGCCGGACCTGCACTTCGCCCAGAACGGCGGTCTTTGTGACCTATGCTGATTTCGAGGCCTTCGGCCGCCTGAACTTCTTTCGATACTCCTTGTCCATCTTCTCGCAGGCATATTGATACGCGGTGCGATTGCCGGTCTTGACATGTTTCAAAAGGAGCTTCTCGATTTGGTCAGGGTAGACCTTCCAGGCATCCCGCAGCATCCATCCCACACCCTGCCCGACTTCCCGCACCGGATCATTAATCAGAGCGTCCGCGACCTTTTTTACCGGCTTAATATCTTTCTGTTTGTAAAAACCATAGACCGTGCCAACCGGAACACATCGACGCACCCATTTGGATTTATGTGTATGCCATTCAAGCAGATCGTCATAAGAGACAACATTATTTAAGATCATTTCCGATAATGCCCGAGCACAAAGGCTGTCGACCTGTGCCCAGTTGGAGAAATATTTGCCAACCCAGGCTTTGATGCTTTTGAATATGGCAGGAGAGTAGTATTTTTCCATCGATCTCAGGAAGATGATAACTACCGAAAAGCATTCCTCCTTACCGGTTTCCATCAGTTTTACGAACAGCTTTTTGAAATCAGATTTCTTGAACTCCGGTTCAAGCCGCTCATACCATTCTTCGACCTGCGGAGCGAGTTTATGCGGATCAACGCCATGGGGATCGTACCCCTCACGGAAAAAGCGCGAGTATTTTTCGATTATTTTCAAATCGGCGTTCTTTTTAAAATAAGTCAACATCATCTTGAATGCTTTATCGATTTTGTCCATAGTTTCTCCTTTTGATCGAATTGGGCTGCATAAATTATGTATAACGGGTTGCTGATGTCAATCATTTCCGCCTGGAGGATGAATCAAATAATTGTTTAATCGTTATCGTTAAATAATTTGAGCGGAAATTCCGAAATAGTTATTGACAAACGATTTCTGGCTTATAAATTTGGAATTCACGGTTTTAAATGGGCCTATAGCTCAGACGGTTAGAGCGCACGCCTGATAAGCGTGAGGTCACTGGTTCAACTCCAGTTAGGC
>CAZBZV010000070.1:0-14464 GCA_964496505.1 uncultured Ignavibacteria bacterium | reverse complement strand
GTGAAGGCGGCAGAACAGTTGGAGCCGGTGTTGTAACCGAAGTTTTGGAGTAAATATTTGATTTAGATATACCCAGGTCTGTAGCTCAATTGGCTAGAGCACCGGTCTCCAAAACCGGGGGTTGGGGGTTCGAGTCCCTCCAGACCTGCAATTGAGAGAAGTCATGAAGCAAAAAGTTGGAAATTACATCAAGGAGACGCAGGCCGAGCTCAAGCAGGTTACCTGGCCCACAAAGCCGGAGCTGATCGGTTCGACTATCGTCGTAATCTTCGTTACGCTTATTCTGGCGGTATTCATTTATGCTGTGGACAAAATTCTGGAAACCTTAATCTTTTCAATTCTGGGCTTGTAGAGAATAGTTATGGGTGATTTAAAGTGGTATGTGGTACATACTTATTCCGGGCATGAGGCCAAGGCCAAAAAGCTTTTAGAAAACGAGATCAATCATCAGGGCCTGGAAGATAAGTTTGGTGAAATCCTGATTCCAATCGAACAAGTTACGGAGATGAGGTCGGGCAAGAAGTCGACACAGGCCAAAAAATTTCTGCCCAGCTATATCTTAATCGAGATGGATTTGAACAACGAGACCCAGCATCTGGTTACGAGCACTCCGGGGGTGACCTCTTTTGTGGGTTCGGGCGGGGTGCCGGTTCCCATCACGCAGGACGAGGTCAAGCGCGTGATGGGTCAGATGGATAAGGCCAAGGCGATTGAAGAAGGTGAATTTCCGTTTAAGCAGGGAGATGCGGTAAAGGTCATAGACGGGCCGTTTACCGATTTTTCCGGCTTTATTTCAGAAATAAATATGGAGCGTAAAAAAGTAAAGGTTATGGTGTCGATATTTGGCAGGCCTACACCGGTGGAACTGGATTTTCTGCAGATAGGCGCTGCAACTTAGGAGATAGATATGGCGAAAAAGGTATCAGGTTTTATCAAGTTACAAATTCCTGCCGGAAATGCCAATCCGGCACCGCCGGTTGGTCCCGCACTGGGGCAGCATGGTGTCAATATTATGGAGTTTTGCAAGGCCTTCAATGCTCGTACGCAGAAGGAGGCCGGGAATATAATTCCCGTGGAGATTACGGTCTATCAGGATAAGTCGTTCACCTTTATAACCAAAACTCCACCTGCGGCGGATCTTTTGAGAAAGGCCGCAAAGCTCAAGAAGGCTTCCTCCGAGCCGAACCGTGAAAAGGTCGGTAAGGTCAGTTTGAAGCAGATCAAAGAAATCGCCGAGTTGAAGATGCCCGATTTGAATGCCGCGGATGTGGAGAGCGCAATGAAAATGGTCGCTGGGACTGCTCGCAGTATGGGAATCGAAGTGGAAAGTTAAGGAGTGGAAGTCAAGATGAGTACCGGAAAGAAATACGCTGAATTCAGGAAAAAAATAGACAGCCGCGCCACTTACGATCTGGATGATGCTGTCAAGCTGGTCAAGGAAAATGCCTTTGCCAAATTCGACGAGACCGTGGAACTTGCGGTACGGCTGGGTGTTGATCCCAAGAAAGCGGATCAGATGGTAAGGGGGACGGTGGTTCTGCCTCACGGTACCGGCAAGAAAGTCCGCGTGCTGGTGTTTACCAAGGGGGAGAAAGTTTCGGAGGCTGAGGAGGCCGGTGCGGATTATGTCGGTCTTGAGGAGTATGTGGAAAAGGTTCAGGGCGGCTGGTTCGATTTCGATGTCGTGGTGGCGAGTCCGGATGTAATGGGGATGATCGGCAAGCTTGGAAAGATGCTGGGGCCGCGTGGCCTGATGCCGAATCCGAAGTCCGGTACCGTTACTATGGATATCGGAAAGGCCATAACTGACATTAAAAAAGGTAAGATCTCCTATCGCGTGGATAAAGTCGGCAATGTGCATGTGGGATTAGGCAAGGTATCCTTCGATGAAAAGCAGATCAGGGAAAATCTTCTGGCTTTTATGGATGCTATAATGCGAGCCCGTCCCGCCGCCGCAAAGGGACAGTATCTTAGAAATATCTCGCTTTCATCCACGATGGGGGTCGGTATAAAATTGAGTCCATCCGGTCTTGTGGCCGAGCTTAAATCTTAATCTGACTGGAGATATTTATCATGTTGAAGCGCTCTGAAAAAGATGAAATGGTCGAAGAGCTTGGCAGTCTCTTTGAAGAATCGAACAATATATTCGTTACAGATTATCTTGGCCTAAACGTCTCGCAGATAACCGAATTCCGGAAACAGCTGCGCGAGGGCAATATCAAGTACCGGGTTGCCAAGAATACGCTCCTTAAAATCGCAGCCCAAAATAAGGGCTATGAGGAGATGGTGCCGTATTTCAAAGGTCCCACGGCTGTTGCGTTCGGCGTTGACGATCCCACGGTGCCGGCCAAGGCGATTAACGAATTTTTCAAGAAAAACGGCAAGCCCGAGGTTAAGGCTTTCTATGCCGACGGTATTCTTTATCAGAGTGACCGCTTAAAAGAGCTGGCCGACTTGCCGAGCAAGGATGAATTAATAGCAAAGATCGTCGGTACGATCGGAGCTCCCCTGACTAATCTGGTGGGGACTCTTGACGGTTTAATCAGAGAATTCTGTTTAACAATAGATCAGATCGCAAAACAAAAAGAAAGTTAATGCTGCTTCTAAGCCTAAATGTATTACGCCTGGCTGGATGAAGGTCCTAGAGGCCTGAGGCAACTTCCGGTCAGAAATGTAACTGTTAGGGAGATTGAAAATGAGTGAAGTTATTGATCAGATAATCGAATCGATTGACAAGCTGACTGTCATGGAACTGGCCGAGCTTTCCAAGGCATTGCAGGACAAGTACGGTGTTTCGGCTGCCATGCCGGTAGCTGCCGCCGCTCCGGCTGCTGCAGGAGGCGAGGCCGAAGAGGAAAAGACCGAATTTGACGTTGTTCTTGATGCTATCGGAGACAAGAAGATTCAGGTCATTAAAGTAGTGCGCGAGCTTACCAGTCTGGGGCTTAAGGAAGCCAAGGAGCTGGTTGACGGCGCTCCCAACAAGGTTAAAGAGGGAGTGACCAAGGAAGATGCCGAGGCGGCCAAGGCGAAGCTGGAAGAAGTCGGCGCTACCATAAAAATTCAGTAGCATTTGCCCCGGCAAAAATACCGGGGTAAATGCCGGAAAACGGCGGTGATGAAGGGTGGAATGGCGGTTGTATTTCTGTTCCCGGATTTTAATATCACCCAGATCTTACCCAGGTATTCAGGAACATATGTGCCTACAATTCCGTTAGGGTGATGGCCATAGTGTTTATAAAAATCGATACAGGGCTTTCGGGCTCTTAATGTTTTTAAAGGAGTGTGGTTCCTTTGGCTAAAGTAACACCGGTAGATCGTCAGACTTTTGCCAAGCTTTCCTCCCCGGCGGAAATGCCTAATCTGCTGGAGGTGCAGCTTGCCTCTTACGAAGCCTTTATCCAGGCCGAAGTGCCTCCGATGAAGCGCAAGGATCAGGGGTTGCAAAAGATCTTTAATGAAATTTTTCCTGTTACCGACGTTCATGAAAATTACACCCTGGAATTCGTGAAGTACACCATGGGAACGCCCCGGTACACAATCAGGGAGTGCCAGGAGCGCAATATGACCTTTGCCGCTCCTTTGAAGTCAACCCTGAGGCTGGTGGCCCGGGAGCAGGAGGAGAAGACCAGCGAGGTCAAGGATATTATCGAGCAGGATGTTTTCCTGGGAGAGCTTCCGCTGATTACACCGGGCGGAACTTTCATTATAAACGGAGCCGAGAGGGTGGTGGTGAATCAATTGCACCGCTCCCCGGGTGTATCGTTCGATGACGATATCCATCCCAACGGCAAGAGGCTCTTTTTCGCACGTATCATTCCCTTCAGAGGGTCTTGGGTGGAATTCAATATCGATATCAATGACATCATGTTCGTGCATATCGATTCCAGGAGAAAGCTTCCCATGACCACGTTCCTGAGAGCGCTGGGCTATTCCTCGAATGCAGATATTATCGGAGAGTTTTTCGAGATAAAGGATTTCCGCCTGACCTCCAGAAGCGCGGAGAAGCTGGTTGGAAAGACTGCGGTCGAAGATATCGCCGATCCTGAGACCGGCGAGGTTCTCGTTAATGTCGGAAATTCCTTCACGGAGGAACAGGTAGAAAAGCTTAAGGAAGCCAAAGTAAAAGAAATCAAGATGGTTGACAAGGAACTTTCTCAGGAAGAAAAAGTTGTTTTCAACACCTTCAAAAAGGATACTACCACAAATACCGAGGAAGCCCTTTTCAAACTGTATTCATTAATCAGGCCCGGCGATGCCCCGACTCTGGAGCTCGCTCAGAACCTGATCGAAAGCATGTTCTTCTCGGAAAAGCGCTATGATTTGGGAGAAGTCGGCCGCTATATGGTTAACCAGAGACTTAATCTCGATATACCTCTGGATCATACCGTGCTGGACCGCCGTGATTTTATCGCAATAATCACTTATCTCATCGATCTGCGCAATGGGCATGGTTATATAGACGATATCGACCATCTCGGCAATCGCCGTGCCCGTACGGTGGGTGAGCTTCTGGCGAATTTGTTTTCGGTGGGACTGTCGCGTGTGGCGCGTACTATCAGAGAGCGGATGAGTTTGAAGGATGCAGAGAATATTACCCCGCATGATCTGGTCAACGCCAGAACCGTCTCGGCTGTGATCGATACGTTTTTCGGTTCATCGCAGCTCTCGCAGTTCATGGATCAGACCAACCCGCTTTCCGAGCTGACTCACAAGAGAAGGCTCTCGGCGCTTGGTCCGGGCGGTCTTACCAGAGAGCGGGCGGGTTTCGAGGTGCGAGATGTGCACCATACGCATTACGGACGTATGTGTCCGATCGAAACTCCTGAAGGACCCAATATTGGCCTGATTGCATCACTTGCCACCTATGCCAGAATCAACAAGTATGGTTTTCTGGAAACGCCTTACAGACATGTGAAGAACGGCAAGGTCACCGACGAAATCGTCTATCTGACAGCCGATAAGGAGGATAATTATTATATCGCCCAGGCCAATGAGCCGCTGAGCGATAAAGGCAATTTCGTGAACAAGCAGATTACGGTTCGTTTCCGAAGCGACTATCCCATAGTCGAGCCGGAAAAAATCGACTATATGGATGTTTCACCCCGTCAGCTCGTCAGCATTGCCGCATCGTTGATTCCCTTTCTTGAAAACGACGACGCCAACCGTGCTTTGATGGGTTCTAATATGCAGAGGCAGGCAGTGCCGCTTCTGCGCACCCAGGCTCCCTGGGTGGGAACCGGCATGGAGGAGAAGGCTGCGCATGATTCTATGGTTGCTCAGGTTTCCGAGGTGGATGGCGAGGTCCTTTCTGTCGATGCCAATAGAATTGTTATAAAGCCCTCCGGAAAAGTAAAGGGCGATCTTCTGGGCTATCGTGAAGAAGTAGTTTATGATTTGATTAAGTATAAACGTTCCAACCAGGATACCTGTGTCAATTACCGTCCCTGCGTGGATGTGGGGGATAAGGTTAACGTGGGCACCTTGATAGCTGACGGTCCCGCCAGTCACGGCGGCGAGCTGGCATTGGGCTACAATGTTCTGGTGGCGTTTATGCCCTGGAGAGGCTACAACTTCGAGGACGCTATCATCATTTCCGAAAGAATGGTGAAGGAGGATATTTTCACCTCTATCCATATCGAGGAATTCGAGATTCAAGTCAGAGATACCAAGCGTGGCTCGGAGGAAATTACCAGGGAAATCCCGAATGTCTCCGAAGATGCTATCAAGCACCTGGATGAGTCGGGTGTGGTCGTAATCGGTTCTGAAGTGGAAGCCGGGGATATTCTGGTTGGCAAGGTAACGCCCAAGGGCGAAACCGAGCTTTCCCCTGAGGAGAGACTCTTGAGAGCGATTTTTGGTGAGAAGGCCGGAGATGTTCGCGACGCCTCTCTCAAGGCGCCTCCCGGATTGAAGGGTATTGTGATAGATACCCAGGTGTTCTCGCGCAAGGAAAGAACCGACGAGGCCAAGAAACGTGAGGCGGCCGAAAAAAACAAAGTTAAAAAGCAATACAACGATCTTATCGATAATATAAAAAAGCTTACGAAAAAGCGGCTTATCGAACTTCTGGACGGTTACACCTCCAATACTCTGAGAAGCAGCGATGACGGTTCAGTGGTGGTTCGCGCCGGTCAGAAATACAAGGAAGACAGCCTGGACGGAATCGACTTCGAAACCATCACCGCCGAGGATGGCTGGTCTCAGGAGAACCGTGTAAATAAAAAAGTCGACGATCTTCTGGATGAGGCCAGTATCCTGCTGGCTGAGAAGAGGGGAGAGCTCGAGAACGAACTCGAGAAAATCTCCCGCGGCGCCGAGCTTCCTCCGGGAGTCAAGCAGCTTGCCAAGATCAAGATTGCTGTCAGGCGCAAGCTCTCGGTCGGAGATAAGATGGCCGGTCGACACGGAAACAAAGGCGTGATCTCCAAGATCGTTGCGGAAGAGGATATGCCCTATCTCGAGGACGGTACACCTGTGGATATTATTCTCAATCCTTTGGGTGTGCCTTCGCGAATGAATGTGGGGCAGATTCTGGAGACTCATCTGGGCTGGGCGGCCAGCAAGCTTGGCAAGCATTATGCCACGCCGGTATTCGATGGTGCCTCTATTGATGAGTTGAAGGCCGAGCTGAAGAAAGCCGGATTGCCGGAAAGCGGTCAGACGGAGATATATGACGGCCGCAGCGGAGAGATGTTCGATAATCCGATTACGGTCGGTTACATATATATGATGAAGCTCGTGCATCTTGTGGACGACAAGATTCACGCCCGTTCAATCGGCCCCTATTCGCTGGTTACGCAGCAGCCCCTGGGCGGAAAGGCCCAGTTCGGCGGACAGCGTTTCGGCGAGATGGAGGTCTGGGCGATGGAGGCCTACGGCGCCGCTTATGCTCTGCAGGAGCTTCTGACTGTGAAGTCGGATGATGTCAGCGGGCGCTCCAAGGTTTACGAGGCCATTGTCAAGGGGGATAATCCTCCCGAACCGGGAATCCCGGAATCGTTTAATGTGTTAGTAAAAGAACTTCAATCACTCTGCCTCGACGTGGATTTGATTGAGTCTTAATATATTTGTGTAAATCCCAGCTTTAGGAGGGATTGTTGTGGTAGATCTTTTCGGCAGGCAAACAAAAAGACCTTCTGATTTCTCCGAAATCAGAATCCAACTTGCTTCACCCGAAACCATTATGTCATGGTCATTTGGTGAGGTAACCAAGCCGGAAACAATCAATTACAGGTCGTTCAAGCCGGAACGGGACGGTTTGTTCTGCGAGAGAATCTTCGGGCCTGTAAAGGATTTTGAATGTGCATGCGGCAAGTATAAGCGCGTTCGTTTTCGGGGCATCGTATGCGACAGATGCGGCGTGGAAGTAACTCATTCCAAAGTTCGGCGCGAGAGAATGGGACATATCAAGCTGGCCGTGCCGGTTTCCCATATCTGGTATTTCAAATCGATACCATCCAGAATCGGAAACCTTTTGGATATGTCGCCCCGCGATCTTGAAAAAATACTTTACTATGAATCTTATATCATGGTCGATCCCGGAAATACTCCTTTCAAGGAAAGAGATATAATCTCCGAAGAGGAGTATCGGGATTTGATGGAATCCGAGAAGGAATTCGATGCGCGCATGGGTGCGGAGGCTATTCGCGACTGTCTGGCCAAAATCGATATTGAAGATTTATCGATTCAGCTCAGAGCTCAGGTTAAGATCGAAACCTCCGCTCAGCGCAAAAAAGATATGCTCAAAAGGCTGAGAGTGGTCGAGGCTTTCAGACAGTCCAACAATCGTCCCGAATGGATGATTCTGGATGTGATCCCCGTGCTTCCGCCCGATCTCAGACCTCTGGTTCCGCTGGAAGGCGGCAGATTCGCGACTTCCGATTTGAACGATCTATACCGCAGAGTGATCAATCGCAACAACCGTCTCAAAAAGCTTATAGATATCAGGGCTCCCGAGGTCATTCTCCGCAATGAAAAGAGAATGCTTCAGGAGTCGGTCGACGCTCTCTTCGATAACGGTAGAAGAACACATTCGGTCAGGGGAGATTCGAAACGTCCCCTGAAATCTCTCTCCGATCTTCTTAAGGGCAAGCAGGGAAGATTCCGTCAGAACCTGCTCGGGAAACGTGTCGACTATTCCGGCCGTTCGGTTATTGTGGTCGGTCCGGAGTTGAAACTGCATCAGTGCGGTCTTCCCAAGAATATGGCATTGGAGCTGTTCAAACCATTTATCATTATGAAGCTCGAGGAAAAGGGCTATGTGCAGACTGTCAAGTCTGCCAAGAAGCTCGTGGAACGCGAACGTCCCGAGGTCTGGGATATACTGGAAGAAATTATCTCGGATCACCCGGTCATGCTCAATCGTGCGCCCACACTGCATCGTATGGGCATCCAGGCCTTCTACCCGGTTCTGGTTGAGGGCAAGGCGATCAAGCTTCATCCTCTGGTTTGCGCGGCCTTTAACGCCGACTTTGACGGCGACTCGATGTCGGTGCATGTGCCCTTGTCGTTTGAAGCCCAGCTTGAGGCAAGGCTTCTGATGCTTTCCACTAATAACCTGCTTCTGCCTCAGTCCGGAAAGCCGGTGGCGACTCCCTCACAGGATATGGTGCTGGGGTGTCACTACCTGACCAAGCCCAAGCCCGGAGCCAAGGGCGATGGTAATATCTATCATTCCAACGATGAGGTCTTGATGGCTGTAGGCTGCAAGCATGTCGACATTCATGCTCCCATCAAGGTCAGGATGGACGGAGAGCTTGTCGAGACAACCGCCGGGCGGGTGATATTCTCTGAGATTATTCCGGACAAGATTCCTTTTTTCAATAAGATTGCGGATAAGGGCAATCTGGCTGATCTGGTCCTGCATGTATTCATGGAATACGGCAATGATTATACCTCCGAATTTCTGGACAGGCTCAAGAATCTCGGATTTGAGTATGCTACGCTTTCAGGCGCAACTATAGGTATTGATGACCTGGTAATTCCCGAGAGGAAAGAGCAGTTGATCACGGATGCCTATAAGGAAATCAAGAAGATTACCAAACAGTATGAAAAAGGCCTTATCACCAACGGTGAAAGATATAATAAAGTTATAGATACCTGGACTCAGGTGACCAATGATGTTTCGGATGCCCTCTTCAAACAGCTTTCGGAAATTGAGTACGGTTTCAATCCTGTATACATGATGGCGGACTCCGGTGCGCGTTCATCAAAGGACCAGGTGAAGCAGCTGGCCGGTATGCGCGGCCTCATGGCCAAGCCTCAGAAGAAAATTACCGGCCAGATCGGTGAGATCATCGAATCGCCGATTATCTCGAATTTCCGCGAAGGCCTGAATGTGATGGAATACTTTATTTCCACGCATGGCGCCCGTAAGGGTCTGGCTGATACGGCTCTCAAAACCGCAGATGCCGGTTATCTTACCCGTCGCCTGGTTGATGTGGCGCAGGACGTTATCATTACCGAGGTTGATTGCGGTACCATTCTCGGTATCGACATCATGGCCCTGAAGGAGGGCGAGGAAGTTATCGAATCCCTGAGTGATCGTATTCTGGGACGTGTCTCTCTGGATGAGATTGTCGATCCGATCACGGGTGATGTGATAGTCGAGTACGGCGAGGAAATTCGTGAAGAGGCTGCGCATAGAATCGAGGATACAGGTATCGAGCAGGTCAGGATCAGATCGGTGCTGACATGCGAGACAAGACGCGGTGTATGCGCCAAGTGTTACGGCAGAAATCTGGGTACGGCTCAGATGGTTGACCTGGGAGAGGCGGTAGGTGTTATCGCTGCCCAGTCTATTGGAGAACCGGGCACACAGCTTACCCTGCGAACATTCCATATCGGTGGTATTGCCGGACGAATTGCCGAAAGCTCCAAGGTGACAACCAAGTATGCCGGTAAGGTTGTTTTCAAAGAAGTCAAGTCGATTGAGATCGAGGATGGCAGACATGCAACAACCAACCGTGACAGCGAAATCCACGTGCAGGATGACAAGGGGAATGTGCGCGCAAGATTCAGCGTACCCTATGCCGCTATTTTGAATATCAAGGATGGCGATAAGGTTGAAAAGGGCGAGACCATTTTTGAATGGGATCCCTACACAAATACTATCCTGACGGAAGTTGGCGGCAAGGTGGCCTTTAAGGATATTATCGAGGGTGTGTCGGTTCGTGAGGAGCTGGATGAGATTACAGGTCTGCGTCAGATGGTAATTATTGAGCAGCGCGACAAGAGCCTCCTGCCGGCAATACAGATTAAAACTCATGCCGGAAAGACCAAGGCTACATATTCGATACCGACCGGCTCGCATCTTCTGGTCAGGGAGGGCGATAATGTCAAGCCCGGAGCTCAGCTCGTAAATATCCCGCGGGATATCTCCAAGACCCGCGATATTACGGGAGGCCTGCCGCGTGTAGCCGAGCTGTTCGAGGCGCGCCATCCGCGTGATCCAGCAGTCGTTACCGAGATTGACGGTTATGTGGAAATCGGTAAAATTATACGCGGCAATCGCCAGATCTTCGTGCGCGATGAGGCCGGTGAGGAAAAGGAATACCTGATTCCGCACGGCAAGCATATTCATGTGCATGACGGCGACCGGGTGCGTGCCGGTGAGCGTCTCTGTGAGGGCGCCATCGATCCGCATGACATTCTTGCGATTAAGGGCGCCAATGCAGTGCAGGAGTACCTCGTGAACGAAATCCAGGAGGTCTACCGTCTGCAGGGCGTAAAGATAAACGATAAGCACATCGAGGTTATCGTGCGCCAGATGATGCAGAAGGTGCGTGTGGAGTCGGTGGGCGATACCAACTTCCTCGAGGGCGACCAGGTCGACAAGCATGTCTTTAAGGACGAGAACGATCGTGTTATTATCGAGGGCGGTGATCCGGCGACATTCCAGCCCCTGCTTCTCGGTATTACCAAGGCGTCACTTTCGACCGACAGCTTCATTTCCGCTGCCTCCTTCCAGGAAACCACCAGGGTTTTGACCGAGGCGGCGATTCTGGGCAAACAGGACAACCTGTTGGGCTTGAAGGAAAACGTTATTATCGGGCATCTGATCCCGGCAGGTACTGGACTGGACCGATATCGCAAGCTCGATATTGAAGTTGAGGGTTTAGAAGAGGATGAAGAGGCCGAAAAAGAGGCCGCCGAGGAATCCGAAACCATCGAGGAAAATGCTTGACAGCTTTAGGTTTTGAGATATATTAAACAGTTTGATTTGTCGATATTAACAGGTATAAGTCATTGAGGTGAATATTGCCAACGATTAGTCAGCTAATACGCAAGGGACGAAAGAGAGTTTTGTCGAAAACAAACACCCCGGCTCTGAAGGGTTCGCCCCAGAAGAGGGGCGTCTGTACCCGTGTATATACCTCCACTCCCAAGAAGCCCAATTCGGCTTTGAGGAAAGTGGCGCGTGTCAGGCTCACCAACAGTATCGAGGTGACAGCCTATATACCGGGTGAGGGTCACAATCTTCAGGAGCACTCTATGGTGATGATTCGGGGCGGTCGTGTCAAAGACCTGCCGGGCGTACGTTATCATATCATACGTGGTACGATGGATACCGCCGGTGTCGATGATCGTATGAGAGCTCGTTCCAAGTACGGTACCAAGAAGAAAAAGAAATAGAGGATAAATAAGTATGCCGAGAAGAAGACAGATTGAAAAACGCGGAAGGCAACCTGATCCTGTCTACGGTGACAGAATTGTCGCGCAGTTTATCAACTGTATGATGAGAAGCGGAAAGAAGAGCACCGCCGAAGGGCTCTTTTACGATGCCATGGATATTATTGAGAAGAAGCTCAATCAGAAAGGTATCGATGTTTTCCATAAGGCTCTCAACAACGCCAAGCCGCTGGTGGAAGTGAAATCCCGCAGGGTTGGCGGCGCGACCTATCAGGTGCCGATCGAGGTCCGGTCGGACCGTCGAAACGCCCTTGCAATTCGCTGGATGATCAATTTCACGAGGGCCCGCTCTGGTAAAACATTTGCCGAAAAGCTTGCCAACGAATTGATCGATGCCTCTAAAAATGAGGGATCGACTATTAAGAAGCGTGAAGATACTCATCGTATGGCCGAAGCTAATAAAGCGTTTGCACATTTTAGATGGTAATAAAAGAACTTAGGGAAAAAAGATTGACGGAAGTCACTTAGAAATAAGCAGACATTGAATCGGAGAATAACTCCACTGTCTGCTCTACCGAATACAGCAATACAGTGGAGTTTTTTTATGCCCATGAAGACTGACATTGGTAAAATACGAAATATCGGTTTGGCCGCACATATCGATGCGGGTAAGACAACCACCACCGAGAGGATATTGTTTTACTCGGGTAAGTCGCATCGAATGGGCGAGGTCGACCACGGCAATACGATAATGGATTGGATGGAGCAGGAGAAGGAGCGCGGAATTACCATAACCTCCGCAGCCACCACCGTCTTCTGGCGCGACCATCGTATAAATATTATCGATACGCCGGGGCATGTCGATTTTACTATTGAAGTCGAGCGGGCTATGCGGATTCTGGACGGGGTGGTTTGCATTTTCTGCGCCGTGGGCGGTGTTGAGCCGCAGTCGGAGACTATCTGGCGTCAGGCCGATTATTATAAAGTTCCACGTTTGGGATATGTCAACAAGATGGACAGAATCGGGGCCGATTATGACCGCGCGATCAAGATGATGATCGAACGTCTGGGCGCCAATCCTGTCCCGATTAATTTCCCTGTTGGCTCGGGGCAGGAATTCATGGGTTTAATCGATCTGATCGGGATGCGCAGCTATGAATTCTCCGAGCAGGATCTGGGAGCGACAATCACCGAGACGGATATTCCCGATGAGTATATGGAAGAGGCTAAATCGCGTCGCGAATATATGCTCGAACATCTGGCGGATTTTGATGATGATTTGATGGAAAAGTTTCTGTCCGGTGATGAAGTGCCCGAGGATCAGATCAGGCATGTCCTCCGTAGTGCCACCATCGCCTGCAAAGTGGTGCCCGTTATGTGTGGATCATCCTTTAAAAATAAGGGCGTGCAGCGCTTGATAGATTCCGTCTGCGACTTTTTTCCGGCGCCTTCCGATCTTCCTCCTGTGGAAGGCATAAATCCGAAAAATGAAAAAAAGGAAACGCGCTCGTCGACGATAGACGATCCCTTTGCCGCGCTCGCTTTCAAAATCGCAACAGACCCGTATGTGGGCAGGCTGACCTATTTCAGAGTCTATTCGGGGAAGATAAAGGTGGGAGATACGATATTAGATATCGCTTCCGGCAAGAAAGAACGTATTCAGCGCATACTTCAGATGCATGCCAACAAGCGCGAAGAGCTGAAGGAGATAGAGGCCGGAAATATCGCCGCGGCGGTAGGCCTCCGGCATACGATTACGGGAAGTACCTTATGCGACATGAAACATCCCATACAGCTCGAATCTTTACAGTTTCCGGAACCTGTTATCTATATCGCAATCGAACCGAAAACCAAAGCCGACCTCGATAAACTCACCGATTCCCTGGGACGGCTGGCCGATGAAGATCCGACCTTCAGGGTGAAAGTCGATGAGGAGACCGGTCAGACAATTATCTCCGGCATGGGTGAGCTTCATCTCGAAGTATTGATCGAACGCATGAAGCGTGAGTTCAAGATCGAGGCAAATGTCGGCAAGCCGCAGGTTGCCTATAAAGAGACAATTACCAGCGAGGCCACGGCCGAGGGCAAATTCATTCGCCAGTCGGGAGGCAAGGGACAGTACGGTCATGTGGTCTGCAAATTCGAGCCGCATGAGGGAGAAGAAAGATTTATATTTCAGAACGAACTTAAGGGAAATGCTATTCCCAAAGAATATATCCCCTACGTCGAGGAAGGTTTGAAAGGCGCCATGGAGAGCGGGCCAATTGCCGGATATCCGGTTATCAGGGTGAAAGCGACTCTGATCGACGGCAGTTATCACGAGGATGACTCCAATCCGCTTGCATATAAAATTGCGGGCTCTCTGGCTTTTCAGAATGGTATTAGAAAAGGAACTCCAAAACTTCTGGAACCTCACATGAAAGTCGAGGTTGTAGTGCCTGAAGAGCACCTTGGGGACGTTGTTGGAGATCTCAAATCTCGACGGGGGCAGATTACAGGAATCAATCCGAGAGCGGATGCTCAGGTCGTTGATGCCGAGGTCCCGCTGTCTGAAATGTTCGGATATTCCACGCAATTGCGCAGTCTTTCAAAGGGGCGGGCGATTTATACGATGGAGTTTTTGCGGTTCGATTTTGCGGCTGAGGAGATATACAAAAAATATGTTGCTAATTTTTAGATTTTTTGGTAATTTTTGAGTTTATCATCTTGACATTTGGTGATTTATGTATATATTCGGCAGATAATTTTTTTGAAATAGCTTAGGAGGATTTAGCCTGATGGCAAAGGAGAAATTTCAGCGAACGAAGCCGCATGTAAATGTGGGAACGAT
>CAZBZV010000069.1:0-17163 GCA_964496505.1 uncultured Ignavibacteria bacterium | reverse complement strand
AAAAGTGTTACCCATGTGATCGGTCTTTTCTGTTACCTATGTCTTGTTCGTACATTTTGGTGCCCCACTGCGCAAGCGGTGGGATATTTTTCTGTGAGTAGATTTTCTGTTATGATTCGGGAGAATCCCACCCCTTATGGGCCATACATTATCCCAACGGGAATGTTGTATTTCTCAGATAGTGCCGTCGGGTTCCGCAACCCGACGGATTCAGACCGTCAGGAAAGGGCTCCTGACGGTACATGAGGGGATTTACCATAACCGGGTGGCACGCTCAAAATTATTTGGGCGTGCCGTATTGGATCCGGAGAACCTGCCCAAACACAGTTTGAGCAGGCCACCCATAACTTATGTTCCCTCATTCCCGGCAATCGCGTTTGGCCACTGGGAAAAATTGCATTAATCCATCTATCAAATAATTTGACAATGCGTATAAGAATTGATAATATCGGATGTAAAGATGCCGGACGCATCGGGAGGTACGTCGAAGACCAGGCCCTCGATTGGCCCAGCACGAACCTAAATTGTGCGCGGCGTATGTCCTCGTGCGCCGCGATTATGCCCCCGTAGCTCAGGTGGATAGAGCAATGGTTTCCTAAACCATGTGTCGCGCGTTCGAGTCGCGCCGGGGGTATTTTTTATTGACCTATTTTACCTTTGCATTATCTTATACTTGAACCATGTAAACCGGATACCACCGAATGAAGAGACGCTTTTATTTTCGATTTGTCGGTAAAAGTATTTTAATTGCTTTAATTTTATTTATCGCAGTTTTGATGGCAGGAAATGTCAACGCAGAGATGCCCTTAGAGCTGATCCAGTCGTTTAGCAGCGATTCAGCCGGGGCAGCCTTAGCTCAAGGCTGCTATTCTCCGGGTGATCTGGATGGAGATGGATTCAGCGAGGTTTTTGCAGGCGAATTGGGTGGTGAAAAAAGAATTATGGCATTTAAAGGGGGAATATCACCAGACATTCTTCCTGATATAATGATTTATGGCAATTCAATAATCTTCAAGTGGATTCCGGATATAAATGGGGATGGCGTGAAAGAATTTGCAATAAATAGTTGGCCGCTTGAGGATTGTTCTCGATCGGTTGAAGTCTGGTTCGGGTCTTCTGATTTCTATTCCAAGACTGAACCGGATATGCTCTTCAATCCCAATTGTGATTCTTCCTATGCCTTTGGATTTAGTGTTTCAGCTGGAGATGTTAATGGAGATGGACAAAATGATTTGATAATAGCGAATATGCCTCAGAACACCATATGTGAAGGCAAATTTCACATATACTATGGGGGTAGTTTATTAGACACTTTATCAGATGAAGTTCTGTGTATTATTGGTCCCCATGAAGATTACAACAATTTCTTTTGGGCCTCAGGGCTGGGTGATTTAAACAATGATGGTTTGGCAGATTATGGATTTACCAGCTATAGAGATGCGGATTCGATAAGCTATTTTAATATAATCCTGGGCGATATTCCTCTTGATAACACTATAGACTATTCAATAGCCACACCCTTCTGGGGTAAATGGAAACCTGGGACATTTGGAGAGCGTATAGAACCACTGGGAGATATAAACAAAGATGGCTATGATGATTTTGCTGTAGGTGGCCAAACAACCTGGCCCTGCATATTCTATGGTGGTGTTCCCTTTGATACTATTCCCAAGATGCTGGGAGACACCACCAATGAACTTGAGCGAGGTGATCGGATTGCAAATATAGGGGACATCAACCATGATGGCTGGGATGATATTGGTGTGGGATTCACGAGTTTTGGAGGCGGGGGTGGAATGGTCTATATTTATTTTGGCTCATCTGATATGGACACTGAAGCAGATATTACTATACCATATTTTGAACCCTGGCCGCCTGTTAGTCTTCACTTTGGAGAATCGATTTGACCGGCTGGAGATTTTAATGGAGATGGAGTTGATGATGTTGTAATATCAGGACGCAATCTTGGTTATGATGACCATGGCAGAGTTTTTGTTTTTGCCGGTGATCCTTTACTTCCTACACCCGCTGAAGATGATCCCGATCTTCCTGTTCCACAAAATCATGATTTCTTAAAACAGAATTATCCCAATCCCTTTAATAATAGGACCATAATCGAATACTATCTACATGGGATATCCGAAAGAGAAGTTGTAATAGATATCTACAACATCCTCGGCCAGAAGGTCAGGACCTTATACGCTGGTATGCAGTCAGGCGGAAGCCATTCTATATATTGGGATGGCCGTGATGATTATGACAAAGATATCCCCTCCGGCATATACTTCTATCAACTCAAATCCACAGACCAGATTGTCTCGAAAAAGATGTTGTATCTGAAATAATCAAGTGTGGCGGCTAAGAGTAGGGAAAAACCCGAAGCGAAGCGGAGTGGTTTTGCCTGTTTGGATTTTAGAAAGATAGGCAGAATCACTCCACTCCGCGTTTCTTCGTTCCGGATTCTTCCCTACCAAAAAATCAAAACCTGCCCAAGCAAAGCTTGAACAGGCCACCCAGAATTCGTGCGCGGAGTACGTCCCCCTGCTCCGCGTTCACTGGGCGCACCGGGAGGTACGCCCAGCACAAATGTTCTATCCGGCAGAATCACGCCGCATGCGCTTCGGATTCTGCCCCACGCATAATTTCTACAACGGCGGCTCCTGCTGAGGCTGTTCCTGTTCGCCTATCGGTTTTATCTCGAACTGCGGTACGAAATAAATCTCGACCCGGCGGTTCTGGGCACGTCCCTCGGCAGTTTCATTGGTCGCAATCGGACGAAACTCGCCGTAACCGACCGCGCTGATTCGTTTGGGATTGACACCGCGCTCGTTAATCATATGGCGCACCACATGAGTGGCACGGGCGGTGGACAGCTCCCAGTTGGTGCGGAAACGATCCTGGAACTCGGGCAAGATCTGCTTATCGTCGGTATGCCCCTCTACACGGATATCGTATTCTGGATATTTATCGACTATGTTCGCAACCTCGCCCAGCATCTGCCGGCCGTTCTGATTAATTGTCGCACTTCCACTTGAGAACATCAACTCATCGGGGATACGCAAAAGTTTGTTCTGTTCCTGCTCCTCCATGGTGATTTCCAGCTTTTCGGCAAGCGAATCCAGATCGGACTGAAGCGCGGCGGCGCGTTGTTCGGCCTGCTCACGGGCACGGCGTGCCTGCTCCAGGTCGCTCTGGAGATTGGCCACTTGCTGCTCCAGCGTGGCTATACGTTCGTCTTTGGCCTTCGACGAACAGCCGACCAAAAGCGGCAAAATCAGAACTGAAATAACAAAAAAAACGGTTAATTTTCTCATTCTAAAATCCTCCTTTTATTAATCCCGGAATTCCCAGTGTAGGGACACCTGTAAGTATTTGAAATATAATCAATTCCGTTAGCAATTTCAAGTGTAATTGTAAATAAACCTATTTCGTTTTGCGAGCCTTAAAAATCATTTCACCCGGATCCTTGCTTCCGAATTCGGATTTGTCATAATCGGCATAAAGATTAACAACATCAAAACCGGTTCTGGCGAATAAATGTTCGACCTCGTAGCGGAAAAAATAGCGCAGGGGAAAAGATTGAACCAGCCGTTCTTTTTTGCCATCAGGATAAGTGACGTAGTAAATCAATTCTGAATCTACTACCTGTCTATAGTAATCCCGGTCTGTGGTTCTGGCCCTGCGGACTACCTTTCGCCCGTCGGGCATCTCGAATTCGGGCTCATCCCCGAACTCGTTGAGATATTTATCTTCGGCCAGCATGGGAAGGGAGGGATTGAAGAGATCCAGTATCAATATCCCACCCGGATTCAGGTGCTTGTATATGCAGTTAAGACAGGAGAGCTGATCCCTGACATTTAACAGATGCTGGAAGACACGGAAGGGCAGTATTATCAGGTTATATTTCTGATGCAGACTAAATTCCCTGATATCACCGTGAACCAGTTCTATTCTTTCGCGCAGATCAACTTCAAGATCAGTGAGTTTTTTCCGACAGACATCCAGCATTGGCCTGGAAAGGTCTAATCCGGTTACCATAGTCCCGGTTTTGGCAATCGGAATCAGCACCCGTCCGGTTCCGCATCCAAGCTCCAGCACCGGTCCGCCGCTTTCTTTGCAGGCATCCGTCCAGAAACCGATATCCTTTCTGTTTTCATAGGGCGGCACGGCATCATAAAATTCTGCCACAAAAAGGTTTTCAGCGTAGCCTCCGGATTTATCCATAGCACCTCTTTAACGTTTCAGGTTAACCAGAGTGGCTCCCCATGATGAAGCGCCGCTGTCGAGCTTGTAGGATTCGACATGAGGATTTTTATCGAGTATAGAATGCACTATTGTTCTCAAAGTGCCAGTTCCTTTTCCATGAATTATTCTGAGCTGATATATCTCCTTTTCCAGACAGGCCTCGATATAATCCGGGACCAGCTCTTTTATATCCCTGGGCGAAAATGTATGCAGGTCGAGCACGCCGTCAATCGGATATTCAACCATATCATCATTATTGTTTTCCATGCTAGAAATATAAATATCATAAAGAATAATATCAGCTAAAAAACTCTAACAATATTTTATTGGATTGCTAACGATTATAAAGTTGACAAAAAGGACTTGTATGTATAAATTGAAAATACCGCACTATTAATCTTAAATTTTGGCCATGGGGCTGACGGCCATCCTGAGAGTATTCATCCGCAGATAAGGACTATCTGGAGGAACGGACATGGATTGTTCGGTTGTAACGGTGCGGTGTGCCCGCGGCCCGCCACTCAAAGGCAGACATATCTTTCATAATTAATTGTAATTCAGAAAACTAACAAAGGAGAAACTATTATGCACAGAAGGATACATGTTTTTAGACTATTTCTGGCAATTATTCTGATCGCCGGGTTATGTCTGCCGTCGGCAATTATGGCCAAGGGCGGTGACGGCATGGGAAGTATAGCGTTGATAAACACCGCGAATTATGATCTTCGTCTGGATATAGGAACGGTTGAAGGACCGTTTAAAGGAACAGTGCCAGGGGATGATTTTGTACTGCTGCCTGTGAGCATGTACGGTCAGGAGACGGTAGAGGATACGGGACTTGTTATCAATGAATTCTTCAATCGAATTTATTTTGATTCCACAGAATTGACCTATGTTGATTTCGTGTCTGATACATGGACAACCAATGTCAGTGTTGAGCTCGAACACTATTCCGGCGATATTGTCTATCTCGATATTCAAGCCCTGGATGATGATGTCAAATTCCCTGATACGGAATGGATGGAGATGTATTCGCTGAAATTCGATATAAAATGCCAGGATCAGGATGAAATCCAGATAGACTTGTGGCTTGATGACGATCCTCCGGAAAACTATGTAAAGATCAAGGATGAAGGCTTCAACGAGGATTATGACCAGGTTGATGACGGTTATATAGAGGTAATGGCTTATTGGGCTGGATTTACAGTGGGGTCCGTGGAAACCCTGCTGGGCGAAAACACCGTCCAAGTTCCTGTTTATATTGATTCCACGAATTTTCTTTACTTTGCGACCAAGCATTATCTGGAATATGATGGGGACAATTACACCTTTATTGAATTGCAGCGTTCCGATACAACCGAATTCTGGTTTTACGTGAACGCGCAGGTAAATGGTGATTCAATATGTGTCACTACAGTTGATATCGGGGGCATACATCCACCTCCTGACGAGCCGTATGAGTTATACACCCTCGTGTTTGAATCCAATGCCAGTACCGATGATCTGGTTAGCCCGATTACCTGGATCGATATTGCAGATTCGAATTTCATTGCTCCCACAAGCTATTGCAATGAATTCTATCCCACAATTGATATATACTATTATGATGGCGAAATAGTAATACCCGAGTACCGCATGGATGCCAAACTTGAATTCCTGGATGAGGGCACGGTCGGGGATACCGTGACCCTGGCAGTCAAGGTCAAGCAGAATTTCCCGGCCGGGCTATATGATACCGGGGATATTCAGTTCCTCATTAAACATGATACTCGTTTCAATTATTTCAATGATTATGGCAGTATTCATGAATCTGTAAATATCAATGTAACGCGGATAAACGATGAATACATAGGCATAAACCTCAACTTCCCCAATGGCTCCCAGGGTTATCTGGAGCCTTCAGAAGTATATGAAACCTATGTTGAACTGGAACTTGAAATATCGGCAGGCGGGACATACAGTTGTCCGGATGAACTTGTGGCGGAATTCGATGCAACCTACGGTACACATTACGCCACAAGTGCTACCGATACGACCGGAAATATTACCTGCAATACGGTAAATGGTAAACTTGTCGATACACCGGATGCGCTGGATCTCACCTGTGCGCTGGTTGATGCCGGTAATGCTTCCGGAACATCTTATGCTCAACAGTCGGTCTATGTCGATCATAATTTTGAGATGGATTCAATCTATGTTGAGATCGACTATAATGACGGTCTATTCTGCCTGCTCGGCAGCACCCTGGAAACGGGCATTACGCTTACAGGCGTGGATGCGAATACGATTTCTCTGCATGGATCTGATCTTGGCTGGAGCGCGGATGATGCTGATTGGATTGCAACCCTGAACTGGGGAGCGAAAGCTCACGGTCCGCGCCAGATGACCGTGGATGTCAAGAATTCAAATGTTTATGATCATAATGACAAGGATATTTTCTCAAGCGAGTCGGATGGAACGGTCAGCACGAATCTGCCGTTTAATCAGGTCAGGCCATGCCCCTACCATACTCCCAAAAAACCCGATGCTCTGCCTGAGGAATTTGCATTGCACCAGAATTGCCCCAATCCGTTCAACCCGATCACCATAATAAGCTTCGATCTGCCGGAAGCGGCAAATGTCAAGCTCGAGATCTTCAATATCCTCGGACAGAAGGTTGAAAACCTGGTTGACGATTATCTGGATGCGGGCAAGTATAATATTACCTGGGATTCAAGGTCTTCGGATGTGCCCTCGGGCGTTTATTTCTATGTTATCCAGGCCGGTAAATTCTCAGAATCAAAGAAAATGCTATTGCTGAAATAACCTTCAAAGCAGGCGGGGGAGGATAAAATCCCCCGCTCTCTTTTTTTGAGCAATCGACTCCAAACAGCGCATTTCCCCGTTTTGGCCATAATAATGAATATACACGTTTTTTGTCTTTTTATCAAAATGAACGAAATCTGGGCTTGCCCGTCGTAAAATAATGTCAACTCATGGGTTAAAAACCCAAAAATGATTTGACACAGGTTGGCAATAATTCTATATTTGAGACTTAAAATTTTATGGCTGCTATAAGGAGGATTTAACTTGATGAGGACGCTTATTTTATCTGCCGTCCTGGTGGCGATGTTTGGCTTTTGCCTTAGCGCCGAAGGACAGGCCTTGAATAATTTCAACTTTGAAGGTGATGGTGCGAGAGCACGAGGAATGGGTGGAGCATATATTTCGGTTGCCGAGGGCGCCAGTGCCATTACCTGGAATCCGGCGGGACTGATACAGATTCTTGATCCGCAGATTTCATTCTCATTCGATCTGTTTATGCCCAAAACAGATTTCAGTCTGGATTATCCCTCGATGACCTCGCAGAATACATCTTCAACCTATGATGATAACAAATTCCAGCTGCAATATGCAGCTTTTGCAGCTCCTATCAGGATCAAGGATCATCCTTTTGTCGGCGCTGTAAGCTTCAGTACTATAGCATCAGAGTTCGATTATTTTGAAGCGAATCCCGATTCCGGATTCACTGACCCGGCTGAGCCGGTAAATATGATCGAAAGAACTGATAACCGTTTAAACCAGTTGCGGCTCGGCTTCGGCACAAATGTCTGGAAAAAGCTTAATTTCGGTCTGGCCGCCAATATCTATTTTGGAACCGGTTATGTCGATACAAGCTTTCTGTATTCAACCACAATTGTGGAACAGCAGACTGATGTAAGTGTTCTTGCCAGGGGTTCTGTTTACGATACTATTACATACTCGGGTTTTAACCTGATTGGCGGTTTTCAGTGGGACAGCGATAAATTTGCAATCGGCGCCACGGTAAAAATGCCATTCTGGCTCACTCAGGAGCATGTAAAACATGAGCTTGATTCTGTCTATGTTGGCGGTGTCCTGGACGGCGAGCTGCTGCGCGGAGATATCGATGAGCAGGGCAAGCAGAGAACGTTAGTTCCCTGGATGATCGGGCTTGGAGCGTCATATCAGGTTACCGAGAAGCTCCTCCTTTCTTCAGATTTTGAATGGCGCAGGTTCGGCACTATGGATTACAGGGTGCATTACGATACAATCCTGTCCAACGGCGATATAGAGGAAAACTTTATTGAGACTAATCTGAATCTTGAAAACGGTTACAGTATCAGAGTGGGCGGAGAGTATATGCTTGAGGGAGGCTTTGCGGTTATTCCAATTCGTGCCGGTTTTGCCTACGATGCCTTCGGATTCAGGAATACCGAGAATCTGGAATTCGAATGGGTGAACTGGGCCGACGATCAGCCGGATTCCCTGGTACAGACTTTCGATTACGGCGATCAGCATACAGGATATACGCTTACCTTCGGAACCGGCCTTCACTGGGAGCTAATCAAGCTCGATTTTGCTTTCGAATATGATACGCGTGATACGGATATCGAAGGGATTGATCATTACGGCACTTTCCAGATCTCCAGGGAATTTCGGGCGCCCCGCATTTCTTTAAATTTTACTGGATTTTTCAGATAGATTTTCGTAATCTTATCGGGCGGAATTGGCTTTTATGCTGATTTCGCCCTTTTTGATGTTTAAAGATAAATATTTGAGAATAGAATTCGATATTGAGTTCATAGGGAGTTGTAAAGAATGGCCAGGCTTACCAAGAGACAGATGAAAGAGGATAAGTTCGTTACCGGACTTTTCAAATCGCAGGAATTTTTCAATCAGCACCGTTCCCAGATTCTACTCGGCATCGCAGGATTCGTGATAGTCATAATAGTTGCGGTTCTTTTGATCACCAATTCCAGAAGCGCAGAGCAGGCCGCCCAGAATCAGTTCGGAGAGGCCAGCATGGCTGTAAGGGAATTTTTCAATACATTCGAGGCCGACCGTAATCAGGACGGTATCCCCGACGGCAGTCTCGACAGCGCTCTAACAATTCTGACAAATGCGAAAGTCGAATTCGAAGATATACTGGAGAATCACGGCGGCAGCGATATGGCCAAATTTGCAACTTTCTATCTCGGTTCAATAGCATTTAAACTCGGCGATTATGCCGAAGCCGAAAATTATTATCAGAGATTTCTGGATAAATACTACATCAGCAAAGGTTTTACCGCGGCGGCCAAAATGGGATTGGCCGGATGCAAAGAATCTCTGCGCGATTTCGAGGGGGCGGGATTACTCTATCTGGAAATCGCTCAGGAATATCCCGATTTTCCCCAGAGGATGGAAGCGCTTAGAAAGGCCACTATAAACCTCGCCAGAGGCGGTTTGGATGAAGAGGCCAAACAGGCCTTCAATCTTCTCGAGGATTCAGAAGCGTCCAGATCGGTCATCTCGGATGCGCGGGAATTTCTATACGAGCAGAATGTTTTAAATCCGTATACTTACAATCTCGATTAGATGATGAATGACTCACTTCCTCGTCTGAAAATAGTCTTTTTGTGGCATATGCATCAGCCGTATTATAAGGACTATTTTTCAGGCGAATACGTACTGCCGTGGGTGCGTCTGCACGGCGTCAAGGATTATCTGGATATGGCCTCAATCCTTGACAAGTATCCAAAAATCAAACAGACATTCAACTACGTTCCCTCTCTGGTCAAACAGATCGATGATTATGTCAACAATAATGCCTTCGACCATCATCTCTATCTTTCACGCAAGAAAGTAGATGATCTGGATGACGCTGAGAAGCTGGATATCCTGAACACTTTTTTCTCCGCCAATTTCCGAACCATGATAAAGCCGTATCCCGAATATCTTCGGCTCTACCAGAAAAAGGATGCATTTAAAAGCGACCTTAACCGTGCGGTAAAGCAGTTCACCGATCAGGAATACCTTGACTTAACAGTCCTGGCGAATTTAGTCTGGATTGACCCGGCTTTCCGGAATGATCCCGACATAAAGCCGCTTTTCGAGAAACGCAATAATTTTACTTATGAAGAGCGCGCTGTTCTTTTCGATTTCCAGAAAAAGATACTTGGACAGATTATTCCTAAGCTTAAAGAGCTTCAGGATCGGGGACAGGCGGAGATTTCATTTTCGCCTTACTATCATCCGATCCTTCCGCTATTGATCGATACCGATCTGGCCAAGGAGGCCATGCCCAGAGTACGTCTACCGAAGAACAGATTCCGTCACCCGGAAGATGCGCGCACACATATTAGAAGATCGGTTGAGATGTATGAAGAGCTTTTTGGACACAAGCTGAAAGGTATGTGGCCATCGGAGGGAAGTGTGGCCGAGGATCTTCTTCCCATGCTGGCAGAAGAGGGTATCGAGTGGATAGCTTCCGACGAGGAGATTTTCTTCCAATCGCTGGAAAATCCAAAGTCCGAAGATATCAAGAAGGCAATGGCGCTCGATTTCCACAGGCCGTTCGTGCTCAAACGACCTTTCGGAGATATTGGTATAATATTCCGCGACCATAAGCTTTCGGACAGAATCGGCTTTGTCTATTCCTCCTGGGATGCCGATAAGGCTGCATCCGATTTTATAAATCACCTGGCCTCGATCAGATCGCTTTTGAAGCCCTCCGAGGTTGAAGATCATGTCGTTCCGATTATACTGGACGGAGAGAATGCCTGGGAATATTACGATAACGACGGCGAGGATTTTCTGCATAGCCTGTATAAATCGCTGACCCGTGACGATCGCTTTGAGACCGTAACAGTGTCGGAGCTCTTCCGGAAGACATCTAATCATAAAAACCTGCCCTACCTTTTCGCCGGATCATGGATCGGGCACAACTTCAAGATCTGGATCGGGCACGAGGAGGATAACCGCGCCTGGGATCTCCTGTCGGAGGCACGCAATGCCCTGGTGAATTATCAGAATGATAATCCTGAGGATGATCCCAAAGGAGTGGAGATCGCCTGGGAGGAGATTTATGTGGCCGAAGGCTCCGATTGGTGCTGGTGGTACGGTGATGAGCACAGCTCGCATGATGACGATTTGTTTGACATGATTTTCCGCAGTCATCTAAGCGCTGTCTATTCGATAATCGGCAAGGAGACGCCCAAGGAGCTTCTGGAGCCGGTCCGGTCTGCCGCGTCGCAAAGCTCGATTATACAGCCCAGCAATTATTTCTCGCCCACAATTGACGGTGAAATCACGCATTTTTATGAATGGTATGATGCCGGATCATTTAACTGCCGCAAGGCATCCTCGGCTATGCATCGGATAGCCAGTATCGTGGAGGAGATCTTTTTCGGTTTCGATCAAAAGAATCTATATTTCCGGCTTGATCTTTTCACCACCGCACTTGATGACACTCTCTCTGACTATATCTTCGAAGTTGAACTGAGAACTGCACGGCTCTATCGACTCCGATGCTCGCATGATGGGATAGTTTTTGCATTGAGGAGTGAAGGTGAAGAGGAGTTCGAGCCTTCCCGATTCGAAGGCAAAGTTGTCCTGAAAAATGTTGTTGAAATTTCCTGGCCCAGAAAGCAAATTGAATTCGACGAGGATTTTGATGTTCAATTGAGGGTGCGGGTGTTCAAGGACGATCAGCTGCTTGAAACCTGGCCCGGCATGGATTTGATAAAATATCAGGCTCCTACGGAAGATAAATCGATTTTCTGGCAGGTATAGATTAAATCATGGAAGAACCAAAATTCACTCAGGAAGAGATCGAAGAGGGAAGGTCTGCCGCGATCCTGGCATACATCCCCTTCATGTGCTTTGTTCCGCTTCTGAAATGGAAGGACAATCGCTATGCTTACAGCCATGCCCGTCAGGGCCTGGCATTGTTCGTAATTGAGCTGATCGCCCTGATCCTGCTCATACCCGGCCTGGCAGTGCTGATTGTCAAAGCGGCGCTCACGGTGGCAATCGTGCTGGCTCTGATTGGAATAGCATTCGTATTGCAGGACAAGGAATGGAAAATCCCTTATCTGGGCGACTGGATCAGTCGCAAGGTTGATGAACGCTTTCGAAGGGAAGAGGAACATTTCTCCTGAATCCGCATTTTAAGCAGATAAATATCAAAAAAGGAAGAGGGTATGAGAATTAAGACCTTTTTGTCTTTGGGGATTGTAGTCTGCCTTATTGCTGTCATTCTTACATGTGCCACCACCGGTCCCGGCGGGGAAAAAGACCTGATTCTGATTTCGACCGCTCAGGAAAAACAGCTTGGAGCGGAATTCGATAAGCAGGTAAGGGCGCAATCCGAAATATATGAGAATGAGAGCTGGAACAATTACTTTAATGAGATAGGGCAAAGCATTGCGGCAGTATCAGATCGAAAGGATCTGGATTACAAATTTACCGTGATAAAATCCGATGATGTAAACGCCTTTGCAGTGCCCGGAGGTTATATTTATATCTACACTGGGCTGCTTGATGTTATCGAGAACGAGGCCCAGCTTGCGGCGGTAACATCGCATGAGATTTCACATGTGGTCGCCAGACACAGCATAAAACGTATCCAGCAGGTTATGGGCATACAGATTCTTTATCAGATAGTTGTGGGGGAGGCCAGCTCAGAAGCCCTTGACGCCGTTATCGGCCTGGGGCTCAATGTTGCCTTATCCGGCTACTCAAGGGAGTATGAGCGCGAGGCGGATCAGTATGGTGTGTTTTATATGGAGAAGGCCGGTTACAATCCCGAAGGTGCTATTGGGCTTTTCAGCCAGCTCCGTGAAGCTCACGGCGGCGCTTCTGAGAGCAGAAGCTTCTTTGAGAATCTGTTTGCCTCGCATCCTGAAACCCAGGAGCGGATTAATAACGTTGAGGAGCAGCTTGGTCAATATTCGCAGGAGGTTTTGAGTCGGGATAAGAACCGAAATAAATATCAGCAGATGAAATCGCTGCTTCCCTGATATAAATTCTTAGAAGTTGAAAGATAAAGCCAGCCCCGGCGCTTTATTATCGGGGAAATAGAGCGGCTTTATACCCAGCCGGCTGAAACCGTTTTTTCTAATGTATTCTTCTGCGCTTTTTCCGGCCTGCGCTATATCATAAAAAGCGCTGCCAAGAGCGCTACAGTCCCGCCTATGAATAACTCCAGACCGCCCGAGGCGCCGGGATCATCCCAGGTTGCTGCCAGCGAGATAATCATGAGTCCGGTTCCTCCGATTCGAATCAATGCGCCTCTCCAAAATCCCCAGGGATGATGAGCGTAAAGATAGCCTGCGCCCGGACCGAACCAGAGTCCCAGCCATCCGGTTAGCAAACCAAGAGCCGCAACATCGGCATTTTCACTTTCTTCCGATGATCCACCCAATAAAAGTGATGCGGTGCAAAGGTCTGGGATTTGTAGGGATGTCTGTTTATGAGCTGATTTTTGAGGACGGTGGAAGGTAAATATCAATAATTATTGAATTCCTGACCATTAAAAAATCGGTTGCCAGTATATTTGCTTTTTATTAATCCGCATAAGATTAGAGATTTATTGCTTAGATCGAAGCAAATGGATGCCCAGGTTTGGATCGAATTCGCGCGGTTTTGGGAAATGGCCTTAGTAAAAGATTTCAAAACCATTCCGAATTGAAATAATATAGGGAATTAGTTGAATTTTTTTGTTGACGAAGGGGCTAAAAAAGTTTATCACATCATAAGTTACTGAATTACTGCAACATGTAGTATGAAGGGTGTACTCAAAGCCGGGGACTTGCTCGGATCAATTCTTACTCGCCATGTGACAAAACTGAGCAATGTTCCAAGTTGAAGCGCGAAAGGAGTTTATCAATAAGCTGGGGGAAATCTCCAATATTTTGTTCACTTTTTGAGTAATTATTCTAATAGCCATAAGGGCTTTACAGTCGGCATAAAAAGAATTTTCGAGTCAGCACTTATTTTACAAATCTATGCATAACACGTAGTTATGGGTTAAATCAGCACCTTAGGGAAGAGGAGGTTTACAGTTTGCAGCAACTAAGTCAGGGACGGCACCCGCATTGCAATAACTTCCTCATTGCAAAAAAGATAAATACACTTTTAAGCGGGGTAGTCATGAGGGCAAGTTCATTTCCAAGAAATGCATTTTTAATTATCTTAGCACTGATGTTCCTTTCAACGGCCAATCTGGCCGCTCAGACCGGTAATGGCACTGGAACAACCTCAGGCGAGATCTTAAATATCGGTATCGGCAGCCGGGCCTCATCGCTGGGAGGCGCTTTCATGGCTTTCTCCGATGATGCCACAGCGCCGTTCTGGAATCCGTCAGGTTTATCGTCCATTGGCACAGTTGAATTCCAGTTCGGCTATAGCAGCTGGTATCAGGACATCAGCGTAAATTATCTGGGCGCTGTTATTCCGGTTACATCCAAATTATCGACCGGTATTGGCGTCACTTATGTCGATTACGGCTCATTTCAGGGATATACCCGGGATGATGTGCCTACGGGCGATTTCAGCGGTCATAATGCCGTATTCTCGCTTTCTCTGGCATATCAGGTGAGCAGAAATCTGTCCCTGGGCCTGACCGGCAAGGGGATTACCGAGAAGATCGAGGAGTCCTCGGCCTCGGGAATTGCCTTTGACGTGGGCGCGATTTTCAATACCGGGATGTTCTCTTTTGGCCTGGCGGCCAAAAATCTCGGCAGCGGGCTGAAATATGAATATGAAAACGCCCCATTTCCCACAAAACTGGCGGCCGGAGTCGGTGTGAAGACTTTTGACGGACGTCTGAGATTCGCCGGAGATATCAATATTCCCAAGGACGGTCTGGTTAGCCTTCATCAGGGGGTTGAATATCTTTACATGAAGACGATTTTTTTGCGCGGCGGATATGTGCATAACTTCAGCAAGGCAGTCAGCTCAGAAAGAAACGGTTTGGTTTATGGTTTCGGGCTGAATATTCTCGCCGGATCTATCGATTACTCATATATTCCTAATGATGATTTGGGCGGTATTCACAAGGTCGACCTCTCTTTACGCTTGAATAAATAGAACTTAGGTAAGAAAAGCATCTAAAAATCCCCCCAAAATATAGGGGGATTTTTTTATGATTTTAGGATGCTGTGTGCATGTTGCTTGTGAATATGTGCATCTGTTTGCATTTTTTCTGATAACTGTTACATTTTTAAACAGTTGATACACTACACCACGTTCTTGCAATTAAAAAATATTTTAAATTTCCTGCTCAAAAGCCGCACATGTGCTGTGATTATATTCTATTGATATATAATAAGATACACCAATAATATCTTTTAGAAACAATACAGGACAATTATTGTTATGTTATTAGCCCGTAAGCAGCCCGGTTGGGCAAACAGTTTGCTTGCTATTAAGATCAACGAGCATCAAAAGGAGTGCATAATACAGAGGTAACGCCTATGAGGAATAAGAATCTCTTACATGACCAGCCGCTGAAACGAAACGACAGCTTGAATCACAACCGCGATCTGACTATTTCCATCGGTGGGACGGGACAATTCGCATTCGGGCATTCTCTCAGGTATCTGACACACAGGCTCTGGCTGGTAATATCCAAACAATTAAAGAGGGGTGTGGGGGCTACACACTATTTTATGGCCGACAAAGTTTTTAGTTCTATACTTCTACTGGCATTCATTTCAAAAGCTTTGGTTTTGCCGCGAGGCATTGATTTTTCGATAGCGGGGGCTTTCAGATCTGCCTGTATAGGCATAAAGAAGGGCATAGACTTTTTTGGTTCACTAATCGGCCTGATTTTGCTCATGCCATTATTTTTAATCATCGCGCTTTTAATCAAGCTTGATTCTCCCGGACCGGTATTCTACTCTCAGGTGAGAGTGGGCTTGAACCGTCGTAAATCCGACCGCCGGTCCGCCAATTGCCTTGTTGCGGGCGAGAAACGAAAACGCGACAGGCGCCGTCAGAATTATCACGGCAAGCCGTTCAAGGTGGTCAAATTTCGCACAATGATCGACAACGCCGAGAAGAAATGCGGTCCCACATGGGCGATCGAAAACGACCCCCGCATCACAAGAGTGGGAACATTTTTGAGAAAGATGCGTCTGGACGAGCTTCCGCAGCTTTTCAACGTGCTCAAGGGAGATATGAGTTTGATAGGCCCCAGGCCGGAGCGTCCGATGTTTATCGAGGATCTTTCGCAGAAGGTTGACAATTATACTCTGCGTCTTCAGGTTAAGCCGGGAATTACAGGGCTGGCGCAGGTTGAGAACGGTTACGATTCCTCGGTAGACTCTGTAAAAAACAAGGTTGCTTATGATCTCTGCTACATAAAGGGCTGGTCCTTGTGGCAGGATATAAAAATACTTCTGAAAACGGTTGTCGTAGTGATAACCGGTAAAGGAGCCTTCTAACCTTTTGGTGCTGACTGAAAGCCGGAGTATTCCCCATGCTCCGGCTTTCTTTTTATTTGCAGCACAAATAACATTATTTTTAGGCGGCCAAGTTATAACTCATTCACTATTACTGTGAAAATGGACAGCAATCTTCCGGAAATATTCCGGGACTGCAATCGCCCGGAGCCGGACCGCTAAGGAAGATGTAATTGATGATCCACACGGCATCACTGATGTTAACACTTTCATCGCTATTTGCTTCTCCGCAGGCCAAAACCGGCTGTGGCGGCGGTCCACCAATGTTAACATAGTTTATAATGTGATTAGCGTCTGATACATTAACAATTCCATCAGCGTTGGCATCTCCACACATTCCTCGACATTCTTGATAAAACTCGAATTCTGTTACCTGGGATGCGGCGCCATCATGGCGCCAGGCATAGAATTCGGCAGTGTAGGTTTGCCCGGATGGCAGCATATTCAGACGTAATTCTTGTGGATAGCCTGAAAAGTACATTTTATCCCAAACCGGTCGAGCTACCAGATTATCTGATTCATCATAAATAAATACTCTGACATTGGCAAATGAGTTTTCAAGTTCCCATGATAAGATGTTATTTGAGTAGGCAATATTCGAAAAATCCGGATTAATATATGAAGCAATGTGCATATCACGGGAAAATTCATCTCCTCCATTTATCGAAATTGCATAGGGACCCGGCGG
>CAZBZV010000068.1:0-17418 GCA_964496505.1 uncultured Ignavibacteria bacterium | reverse complement strand
GGCATGCTCGATGATCGGTATAGTAAACATACCGGCGTATTTAAAGGCCTTGAGCATAATTTCCGCCGAGTTAACAGGGGAGCCGTCATCAGAAAGCCCCACCGCACCGGCATTAACAAGCTCGCCGATCTCGGCCAGCTCTTTGCCCATACGTCCCTTGGTGATGGCCGCGATAGGATAGACATTGATAGGACATTGCTCTGCCTGGTTAAGCACGAATTTGATAGTCTCCTGATTATCTATAGCAGGAGTCGTGTTGGGCATACAGCAAATAGTGGTGAATCCGCCTGCTGCGGCCGCCTCCGAGCCGGAAAGTATCGTTTCATCACCCTCACGTCCCGGTTCGCGCAAATGCACATGCATATCCACCAGGCCGGGGGAGACGATTTTGCCTTTGGCGTTATATACATCTTCGGGATCCAGCTCTTTAATTTCTTTTGCGGTCAGCGTCTTCTTCGTTTCGATCTTTTTGATCTTGCCGTTCTCGATATAGATATCTGCGACCTTGTCGAGTTTAGAGGCTGGATCGACGACTTTTCCGCCCGCAATGATTTTCAATTCGCTCATGATTTGGCCTCCTCTCCTCCGCGCAGAAGGTAAAGTACCGACATACGCACCGCAACGCCGTTGGTAACCTGTTCCAGAATTATCGAGGAGTCGCCGTCGGCAACCTCCGATGTTATCTCGACACCCCTGTTAATCGGTCCCGGATGCATGATAGTGAAATTCTTGTTCAGCAGTTTCAACCGATCTTTTGTAATTCCGAACAGGGTCGTGTATTCTCGAAGCGAGGGGAGAAGTCCGGCCTGCTGCCTTTCACGCTGAAGGCGCAGGACATTGACAACATCAGCGCCGTCGAGAGCCTCATCCAGATTATGATAAACATCCACGCCCATCTTCTCCACCTCATGCGGAAGAAGTGTGGTCGGGCCGCAGATCGCGACTGAGGCGCCCAATGTCTTGAGTCCCCAGATATTGGAGCGGGCCACACGTGAATGCAGGATGTCCCCTAGAATCACCACCCGCAGACCCTTGATTTTGCCATAACGTTCCTTAATCGAATACATATCCAGTAGTGCCTGCGTGGGATGTTCATGAGCGCCGTCCCCGGCATTTATGATAGTCGACGTTGCGAACTTGGTCAGGTAATGAGGTGCGCCGACCGAGGAGTGCCGGATTACGATCATGTCGATTTTCAGCGCCTCGATATTTCTGACAGTGTCCTTCAGGCTTTCACCTTTGGATACCGAGGAGCCCTTGGCTGCAAAGTTCAATGTGTCCGCCGAGAGACGTTTTTCGGCCAGCTCGAAAGAAAGCCGTGTTCGGGTCGAGGGTTCATAGAAGAGATTGACTACCGTGACACCCCGCAACGGCGGCACCTTTTTGACCGGCCTTTCAATAACTTCCTTGAAGGATTTGGCCGTATTCAGGATCAATTCCAGATCCTTCTTCCCGACACCTTCAAGGCCGAGTAGATGTTTTATTTTCAATCCCATTATTTAGCCCCCTTCTTCTTTGCTTTTTTCCCTGCTTTGGTCTTTTGTTTGGGATGAGAGGCTATGCTGACAGAGTCCTCTTTGTCGGTCTCTTTCAGTTTGACAATTACGTCATCATCCCGGTTGGTGGGAAGATTCTTGCCGACATAATCCGGTTTTATGGGAAGTTCCCGGTGTCCTCTGTCGACCAGCACCGCAAGCTGAATCGCGCGCGGCCGCCCGAAGTCGGAGAGCTGGTTGAGCGCAGCGCGAATAGTGCGTCCGGTGAAGAGGACGTCATCGACCAGCACCACGATCTTGTCCTGCAGGTCGAAGAGTATTTCGGTCTGGCGGATTTCCGGCTGATCGAGCTTGATATGGATATCATCTCTGTAGAAGTTGATATCCATGTAACCGACCGGGAGCTTGATACCCTCGTTTTCATAGATAATGCCGGCCAGGCGGTCGGCCAGTATGTCTCCTCGTGCACGGATACCGATCAGGGCCAGATTTTTTCCCTCGTTATTGCGTTCCAGTATCTCATGTCCGATGCGCACCAGCGCACGCCTGATTTGAGTCGAGCTTAGTACCTGTAATGGTTTAGCTGATGGCAATGTCACCTCCAAAAAAAATACCCTCCCGGTCCGTGGAGGGTATAGTTAATTTATGTGTGAACTCGATAATCTGCATTTTTGTAAAGCCTTTGCCGGTCTCTCGGGGCCGGATTAAAAGGTTAAAGCCGGTGGGATTATAGGACAGTAAAATATCCGTGTCAAGGTTTTAATAAAAATTAACTTTTGGGGACTCAGGTGTATAAATTCTTAGGTTGACTAAATTAGTGGATTTCAATATTTTGCCCGGAATATGCATGACAAAAATACAAAGACAGTTATTCTCCGGCTGATTAAGTATACCTTAATTGCGCTTATACTCTATTTTATTTATAAGCAGATCAGCTCTCAATGGGAGCAGGTGCAGGCCTACGAATGGAAAATTAACTGGCTGACATTTGCTGCCTCTGTTGTAATCCTCTGGATTGGGCTCTTTATCAAGAGCGCATCCTTAAAGCTTATATTATCATCTTTCAATGTCGAGCTGCCGATTTTGCGGGCATTCCGCATAATGTATCTCTCCAATCTCGGCAGGTATGTACCCGGCAAGGTTGTGCAGTTTATCGGAATCATGTACCTGGCGAAACAGGAGGGTATCAAGGAGGATGTGGCTATTACCTCCTTCTTTCTGTACCAGATATTCGACACATGCGCCGGTATATTTGTGGTATTCATATCGTTCTTCCTTCTGGGGCT
The DNA here is from genome assembly GCA_964496505.1 of uncultured Ignavibacteria bacterium. Taxonomy (GTDB): domain Bacteria; phylum Zixibacteria; class MSB-5A5; order JAABVY01; family JAABVY01; genus JAABVY01. The sequence goes on along the minus strand of CAZBZV010000068.1, from coordinate 14,636 downwards.
TTCGTACGACAGTATTTCTCAATACCTGCCGGTCATTATTATTCTGGGGGTTTTAATCGTGTTCACGATGATAATACTCATGCGCCCTGAGTATCTCTCCAAAGTCATGAACTTCGTAAGGGTGCGTTTCAAGCGGCCGCTGGTTGAATTTAAACTTCAAAAAAGTATTGGTTTAAAGCTGCTATTTATATATTTTGCCGTCTGGATAATTTTCGGAGTTTCTTTCTACCTGTTCATTCAGGCGGTAACGGAGGCTCCGTCTGATTATTTTATCGAGTCGTGTTTCATATATACCGCCTCATACCTGATCGGCTACTGGGCCTTATTTGCGCCCGGCGGGATCGGTGTACGGGAGGGCGTTATGGGCGCGCTTCTTTATGAACTGGGCGGATTTGTTGAATCGGTGGCCTATGTTGTCGGGCTTGCCTCGCGGCTCTGGTTTATGATAGGTGAGATCACAATAACCGTTTGGGCGCTGTTAGTGAGGTCGAAAAAAACACATGGCTAAGAAAAAGAAGAAAAAAGCAGTTTCTCAAGCCCCCAAGGCTCAGCCTGTACCTCAGCCGGGCGGACTTGAGAATATTCTTAAAAGCAGATACTACGTTCTCTATTACGCGGCTTTTATTTTCATACTGACGATTATTCTTTTCAATGAATTCGTTTTCTCCAATAAATTTTTGTTCTCATCGGACTTCATAAATGCAAGCTGCTATTTCCGCGAATTCTGGAAAGAACATTTGAGTTTCCCGTTTGGGGTGCCGTTGTGGAGCCCGATGATATTCGGCGGGATGCCGTTTGTGGATGCGTTCCATTCGGATATCTTCTATCCGCTCACTTATCCATTCAAGCTTATAATGTCCATCCCGCGCGCATTCGGCTGGTCGATGCTGTTTCATGTATTTCTCTCAGGTTTATTTATGTATGCCTGCGCCCGGACATTCAAGCTCTCCAAGCTGGCGGCATCGTTTGCCGGAATATTTTATATGTTCGCTCCGTACCTGGTGTCGATGGTTCAGCCGGGGCATGACGGCAAGATGTATGTTACCGCTTTGTTTCCGCTAGCCATGCTGTTTCTGGAGAGGGCAATGAACGATCATAAATTTCTCGATTTCACCCTGCTGGGAGCGGTGATTGGAATGATTATCCTCACGCCTCATCCGCAGATGTCATATTTCATGCTCTGGGCGGTTGGATTTTATTTCGGATTCAGGATCGTATTCAAGCTGATCGAAAAGAAAAATGTCGTGGCTGTGATAAAGCCGGGGGCGCTTTTTGTGATGGCAATCGTTTTGGGCCTGTTTGTCTCGGCCATTCAGTTCTATCCGTCTTACAAATACGTTAAGGAATATTCGCCTCGTGCAATCGAGGAGGATGAGGATGAGATGACCGAGGCTCAGCGGTATGCTTATGCCACAAGTTGGTCGATGAATTCCGGAGAACTTGTTTCGCAGTTTATTCCGAATTTCATTGGCAATAATGCTCGTAAATTCACTCCCACGGGCGAATCCCAGCCGACTTACTGGGGCCAGAATGCATTTAAAGATAATAGCGAATACATCGGCATTCTTCCTATCTTTTTTGGACTGATCGCAATAGTATTCGTTCGCAATAAACGGACCTGGTTCTTTATGGCATTGGGGGCTTTTGCCCTGGTTTATGCCCTTGGCGGCTCCACGCCTCTATATAAAATCTTTTATCATCTAATTCCGAATGTGAAGCATCTTCGGGCGCCGTCGATGATTATGTTTATCTTTTCGTTCTCATTCTGCCTGCTGGCCGGATACGGGATAGATTATCTTCGAAAAGAACTGCCAAAATTAAAGGAAGCAGCAAAGAAGAAAGTATTTTTATTCTCAGCAATTGCTGCGGGACTTTACGCTTTTCTTGCGATTATATTTACACTGGCTGGCAAAAATATAATCAGTACATTTCTTTCGATATTTAATCCCGATGCTCCCGAGGCGATTCTGGACTATCGTGCGTTTCCGAATGTCGGTGATATCGTGATCGGTCTCTGGATTCTGGCGGTGATATTCGTACTGACCTGGGTGATTATCAGAGCCCACGGGAATCGAACAATAGGTTTGTGGGCGCTGGGAATCATAGTCTTCTTTGGAATCGCAGATGCCTGGCGCATGGATTTCAAATTTCTGACTACCACCAGCCAGGAGCAGTATTTTGCCGAGAATAACATTGTTAAGAAAATGAAGAACACGGATAAGCCCTATGTCGACCGCCTGCTTGACGCTGACAGAGGTGTGCTTCGCAACTCCAACTATTTTGCCTATCATGATATTCCCATGATGTTCGGGTATCACGGCAACCAGATGAAAATCTATGACCAGTACTGGTTCCGTCAGGGCAAATCTAACGATCACTCGTTTGTATTTCGGGTGGAGAGCGACCGTCAGCAGGGAAACCAGGGCAATATGGTATGGATGAATATGCCCTTTATTGGAATGGCCGGGGTAAAATACCTGGTTACCGACTATATGACCAACCTTGGCGTGTACGCAGACAGTCTTACGCAGGTCTCTAGCAATCAGGAGATTCAGGCCGACGGTTTGATTTTATATGAGTTCCCCGAGCATTTCAGGCGTGTGCGGCTCTATCATGATTACATATTGCGGGAAGATCATAAGGATGCGCTGGATTTCATGCGGCAATTACAGCACGACTGGACTAAACAGGTCGTTTTGGAAACCGATCCCGGATTCGTTGGAGATTCGGCGGTAAATACCGAGGGCGAGTTCGCTGAAATCGTGTCCTTCGATATGGACGAGATCGTAATCAATGCGAAATCAAACAGCGACGGCATCGTGTATCTTGCAGGATGCTATTATCCTTCATGGAAGGCATATGTCGATGGGGAGAAGAGCGAGGTCCTTCTTGCCAATGCAGCCTTCAGGGGCGTCGTTATCCCCGAAGGAGAACATGAGGTCATTTTCAAATATGAGTCTGAAGTGTATAACACATCACGCGCGGTAACATTGGCCAGCTCAGCATTTATAGTAGTAATTCTGGCCTTCAGTCTTTTTACAAGACGCAAAAAGGAAGGAGAAAAGCCGGTTGAGTGAGAAGGGCTGTGTCATAATTCCCACTTACAACGAGCGGGAAAATGTGGAGGAGATAGTTAAGGCGGTACTCCGTCAGGATGAACGCCTGCATGTGTTGATTGTCGATGACAATTCCCCTGACGGCACCGGAGAAATTGCCGATAAGATGGCCGAAGAAAATCCACGCATCGATATCCTTCATCGAGAAAAAAAAGAGGGCCTGGGACAGGCTTATATTGCCGGATTCCGGCATGCCCTCAAATCCGATTTCGATTATATATTCGAGATGGATGCCGACTTCTCTCACGATCCCAAATATCTGCCGTATTTTCTGGAAGCTATTAAGGAGGCCGATCTGGTTTTGGGCTCGCGCTATATATCCGGGGTTAATGTCATCAACTGGCCCATGAGCCGTCTGCTTCTCTCATATTATGCCAATGTCTACACCCGGATTGTTACCGGATTGCCGCTTCGTGATGCCACCGGCGGCTTTAAGTGCTTTCGTCGTAAGGTGCTGGAGGCAATTAATCTGGATGAGGTGGGTTCCAACGGCTATTCCTTCCAGATCGAGATGAGTTTCCGCGCCCATAAAAAGGGTTTCAAGATCAAGGAAATACCCATAATCTTCACCGATAGAGTTCAGGGCAAATCAAAAATGTCCAAAAAGATCGTGCGCGAGGCGATCTGGATGGTATGGCGGCTGCGATTCTGGTCGCTAATTGGTAAGATAAAATGAAGGCCGGCCTGACCAGCATAATCATAATCAACTACAACACACCCGAGCTGACAGCAAAACTTCTGAATTCGATCCACAAGTACTGTGATAAAGATGATTTCGAAATCATCTTGATAGACAACGCTTCCACCGATTCATCAGTCGAAAAAATCCGCAATGAATTTCCTGAAATCAAATTGATTGAGAATAAAAGAAATCTCGGGTTTGCAAAAGCGGCCAACCAGGGAGCGGCATCGGCCGAGGGCGAATATCTCTGGTTTTTGAATTCCGACTGTGAGCTGAGCGAACCCGTTTTGAATAAATTGAAGTCCGCCCTGAAAAATAATGCTTATGCTTCCGCAGCCACTCCCAAAACTGTCGACGTGAATAACAGATTTCATTCGGTCTGCCGCAATTTTCCAAATTACAGCAATATCCTATTTTCCCGCGGCTCGCTTTTGAGCAAAATCCCCGGGCTGGAGAATTATGCCGAAACATACACATTGGGTGATTTTGATGATGTCACCAGAGTTGATGCTATGGCTGCAACCGCTATGCTTATTCGAAGAGATGATTTCGATAAGGTCGGCGGTTTTGATGATCGCTATTTTTTGTACTTCGAGGATACCGATCTGTGTTTAAAACTTAACAGGCAGGGCAGAAAGTGCTATTATGTACCCGGTGCTGTTGTCAAGCATGAGCTTCAAGCCTCCTCAAGTAGCCCGGCCCGTAGAATATTGCATCATCATGTCTCGGCCATGGAATATTTTCTGAAATGGTATCCGCGGCGAGCGTTTGCCAATCTGGGGCTGTTTTTTATCTTGACCATGAATTTTATTTTTCAGATTATCATAGCCTATGCAGGAATGTCCCGAAATACTCGGCATTAGTATAATTCTCCTGGTCTCAGGTTTTGTGCTGACTGCCGGACTGACTTTTGTACTAATCAAATTATCCCGCCTCAAGAAGATATATGATTATCCCAACGGCAGGAAAATCCATAGCAGGCCCACACCGTTTCTGGGAGGAGTGGCGGTCTTTGCATCGTTCTGGATTCTGTTTTCGCTGATCGGGGTATACTGCCGGGATGCAATGTTCGGCGGAGAATCATTCTTTCTGGCTTTTCTTCTGACATCTACCCTGATATTTATAACAGGCCTGATCGACGATTTTTTCGATCTCAGGTTTTACATCAAGCTTATTGCGCAGATAACGGCGGCTTTTATACTCATATCTTTCGATTTCCATATTGTCCGTCTCTATGTACCATTCTGGCGTTCATTCGAGTTGGGCTGGGCGGCCTACCCGGTTACGATAATCTGGGTAGTTATACTGACCAACGGCATTAATCTGATTGACGGTATGGACGGTCTGGCGGCAATAGTGAGTATCAGTGTATGTATCGGGTTGCTAATTATATCTTCGTTTCTGGATATAATTTTGATATTCGTGATAGCGGTGATTTTGGCTGGATGCCTGATCGGATTTCTGATGTATAACAAACCGCCGGCAAAAATTTATCTCGGCGATTCGGGAGCGCTATTTATAGGTTACCTGTTTGCAGTGGCCGCAATCGTCTGCCCGATTAAAAGTTTCACTGCCGTCTCCATGTTCGTGCCCCTGGTCGCAGTTGGGCTGCCGCTTCTGGAAATAGTTACGACCGTGGTTCGGCGCATCTGGAGCGGTAAAAAAATATATCAGCCGGATACAAGACATATATTTCATTATCTCATGCATTTCGGCTATTCACAAAAGGCAATACTTATAATGCTGGGTGCGATCTCATTGGCATTCAATGCGTTTATCCCGGCGCTTTTTATATTTGACCGCAGGCAAGTTTTTTCTATATTTGTTTTGTTTTTAATATCTTTGTTCATAATATTCTTTATATTGAAACTGGTAAAAGGTGCTGAAAGAACATGAGCGCAGGATTTGTACTGGAATTTGAAAAGCCAATAGTCGAACTTGAGCGCAAAATCGCCGAGATGCGTGAATTTGCCTCCGATGAAAATGTCGAGCTTTCGCGTGAAATCGAGAGCCTTGAGCAGAAACTCGACCGTTTGGCTGATGAGATATACTCCAAGCTTACCCGCTGGGAAAAAGTCCAGCTCGCCCGCCATCCGCGACGCCCGTATTCGCTCGATTACATAAATGCATTCTGCAAGGATTTTATCGAGATACACGGCGACCGCGGTTTTGCGGATGATAAGGCGGTGGTTTGCGGTTTCGGCAGATTCAAGGGCAAAAAGGTGGCGGTAGTAGGTCAGCAGAAAGCCCGGGATACCAAGGGTAAGCTAATGCGCAATTTCGGCATGATGCATCCGGAGGGATACCGTAAAGCTATGAGAGTGATGCGTCTGGCTGAAAAATTCAATATTCCTATCCTGATCTTTATCGATACGCCCGGAGCCTATCCCGGCATCGGCGCCGAGGAGAGGGGACAGGCTGAGGCTATTGCCCGCAATATTCGCGAGATGTTCCGCATCAAAGTACCTATAATAATATCGATAATCGGCGAGGGCGCATCAGGTGGTGCGCTTGGTATCGGCGTGGGTGATGTAATTCTGATGCTTGAAAATGCCTGGTATTCGGTAATCTCGCCTGAGGGATGCGCGGCTATTTTATGGCGCGATCAGGCCAAGGCTTCTGAAGCTGCCGAGGCGCTGAAATTAACAGCCCAGGATATGCTCCGGCTTGAGGTAATCGACAAGATAATTCCCGAGCCGCGGGGCGGAGCACATAGAAATCCGCAGGGCGTCTACGAGCTTTTGGGGAAGGAGATTCAGGCGCAACTGGAACATTACGGCAGCCTTGAAACAGGCGAACTTCTGGAGCAGAGAATGCAGAAATTTCGCAGTATGGGCGAGGTTTTGCAAATATAAAACAAAAAAGGAACGGCCCGTGCTGGAGGATTGTATTACGACAACCGGAAACGACTTCAAATCAATAGCTGTCTATTGATTGGATAGAATCCCAAATAAGACTAATAAGGAGAATATATGAAACTTTCCAAATTTACCGAGGAAGAGCTGATAACCTTTGACCTCAAGGGCGAGGAGAAGGAAGCTGTTATAGAGGAGCTGGTGGACCTGGCCTCGAAATCCAAACTCGTCCGCGACCGGGATGAACTTCTGAAAGATATTATCGAACGTGAAAATCTGGTTACCACCGGCGTCGGCTACGGCGTTGCTTTTCCTCATGCCAAAACCAAGGCGGTTAAGGGTATTGTGATTGCATTTGGACGCTCCGACAAGGGAATAAACTTCGATGCCATGGACAAGAAGCCTGTGCACCTGTTTTTTCTGATTGCCGCACCCGAGGACGCTATCGGCGCTCATCTGAATGTTATGGCCCGTCTTTCCTTTTTGATGAAATCCGAGGAAAATCGCGAGAAGCTGATGAATGTAAATAATCAGGGGGAATTGCTGACAATTCTTGATTCCGTCGAATAAATGGATTTATGATAGCAAACCTAAGGAAGCTATTTACAGAAAACAAGGAAATAGGGCTGGCAATAATACTTGCAGCCCTATCGTTTATCATATTGATAATGCCGTTGAGCATAAAGCGGCCAATGGCGACATACACATATCTGGTAACACTCTCTCCCTTTCAGGGCGTATCGGAAAAATTGAAACGCCTGACCGAAACACATCAGACAAACAAATGGCTCCGTCAGCAGCTTCTGGAGCGTGAGCTGGAAATCGCTTTCGCTCGTGAAGCTTTGGAGCAGAATGCGCGTCTTCGTGATTCTCTCGGTTTCAGGGAATTGAGAGAGTACCAGGTTATTCCCGCTGAACTTGAGGCAATCGATCCCAAACGCCGCGATAATGCTCTCCTGGTATCGGTGCGAGAGGATTATCAGGTATCGCCGGACAGGGCTGTTGTTGGTTTAAACGGTTTGGTAGGTAAAACCACCAATGTCCTGAAAAATACGGTTACAGTTGAACTGCTAACCAGTCCCAACTGCCGTGTGGCGGCGAGGGACCAGAATACCCGGACGATGGGAATTATCAAATGGGAGCGGGGCACTGATCTTCTGATGGATAATGTGCCTATTAGAGATGTTGTCGAGGTCGGCGACACTATTATCAGTTCCGGTCTGGGCGGCCTTTTTCCGGAGGGACTGCCGATAGGTGTGGTCAGCGAGGTGGATGTCCCGGAAAGGGGATTTTTCAAAAATATAACGGTAAAACCCTTTGTGGATTTTAATCGAATCGATGAGGTTTTTATCTTAAGGGAAACGGAAGATTAGATGCTGGGTAGAATTGCGGTTTTTGCGGCACTGGTAATTCTGGCTATTATTTTTCAAACATTTTTTGCCAGCCTGATAGCAGTCGATAATGTAATGCCCGACATCTATGTCATCCTGGTTATCTATTTGACACTTACTCAGGGGCTCGGATACGGTGCGGTTTTCGGCTTTATCACCGGCATAATCGAGGGCTCCGCCGATCCCAATTTACTGGGCTTGAGCGCGATATTAAAAGTTTTGCTGGCCATGATTGTATATTTTATGTCGAACAGAGTGCGATTAGAATCAAACTTTGCCCGGGTTATGGTTGTACTAATATCGGTAGCGGTTCATAATCTGATATATTTTCTGGTTGCCTATGAATTCGATATGGAGCTGACGATATATACATCTGTAAGATATGCGCTTTTGGATGCAGTGTACAGCGCGGCAATAACCGTTATTCTTTTGTACTTGTCGCAACGAAAACTAACTCTGAAGTTTGAGGCATGACACATTTATCTCTTACAAGCGAAAGCCGCGCCCGCATTCTGGGTGTGGTTTTCGGAGTCTTTTTGCTGCTTCTGGCGGTACGGCTTTTCCTGATGCAGACGATGGAACATGATAAGTTCTACCTCATGTCTGAGGAAAACCGAATCCGAATCGTGCCCGAGGCCGCCTTTCGAGGAATAGTCTACGACCGCAATGGCGAGGTAATTGTCGAAAACAAGCCCTCCTATACGATCTCTGCGATTCCGAATGAGATCGATGATATAGAGTCAGTCTCTAAACGTCTGGCGGAAGTCCTTCCCATTCCGGATACAGTGCTGGCTCAGAGAATTTACAATGAGCGTTTTCGCCGCTACCGTCCGATAAGAATAGCCCGCTCGGTAAGCTTCGAGACAATTTGTAAAATCGAGGAGAATGCTTCCAAATATCCGGGAATCATTTTTCAGCTCGAACCGGCGCGAAAATATCCCAGTGATGGTGTAGTCTCGCATGCTGTGGGGTATACTCGCGAGATATCGGAAGAGCAGCTCGAAAAGATGAAGGCTCAGGGAGTCAACCGCGGTACTGAAATCGGCAGCGAAGGTATCGAGAAATACTGGGACCAGTATTTGCGGGGACGGGATGGTATCAGTTATTTTGAAATAACCGCCGAGGGGAAAATCCTCGGAAGTCTGGAGGAGAAGGAGGATATCCCGGCTGATCCGGGAAGTGATATAATCCTTTCGCTCGATAATGATCTGCAGCATTACGCCGCCTCACTCTTCGAGGATACTCTGGCCGGGGCCTGTGTGGCCCTCGACCCACGCAATGGCGAGATTCTAACCTTCGTTTCGGTGCCCACTTACGATGCCAATATATTCACGGGCGTCTTAAGAAAAAAGGACTGGGATAAGCTTTTGGCCGATGAGCACAAGCCTCTCTTGAATCGTGTGATAAAGGGCGAGTATCCTCCCGCTTCTACATATAAGCTGATCGTTGGAGGTGCCGGGCTGGAAGAAGGCATAATCGACCGCAATACGAAATTTGCCGCCTGCCGCGGCGGTTACAGATTCGGAAACCGTGTATTTCACTGCTGGGACCGGGGCGGGCATGGAGCGCTGGGCATTGTTGGTTCGATTATTCAATCCTGTGATATTTATTTCTATCAAATGGGTCAGAAGCTGGGCTATGAAAAGTTTGCGGAGTATTCGCATAAATGCGGATTCGGTTCCAAAACGGGAATTGATATTCCCGGTGAGATGAGCGGCCTGATGCCGACTATCGAGTGGTATGACAAAAGATACGGCAAGGGCAAATGGCCGAAGTCGCTGATTATAAATCTCTCCATCGGGCAGGGTGAAATCCTGACCACCCCTCTTCAACTTGCGAATTTTTATGCCGCGCTGGGCAATGGCGGAAAACTCTATCGGCCACATTTCCTGAAGGCAGTGCTGACTGAAAAGGACACGATTCTGACCAAGTCTGAGATAATAGGCCGATTGCCGTTCTCTGATTCCACTATGGCAATTCTGAAGGAGGCCGCTATCGGCGTGCTTTACGATGAACACGGCACCGCCCGCGGAAGCAGGATCGAGGGAATCAAATTCGGAGGAAAAACCGGCACCGCTCAGAATCCTCACGGCAATGAACACGCCCTTTTCTGCGCCTTTGCTCCTGCCGAGGATCCGGTCATTGCAGTGGCTGTGATTGCCGAAAGAGCAGGGCACGGATCCGAGGTGGCGGCGCCTATCGCTTCGAAAGTTATCAAGAGGTATCTGGATAATCTTGAATTGATACCGAAGCCTGACAGTCTTGAAACTATGATACAGGCGGAGGCTGATTGATGGCATTCAAGGGGAATATATCCGGCTCGGCTATCCTGCTGATTCTATGCGGACTTGCACTCTCCGCTATCAGTGTGGTGCTCATATATTCCGCGACCAATACGGCAGTTGGCGGGCAGGATCAGGGTTTGTATATCAAACAGATGATCTGGATTATGCTGTCGCTTGTGGTCTTTTTCGTGGTAGTGGTCCTTCCTCTGAGAATGCATGAGGTCTTAAGCTATGTTTATTATTTCCTCCTGATAGCGCTCTTGGTTGCATTGATGTTTTATGGTCGCTACGGAGGCGGCTCGCAGAGATGGTTTAACCTGGGATTTTTCCATTTTCAGCCCTCCGAGATGGGGAAGGTGATCGTTCTTTTTGCGCTGGCAAGGTATCTCAGCTATTCCAAGAAGCCTAGCCAGCATTTCCGTCGCCTTTTTTTTTCCGGCATACTCGTATTGATTCCCACTGTTCTGGTTCTTCGTCAGCCCGATTTGGGTACCTCGCTGGTTTATCTTACAATCATGCTTGCAGTATTGTTTTTCTCCGGTCTGCCGGCAGTATATTTGCTCCTGATAATATCTCCGGTTTTCAGCATGCTGACATCATTCCATCCCATAAGCTGGGTGGTGCTGTTTGCCATATTGATTGCATTGCTTATAATCATGCGTCCGGGGGCGGTTATGTCTTCGGCTATTATCACTATTAATCTTCTGGTGGGGATGGTTACGCCGCTTTTATGGAATCGGCTGGCGCAATATCAAAAGCTCAGGATCAAGATCTTCCTTGATCCGGGACTCGATCCCTTGGGGGCGGGGTATCAAATCATTCAATCCAAGATTGCAATTGGTTCGGGAGGTCTTCTGGGCAAGGGTTTTCTGGCGGGAACTCAAACCAACCTGAATTATCTGCCGGTCAGACATACCGATTTTGTTTATTCCGTAATGGGCGAGGAATTTGGATTTGTCGGAGGGATTTTAATTATTATCTTGATGGCTGCGATTATATTTATGGGATTAAGAACGGCGATGAGAGTTAGAAACAGATTCGCATCCTATGTTTGCGTTGGAGCTGTAACAATACTGTTCTTCCAGACTGTGGTTAATATCGGGATGACTCTGGGACTGATGCCGGTAACAGGGCTTCCACTGCATTTCGTTTCATACGGGGGATCGTCGATGATATTGAGCTGGATATTGCTCGGGCTTCTGGTAAATGCCGAACTGAACTGGCAGGAATATTAGCCGGACATATATTCTGTCATGATAAAAGAGTATTTTAGATTTGAAGAACTGGGGGCTACCTACCGGGGGGAGATCACCGGCGGCCTGACCACATTCATGGCCATGGCTTATATTATCTTCCTGAACCCCGCCATTCTCACCAATGCCGGAATGGACTTCGATGCAGTCATGATTGCCACATGCCTTTCTGCGGCTCTGGCCACGATTATTATGGGGCTGTGGGCGCGCTATCCGATAGCGCAGGCTCCCGGCCTGGGGCTCAATGCCTTCTTTGCCTACAGCGTTGTGCTGGGCATGGGCATTAGCTGGCAGACAGCATTAGGCGCCGTATTTATTGCCGGCGTCGTTTTTATATTGTTGACCCTGCTTAAAGTGCGTGAGGCGGTTATTAATGTCATCCCGCGCGATATTCAAATGGCTATAGCAGTAGGGATAGGGCTTTTCATCGCGGCCATTGGTTTGTGGCATGCCGGGTTTATTTCCAAAGATCCCGGCGCATTTATTACCATGGGACCGATCCATCATCCGGCCTCGGTGTTGTCCGTGGTAGGGCTGCTTCTTCTGGGTATTATGGTTATATTGCGGGTGAGGGGTGCGATTTTATGGAGTATGATTATAACACTTATCCTGGGCGTGGCTTTCAAAGTGATTGAATACACGGGAGTTGTGGCCTCGCCGCCCTCGCTCGATCCGACATTTCTTAAGCTCGATATTCTGGGAGCTTTGAAGACCCAAACGGGTACAATCATATTAGTATTTTTATTTGTGGATATGTTCGATACAGCCGGGACCCTGGTTGGTATCGGAAATCAGGCGGGTTTTATGAAGGACGGCAAATTACCACGCGCATCACGGGCATTGTTCTCAGATGCTGTCGGATCAACCTCGGGAGCATTGCTGGGTACCTCGACCGTTACCAGCTATATCGAATCGGCCACCGGTATCGGTGCTGGAGCCCGCACAGGATTCGCCAATCTGATTACCGGCCTGATGTTTGTTTTAATGATATTCTTTATACCTGTGGCACGGATGGCCGGTGGGGGGATAGAAATCGCCGAGGGCAAGGTGTTGTATCCGGTAACCGCTCCGGCTTTGATTTATGTGGGATCGATCATGATCCGTAATATTACCAATATCGACTGGAATGATGTTGCCTCGGCCTTCCCATGCTTCCTGATCATAATAGGAATTCCGCTGACATTTTCGATTGCCGATGGTATGGCTTTCGGCTTTATAACCTATCCAATCTTTATGCTGATCGCCGGAAGGGGAAAGCAGCTCCACTGGCTGATGTTTCTTCTGGGCGTTATTTTCCTGGCATACTATGTATTTCTTAAATAGAGGAGAAATTCAATGAGAAAGATGCTAATTGTATTTTGCCTGATAATAATTGTTCTTGGAACTGCTGCAGCTCAACAGCCAACAGTCGATCAGATTCTGGATCGCCATGCCGAGGCCCTGGGCGGGATGCAGGCCATAAAAAATTTCAATTCTCTGCACTATCAGGCCGAGGTTAATCTCGGCAATCTGACCGGATCTGCAGAGAGCTGGCTGGAAAAGCCCGGAAAAACCAGGATCGAGATGGATATCGCAATCATGCAGGTCGAACAGGGCATGTATGAGGATAGATTATGGATTAAGGACCAAACCGGAACCGTACGCGACATGGCGGGATCGGAAAAGAAGCAGTTCGTTACCGAATACCAGATGAGTTCTTACAATTACCTCCTTAATCCTGAAATAAGAAACAGTTTTACAATTAAGGGTGTGGAAGAATTTGATGAAAAAGGATGCTTTATATTAGATTTCATGCCGCCCGGCGGTGATAAGATTACTATATATATTGATACTCTTGATTATCTTATGGCAGGCAACCGGGCCGCCGTACAGGGTATACCTGTCAAGACAACATATTCCGACTGGAGAGTGATCGAGGGAATCAAATTTCCATTCCAGACCATTCAGGACCTTGGAAATCCCATGCTCCTGGTAACTTTCAATGTTACAGGGGCGGAGATGAATAAGGACATCCCCGACATCGTCTTCATGCCGCCTGAAAGCGGAGAGGAATCATTCAGGATTACAGGTAATGCCGAATCATGCAGTATCGAGTTTACCCTGGACTGGCATCTTATTTATATACCTGTTGATGTCAACGGTATCGGGCCGTTCTGGTTTCTGCTCGACTCAGGAGCTGGGATGAGTGTTCTTGATAAACGCATTGCCGATTCTTTGGGATTGGAGGATGCCGGTAATTTACCTACGGCCGGGATTGGTGGATTGGATGTTGGCAGTTTTGTAAAAGTTGACAGCCTGGAGTTAGGGGACGTTACCCTCCTTGATTTTGCGGCAGGGGCTCTTGATCTCAGCTTTACCGATGGAATACTGGCCAAACCGATTCAGGGAATCCTCGGATACGACCTTTTCTCGAGATTGATTGTCGATATTGATTATCCTGCAAGTATAATCACCATTTACAATCCCGAAGCCGGCATTTACCCCGGGCGTAAAGACACCCTGGAATTGGAAATCGAATCTAATCATCCGGTAGTGAAGGCGATGGTAAATGATTCCATTGAAGGCAGATTCCGCTTCGATACCGGCAGCCGTAACTTTATTGATTTCAACAGTCCTTTTGTCGAAAATCATAATCTACTTGCTGATGTTGTCATGGAACTGGGCACGTTTCAAATTATGGGCGTGGGAGGCAAATCGGATTCAAAGATGGCGATTCTGCCCTCATTGACAATCGGCGAGTACAGGCTTGACAATATAATGGCCGGATTTAACCTGATGGAAACAGGTATCCTGGCGGCGGAAAATATCGACGGAAATCTGGGCGGGGGGATTATGAAATGGTTCGCGCTTGGATTTGATTACCCCGCCAATAGGCTGTATCTGACAAAGATCAACGATGATTTTGATACATTTATCTCCAACGGCATGTATCTTCGATTTGGAGAAGATGGAATCGTGGTGGATAGAATAATAGAAGGAACCCCGGCGGCCGATTCGGGATTACAAGAGAATGATAAGCTTATTGCTGTAAACGGCGAAAAGGTGGCCGGTCTT
>CAZBZV010000067.1:0-18187 GCA_964496505.1 uncultured Ignavibacteria bacterium | reverse complement strand
ATCATCGGAGACAATACCGATATACTCCGCATGCCAGTTCATGCCCTTGGTCATATATGACACCTCGGCCTGCTGGCTTCCGGAAAGTTCTGAATCAAAAAACCAGACCAGAGTCGGCTTGGTTATCAGTCCTTCGGGAAGTTTGGGGAAGTCGAATTTGGTAATCTTCTCGGTCTGAACCACCTCAAGCGAATTATCCGGCTTCATCAGCGTGACAGTATTGCCGTCATGTGAGAGCAATGTCCCGGAATAAATCCGGCCGTCCTCATGAACCATCTCAATTGTCTTGTCAATATATTTGTCCAGAATTTTGTTGAATCCAACCAGGTCGTAGCGGTAGTTCTGTTCCAGCAAAGCTGCCGCATCCGGATTCTGTAAAAGCTTGAAATGAACCGAAGTAGGATCAATCTGGCTGGGTACATCAACCAGTGAATATTCGAATTTGCCTTTCTGAAAATCGATAGAGCGCTGGTCCTTGACCACTCCCAGGTTCTGATTATATACCGTAACTGCAAGATCTGCATATACCGCAGAGCTGAACAGCATTAAAGCCGCAAAAATAGTAATGATCCCTCTTTTCATGATATTCTCCTTCCATTTTCATTCTTTTACCTTATACAATGAAACCTGTGATGTATTCCCCTGAATGTTTAAATATCATTGCCTTCCGATTGCTAAGTCCATATATAATACAGTGTAACAAATATTTCGTTTAAACTTGCCAAAACTATTTTAAATTCCATTTTTGCAGATATGCAAGATAAAAATAAAATTCCCGACAACGAACTCCAGTACCTGAAAGGGGTCGGGCCGAAAAAAGCTGAGCTCTTGAAAGCTGAGGGAATCGAGACAATTCCCGACTTGCTATACTACTTTCCGCGGAAATATCTTGATAGAACCAATGTTAAAAAGATCGGCAGCTTGAGTGTCGGGGATCAGGCCACTGTACTTGGTAAGGTGCTGACCTCGGGGGTGATACCGGGTCGAAAAAAAGTATTCGAGGCAATTATCTCGGACGGTTCGGGGAATCTATCGCTGGCATGGTTTCGGGGACATAATTATCTGAAAAATATAATCAAAAAAAATGTCGTGCTTTCGGTTACCGGAGAGGTCGGGGAATTTCGCGGCCCTAACATGGTTCATCCGGAATACGAAATCCTGCAGGATATCGGAGACTCAGAAAATCTTCTTCATACGGTCGGAATTGTTCCCCTGTATAGCTCCAATTCGGCCTGGATGCGTGCAGGTCTTAACAGCCGCGGACTGCGTCGAATCATAAATAATGCCATGGCAGTTTATGCCGATAAGCTCAAGGATGTTATCCCGCAAATGATCCGAACTGAGCTGAAACTGCCGGCAATTAATCAGTCTTTGAAGCAAATCCATTTCCCGGAAACGGAAAAGGCTCTGAAGGAAGCACGCAACCGATTCGCATTCGAGGAGCTTTTTCTGCTGCAGACCGCGATTTCTATAATTCATCAGAAATACCAGAAACAAAAGAAAAAACATCAATATAAAATCCCCGGCGAATTACTTCAGAAATTCAAACAGAATTTGCCCTTTAAACTGACCTCGGCACAGGCCCGGGTACTGGGTGAGATATTCGATGACATGAAGTCGGAAGCGCCAATGAACCGTCTGCTTCTGGGAGATGTCGGCTCGGGAAAAACTATCGTAGCGGTGGCATCCATATTATACGCGGTCGAAAACGGTTATCAGGCCGCCTTTATGGCTCCTACCGAGCTTCTGGCCGAACAACATTTTAATACTATCTCCAGAATTCTCGAACCTCTTAATATACGGATTGGCCTTCTCCTGGGATCACAGAAAGCGGCGCAGAAAACCAGGATGCAGAAGATGATAAAGGCTGGTGAGGTGGATATTATAATCGGCACACACGCCCTGATTTCGGAAAATGTGGAATACCATAAATTATCGCTGGTGGTGATAGACGAACAGCACCGCTTCGGTGTGGCTCAACGTGCGCGATTGCGCGGCAAGGGCGACAATCCCGATCTTCTGGTTATGACCGCCACCCCGATCCCGAGGAGTCTGGCCCTGACAGTTTACGGCGACCTTGATCTTTCCACAATAGACAAGCTTCCTCCGGGACGAAAGCCGATCAAGACTGCAGTCCGTCATGACTCAGCCAGAGACAAGGTATACGATTTTATCAGGGAAGAGCTTTCCAAAGGCAGGCAGGCATATATAGTTTATCCTTTGATCGAGGAATCCGAAAAGATGCAGTTGAAAGCTGCCAGCGAGGAATATGAAAGGCTGTCGGAGGATATCTTCCCGGAGCACAAGCTGGCCCTGATGCATGGCCGCCTGACCCCCGAGGAAAGAGATGTCATTACCAGGGACTTCCGGTCGGGCAGGATCGATATTCTTGTGGCAACTACTGTCATAGAGGTCGGTGTGGATGTCCCCGATGCTACCATTATGATGATAGAAAATGCGGAAAGATTCGGGCTCTCCCAGCTCCATCAGCTTCGCGGACGGGTCGGACGCGGAGCCGATCAATCCTATTGCATACTGATAACCGGTTCGAAGTCGACCGATACCGCCTCCGAGCGGCTGGCCGCTATCGCCTCAACCCAGGACGGTTTCAAGATTGCGGAATTCGACCTGCGTTTGAGAGGACCGGGGGAATTTCTGGGAGAACGTCAGCACGGCCTTCCGGAGTTTCGATCTGCGGATATTATCAGGGACCTGGATTTATTGAAAATCGCCCGAAAATATGCGTTTGACATAGTGTCAAAAAAAATTAAATTATCGACCGAGGAGCTGTCATCATTAAAAAACGAGGTCATGAAAAGATATTCCGGCATGTTCGAGAATCTGGTCGCCGGTTAAGATGGAGGTAAAATGTCCAAGTATGAAAAGCTGACTGAAGCCGCTGAGCTTGCGCAAAAGATCGGCGAGTACATGAAGGAAATACAACAGGACATTAGCGACTATGATCTCAGCCGTATGCTGAAAAAAGTGGAAGCGGAGGTTATCGATCTTCAACACAATCTTTCCATTGCGGTCAGACTAATGAAGAAAGGATAAAAAATGGCAGAAGAAGAAAAGGATCAAAATGTCAATTCGCTGTATATCGGCCTGGTGATGTCTCTGGAGGCCTCTGCCATGCAGAGCCTCGGCAAAATGATGAATCCCATGACCGGCAAAACCGATAAGAATCTTCAGCAGGCGCAGATGACTATTGATATGCTCGACATGATCGAAAAGAAGACCCGGGGCAATCTCACTGACGAGGAAGAGAATCTGACAAAAAGAGTCCTTTATCAGCTCAGAATGAATTATCTGGATGAAATAAATGCCGAAAAGAATAAAAAGAGCGATGATAAACCGCAGGAAGCCGGTGAAGACGAAGAAGATAAGAAGGAAGATGATAAGAGCGCTGAAAAAGAAAGCCCGGAAAGCCCCCAAGACCAATAAAATCCAGAACTTTCAGCCGTATTATTGTATAAATTAAGTGGGTAATCATATATAATCGAGAACTCCATGCAGAATTTACAGGCAGCGGAAATAAACAATATAGCATCCATTTTCAGGAAAAGATTCGGCAATAAGTTTCATGAGAATCATATCCTCGCCGACTATACGACTTTCGGAATCGGTGGTCCGGCCCGGATGTTTATCTACTGCGATAAGCGCGAGGATATAATTGATGCCGTTAATCTGGCCCATGAAAATAAAATGGATTTCTTCATAGTCGGCGGCGGATCGAATCTGCTGATATCCGACAATGGTTATCCCGGTCTGATTATTCATATAGCCAATACCGGCCTTGAAGTTACCGATGATTATATCGAGGTTGAAGCCGGATACGACTGGGAGGAACTGGTCGACTATACCTGCCGTGAGGGGCTGGGCGGACTGGTTGACATGGCCGGTATTAAAGGTCAGGTCGGCGGTGCGGTTTACGGTAATGCCGGCGCATTCGGAACATCTGTGGCCGATATCCTGATCGAGGCGGAAATAATGAAATCGGGTGAGGAACCGCGCTGGGAAAAGAATAATTATTTTGCCTTTTCATACAGAAATAGTATATTGAAAAAAACCAAAGAGATCGTGCTGAGAGCGCGTTTTGATTTTAAGCGCGAAGAGCCTGCGGTACTCTTGAAAAAACAGGATGAAATTCTCGAATTACGCAACCAGAGACATCCGGAGAAGGATTGCTCGGCAGGTTGCTTTTTTAAAAATATCGAAAAGCCGGACGAGCCTTTTGGAAAATTGGCTGCCGGATTTTTACTCGAGAAGGTAGGAGCAAAACAAATGCACATTGGCGGCGCCCGTGTATTCGACAAACATGCGAATATTTTGATAAATGCTACAGGAAAGGCCAGGGCTGCGGATGTTCGCAAGCTGGCCGAAGCTCTGAAGAAAAAAGTAAAAGACGAATATGGATATAATTTAGAAGAAGAAATAACTTTTTTGGGCGATTAATTAAAAAGGAGAGGATTATAGCGTATTAATACAGGTTAAGGTATCTAAATATTAAGGTTTGCTCGTGAAATTACGGAAGAGATTCCATCTTTACAGCCTGATCGGCGTTTTGATTCTCCTGCTGGCCCTCAATGTCAGCCTGGCCGCGCAGGAAAGTGATGAAGCCGAAGAAGAATCGCCCGAAGAGGGTTTTAGCCGGCTAAAAATCTCGCTGGATTATAAAACCCCGCATCTCGTTCCCTTCCCCGAAAAAAAACAAGATCCGGGAATATCATTTGCTGGTGAAAGTCCACCGCTTCTCAATGACAGACGAACCAAATATAATGTGACCACCGGCTGGGACCTGAGAACCAGAAATCTTTATTATACGCGTACCATCAATCAGCACAAGGTGGAATCCGATCGTTTTGCCGATTATCTTGAGAATGCCAGGGTTTACGGTGATGCTGAGGTTGCTAATTACTGGCGCCAGAATCTGTATCAGTCCACCAAAAAGGCAGAACGAGACAAAGGCGCCGGGCTTCTGAATGTCAAAATCGATCTTGGCGATGAGGTCGGCGGTGTAATCAAGGCGATTGCCGGTGAGGGTACCGCAGGTCTCGATGTCAGCGGCTATCAGAAGATATCCTTCTCCGGCCGGAGCCAGTGGACAGATAAGGAATCGGATGCGCTCAACCGTGTCAATAAATTTCCCTCGCTGGACATGGAGCAGGTCTCGCGATACAGCATTAAGGGAACTATCGGAACGAAAATATCGGTTGAAGTTGATCAGAATTCCGAGAGAAAAACCGACCTTGCCAATACAATCAAAATCAGATATAAAGGTACTGAAGACGAAATCATTCAGTCCATAGAAGCCGGAAACACAAATCTCTCGCTTCCCAATACACAGTTCGTTGGCTATTCTCAGAGAGTGCAGGGACTTTTCGGTATCAAGGCAACCGCCAAAATCGGGGCGCTGGACTTGACCGCAATTGTCTCCCAGGAGAAAGGCTCAACCGAAAGCTCGAGCTTCGAGGCTGGCGCATCCAAGTCGACCAACCACAAGCGCGACTACGATTATCTTGAGCGCACGTTCTTCTGGCTGTTCTTCCCGGAAGACAATGTAGATTCGATAATCGAGTCGGAAGTTTATGTGTATCACAATATCCAGACCGGCAGCAATTTCGATATGGATGAGCAGTGGAGTTATGCCAACGTTGCGGTTGATCCGGAAAACTTCAATCAGTTTCCTCAAGAAGACCGAACTACCACGGTCAAGCGGCTTGAGTATGACGATTATTACGTTTATAACAATTCCCAGTATCTCGAGATGTTTACCTACGACCGCAATCGTCTGATTGCAGGTTGGTTCCGTGTCCGTCTAAATAACGGTGAAGTGGTTGAAATCGGCAATCGTTCCGGGGACACGCTGTCATTGAAGCTGATCGCTCTGGAACAGAATGTGGCGGATAATACCTATCGCACCTGGCGCAATGAGTGGCGTAATGTATACAGCCTGGGCGCCCGCGATATCGATCCGGAGGGAATCGATGTACAGGTTTTTCTGGGCGAACCCGGAACAGAAACCCAGGCTGACAAGAACCTATCGCACCAGAACGGCACCCCGTATATTCAGATTATGGGGCTGGACCAGCGGGATGTTACCGGAGCGGATAATCCGGATGGAAGAATTGACGCAAAAAACAGCAATATACTCCTGAGGGACCGCGGCTATCTTATATTTCCTGAAGCGGAGCCGTTTGCCTCAACACGTTCGTATGCGCCGGACGGTTCCACTCTTAATGTTACGGTACCGGAGATCTATAATACCAGGCGCAGTACTATTACCAGCAATCCCTCGCAGTATACCAAATATTATATCGAATTTGAAACATCCCAGCGTCAGACCGAATACTATCTGGGCCGGGTGAATATTATCGAGAACTCCGAGAGGGTTATTTTAAACGGCGAGGAGCTGAAAAAAGACAGAGATTATAAAATCTATTATGAAATCGGAAGAATAACATTTTTGACTGACGGCGTTTCCGATCCCAATGCCGATTTGCAGATTGATTTTGAATATGAGCCCTTTATTACCTCGGAAAAAAAGAATCTCTTCGGCGTGCGCGGCGAGTACGAGTTCAGCCCGAATTTCAAAATCGGTTCTACCGTTCTCTATAAAGGCGAGAAATCAACCGACCGCAAGCCGCGTGTCGGTCAGGAGACCTCAAAGTCTCTGGTGTGGGATGCGGATTTTGCGTATTCCACCGATCTCCCCTTCCTGACATCATTTACCGATGCACTGCCCTTGATCGAGGCCAGCGCCGACAGCCGCCTATCGTTTTCAGGAGAGGTTGCCCAGTCGCGTCCTAATCCCAATACTGCCGGCGAGGCGTTCGTGGATGATTTCGAGAGCGCCAAGGAAACATTCTCTCTCGGTATCACAAGATATCAGTATACCAAATCGTCTGCGCCGGATATAGTCGACCGCGAGCTAAGAGGAAATCTCATCTGGTTCAATCCCTACGATCCGTATTCGGTGACCGATATTTATAATCGTGACGTGCGCGGAAATGACCGCAAGACCACAATGAGCCTTCTCTTCGATCCGGTGGAGGCTATTCCTGAGGAGAATCCCGAGGATGAATGTGATCCCGATTCTGTCGCGGTAAATCCCGCGCAGAGCTGGGCCGGTATTATGCGGGCATATTCCACCGGTAGCCAGGATCAAACCCGTGCTCAACTTTTGGAAATCAGGATGAAGGTCAATGGCGGGCGCATGCCCTCCAACGGAAAAATTTATATCGACCTAGGCGATATATCCGAGGACATTGACGGCGATGGTGTACTCGATACCGAGGATCAGAATCTGAATGGAATTCTGGAGCAGGACGAGGATGTGGGACTGGACGGCCTTCATGATACTCTGGAGGCATGTTATGATTCCCTTACCAATCCCGATCCTTCGGGCGACAACTACTCTTACGAGAACAAAAACGATTACTCTCAGATCAACGGCACCGAGGGCAATCGCTTTGATGCCAGCGGTGCAAGGCCGGACACGGAGGACCTTGACGGCAAAGGTTCTCTGAATACGGTTGAAAAATTCTTCCGTCTCGTGATCGATCTCGCGGACAATGAGTACCTGGTCGAAGGCTCGAATCTGAACAACTGGATAACCTACCAGATTCCGATCCGCGACTCAATGAACTACGAATCGATCAACAATCCCGACTGGGGACGGATAGCCTACAGCAGGATCTGGCTGACCGATTTCGATTCAACCGTGGTGATTGAAATAGCCGATATCAATCTTGTTTCAACGCGCTGGGAAGAGGACTCGATTCGTCCCGCAAATATTGACCGCACAACTGCGGTGAATCCGCCGGAATTCAATGTTTCCGCTATCAACACCGAGGAAAACCTGGATTATACCAGTCCCCCGGGAGTCAGCGGTTATTATGATAAAACTACCGAAACTTTCGAAAAAGAACAGTCGCTGCTTCTCCATTTCGAAAACCTGCAATTCTATCCGGTAGACACACAGATTACTATCGATTCCAACAATGTGCTCGATACCACGATCATGGTGCCCGATACGGCATTCGCGACACGCGAGCTGTTCCGAGCCGAGGATTATGCCGGATATCAGAAGATCAGAATGTATGTGCACGGGCCGGATTCTCTTCCCAGCGGCCCATCCCCCATTCATTTCATCTTCCAACTTGGGAATAACGCCGAGAATTTCTATCAGTATCAAACGAATATATACCCCGGGTGGAGTGATTCCAACGAGGTGGTTATAGATTTCAATGAAATTACTCTGGTCAAGGACTCGCTCATCAGGCTGAAGGCGGAAGATCCCGGTATTCGGCAGTTGAAGGTGGGCAAATATTCAGTCAGGGGCAGTCCCTCGCTGACCTCCATTCTTTATTTCGGTGTGGGCGTCACCAATACTGATTCGGTCAATTATGAACCGGTATCCGGGGAGTTATGGCTTGATGAGTTGAGGGTTTCGGATGTACGCAACGATCCGGGCACCGCGATGCGTTTTTCGGTCTCGGGCGGACTCTCGGATTTTGCTACGTATACATTTAATTACAGAAAACAGGACGAGTACTTCCGTAATCTGACCGCCTTGAACAGCTCCAATCTGGGCTCGGGCAAATCCGAAACGAGTTACAGCTATTCTACGAAGATCAATATCCATAAGCTTCTGCCACCAAGCTGGGGAGCATCACTGCCGTTCAGTTATAGCTGGAGCGAGAGGACCTCGGTTCCCAGGCTCAAGCCGGGCTCGGACATTATCGTTCCGGCAGAACAGGAAGAAGAACAAACTACAAGATCTACCAATACGCGTTTCTCGATTTCGCAGTCATTCAGGAAGCAGGGCGGCAATATTCTTTTCGGCCTGCTTCTAAACCGCCTGAAAACATCATATTCATACAGTGAGTCGGACAGCAAATCGCCGACAGTGCCGTTCTCACATTCCGAAACATATCAGGCCAAGGCGACCTATGATCTCACTCCGAAATCGTCCTTGACGGTGCCGATCCTGTTTTTCCTCAGGCCGATACCGCTAATCCCGCAGTCCCTGAAGGACACTCAGCTGGGAATTCTGCCGTCCCGGTTTAATATGTCCGGTACGATTAAGAAAAATTACTCCAAAAGCATCAATAATCAGAACTATGAATCGAAGACATATAACCGCACCTTAAATGGCGACCTGGCACTGAGCTGGAATATCTTCAAATCGCTCAGCACCGATTACACTCTCAGGACCAACCGTGATATAAGAAACACGGATGATATTAATTTCTCCTTCAATCCCAGCGAATTCAAGCTTGGGATCGAACTGGAAAATAATCAGTCATTGAGGATGGAATACGGCCCCTCGCTCTTTAAATGGCTGACACATAAATTCTCGTACAGAGCGACTTACAGGGAAAATGCCGACCCGGCCCGCAATGAGCTCGGCACTCGTAATGTCAATGCCGGAAATACGTTCTCGATCAGTTCGACCTTCTCGCCTCAGACATTTTTCGGACGGGGCACCAAATCAGGACCGGCCCAATCAGATTCAACCGAGGGCGGTGGATTTTCTCTTCATAAGCCGTTCCTGAAATTCATCAGATTTTTCACCAATCGTATCGATGATATAAGCGGCAGCTACTCACTCGACAATCAGTCCTCGATCTGGGGTCTCGAGGACAGGCCAGATTGGAAATATATTTTCGGCTTTACCGATGATCCCGGCGCCGAGATCAATCCTGAGGCGATTTCCCGAACTGCCAGGGATGTCAACACCGAGTCCAAGAGCTACTCGGCCCGTTCGGGCATAAGATTTATTTTGGGCACGAAAATCAATACGCGTTATGCACGCAGCGAGCGGCAGTCGAGCGCTAATTCAAATAAGAGCGTATCGACGACATTTCCCGATGTGTCATTCTCTCTCGGCAATCTGGAAAGATACGGTATCGTAAGTTTCTTCTTCAATTCTCTGTCATTTGACACCAAATATATGAGGAAGACCGACGAGACCTTCAGAACCGCCGGGCGCCAGTATCTCTCGGATAAAAGCACAACCGACAGCTATTCACCGCTTATCAAGCTGAACTTTACCTGGTTTCATAAACTGCAATGCTCCTTCCAGTATGATAAGTCAACTACTTTGAAAGAGCAGTATGAAAACACTCAGGAAGTCGAAGGCAGCGATACCACATTTTTGACCAGGCTGAGCAACGGCGTACGCTCATCATCGAATTCCTGGCAGTTTACCGCCCGGGCAACGCTTTCGCCCGCTCAGGGTATTAAATTCCCGATATTCGGCAAGCTGCAATCGACCCTGACCTTCAACCTCAATATTTCGCAGAAGAATACCAAATCGGAAAACAATCGATTCCAGACCGAGGGCGGATGGTCAACCACTTCGGAGAGGACTGATTTCACAATTATGCCGCGAATCTCCTATTCGTTCTCATCGAATATAAACGGCGGCTTGCAGGCGCGCTGGCAGGACAGCAACGATAAAACCCGTTATCAGAAGTCGCATGTTCGGGAACTTGGTCTCTGGGTTGAAATCAGGTTCTAAGCGTGGGAATAATGTATCTCGGGGCTTTCTAATTTTTTTGTTGCTCATTGAATGAAGGCATTATATCTTTTTTGCAGTATGGCTGAAAGAAAGAACATATTTTCAAAGGGCGATATCTGGGCTATATTATTCCTGCTGGCGTGTATTCTAATCGGTGGGGCTATAATGATTTACCAGAAGTCCAACCGCAACAAGCCGCCGGAACTTATAATCGAAACAGTAAGCAGTTCCGACCGGTTACTTACACCTAACAAAGCTACCGTATGGACTGCGAGCGCAAACGAACCGCCCAGGATCAATCTTAATACCGCACCCGCCGATTCATTCGAGCTCTTAGACGGCATAGGACCGGTATACGCCGAAAGGATTGTGGAGTATCGACGCAATAACGGCTCCTTTCAGTCACTCGAACAGCTTATGGAGGTTAAGGGTATTGGACCGGTAGCTTTCGAGAATATCAAAAATTATCTAACACTGGAGTAGTTCTGCTCAAGGTTTTACAGGATTTTCTCATACTGGAGCTAAAATCTTTTAATCTGAAATATCTTTACAGCGGGTTTGACGGCATCAGTTCTGAAGTTCTCGACTTCGGCAGCTATGATTTCGACCGTCTGGAATGGGAAAGTCTGTTCTTTTCCTTTTCCGAAAATCTTCAGAAATTAATCTCAGAAAAACTGCCTCCTTTCAAACAGCTTGAAACCTTTTTGATCGTACCGCATGAGATGGCGGTGGAAGGACGGATTAAATCTTTCCCGGAACTTGCAGAGGCGATACCCGAGTGGAATCAATGGGAAGTCAGGCAATCCCTTATCCACGAAAAGCGGGGGTATCAGGTAGAATTTGAACCGGAACGAAAGCTTAATCCGACAGATCTTACAGAAAGAAACTCTCTGGCGGTCAGGAACAGGCATCTGGCCAGAACGGCCGAGATTTTAAAGCAGAATTTGCTCTTCCTCTCGGGCATACATCTGCCGCAGGAATTGTGGCGGAATATATTCGATCAAACCGGCCGGAAGCTGTCTCCGAAAACGATTATATATAAAGAAAATAGTTCTTATTTGTGCGCCACCTCACAGAAAGCCGGTTTCCCAGAGTTGAAGTGGTATCATCAAAGAAAAACCGATCAGGAGAAACCCGATATTTCGGAAAAGCATTTAATTATTAATGTGGCCGATAATCTGGCCAATTCAATCTCCTCCGCCCCTGGCTTAAGCGATATGTCTGTGCTGGTATTTGAGGGGGTTATGGACCAGGATGAGATCTCTATTTTGCAGGAAACATTGGGCGATAACCTGGGATTCATTCAGCCTGATAAGATTCAGGAAAATATATATTCCCCTGGACAGATCGAGTACCTCATGCCATATTGTGCGTATAAAAAAGTAAGCGAACTGTATATCAGTTCATAGGAAAGAGATTCGAAGAAGATGACGGATAATCCAAGAACGGCCATTTATCCCGGCAGTTTCGATCCGGTTACCAACGGGCATGTCGATATCGCCCAGCGCGCCACGAATATCTTTGACAAGGTAATAGTGGCGGTCTCCCATAATCCGCAAAAGCAATACCTCTTCACCGAGGAGGAGAGACTTCAGATGACCCGCGAGACCTTTAAGGAAAACGGCAAAATAAGCGTTATCAATTTTTCCGGGCTGGTGGCAAACCTGGCGCGCGACAAGAAGGCTGTTGCAATCGTGCGCGGGCTGCGGGCTGTATCCGATTTTGAGGCCGAGTTTCAGCTTGCCCTGATGAACCGCAAGATGAACCGCAATGTGGAAACGGTGTTTTTGATGACATCGTTCAAATATGTTTATTTGTCCAGCAGTATTATAAAGGATGCCGCCCAGCATCATGGCAAGTACGAGGATCTGGTACCGCCTATCGTGATGAAAATGTTGAAACAAAAGTACCAGGTAAAAGATTAAAAAGGAAAATATACGGAGTTTATGATATGGCTGATGAAACCAGAACCGAAGTAAGCGAAGACACATATATTCAGGCACGCAGAACCAAGCTGGAAAAAATCCGGGAGATGGGAATCAACCCATTCCCCTACAAATTCGAAAAAGATGCCGAATCCAAATATGTTTTCGCCAACTTCGATCAGCTCGAAAGCACCGAAAGGGAATTATCTCTGGCCGGCAGGATTATGACCATGCGAGTAATGGGCAAGGCATCATTCTGCCATATTCAGGACGAAACCGGGCAGATTCAGCTTTATGTCCGGAAAGATGACGTCGGTGAGGATCAGTACAAGCTCTTCAAGCTGCTGGACATAGGCGATATCATTGGCGTAACCGGTCCCGCCTTCCGCACTAAAAAAGGTGAGATCAGCATCAAGGCACAGAGTATAGCCCTGCTTTCCAAGGCGCTCCGTCCCCTGCCGGAAAAGTGGCACGGCCTCAAGGATGTGGAGACACGTTTTCGTCAAAGATATCTTGATCTTATCACGAATCCCGAGATACGGGAGCTGTTCGTGAAGCGAAGCCGTCTCATAAATGCCATGCGCTCATTTCTGGACGGGGAGGGCTTTGTGGAAGTAGAAACTCCTGTCCTTCAGCCGCTTTACGGCGGGGCCTCGGCGCGGCCGTTCGTAACGCACCATAATGCTTTAGATGTCGACCTGTTTTTGCGAATCGCCGACGAGCTATACCTCAAGCGTCTGATTATCGGCGGGTACGAGAAGGTATATGAAGTCTGTAAGGATTTTCGGAACGAAGGCATCGACCGTTACCACAATCCCGAATTCACCATGGTCGAATTCTACATGGCCTACGCCGATTATCACGATATAATGCAGTTGATCAAACGTATGCTTCTGGATATCGCCACCAAGGTTTTCGGCACCACCGAGTTCGAGTTTGCCGGTAATAAATTCGATCTCAATGCCGAATGGGAAGTGCTTCCGATTCTTGAGGCTATCAAAAAGTATGCGGGTATCGACGCCGCCAATCTTGATGATAATGAGCTTATCGCCGAATGCGAAAGACTCGAGATTGAAATTGAAAAGACGCGCGGACGTCCAAAAATTCTCGATGATATATTTACCGAGAAAGTTCAACCTAATTTAATACAGCCGACGTTTATAACCGACCATCCGCTGGAGATGTCTCCGCTGGCAAAGATCCATCGGGAAAATCCCGAACTGACCGAAAGGTTCGAGCTGTTCGTAGCCGGTTCCGAGGTCTGCAACGCTTTCTCCGAGCTAAACGATCCGGACGACCAGAGGGAAAGGTTCACGATGCAGCAGAAATTTTCCAAGCTCGGAGATGATGAGGCCCAGCAGCTTGACGAGGATTTCCTTAAGGCCATGGAATACGGCATGCCTCCCACCGGCGGCCTGGGAATCGGCGTGGATCGGCTGTTTATGATATTCACGGGTAAAACCAATATCAGGGAAGTGATACTCTTTCCGCAATTAAAGCCGGAATAGGATGAGCTTTGAATTTTTTATAGCGCTCCGTTACCTTAAATCACGGAAGAGGGAGCGCTTCATATCCGTACTAACCTTCCTGTCAATTGCCGGAGTCGCTCTGGGCGTGGCTGTGGTATTTTTCGTCAACTCCATGATGAATGGTTTCGAAACCGAAGTCAAATCCAGAATTGGCGGAACTATCTCTCATATAACGGTCTATGGTTACGGCAATTCCGGAATCCGAGATTACGATGAGCTGATTGACGAGGTGAATGCGCTGCAGGGGATAACCGGTGCGGCTCCTGTAGTTCTGGGCAAAGCCGTGGTCGGCTCTGAGCATGATAATGACGGCGTTCTGGTTCGCGGCGTTGATCCGCAAGATATTTCCCGGGTCTCCAATATAAAGGAGCATATGTACAGGGGCAATTTTGGCTTCGAGCCGGATAACGGCTTGCCCGGCACAGTATTAGGGCGTGGTCTGGCCCGGCGCCTTCAGGTTACTATTGGCGATACTGTCTACATCGCCAGCCTGAAAGGGCGCAGCCTGAGCCTGGGGATGAGCGATGTTAAGATCACGCGCTTTCGCTTAAACGGTATTTTCGAGACCGGGATGTACGATTACGACGATTATTTTATGTTTATTTCAATTCCCGATGCACAGCAGATCTTCAAACTGCGCGATAGCCGCACCAGAACAAGAAATAAGCTCCTCTCAATTGGAAATCCGCTAATCGAACCATTTGCAATGAATTATATGCAGCCTTCCGAAATCTACCAGCCCGCCGATCCGGTCAGTGCAATCCAGGTCAAGGTCGATGATCCGGCACGGGTTCAGCCTATAACGCAGCGTCTCGACAGCCGAATCGGCATGTTCTATCTGGTCAGAAACTGGGTCGATTCGCATGCGAACCTGTTCTACTGGATGAAATGGGAGAAGATACTGCTGACGCTGGCAATGTTTCTTATTGTAGCAGTTGCATCATTCAATATAATTTCAACACTTGTGATGGTTGTGCTTGAGAAGCAGTCGGAGGTTGCGATTTTGAAAAGTATGGGGGCAAATCCCGGTTCAATCGTGAAAATCTTTATGATTATAGGACTTATATCGGGCTTAATAGGTACATTTATCGGCTCCATTCTGGGCCTGGGGCTTTGCTGGCTACAAATACAGTTCAAAATTATATCGCTCCCGGGTGATATATATTTCCTGAGTTTCCTGCCAATAGAGATGAGATTGGTGGATTTTATAGTGATTAGTGTGCTGGCAGTC
Source organism: uncultured Ignavibacteria bacterium (assembly GCA_964496505.1). GTDB lineage: Bacteria > Zixibacteria > MSB-5A5 > JAABVY01 > JAABVY01 > JAABVY01. The sequence continues at coordinate 2,974 of CAZBZV010000067.1, read as the reverse complement.
ATACTAACATTTTTGGCAACAATTTATCCGGCCCTCCGTGCAGGTCGGCTTTATCCGTTAGAAATTATTCGCTATCAATAGGTTTTGCTAAAAAAAATATGGAATCTGGCGACAATAAATATAACAGGGATGCCCAAAATAAGGGCAGGCTCGCAGGCGGAGCACAGGGCAATGAGGTGCTATTAAAAGCAGAGGGAATTACTAAAACTTTTCTAACATCCGAAGGCGAAATTAAGATTCTGCAAGGAATCGATTTGGAAATCAGCATGGGTGAAATGACTTCAATAGTAGGAGCATCGGGTGCCGGCAAAAGCACACTCTTATATCTATTGAGCGGTCTCGATAATCCTACCGAGGGGACTGTATATTACGGATCTGACGACCTCTCCTCCATGAACGAAAAAAAACTGGCGCATTTCAGAAATATTAATATTGGCTTTATTTTCCAGTTTCATTATCTTTTATCAGAGTTTAGTGCTCTGGAGAATGTCATGATGCCCTTATTAATTACAGGTAAAAACAAGAAACAGGCCTCGGAACTTGCGTATAATATATTAGAAAAGGTAGATTTAAAAGACAGGGTAAATCATCGGCCGGGTAAACTATCGGGCGGAGAGCAACAGAGAGTAGCGGTAGCCCGCGCTCTGGTTACCGAACCGAAGATCGTTTTCGCAGATGAGCCGTCTGGGAATCTCGATGAGAAGACCGCCGATAATTTACATGGATTGATGGCAGAGATAAACAAATCAACGGGAGTCACATTTTTAATCGCTACACATAATCAAAGACTGGCCGATTTGGCGGAAAAAACATATGAACTTTCGGCCGGCTGTCTACGGTTACAGTAGCGGAGGTTTATAGAGTTATGTTATGTGACAATTGCAAAAAGAATGAAGCAACCATCAATTTTACGCAGGTGGCAAACGACAAGAAAATCGAATATCACCTTTGTGAAAGCTGCGCCTCCAAGCTTGGTTTCAAAAACCCGCTCAAGGCGGTGCCTTTCCCGCTGGGTGATTTTTTGTCATCGATGGTTGATAAGGATATCAATGAAAAGACCGGCGCTCTGGTTCAGGTTAACTGCCCCCGGTGCGGTCTGACTTTTGCGGAATTTTCCAAGGTCGGCAAATTCGGCTGCGGCAAATGTTATCGCGCATTCAAAACTCAGCTCGATGATCTTCTCAGAAAGATTCACGGCTCAAACCGTCATGAGGGCAAACTGCCTCACGGCAGTTCGGAATCAATGGAACCTCTGCGCAAAGAGCGTGAGCTGCAGGAACAACTGCGCGATGCCATAAAGAATGAAGAATTCGAGAAGGCTGCGGAATTGCGCGACCAGCTCAGGGTTCTGGCGGAAGAAAAGTAGGAGCAGGTATGTTTGAGGATATTATACATAAAACGGCCTCATGGCTCAAAGGAGATGGTACCGATCCTGCAATAGTGGTATCCAGCAGGGTTCGGCTGGCAAGGAATATCCAGAATATTCTTTATCCCAACAAGGGTTCTGATCAGGAGATGGAGGATTCGCGCGAATATGTGCATTCCGCTCTTAGAAATGAAAACCTGCTTGAACGCGGCCGATATGTGCAGTCAGAGGATATGACCGAATTAGACCGCCGATTCCTGATCGAAAGACATCTGATATCTCCCGAATTCCGGGCTACAAAGCCCGCCCGGGGAATATATCTTTCGGACGATGAAGATATCAGCATAATGATTAATGAAGAGGATCATATCAGGATACAGTCGCTGACTTCCGGCTTGAATATTCACCGTGCTATGGAAATTGCCGAAACTGTTGATGATACTCTGGGAAATACACTGGCATACGATTACGACACTGATTATGGATTTTTGACCTCCTGCCCTACCAACTGCGGAACCGGGATGCGCGCCTCGGTGTTGATTCATCTGCCAGGATTGGTCCTGACGCATGAAATCGACAAGGTAATCGAGGAGATCACCAAAGTCGGCCTTGCGGTGCGGGGCTTTTACGGCGAAGGAACAGAAGTGCTTGGAAATTTGTTTCAAATATCGAACCAGACGACTCTGGGGCGTAAAGAGAAGGATATAACCGATTCTCTGGAACAAATAACGCGTCAGTTGATAGAACATGAGGAGAATGCGCGGCGCATCCTCGTACGTGACGCCCCTGACGAAATTAAGGATAAGATATGGCGCGCATACGGAATATTAAAATACGCTCGGGTATTGACATCAGAGGAGACAATGAATTTATTGTCGGCAGTGAGACTTGGAATGGCACTTGGGGTTCTGGATATGATTCCTCTGACTTTATTGAATGAAATCTTGGTTCAGGCTCAGCCTGCGCATATACAGAAAGTGGCAGGAAAAAACGTTTCCCCATCGGAACGGGATGCCAAGCGGGCGGAGTTGATAAGAGCAAGGCTGTCCGAGCTTAAATAGCTTACACATGGAGGATTTTTATTATGAATGAGATGTTCACCGAATTGGCCCGCAAGGCGATTGAATACGCGCGGGATGAGGCAACACGTTTGCGGCACGATTATATCGGTACGGAACATCTTCTATTAGGGCTAATCCGTCTTGGTGAAGGGCGATCCGTAGAAATCATCACGAACATCGGATTAGAACTTCAGGATTTAAAACAGTCCATCGAGGATGTTGTCCAGCCCTCAGGCGGAACCATGACTATGGGGCAGCTCCCCCTCACAGCCAGAGCAAAGAAGACTCTGGAGGTCGCGGGACAGGAAGCGCGTTCCCTGAAGTCGAAAGATATCGATACGGAGCATATCCTTCTGGCCCTTTTGAAGGACGAGGAAGGTGTGGCGGCTCAGGTTTTATCGATGTACGATATTTCCTATCAGGAAGCCTATGAGGAGCTGAAGAATATTCAGGCCGGAAAGCCTTCCAATTTTGCCAAGAAGCGCAAAAAGTCGAAGACGCCGGCGCTGGATCATTTCGGACGCGACCTGACAGAACTCGCCCGCCG